>CALSSN010000007.1 GCA_943789025.1 uncultured Verrucomicrobiales bacterium
TCCCCACAAAACTTTTATCGAATTTGGCGTGGGTGATTACTCAGAATCAAACACACGCTTTCTCATGATGAACAATAATTGGTCAGGCCTGATTATGGATGGTTCTTCGGAAAATATGAACCAAGTGAAAAAGGCAGATTACTACTGGCGCTATGACTTAGAGGCAAAAGCAGCATTCATCGATCGTGATAACATCAATACTCTGATCATGTCACGGAATTTTGATCCAGAGATTGGCATTCTTCACATCGACATTGATGGAAACGACTACTGGATATGGGATGCCATCGACTGTGTCAGCCCGGTCATAGTGATCATGGAATACAATAGTGTTTTTGGCAAAGACCGAGCTCTTACGGTTCCATACGAAAAATCATTCTCCCGCACGGACGCCCATCATAGTCATTTATATTTCGGTGCATCCTTAAAGGCTTTAAACCATTTGGCCTGCAAAAAAGGATATGCCCTCATTGGAAGCTGTAGCGCAGGGGTCAATGCTTATTTTGTCAGGAAAGACAAGCTAAACAGCGTTGTGAAAGAGGTTGATCTTGAAACTGGTTACGTCTTGTCAAAGGCAAGAGAATCCCGAGATACGAAAGGAAATCTAACATTTGTTACAGGCGATAACAGGTTACAGAAAATTAAGGGGTTGCCTGTGCATAATGTGGGAAAAGACACAATAGAAAGCCTGTAAAAATCACCCCCTCAATTACCCGCACTTTGTGCAGCCTTTTTTTTTGGTAAATTCTTAAGCTTGGAGAGAACCCAAAAAGACTCTGCGCAACTCAGCAGGAACGTGATCGGAAGGTAGGCTGTAATGAGGGCGATCGGAATCCCAGGTGCACCCCACTGTGCGGAAAAGACAGGCATGAGATAAACAGCCAGAGCAGCAGTAGTCATGCCATAAGTCGCCTGTCCGATCAGGCGACCGAGACCATTGAGAAGCATGGCAAATGGCAGAGAAAAACCACAGACTACCTGCCAGGCAGTCATAAGCAGGATAAGATCCCTTGAGGGAACCGATTCGGGCGTTTTCGTCCAGAAAAGAATCAACCCTTGGCCAAACAGGATAAAAAGCAAACAGGGAAGCAACGTCGTGACGACGGTGATAAGAACGGAACGGCGAAAGGTTTTAACAATCCAGCGACAATCGCCCCGACTACGTGCCTCGGCGTAGGCGGGCCAAAGCGGTGCAATCATCATATCCCGAGCTTGCGTAATCATCCCCAGCATCCGCTGCGTCAGGTTGAACGGAACTGCTGCTGCTGCACCAAGAACGGATGACAGAATCACCTGCGGAGCACTTGCGAGAAGCGCGCCAGCTAATTGAGGAACAACAAAAAGGATTCCCATCCCGAAGATCTCACGGGCATGCCTTCGATTGGAGTGACTGATAAGGTCGAGGCGCCAGGCCAACCGTCGCATCAGATGGAACAGCAGGCCGATGTTAACCAGCACGGGAGGAATCAGGGCAAGCACGAGGAAAGGCACCACACTGAGCTCCAACAGAGCAGCCACCCCAACGAGGACGAGCGACACCACACTGCCAGTCGCATTGGCAACTGACTGAGCCCATCCTAATTGCAATGCAACAGCCAGCTTCTGTGCTGCGGAGAGGGGAAAGCTCATGCAAAATCCGACGATCACCACGAGCAAGCATGTTCGCGTCTGCAGAGCGAGATTCTTATCCTGAATTTTGAAGACACCCGCCCAGTCCACGCGCCATCCGATGAGTAGCGAAATCACAAGAACCGCTCCCCCAATCATACAAAGCACCGCAAAACCAGTAAGGAAGATGTCACGCGCCGTCTCCAGGTCGTCGCGTCCATGTGCTTCAGAAATTTTATTCTGCATCCCCAGCCCCATGCCCATATCTGCAAAATTCAACAGACTAACCGCACCTGTCAGAGTGATCCAAAGCCCAAAACCTTCCTGACCGAGGCAATGCAGCGCAAGTGGCACCTGAGCAAGCGCGCAAAGAACACTCACCATTCGGCCGACCGCTGAGGCTCCAGCTGCCCTGTAAATCAGCCCCCACCGCTGGGCGGCTCGCTCGGACTCGGATCCTTTGATCAGCATCTTAAAACGACTCAAGAAAATTCCATCCTCAGGAACCTACATTCCCAAGTGCCTCAAGTCATCATGATGCTAGCTTACTGCCATCTTTAATCCAAGGCATAAGTCCAGGAAAATTCGCACCTTTCTTATCTCTAGGCAGTTCACTTGAACCTGCCCAGAGTTCCAGTGTGAAGTGCTACCGCCAAACGGAGCCACTTGCCTGTTGATGAATTGAGGCTGTTCTTGGTGGCAAAAACCATCAAGAACAGAACCAATATGACCAAAAAATCGACGTAAAGCCAGGGCGCAAGCGAAGGTGAGTATCCTTCGACTCCATCTCCTCGAAAGAACCCCCGTCAGCGAGGTCTGCGCTTACAAGGGAATCAGACCAACTCTCTTCTACCAGTAACAGAAGACGCTTTTTGAGGAAGGAGCTCTCGCCTTCGAGCGGGGTTAAAACCGCCCCGATCCCAAAGACCGAAAAATCGGCCAACTTGAGGTGGAACTCACCCGCAAGGTCGCCGTCATCGGCAAACTAGCACAATCTTACTTTGATCCCCCGCATCTCCCTGCTCAGCTGGGCCTCCATCCAGAGAGCGACTTCTTACCAATGGGTCGAGCGCCAGGGCCTGGCCAATCGACATAACCCGCCGCCCTGCCACTGTTTAACGTATCCTCCCTACGAAAAAATGCGCAAGCGGCCTCGGAAACCATCGATGCAAGGCTCCGGCTTCAAGCAGGCGAAAGCTCCCCACAGCCACTGGCACATCGCCTTCACCTACACCTCTATCTCTCAGGCTCCTTCCACTTCTTCTGCGCTATTCTCAATGACTATAACCGGGCCACATTCTCTCGTGGGACAACCCCGCCCCCCCACCATGACCTCTGAGGATGCCCAGATTATCCTCCAGCGTGCCCGAGAAGCTTCTCCTGAGCCCGCCCGAGGGTCGTGAGCGACAGCGGCAAGCCGTTTGTGGGATGGGAATTCACCAGCCTCCTCAAAACCGTCGACTTCACCCGGGCCACCACCTCGCCTTACTATCCGCAGTCCACGGTCAAGATCGAGCGCTTCAACGGCAGCCTCAAAAACGAATGCATCTACCCCACTACTCCACTCACCCTCGAGGACGCTAAGCGGGTGGTCTCGGAATACGTCGACCACTACACCAGAGTCCGTCTGCGCTCAGTCATCGGCTACGTCCCGCACGCAGCCGTACTCGAAAACAGCCGCGACACAATCATGAGAAACGGGACAAAAAGCTTGCCAAAGCCCGACTCCATAGGATAGAAATCTCAGACGACCAGAACCATCAGGACCCAATAGCAGCGTAGTTGCGTTTCTCTGATTCAAGGTGAACCAGCACAGTTCTGAATCTGCATTCCTCATAACCAAGCTGCCTGAGGGGGCGCGTCACCCAAAAAATTGGAGTCGTCTATTTTGCAGAACTGAAAGAGGGCCATAACTTAAGCGTGATTGGCAAGCCAAAAATTTCGTATTAACCATAAATTAATAAGACAAAATGTTTACGCAAATATGCAATAAATTAAAAGAAATTGCTGCATTTATTGGACTTAAGTCGTCCGAAAAAGCAATTAATTTTGGAGACGAAGAACTGAGGCATCGCTTTCTCGTAGAAAAACGAGAGCAACTTTCCAAAAAATGGGGTTATGTGAATATGCCTTGGGATGCCATCGCTCTTCTTAATTTTTTCGATCGGTTTAGCGACCACCAAACCGTGACTTTTGCTGAACTTGGCGTCGCTCGAGGCTATACCTCGAATCGAATGTATGAGTTTCTCCGGCAGATTGGCGTCAAGAAGGTTCGTTATTTTGCAATTGATAATCTGGCATATGCCAACCTTGAACAGAAACCGCCTTGTTTTGAGTTTAAAGAAATACAATTTATCAACGGAGACAGGCAGGCCTTAGCGACACTTGACGATGAAGTAGACTGTGTTTTTTTAGATGCCTGCCATTGCGCAGAGTGTGTCTACAGTGATTCGATTGCGGCGAGTAAAATCGTGAAAAAAGGTGGCTACATGTTGTTTCATGACACCTCACTTTCTGCCCAGTATCCTCTATCAGAGCTTACAAAGCTACATCAGCAGCACTACGGAGTTAATGAATCCGGGCGTCCCTTTTCGGTTGTCGAGGGGATCATAACAGCACGAAACGAATGGGAAGGACAGTGGCGATTAATTATGCAGGCCAATGACCAGCTGCCGATTGGCGGTTGTCGAGGCTACCAAAAATGCTGAGCGGGGTATGAATGCGCACTCTTTAATAAAGTGGTACCGCCAAACGGAGCCACTTCATGGAGCTACGGCAGGCGAAGTTGCATGAGCAGGATGGGGAACTCATGCGGTAGATAAACATGGTCCACACCCATCAGACCTTTCTCGGAACGCCCAAAATCGCGCCCGAACTTGGAGGGCTGTGCTGGCGTACCAGCGGGAGACGCTGTCGGCAGTTGATGGTTGATGTGGTGAGGGTCATCAACGTCGGTTCATCGTGTTGAAGCTGGCCTTTTTCAGAGAGCCCTGATTATGACTGGCATTCACACACCAGCTTAGTTCGGTTATGAGCCGCTTCCCTTGACTCTGCTACTCCACTATCTTCCAATCACTTCCATGAAAAGAAGGTTTCGTTCGAGAGGAATCAGAATTCCTGGTGTCATAAAAAAACTTTCCACAATCCAGATTCAACTGTTTTATTAACTGAAACACAGAACTGTCAACTGTGTGTATCTCTTCGGCTTTTTCCAATACGCCCATCCAATCAAAAAGACTATCCGTCTTGGCATCCAGAAATACTTTTGGGAGATCAGTTTTAATTTTTAAATCGTTGACACCACTGCTCGTAAGAACATTACAGAATGCAAAACGATTCGGGAGATTAAGGTTTTTCTCCAATTTCTCTTCTCTTTTTCGGTCTCTTTCTATATAGAAATCAGAAAATCTTTTTGAATAATTCATCAACATCTGATTATACAATGACTCTTCCCAATCACTGCTGCAATACTCAAATCCTATTCTGACAGCCGGAAGCTTATGATAAAAAGGAGACAGTCTTTTTTCAAGAAAAGAAAATTTATAATAAGAAACATAAAACAGTCTTCCAGCGGCAGGAAGCTTGTAAAAAAATTTGGAAAGAATTTTTTTGATACCAGGAAACTTATGATAATAAAAATAACAGTCTTCGTCTGAATCAACTTGATGAAAGTTAAGATCAATATCTTTATACAACTGCCTTACGCTTCCGTAATTATTTTTTCGAACAGCGAGTATAATTGACCCATGAATTTCATAGAGATTTCTAATTATAGCATTACACACTATATGATCTCCCAAGCCCAAATGATGATGCACATATATCATGATCTTACCTTGCAAGAGTAAAACAAAAACATTGGGATCGAAAACAACATCGCATATCCATCATGGCGATTGCTCTTAAACTTTTTTTCTTTAAACGGCCTGGCCAGCCTTTCCATTACCCTAAATCACGGATCTTGATGCTGTATTTTTTCTTTCTTTCTGAGCGGGCAATAGATAAAACTTGATCCCTCAATCTTCTGCGATCGGGGTGAACTCCATGGCCATTTTCACAGTAATCTCACACATATTCGCGTTCATGAGTCAATTTTTGCGCTGAATTCAATCGAATGACCGATTCGCTTTCACTCTAAGGCTTGCTCTTTATCTTCTTTAGAATTCCCCTGCCCTATCCAAACTCTTTGAAGCTCTCAAGCCAAAGCCTGAATCGGCCCTCTTTGACCACAACTTTTTCAATCAAAGGCAGCACTATCATTTAGCAGGCACGGGCCTTAGCCAGATCTCTCGGAAAGAGCTTCCCTGGCCATGGCCGGCGAACCCGAGGTGTCCGGAGTCCGGGATGGCTGCCTTGAAGTTTCCTTTCATGAATTCGGTGATTTTTGCGAGGTCGGTATTGAGGATCGGTGTGCCATTGAGCTCGACTTCGATTCTCGAGCCCCTCACACGAACGACCTGGAAGTTCCACTCCCCAACCGGTCGCTGATAGCCACGCTCGGCTGCCGCCTTGCCGTAGACGCTACCGTGATACTGGCGGGGATCTAGCTTGGCATACTGCGAAGCGTCGTTGTCGAGCACCTGCAGCTCGCACATACCGACATAGGCCGGGTTCCCCTGCCCGGGATAGCGAATAGCTAAGCCGTTGTTGCCGCCGGGCGGAAGCTTGAACTCGAGCTTCCAGTCGAAATCGCGGACTGTGCGCTCGGTGAAGATGTTTCCTCCCTGCCGGGAAATCAGCGCGCCGTCGACGATCGCATACTGCTCGACATCGCCCTGCCAGCCGGTGAAGTCCGCGCCGGTGAAGATTGTTTCGAAGCCATCAGTGTCGAGCGCGCTGAGCAGTTCATTGGCTTCCTCTGCACCAATCTCACGCAGCCGGATATTACGCCAGCGCGTCTCACCGCCGTGGGTCTGGAGCATGATCGGCCCACGCGCTGGCACCGGCGTCTTGCCGCGGGTCCAGTAGTTGCGCAAGAAGACGCCGTCGACCACCAGCTGGTCGTTCACCCAGATCCAAGTGCGGCTGCCGAGCATCCGCGCGCGCAGCGTGTTCCACTCACCGAGCGGGCGGTCGGCGTGCACCAGCGGGTCGCGACCGGGCGCCCCGCGACCGTTGTTCCACAGCCCGCCGGATCCCTTGTCGGCGCCGTGCTTCCACTTGCCGGCCGCCTCAGTGGTGTCCCAGATCTGCACCTGCGGGGTGCCGCGCAGGTAGATGCCGCTGTCGGTTCCGGGGGCGATCCTAAACTCGAGTGCCAGCTCGAAGTCGCCGTAGTCCCTGTCGGTGGTGGCGTAGGGACCCTCGCCGTTGTTGATCAGCTCGCCGTTCTCGACCCGCCAGCTGTTCGTGAACTCCTTCGCCTGTGACGCCAGCGAAGCCGCGCGATCTTTCGCCTTGATGGTATCGTGAGGATTGTCGCCGTGCCAGCCGGAAAAATCCACTCCATTGAAGAGCGCCGTGAACTCCGCCTCACTCTCCGCGGTCTCCGCGGTCTCCGCGGTCTCCGCGGTCTCCGCGGTCTCCGCGGTCTCCGCATAGAGCGGTGACAACATTCCCAAAAATGCCAGGCAGGTAGCTGGCCATACCGATTTCAATGTTTTTCCTTTCATAAGTCGATCATCTTTCCAGTGCGAAAACTTTCGTCGGCCGCGGCGACGATGCGCATCGAGTCGAGGGCTGCCCCGAGCTGTTCACTGACATCGAGGTCCTCGCGGATCGCTCGCAGAAAAAATTCCTGTTCCCGTCGACACAAGGCGTCGTGGTCGGGTTCGTCATCGAGCCGGATTACTTCATCCTCGCACGCGGGCCGGCCCTCGGCGTCGAGTTCCGCATGGTGGAGGCGGATACACTGGGTCTGGGTGTGGGCATTCACGTTGGCGCTCTGGCCTTCCCCTGCGGCTTTTTCCGCCACGATAGACACTGCTCCTTCCGGGCCGACCACGTCCTTCACGAAGAATGCCACCTCGCTCATCATCGGGCCCCAACCGGCTTCATACCAGCCGATGGAACCGTCATCAAAAGTAACCTGAAGGTGGCCGTAATTCATTTTCCCTTCTGGCAGTTCCTCTGTCAGGCGAGCACCCAGCCCAGAAACACGCACTGGACGAGCACGGGTCATTTGACACATCACATCGACGTAATGCACCCCACAATCGACGATCGGGCTGATCGATGCCATCAGGTTTTTGTGGGTTTCCCACTCGGGTCCGCTCGACTGCTGATTGAGGTTCATGCGCATGACCAGGGGCTTGCCGAGGCCATGGGACAGCTCGATAAACTTCTGCCAGCTCGGGTGGTATCGGAGGATGTAGCCGATGACGAGTTTGCGCTTACTGGCCTCGGCGGCGGCGACGATTTTCTCGGCTTCCGCGACGGTTTCAGCCAGAGGTTTTTCGATAAACACATGACATCCTGCCTGCAATGCCGCGATGGCGTACGGGGCGTGGGTGTCAGGGTAGGTCGAAATAGCAACTGCGTCGGGTGCGGTTTCCTTTAAGGCCTGGTAGAAGTCGGCAAAGAGGGGGTAGCCACCCCCGAGTTCGTCGTTCAGTTTTTCTCGCGATGCTGCCGATCGCGTGCAGATCCCGACGATGTCGAATTCCGGAATGTGATGGTAAGCGAGGGCATGGGAACGACCCATATGGCCTGCGCCGGCGCAAAGTATCGTTGGCATCAGTCGTAGTGGTAGGTGGGTGAGTTAGCGGTGGGGTGGAAGCGACCTCTGGAAGCAACACAGTGAGGGTTCCGCTGCACTTTCGTGGGGCTCGGAGTAACAGGACTACGCTTGGCACCGGAGAATACTTTCACCCATTCCCATGGTTTCGGTCACACGGCGCTCTCTTCATCTGGCGACGCCGCTCTGGCCGTTTCTTCGTCACTGACCTCGCTGTCAACCTTGTCCCAAAAGAGCAGCGCAAAAAGAACAAAAATGACAGCGGCCATCCCAGCGGGGAAGAGCCAGTAGCTTTTCCAATCGGTCATTGCTCTGGTAATTAAATCACCGGGAACCCCCTCCGGGTAGCCTTTGCCAAACATCCCGAGCAGCGCATCGTAGAAGCTCGGCTCAGCTTTCGATGCGGCAGCGGTGATCGCGTCCCTCAAGGGGGGGTCGCCGGCGGGAGCGGCGCCGAAATCTTTGAAAGTATTTGGCAAAGCCGCAGAGGTAAATGGGAAGGTGCCCCCAAAGGCCATTCTGAACCCAAAAAACATTCCCAGACCCTGGGTGAGGAAAACCAGTAACGATTGCGCCTGGCCGCGAATTTCTGGAGGCGCTTTTTTGTCGGTGTAGATAAATCCGGTGACAAAGAAGAAATCATAACAAATCCCGTGCAAAGCCACTCCCGCTAAGAGCATCCATGCCACTTGCTCCGGAGCACCGAAGGCAAACAGGGCGTAGCGCGCCACCCAACATCCCATCCCGATTAGAAGCATCAGTTTGACCCCAAGCTTACGGAAAAAGAACGGAATCAAGAGCATGAAGACGATTTCGGACATCTGACCGAGCGTCATGGTCGAGGCCGCCTGTTCAAATCCGGCAGCACCGAGGAAGGCCGATGTCTGCCCGTAGTAATAGGCCAGTGGAATGCAGATCAACATCGAGCAGACCGCAAAGACGAAAAAGGGAGGGTTTTTTAGGAGCTTGAGCGCATCGAGCATGAACAACGATGCGATGTCGAGAGGCTTGTTCTTAGCGGGTGGCGGTGTGTTGGGCAGGCTGAAGCTGAAGATGCCAAGCGCGATGCTGGAGATGGCGCCGAGCCAGAAGATGTTAAGAGAAGCAGACCAGCCAAAGGCACCGAGGGAGAGGCCGGCGACGATCCAGCCAATGGTTCCCCAGACCCGCACTTTGGGAAACTGCTCTTGTTTGAGGTGGGTGAAGACAATCGTGTTGCCGAGACCCAGAGTCGGCATGTAACAAAGCATGTAGGCAATCATAAGCCAGACAATCAGCGCTCCTTTTTCAGCACCCTGGGGAGCAATGGCGGCAATGGCACACATGATGCCGCCTCCGACCAGCATGAGAACGCCCATGACCTTTTCCGAGGCGAACAGGCGGTCCGCAACAAGGCCGAGAAAAAGCGGCGCCGTGATCGCTGCAATGGGTGCGCTTTCGTAGGCACCTCCGATAAAATCTCCGAGCCCATGGTTCCCCATGGCGAGAGCCAGGGTGGCAAACCATGCCCCCCAAGCAAAGAACTGCAGAAACATCATCACCGAAAGTTGGAAAGGCACTGAAAATCTCATCAAGCAGGGATGTTACACTCGATTCCAAAACTTCTCCACTCCCCTCTCGGCGGAGGCGTACTAAAAGGGCACGAGCCAGTTTACACCAAGCGCAGCATGTCCAGAACAATCCGCGTCCAAAGAAAGAAGTAGCCCTTCACCGAGTAACGAAAGGTACCTTCGTCCGCCAGCATGATGATCCCCTCATCCAGATTGTGCTCGACCTGACGGCGCATATCCTGCCGCATGACCTCATCCAGTTCCTCCGCCGTCAGGGGCAGGCTGCTTGCCGGATCGATCGCCTCGACTGCGAGCCATTCAAGATGGGCGCGGACGAGTTTCGAGAACCCCCCTGCGGGGTCGTCTGAGGTGGAGACGCGGTGCATCTGCATCCCGGGAGGAAGCAGCATGGTGTAGGAAAACGGGTAATTCCAGGTGAGCAGGTGCCGATCCTCGGAGGTCCTCGTAATCAGGCCGGTGTGGTAAAAGCTCATGCCTTCCTGTTCGGTGAAAAAGATGGCAGCCTGGAGGCGGTCTTCCTCGCGAAAGAAGACGCGAATAAACTGATCCATCCCCTCCCAGCTCCACCCGGTATCGGCAAGCTGCTCAAATCCCTCCTCTTCAATCTCCTCGGTCAGGGTGTCGAGCTCAGGAAAGTTCTGCCCCCTGGGTGGCCAGCGTTCCTCGAGTTCCCGCTCGAGGGGCAGACGCATGGCTCGGATACGGGTGAGAATCTCGAACCACGGGAGAATAAACCAGAAGCACGCGCCCAGCACACCGACGGCCAGACTGCCGCTGGCGAAGTAGGCACCGAGGAAGGAAGCGGCAAGGATCGCCAGCCCTCCGAGACGCCGAATCAGAGGAGTCTGGTAGGTGCGGCAGGCAATGGCGAACACCACCACGCCGATGACGATAAGAATTTTGAACATCTGCGGTTTTTCAAAAAAGCAAAACGGAGGGCAGGAGGCTAGATCATGGATGGTTCTTGTCAATCCGAGTGCCCGCAGCGTCCTGCGCCTGCCGTGCACCCACGACACCGCGAAAATGGGACAGCAAGACGGCTCATGACAGAAGCTGTCTCATGGTGTCGGCGCTGAGATCGAGACTATGGGTGGCGCCGGTGAGAAGATCGGTAGCGAGGTCATCCTTTTTTCCCTGCAGCTGCTGGATGCGTTCCTCGACCGTATCTTTGCAGAGAAGCTTATGCACGAAAACCGGCTTGTCCTGACCAATCCGGTAAGCGCGGTCGGTCGCCTGGTTCTCGGCGGCCGGATTCCACCACGGGTCATAATGGATGACGGTGTCTGCGCCGGTCAAGGTGAGGCCTGTCCCGCCGGCTTTCAGCGAAATAAGAAAGACCTCACCCTCACCACCCTGCCAGCGTTCGACGAGTGACTGCCGGTCTTTCGTCCTCCCGGTCAGGATCAGGTACGGGCAGTTTTCTCTTTTGAGGTGGGCCTCGAGAATCGCGAGCATCGACGTGAACTGCGAAAAAAGCAGCGTCCGGTGACCTTCCGCCCGGAGGGTGACGAGCAGGTCCGCCAGATACGCGAACTTGGCGGATGCCGGGGCCGCAGTGGTAGTGGCAGTGGCAGGCACCACCGCTTCAGGACTCCCCGCCCCGGACTCCGAGCCCCTGAGCAATGACGGGTGACAACAGATCTGTCGCAACTTGAGCAGCGCATCGAGAAACACGATCTGGGCTTCCGTGCCGCGGATAGCCAGGGCCTGGCGCACCTGCTTGTCCATCGTTGAGCGCACCGTCTCGTAGAGATCCTGCTGCTCCCCTTCGAGCTGGATGGTATGGAGAATCTCGGTCTTTGGTGGCAGCTCCTTTGCCACATCGTGTTTGGTGCGGCGGAGAATCAATGGCCCGACCCGGCGGGCGAGAGCTGCGGCCTTCGCGCCGTCGCCGCCACTCTCGATCGGGCGGCGGTAGGTGGCTGCAAATGCCTCCGAAGTGCCGAGCAGACCGGGCATTAGAAAATCCATCAAACTCCAGAGGTCAGTGAGGGAATTTTCGATCGGAGTTCCGGAAAGGCAGAGCCTCTGCACGGCATTAATCTCCCGAACTGCGACGCTGATCTGAGCACCGGGGTTTTTGACGTGCTGGGCTTCATCCAGAACGCAGAGATGAAAGTGATAGGCCGCGAAGCGCTCGAGATCACGAGGCACAAGGGCGTAAGAAGTCAGGACGATGTCGGCGTCGGGAATCTTGCCAAAGCTGCGGTGGCGGTCAGCACCCTGGAGGACCAGCACGTTCAAAGCAGGCGAAAACTTTGCCGCCTCCCGCTGCCAGTTGACGACCACTGAAGTGGGAGCCACCACCAGCGAGGGCAAAGCACCTGAGCGACCGGTTTCCTTCTCGGCCAGAATATGAGCAAGGGTCTGGAGGGTTTTTCCCAGTCCCATATCATCAGCAAGAATGCCATGGAGCTGGTAGCGGGCGAGAAACTGCATCCAGTAAAACCCATCCGCCTGGTAGTCGCGGAGGGTAGCCTGCAGGCCGTCTGGCAATGGCACGCGTTCGATCGCTTCGAAGTCGGTCATACGCGCGGCAAGCGCCTCAATCTCGGGTGAAGTCTCCACCCCGAAGACCGCTTCTTCCTCCCCGCCTGCGAGGAGTGCGGCATCGACTTTGTTGAGTCGGATATCGCCATCCGGGAATGGAAACTCCATGAGCTGACCCAGCGTGGTCAGAATCCGGCGAAAACGACCGACCGGGAGTGCCAGTCCGCGGCCGTCGGGCAGGAAGATCATAAACTCCTGGCCGGCCGGGAGGTCTTCGGTGGCTTCCAGAAACCTGTTCGCGACGAGCGAGGCGAGGATCGGCTGGAGCGCGAAGCGCTCGCCATCGATCTCGAATCCAGCGGAAAGACGGAACCACCCTCGCCCTTCCTCGACGATCTCCGCCTTCCACCCTTCGGTCTTAAAGACCAGCGGCCGCATTCCGACATCCGCCGCGAACTGGACCTCCCAGCCTCGGCGCTCCAGCGCAGGCACCCCCTCGTGCCGGAAGCGCTGCCAGAAGAACTCCGGGTGCGGCCACTCCCTGGCATCCACTTTCCAAAGCGTTCCGGGAACAGGTGCGGGGTCGATCCGGCGGAGGGCGGAGGGAGGCTTTTCAGCTCCGGGCAGGAGGTTGAGTGCGTAGAGGCTCTGCACGGCTTCCCCCTCTGCGCTGCGATCGCGACGGATGCTACCACTGCCGGTGACGATGGCCGGAAGGGTGCCGGAGGGGTCAAGGTCGACTCGGTGCTTCCCGTAGACAGCCTGTGCCTGCGCGAAGAATTCAGGCATCCACGCGAGGCGTTCACCGCCCAGGCGTTTTTCCACACGCATGAGGAAGCGCGGGCGGCACGCCCGCTCGTCTTCACCTTCCTCGAATACCTCCTCCCCGGCAGCAGCAGGCGGTTTCTCCAGCCGCAGGATTTTTTTTCCCGCCAACATGTGCTCGGCATGGGGAGCCTCTCCAAACGCGCTGGCCACGCGAGCGGCAGGAGCCTTGAGGAGGTTTTCGAGGATGCCGACTGCGTGCACGCAGTGGGCTCCGACTCCGCACGTGCAGTCGGCATCCATCCGCGTCGCCTCCCCCTGGTGCCAGAAAATCAGTTCCGGTCGGTGAATCGTACCGGTCTTTTCTGTCACGACTCCCTGCACCTCGAGGTCACCGGTATCGAGCACTCGGGCATGGACCTCGGCGACCTGCCGTGCGCGCGCCATCTGGCGACCGGCAGTCAAGGGCCCAGCATCAAAGGCCGAGCGCCAACCGTCGCTCTCGAGAAACGCCACCAGGTCATTCTGATCCATCGTCTCAGGCTAGTGCAGAACGGCAGAGAGTTCACCCTCGGAGACAGTTTTCGTCGTGCTTATCAGTCGCCTCGCAGTGCTTTTGCCGGGTCGGTTCTCGCCGCCATGAAAGCAGGGATCAATGCCGCCACCGAACAGAGCAAAAAAGCCCCCCCAGCGATCGTCCAGATATCGGACCAGAGCACCTTCGCTGGGATTGCAGAGATTCCGTAGATCGCCTCGGAAAAAATCTCCCGGCCGAAAACCTCGCCGAAGAAACTGCGGATCTCATTGCGGAACTGAATGACGAAAAGTCCGAGACCGATGCCGCTGAGGGCGCCCATCATCCCGACCACCATCCCCTGGCCGAGGAAGATCCAGAGCACCTGGGACACCCGCGAGCCGAGAGCCGTGATCACCCCGATCTCGCGCCGCTTCTGCACGGTGACCGTGATCATCGTGTTCATCGTCGAGAATGCGGCCACCAGCACGATCATAAAAAGTGCCACCAGCATCATATCTCGCTCGTTTCTGATGGTGGCAAACCAGAGTTGGTGCTTTTCCATCCACGTCTGGGGGAACCATCCGGGCGGGAGCTTCGATTGCATGGCGTCTGCCACTTCCCGCGCCCGGTAGGCGTCTGTAGTCAGGACCCCCAGGCCATTCACCCCACCACGGGTCTCGAAAATCTCCTGACCGATATGCAGGGGAAGCAATGCGATCTGGTCGTAGTGAAAATCGCCGCGAAAAATGCCGGCAACTTCAAGCCGAAAAGGGAGAATCATCGATTCGACCTCATCCATCACGTCCCCTCGGCTCTCCTCCGGTTGTTCTTCAAGTTCGCGCAGAGCTCGCACGATCTCGCCGACATTGTTCGGCGCGTAGGCGGTCACGGTATCGCCTGCACGGACGCGCAGGCGGTTCGATGCCTGCAGACCGAGAACAATGCGACCGTCACAATCCTCGGGCAGATCGACGTCGGAGAGGTCAAAGCTTCCCTCCTCGATTTTACCGGCAAGTTTTTCCACCTTCTCTCGGTCTTCATGCCGCACCGCGCGGACACCGGCCGCATGAGGATCTCCCCCGGAGTCGAGAAAGAGTAACCCCTCGACGAAGGGAAACACTCCCTCCACCTCATCCACGGTCTGCGCTGCCTCCATGGCCTTAAACCAATCCATCCCGTGCTCGGGAAGCTCCTCTTCGCCACCTTCCGCGAGCACTGGATATGCTCCCACCTCGATGTGCGGCTCGAACCCCAACACCGAGTCTTTTATCTTCTGCTCGAAGCCGGCCCATCACAGCGATGACTACCATCAGAACCGCCACCCCGAGGCTCACTCCAAGAATCGATATAACCGTGATCACCGACACGAAGGTCCCCTTCGGTTTCAGGTAACGAAGGGCCAGAAAAAGACTGATGTTGCGACTTGGTGTCATGTCAGGACGAAGACAAAATACATCGGAACCTACCCGATAGGGCATGCCCCCGCGACGGCAAACAGAAAGGGCAGGAATTTAACATCGCAGAAGGCGGTAAATAAGCCTATATTCCACTGCAGATGATCGGCGAAGACAAGCTCTTATCCGGATGGCAGGAATCCCCCCACATTCCTGAGGGTGCCTATGATCGGGACGTGGTGGATCGGGTCTGGAACTTCGGCCAGCGCATCCCTGGAAACGACGACCAAACCTGGCGAAAAGACGAGTTCGGCGCGTGGATCCACCGCCTTGATTACGGCAACCGCAACTCCCAGTTCGGATGGGAAATCCTCGATAACAGCGCCTTCCGAAGCGGCTACGGTCTCACTGCCCTTCGTCCCTGCCAGTGGCAGAATTATCTCGACTACGAGGTCGCAGCACGTCACTCCCAGATCACCGCCGATGGTTTGGGCAACGTCCGCCGGCTCCTCTAAGCTAAGCGCCCGGGCCTGGCAGGATACCAGGACGCGAGCGACCCAAGCGGAGCAAAGTCCCGATGCGGGCGGCGGTTCTATCCGACGCGGAAGACGACACAGCATCTTCCACTCTGCGTCCCTCCGTGTCTTCGCCTTGCTTTCGACTGGCAAGACTCCGTCATCTGTCCTAGCATCTTTCACCAATCATGAAGCCAGAGACACTCTGCCTCCACGGAGGCCACACGCCAGATTCCGTCACCAATGCCCGTGCTGTTCCAGTTTACCGGACCAGTTCCTTCGTCTTCAACAACACGGAGCACGCAGCAAATCTTTTCGCCCTCAAAGAGCTCGGAAACATTTACACCCGGCTCATGAATCCGACCACCGAACGTTCTGGAAAAGCGCGTCGCCCTTCTCGAGGGGGCCCACCCGATGGCTGGACTCGCTCACGCTTCAGGGACCGCCGGCATCTTCAACGCGATCGTCAACCTCGCCAGCAAAGGCGATAACATCGTCTCCGCCCGCAACCTCTACGGTGGCTCCTACACCCAGTTCAATGACCTCCTCCCTGCCCTCGGCATCGAGGTCCGTTTCGTCGACTCCCAGGACCCTGCCAACTTTGCCGCCGCGGCCGATGCCAGGACCCGTGCCTTCTTTGTCGAGACCGTTTCAAATCCCGCCCTTGAGGTCGCCGACCTCGATGCCATCGGCGCCCATGCAGCCGAATCTGGGGTCCCCCTCATCGTCGACAATACCTTCGCCACCCCCTACCTCAACCAACCGCTTTCGCACGGAGCTGACGTCGTCGTCCACTCGCTGACAAAAATGGCTCGGCGGGCACGGCACGGGCATCGGCGGGGTGGTCATCGACTCCGGACGCTTCGACTGGGCGGCTGGCAAGCACCCGCTCTTCGACCAGCCCGACACCTCTTACCACGGCCTGCGCTGGGGACATGATCTGCCGGAGATGCTCGCCCCGCTCGCCTACATCCTCCGGATGCGGACGGTGCCTTTGCGGAACCTTGGCGCCTGTATTTCGCCCGACAACTCGTGGCAGTTCCTCCAAGGGATCGAAACCCTCCCGCTGCGTATGGACCGCCACTGCGAGAACGCTCTCGCCGTCGCCCGGCATCTCCAAAGTCATGCCGCAATCGAGTGGGTCCGTTTCCCCGGACTCGAAGACGATCCGGAGTTCGAGAAAAACCAGAAATACCTGCAAGGAAAAGGTGGGCCGATGGTTGTCTTCGGCATCAAGGGAGGAGGCGAAGCCGGCCAGAAATTCATCGAAGGGCTGGAGCTCTTCAGTCACCTGGCCAACGTCGGCGATGCCAAGTCGCTGGCCATCCATCCAGCCACCACCACCCACTCACAGCTCAACACCGAACAACAGGCCGACGGCGGTATCACACCGGAGCTTATCCGCCTCTCAGTCGGGATCGAGCACATCGACGACATCCTCGAGGATATCGAAAAGGGGATCGCTGCCGCACAGTAAGAGGTCCACAGATCGCTTTCCGCGTGCTGGCGGAGAACCACCTGCCCTGCGCAGGATGAACAGCTGAGAAGAACCAGAGCAGATCTGGCCGACGAGGAATGCAACCGTGAAAAAACTCGGCATCACTATGGGAGATCCGGCCGGGGTCGGACCTGAGATCTGTCTCCGGCTTCTCGCCGACCCCGCGCTCGCCGCGGTGGCCGGTAAGCCGCTGGTTTACGGTGACCTCGCGGTGCTTTGTGCCGTGGCCGAGATGCTCGCACTGCCTCCCCCTGACCCCGCTTCGGTCCGGGACCTCAAACAGGTTTCTCCTGCTGACTTCACTCCGGGTCAGGTCAGTCCGGCGGCTGGTGCGGCAGCTTTCGCCTATGTCACCACCGCCATCGCCGACGCCCTGACGGGAGAAATAGCTGGTGTCGTCACCGCTCCCCTTAACAAAGAGGCGCTGCACGCGGCCGGCATCGACTATCCCGGCCACACCGAGATCTTCGCCGACCGCATGCACGCCGAGCGTTCCTGCATGCTTCAGGTCTCCGACGAAGTCACCGCCAGCTTCGTCACCTGCCACTGTGGTTACCATGAAGTGCCCGCCCTGATGACCACCGAACGCATCCTCGAGGTCATCGAGCTCACCCATCAGGCCCTCATCCGCATCCGTGGGAAAACACCTGCGCTTGTCGCCTGCGGCCTCAACCCCCACGCCGGAGAACACGGCCTCTTTGGCAACCGTGAGGAAGAGAACATCCTCGTTCCTGCGCTTGAGGAGGCACGTGCTCGGGGGATCTCTGTCACCGGCCCACTGCCGCCCGACACCGTCTTCATCCCGAGCAACCGCGCGCGCTTCGACGGCGTCATCTGCATGTATCACGACCAGGGCCACATCCCGCTCAAGGCCCTCGCGTTCGAGACGGCTGTCAATACCACCCTCGGCCTCCCTGTCACCCGCACATCCGTCGACCACGGCACCGCCTTCGACATCGCGTGGCAGGGGAGCGCCCACCACTCGAGCCTCTTTGAGGCGTTCAAACTCTGCGCCAGACTCAGCCTGCCTGAGAACGCCTGAGTCGCGAATTCAGCGAAAAGATTCATCCCATCCCAGTTGCCCTTTCCTCCCCGGATTCCCACCGACCTACCATGATCGGCTCACCCCGCAAGCGTCTTCCCAAAGCGATGGTCGCACTCTACGATCAGTTCCGCTTCGAATTCGCCTCGCTCCGCCACCGCAAGCTCCGCGGCAGTCGGAGCTTCTCTTTCCCGGACCAGCGCTTTCTTAACCTCGGGTGCGGCCCCGACCCGATCGGACAGTATGACGGCTTTCTCAATGCCGACCACTACCGCTTCTCCGGCGAGGTTGATTTCTGTCTCGACCTCCGCGATCCCCTGCCCTTTCCTGACCACGAATGGGAAGGGATCCTGCTCCACCACGTTCTCGAACACTTGCCACGGGAGAGCGTGCCCGGCTTCCTGCTAGAATGCCGACGCGTCCTCCAGCCGGGAGGGGTTCTCCGCATCGCGGTACCCGATTGCGGACTGGCCGCGCGACTGTATGCCGCAGGCGAGAGCGGCGACAAAGCCGCCGAAGACCAACTCCTCCATCTGCTCCCACCGTTCCTCGGGTCGTTCCACGAACCGATGGATGTTCTCAATGAGTTTTTTCACTCGACCCCCGAAAACCGTCACCACGCCGGCTACGACACTCGGGCCCTGCAAGCCGTTCTCGCAGCTGCGGGGTTCTCCCGCAGCGAACCGAAGCCCTTCACCGAGAGCCTCGTTCCAGAGCTCGCCGTCGGTCACCAGCCATGGAGCCCTTTCACCCTCTACGTCGACGCGACATCCTAATCAGGTTCTCTCGCTTCGATCGCTCCATCTCCCGATCTCTCGATCTCCCTCGGCGCCGAGCCTGCCCCCCAGAACGCCTCTTCCGGATACTCGTTTAGTCCGTCCCTCGTAAGACCTATGATCGATGCACCGCCTCTTCAGCAGGGAGCCGCCACGGGCGTCACTCCTTTGCGCAGGATGATGTTGGCATATTTGTTGACGTCACCAGTCGCCAGAACAGCATGGGCTTTTCGAGCGCGCTCGTAGTACGCGAAGCGTTCGAGCCGACGAATCGACGGGTTCAGGCTACTATGCCGAGCGATCGCTTCAGCGTAGGCCCCCTCGACTGCAGGATCGAGCTGGTCGCCCTCGACTGCCTCCATGGTCAGAACAGGAGCCGGGTCATACGCATCCAATTCAAACAGCGGAAGAATCGCGTCGAGAAGTGCCGGAATGGACAATCCATCCGCGCGGATCACCTGCTCATGAAATTGGTGACCGGGAAAATGGGCATCGGCGAGCACAAGCTCCTCGCCGTGGCCCATCCTGCAGAGGGTGGCAAGAAGTTCCGGGGAGAGTAGAGGTGAGATTCCTTTCAACATGGGTCACAGATCACTTGAGAGTCACAGATCGCAAGCGGATTCCTGAAGCTTGCAGGAGGCGGTCATTCCCTGACCTTGCAGAGGCTTGCGAGACTTCCCACCTTTGGCATCTATGCATTCCCTGAGCTTCGATGAAGGAGGGGGATCCAGCGCCGGAAGGTGAGCAAAAGAAAACCCCTTAACTCTTGCTTCAACACTTCCGACACTGAAAAATTTAAAAAACCAACGAATTGATCTCTCAGACCTTCGAATGATGACACTCATTACAAATGCTTGCAATCCTCTTTTTTGAATATTTGGCGTTTTCTTCCGCCAAGTGGCGTGTTTCTTAATTCTGCAAGCTGTTCTATAGCTTGCGCAGTGACCTCTCTAGGGAAGGTCTGATCCATTGCTCCACCCGCCACTTGAAATAGAATTGGGCTGAAGTGAGCATCACTGCGCTCTGGGCTCGCTCAAAAAGCCTTCGGGTTACTACCCGCATCCAGCGTGGCTTGGTTGCTCGTTGGTCATGGATATTCATCCATTTCCGCCTCGCGCCGTGCCGCACAGAATGCGGACATCAATGACGGGCACCGCCATAAATCAGACTCTCTCAAGGGCTGAAAATCCAGCGTTCTGTCGCTTCATTTTTCTTGCATCGAAGCACATTCCTGATGCCAACTTATTCCGCTTCGAGGCTCTGAAAATCCGAGCATGCGTAGAGCGATCCGCTCCTAAGAAGCAGAAACCACGCGGTCGAGCCACCAGGAATCTGAGCGGAAACCTCGAGGCGGTTCCCAGAGGCGTGGATCGAAGCGGGGGCTTCTTGCCACCCGCGGTCACCCGTGAAGCCCGTGTCCCGCGTGAAGATAAGGCTGGCTGAATCGATCGCTCTAAAAACGGAGAACACAACCTGAGCAGTCCTCCGTTCCTCCCCCTTGATGGCGACTTGTCGGCACCATGGTTTGCCGTGTTTGAAAACCCCATCTGCGAAGGCGTAGCTGTCATCTACCTCCCAGGCAAAACCATGGCCATGGCCAAGAAACGGGACGAGCGAAACCATGTGCTCTCCTTGAATACTCTGGTAGCTGGCAGCCTGGCTGGTGAGGGAAAAGTGAGCATCTCCTGTCCACGAGAGCCAGAGCGTCGGCAGGGATGCCTGCTTGAGCCGTAACGACGGCTCCCAAAGCTCGTGGTAGAGCCCATTCTCCCTCAACGCACGGCCATATTCGTTCAGGTTGGCAACAAGAAAACCGCACCCGTAGGCGAGAATGCCGAAGGCGAAGCGCGGGTCGATTCCGATCACCGTCGTGCCGATGACAGCGCCCCATGAAATTCCCATCAAGCCGATGCGGTCACCGTCGACCTCAGGAAAAGACCTGAGAAGAGAATGCGCGAGAATGGTATCCGCCACTGCATGGTAGATCCACTGGTCCCCGAGAGGACGCGCGGAGTCCCGATAGATTCCCTGCCGAGATGGTCCGGCATGCGCATGACGCAACCATGGACAATCTGTATTTCCCTCGGCGGGGACATCCGTTTGGCCTTCCACTGCGATGCTGAGCGCAACGTACCCGCGCGCCTTCCAGCGCGCCACCCACTCACGAAATGCGGTGCCACCCCCGCCATGGACGAGAACGACCGCCGGCAGTTTCTCATTGCCTGCTTCGGGGATACCAAGCACCGCGAACACCCGGGTCGGCTGGCCACGGCAGGAGAGGCCCTCAAAAAAAAGTGACCTGATCCCGTCACGCGCGATGCCTCCCTCGGCAGGGAAAGTTGCCGGAGGATCCGCACAACCCGGAAGGGCGAGAAGCTTTCTGAATTCTGGACTCTGATCCTGTGAAACCGGCGACATCCTGGTAAGCTGGTGAAAATCTCCCGCGCATTGAAGCGACACCGACGGTGGCAGCCTCCGCGCACCGCCGAGCAATGCTCTGACAGCCAGAGAAAAGAAGCAACCGGGATTCTCAATTCCAAGTCTGAGCCGCGCCGGGCGCAGGAAGGCAGCCCGTGGCAGCGGAAGCTCTCAACACTTTCCGAGGTTTGCAGGCCTTTTTTCATGGGGCCGGAGCGTAAGAGTTGCGTGCAGATGCGAAAAGAAACGGATAGATTGCCTGATGGGATCTCTCATTGCCTTGCTCACCATCGTGGTCATTTCATTGATCATCGTTCGTATCGGCAGCCAGGCGCTCATGATGACCGGACTCAGCTGGGACACTGCCAGCTTCCAGAGTTATTCTGCATTTTTCGGGGTCGGCTTCACTACCAGCGAGGCTGAAATGGTCGTCGACCACCCGATCCGCCGACGGATCATCCGCGATCTGATTCTGGCGGGCAACATCGGGCTGACCTCCGGCCTGGCCACCTTGATCATCACCTTCACCAACCGGCAGGACCCGATCTCGGTGGCTCTGGCTATCGGAGGCCTCGTCTTTGGAGCCATCGTCCTGATCCTGATCGCCAAGATACGTTTTGTCCAAGGCTTGTTAGATTCCGTCATCCGCTGGTCCCTGCAGAAGGCGGGGGTGGTCAGAGCGCTGGACTACGAGCTGCTGCTTCGAGTCAAAGAAGGCTACTGCATTTCTGAAATCGAAGTGCTTCCCGGCAGTCCTCTGGCGGACAAGTCGCTGCGGGAATCCCGTCCGAGTGAGAGCGGGATCATCCTGCTTGGCATTACCAGAAAAGATAAACCTAAAAGCGGCAATAGAAACTTGAGCACCTCGCTCTAAATCTATAAGAATAAGGGGTATGAGTGCGCTCCTTACTGATTCTCGCGCTCACCCTCAGGGTGAGTCACAAAAACAGGGTATTTCCCCTTCACAGGCGTGGCCTCTGGACACCCCGGGCGGACGGTTTTTTGCCGAATGGGATGAGGACACACCCACCACCAAGGACGGGCAGCTCATTTTCTTTTTCCAGTTCCTCCAGGCCGGTGGACGCTGGCAAAAACTCATGGAGAACTGCCCTCTCCACTATGTCGGCAACCGGGGCAGCGGTGCAAAGAATGTCCTCGGAACCGTGCTCCTGAGTATCCTCAACGGGCACTGGCGTTATGCTCACATCAACGCCATCCGGGGAGATGCGATCAATCCTCCGCTGCTTGGCATGGAGAAGACTGCTCAGCGAGGACACAGTGAGGCGGGCGATGAAACGCATTCCCGAGGAGGTCGGACTCGAGTGGTTACGCGGGCATATATTAGACAGCATCTCCCCAGCCCTTGCACTGCCGTGGATCCTCGACATCGACACCACAGTCAAGCCTCTCTACGGCCATCAACAAGGAGCCGAAATAGGATACAACCCGCAGAAGCCTGGCCGTCCCAGCCACACCTATCACAGTTATTTCGTGGCCAACCTCCGTATCTCGCTGGGCGTAGACATCCTTTCTGGCAAGAAGAGCGCGGGCGCCTACGGGATGACGGGCCTGTGGAAAACCCTCGGCAGACTCCCGCGTTCCCACTGGCCAACTTTTGCCCGTGGTGACTGCGGCTACGGCAGCGAGAAGGTCATGCTGGAGTTTGAGCAACGCCAACTGCCCTACCTCTTCAAGCTCAGACACAGCCCGAAAGTGAAGGCCCTGATCCGGGAATGCGTGGGCCTTGGCCACCACAAATGGAAAAATGCCGGAGATGGCTGGGAGGCGATGGAGTCCTCACTGAAACTTCAAGGTTGGACACGTGAGCGCCGTGTTGTGCTGGTTCGAGAAGCCCCGGCAAAGGCCCCAGTAGGAAAGAACAAGCGCCGTCGTCGCGACCACCAGGAACTTCTTCCCCGGAACGACGGTAAGAGCTGGGATCTCCATGCGGCTCCCTGGAGCGGCAAGATCGCCGTGCTGGTGAGTTCACTGGACGAGAACGCCTATCCGACGGTGGCGATGCCCAGACTCTATCGCGAGCGCAGTGATTGCGAAAACAACTTCGATGAACTCAAAAACCAATGGGGCTGGTCCGGCTACACGACGCGTCAGATCGCCCCCTGTCGGCTGATGGCGAACCTTGTGGCACTGTTCTCCAACTGGTGGAACCTCTACGTCCGTTTCTACGACGAAGAGCATCACCGGGAGGCGATCACCAGCCGCCCGGCCCTCATGCACGGGGTAGCCCGGCAGGTTCAGAGTGGTGGCCAGAGAAAGGTGAAAGTCAGCCTTCAGCACGAATATGGCGAAGCGATTGCCCGGGCAGTCAGGGAAGTCAGCAGCCAGCTCCACTACATGATGGCCATTGCGGAGCAATGGACGATCGAGCAGCGATGGTCCTTGCTGTTAACGCGTCTTTTGCGCCGTTGGCTTGGCGGAAAATGGCTATCGGGGGTTCCTCCCGACGCGAAATTGCTGCTCAGCGGATGAAAATCGCACCCTTGCACAGTCATCGATCAAATCGCACGGAATGGCCTGCCAATCCGACGATTTTACTGTGCCCATTTACGTTTTTAGGATAAGAGCTACCATGGCACACCCTCAGCAAACGACACCATCGCCCCGGGTGACACTCTCACCGTCTACGGCCACGAAAGCGCCATCAATCATCTCGCCTGAGGAGGAGAGGGGGAATGTGCTGGGGAGCGCAGCTGCGTCGGCCGGCCCGAGGTCGTCCTTCCTTTTGTTCATGCCGATGTGCTTCTATTTTTTCGTGTGGGGTCTTGAGACAAAAAAATCCCGCCGGGAACGAAGTTCCACGGCGGGATAATTTATTCTGGCAACGCCCTACTCTCACATGGCCTGACGCCACACTACCATCGGCGCAAAGGCGTTTCACTTCCGGGTTCGGAATGGGACCGGGTGGTGCCACCTTGCTATGATCACCAGAGGACAACCAGGAGATTCCTGGCTGATGCTCTGGCGAGCATCGCAGCGTTGCTGTTTCTTTTTTTTATTCTGACATGACGCGTCAAACACGGAATGACATAAATAAGGAGAGTTCACAGCGCTAACTGATTACCGCCAGGCTAAGCCTAGGGGGCTCTCTGGCAACTACAAAATGGGTAGACGGGTCTGCACAAAACTTGTGCTCGGGATCGAAGAATGACGGTTCGGGGATCAAGCCGAACGAATGATTAGTACTGCTGAGCTGAACATGATTACTCAGCTTACACCCGCAGCCTATCAACGTGGTAGTCTTCCACGATCCTTCAGGGAAAATTAATCTTGGGAGATAGCTTGGCGCTTAGATGCTTTCAGCGCTTATCTAGTCCGCACTTAGCTACCCAGCGATGCCCTTGACAGAACAACTGGAACACCAGAGGTGCGTCAAACCCGGTCCTCTCGTACTAGGGTTTGAACCCCTCAATTTTCCTACGCCCACAGAGGATAGAGGACCGAACTGTCTCGCGACGTTCTGAACCCAGCTCGCGTGCCGCTTTAATGGGCGAACAGCCCAACCCTTGGGACCTTCTCCAGCCCCAGGATGCGACGAGCCGACATCGAGGTGCCAAACCGCGCCGTCGATATGAACTCTTGGGCGCGATCAGCCTGTTATCCCTAGGGTACCTTTTATCCGTTGAGCGACGGCAATTCCACATTCAACCGCCGGATCACTTAGGCCTGACTTTCGTCATCTGCTCGACTTGTAGGTCTCACAGTTAGGCTGGCTTATGCCTATACACTCGAAACATGGTTGCCAACCATGCTGAGCCAACCTTCGCGCTCCTCCGTTACTCTTTAGGAGGATACCGCCCCAGTAAAACTGACCGGCTGCCATGGTCCCCGCCTGATTAAGGCCTGGAGGTTAGATTTCCAAATCTCAAAGGGTGGTATCTCACTGATGACTCCACGATCCCTAAAATCCGCTTCAAAGTCTCCCACTTACTCTGAGCATTGAAATCGAAAAACCAGTGACAGCTTACAGTTAAGGTGCATAGGGTCTTTCCGTCCTTCTGCGGGTAGCCGGCATCTTCACCGGGATACAATTTCACTGAGCTCCCTGTTGAGACAGCGGCCAACTCGTTGCACGATTCGTGCAGGTCGGAACTTACCCGACAAGGAATTTCGCTACCTTAGGACCGTTATAGTTACGGCCGACATTCACCAGGACTTAGGGTCAGAGCTTCGCCACGAAGGGCTAACCCCTCACCGTAATCTTTTGGCATTGGTCACGTGTCACATCCTATACTTCGGCTTTCGCCTTCGCAGAATGCTGTGTTTTTGCTAAACAGTCGGTTGGCCCCTTTCACTGCGGCCCCCCTAAAGAGGGCACCCCTTCTCCCGAAGTTACGGGGCTATTTTGCCGAGTTCCTTAACAGGGTTTCACTCTTGCGCCTTGGTATATTCTACCCACCCACCTGTGTCGGTTTACGGTACGGGCTCCTTTAGCATACACATCAGCTTTTCTTGGCACACGTTCCAGTATGACGGATCTGGCCGTAGCCTCATCCTCCGAATTCAATACCTAGTTATCTATCACGTCCACTGTCCCTGTGCTTTAGGGTCGGGGTGCAGGAATATTAACCTGCTTTCCATCGCCTACGCCCTATCGGCCTCGGCTTAGGTCCCGACTAACCCTGGGATGACTAGCATTGCCCAGGAAACCTCGGGTTTACGGCGGCCGGGGATCTCACCCGGCTTATCGTTACTCATGTCTGCATTCTCACTTGTCAGAGCTCCACTTTCAATCGCCATCCAGCTTCAACGTACTGACAACGCTCCTCTACCACGCTCCTAAAGAGCATCCAGAGCTTCGGTATACGCTTATCGCCAATCATTTTCGGCGCAGGATCTCTCGATGAGTAAGCTATTACGCATTTTTAAATGGTGGCTGCTTCTAAGCCAACATCCTCACTGTCTATGAATCCCACCTCCTTTCCACTTAGCACTATTTTGGCACCTTAGCTGCTGATCTGGGCTGTTTCCCTTTCGACTACGAAGCTTATCCCCCGCAGTCTCACTGCCGCACTTCACCTGATGGTATTCGGAGTTTGATTGAGGTTGGTACCCGGGTATGGGCCCTAGCTCATGTCAGTGCTCTACCCCCACTCAGTCAGCATGCGACGCTGCACCTAAATGCATTTCGAGGAGAACCAGCTATCACGGGGTTTGATTAGCCTTTCACTCCGACCCACAGCTCATCCGAGCAGTTTTTCAACACTCACCGGTTCGGTCCTCCACGATATTTTACTACCGCTTCAACCTGGCCATGGGTAGGTCACCTCCGTTTCGGGTCTAGCACCAGCAACTATGATCGCCCTATTCGGACTCGCTTTCGCTACGCCTCCGATCCCAGAAGGACTTAAGCTTGCCACTGACACTAACTCGCAGACTCATTAAGCAAAAGGCACGCGGTCACTCCCGAAGGAGCTCCCACACCTTGTAGGCACATGGTTTCAGGTTCTATTTCACTCCGCTCACAGCGGTACTTTTCACCTTTCCCTCACGGTACTGGTTCACTATCGGTCGCTAACTAGTATTTAGCCTTACGCAGTGGTCTGCGCAGATTCACACGGCGTTTCACGTGTGCCGTGCTACTCAGGGACATCCTAGGGCCGATCGATTTTCGGTCTACGGGTCTTTCACCTTCTCTGGAGCGCTTTCCATACGCTTCACCTAACTCTCACGGTCCCACATCGGAGCCCTACAACCCCGGGGCCAATGGCCCCGGTTTGGGCTGATCCGCTTTCGCTCGCCGCTACTTACGGAATCGCTTTCGCTTTCTTTTCCTCCGGTTACTGAGATGTTTCACTTCACCGGGTATTGCGTGCCCACCCCTATATATTCAGGGTGGGACGATTCAGGTATTACCCTGAACAGGTTACCCCATTCGGAAATCCCCGGGTTGGAGCCTATGTGCGGCTATCCGAGGCTTATCGCAGCTTGTCACGTCCTTCATCGCCTGTTGGCACCAAGGCATCCACCATGTGCCCTTTAAAGCTTGATCCCCTCACAGTCACTAGCAGAACCAGGGTTCTGCAAGGAAATTTTCTTCGCCGTCACACTTCAATTTATTCTCGGCTCACAAGAGAAACCATTTTATCTAGTTTCATTGTACAGACCTTTTCTTGGTCTACCCTTTTTGCAGTTGTCAAAGAGCCACCGGATTGTGCCGGCGGTTTCAGAACATTCTGTGAAATTGGAGGAAGGTTGGCCACGGAATTTCCGTAGGTTCGCCCCTTTTTGAGGGGGGCGGTGGTGGGCCAGACAGGATTTGAACCTGTGACCCCACGCTTATCAAGCGTGTGCTCTAACCAACTGAGCTACAGGCCCTCTAGCCGAAATCGGTGGTGGAGGCAAGCGGATTCGAACCGCTGACCCTCTGCTTGCAAAGCAGATGCTCTACCAACTGAGCTATACCCCCTTGGAACTGCCTATGTGCGTCCTCCAGTTCCAGAAGCGAAGATTAATTTGCACCCTGTGAGCGCAACCTGATGTGATTACTTGTGCCGGCGTGTGAGCAAGCTTCCGCCAAACTCCTGGTCTCAATGACAGAGGCAGGCATCGACCTTTTTACCAAATGGCTGTGAGATGCCGGTAAAAATACTCCTTAGAAAGGAGGTGATCCAGCCGCAGGTTCCCCTACGGCTACCTTGTTACGACTTCATCCCAGTTACCAGCTACACCTTAGGACTCTCTTAATGTTGAGCTACTTCGGGTGCGGCCGGCTTCCATGATGTGACGGGCGGTGTGTACAAGACCCGGGAACGTATTCACGCCGTCGTAGCTGATACGGCATTACTAGCGATTCCAACTTCATGGAGGCGAGTTGCAGCCTCCAATCCGAACTGGGCCCAGTTTTGTAGATTTCCTCCACCTCGCGGTCTCGGTTCACATTGTACTGGGCATTGTAGTACGTGTGCAGCCCTGGGCGTAAGGGCCATACTGACTTGACGTCGTCCCCACCTTCCTCCCAGTTGATCTGGGCAGTCTGATCAGAGTCCCCACCATTACGTGCTGGCAACAGATCACAGGGGTTGCGCTCGTTGCTGGACTTAACCAAACATCTCACGACACGAGCTGACGACAGCCATGCAGCACCTGTGTAAAGTCCAGCCGAACTGACGTCCCGCTTTCACGGGACTACGATAACATGTCAAGCCCAGGTAAGGTTCTTCGCGTTGCATCGAATTAAGCCACATACTCCACCGCTTGTGCGGGTCCCCGTCAATTTCTTTGAGTTTTAGTCTTGCGACCGTACTCCCCAGGCGGCTCGCTTAACGCGTTAGCTCCGGCACGAAGGGGTCGAACCTCCCACACCAAGCGAGCACCGTTTACTGCTAGGACTACAGGGGTATCTAATCCCTTTCGCTACCCTAGCCTTCGTGCCTCAGCGTCAGTAAGTGTCCAGTAGTCTCGCCTTCGCCACTGAGTGTTCCTCTCGATATCTACGCATTTCACTGCTACACCGAGAATTCCAGACTCCCCTCCACTACTCTAGCATGGCAGTATCGGATGCAGTTCCGAGGTTGAGCCCCGGGATTTCACATCTGACTTACCCCGCCGCCTACGCACGCTTTACGCCCAGTGATTCCGAACAACGCTTGGGACCTTCGTATTACCGCGGCTGCTGGCACGAAGTTAGCCGTCCCTTCCTCTTCGGCTACTATCAAACTACGCAGCTATTAACACGTAGCCTTACTCCCGATGACAGGAGTTTACAACCCTAGGGCCTTCATCCTCCACGCGGCGTCGCACCGTCAGGGTTTCCCCCATTGCGAATGATTCTCGACTGCTGCCACCCGTAGGTGTCTGGACCGTGTCTCAGTTCCAGTGTTGCTGATCGTCCTCTCAGACCAGCTACCCGTCGTAGCCTTGGTGAGCCGTTACCTCACCAACAAGCTGATAGGCCGCGAGCCCATCCTCAAGCGGCACCCGAAGGCACCTTTACTTCTTCAAATAGAAGGGCACTATGCGGTATTAATCCAGTTTCCCTGGGCTATCCCCCGCTCTCGGGGCAGGTATCTCACGTGTTACTCACCCGTCCGCCACTAAGAATATCTCTAGCAAGCTAGGAGATCTTCCGTTCGACTTGCATGTCTTATCCACGCCGCCAGCGTTCGTTCTGAGCCAGAATCAAACTCTCCGTAAAGAATGTTGATCGCTGACTCCCGACGATCCGGAAAGATCGTCGGAACTAGCGAAATTGACGGTAGCAGATTCGGTGTCGAATCTACTACCCACATCAGGTTATGTGCACCACAAGGGTGCAAATTAACCTTCGCTTCGATCCGGCCAACGTGAAGTTGGCCGGCGTTCTGTTCTGAAAGAGCATTTTCCCCGAAAAAACTGATGCTTGGCAACGGTGTTTTTAGGGTCTCCCGTTCCGGGAGGGGTCGGAATTCTAGCAGAGTTGAAGAATGACGCAAATGCTTTTTTGCTTTTCTGCAGACTTTTTTTTCAGCGCCTCTTATCCGATGACTTCGGGCCAGTCAGTGTGGAAGAATTCGCCCTCCGGGCGGTCGGTTCGCTCGTAGGTATGGGCACCGAAAAAGTCGCGTTGAGCCTGGAGCAGGTTGGCGGGCAGACGCTCGGCGCGGTAGCTGTCGTAGTAGCTGAGGCTCGCGCTGAAAGCTGGTACTGGAATGCCGTTTGTGATTCCGAGGGCGACGACCTCCCGCCATGTGTTCTGACTTCGGTTGAGAATATCTTTGAAGAACGGATCGAGCATGAGGTTGGTCAGCTGCTGGTCACGGTCGTAGGCCTCAGCGATCCGGTTGAGGAAGCGGGCGCGGATGATACACCCGCCGCGCCAGATTTTTGCGATCGCGCCGACGTTAAGATTCCAACCGTGGGAGTCGCCTACTTTGGTCATCAGATCGAGCCCCTGGGCGTAGGAAATGATTTTTGATGCGTAGAGTGCATCGTGAACTTTGGCGATAAGCTGTTCCCGTGGCATAGTGATGGTAGGGGTCGGGCCATCAAGCTGTGATGCGGCGACGCGGCGTTGGGTTTTGATAGCCGAGAGGATTCTGGCTTCCACTGCGGCATTGATGGTGGAAATGACCACGGCATTCTCCACCGCGTTGAGAACTGTCCACCGACCGGTGCCCTTCTGGCCGGCTTTGTCGATAATCAGATCGACCACCGGCTGGCCCGTGTCGGGGTCGACCTGCTCGAAGATTTTCCCGGTGATTTCGATGAGGTAGCTCTCGAGCTCGCCTGCATTCCAAGCGTTGAAAACGGCAGCCAGTTCCGAGGTGGAAAATTCCGCAGCCTTGAAGATCTGGTAGGCTTCGCAGATGAGCTGCATGTCTCCGTATTCGATCCCGTTGTGCACCATCTTGACGTAGTGCCCGGCGCCCCCTTCGCCGAGGTGGGCGACGCACGGTTCGTCCATCGCCGGGCCTGCTTTGGCGGCGATCGCCTCGAACACCGGCTGGATAATCTCCCAGCTGGCGGCTGGTCCACCGGGCATGATGGCGGGACCTTTTCTCGCGCCTTCCTCACCACCGGAAACGCCTGCCCCGAGGTAAAGAATCCCATCACTGGCGAGTTCGGTGGCCCTGCGCTCGGTGTGGATGTAGTAGGTGTTGCCTCCGTCGATGATGAGGTCGCCGGCCTCGAGGAGCGGCTTGAGAGATTCGATGACCTTGTCAACTGCGTCGCGCTCGTTGCTATCTGCACCGGCCGAGGATTTGACGAGGATCATGATTTTTCGCGGGCGGTCGAGGCTCGCGACGAATACTTCCAGCGACGGGCAGCCGAGGAGGTTTTTTCCCGGGTGCTGGGCAACGAAGTCTTCCATCGTCGCGGTGGTTCGGTTGTAGACCGAAACGGTGAATCCGCGGCTTTCCACGTTGAGCACGAGATTCTGCCCCATGACAGCGAGGCCAATTAGTCCGAAATCGCTCTTGTTTCTGCTCATTTTCTGGGTGGTGTATAAGTGTGTCGGTTGTCGTCCGGTTCCGCCGAACCTAGACGCAGCTCAGAAGAGAAGAAAGCTCTAACACCCATGAAAGCGAGCCTGACCAGAGAACCTCTCCCTTCCGGAGACATGAAGCCCAGCCACGGTGCCGCGGTGCTATTTCGGGGTGTGGTCCGAGAGCTCGAGAGCGGCGCACTTATCTCGGGTATCGACTATACGTGTTACCCGGAACTGGCCGAGCGTCAGCTCGAGGAAATCATTGCCCAAGGCAGAGCCCGGTTCGAGCAGCACGACGGATCAATGGTCCATCGGCTTGGTTTTGTGGCGGCAGGAGAAGCCGCAGTCATCGTGGAAGTCAAGGCCCCGCACAGCGCCGGCGCTTTCGAGCTTTGCCAGTGGTATCTTTGCCGGATCAAAGAAGACCTCCCGATCTGGAAGCATCCGATCTTTCTCGACAGCGCAAGCTAAGCTCTCCTCATGAACCTCCCCAACCAGCTTACCGTCGCGCGCCTGATCCTGACCTTGTTTTTCGTCGCCTCGCTGTCGATCGACTGGGCGTGGTCGGGAACCGTGGCGCTGGTTATTTTTCTGGTGGCGGCGGTCACCGACTACTTCGACGGCGAGATCGCGAGAAGGCGCAACCTGATCACCAATTTCGGGAAATTGATGGATCCGCTGGTCGATAAAATTCTGATCACGGCCGCCCTGATCCTGCTCGTCGAGCGCGAACTTCTCTGGGGGTGGACGGTGGTGGCGGTGGTAGGTCGAGAGTTTCTAGTCACCGGGTTGCGCCTGCTTGCGGCGTCTGACGGCCTGGTCGTCTCTGCAGACAGGCTCGGGAAATGGAAGACGGTCACTCAGATGGTGACGGTGATTTTTCTCCTCACATTCCTCGCCGCGCAGGAGCCGGTTTTCGGGTGGCTCAACGAAGCGGTTTTTGTCCGGCCAGCACTCTCTCCATCCGGGCTCGGAAAGGCTTTCGAGTTGCTCACGCTGGCGCTCACGCTGGTTTCCGGGTGTGGCTACCTGGCGAAAAACCGGCAGGTAGTCCTCGCCGACGTGTGAAATGAAAATCCCTTAGCGGGCAGCGGAGCGAAGGGGGCGCAGCGAGCAAGAAAAATTAGTCTCTTCTACCTCTTTTCTGTGGCGGCTACCTTACGGTTACGATATCTCCTGGCCTGAGCAGGGGATCTTTCCGAGGATCCTTCTCGATCTCTTTCATGCGATACTCGAAAATATTCCCATCTCGAAGAATTTTCGCTTCTTTTTTTGCAAACTCGTTGTAGCCACCGGCGGTGAGAATGGCCACGTAAAGCGACATCCCATCGTGATAACGGATCATCCCTTGACTCACGACATTTCCGCCCAGCGTGACCTGCCTCATGGCGCCTTCTTCCGTCATCACGTTGACGGTAGGACGGGAGAAAATATCAGCTGCTTTGTAAGCTTCTTCAATTTTTCTGGCCAACTCAGAAGGTTTCAACCCTGCCGCATGAACCGGTTTGATATAAGGAAACCTGATGTCCCCGCTGTCGCCGATCTGATAACTGATCGACACAATCGCTGCTTCATCGGCGGGGATTCCAAAAATATGAACGGCCACGGTCTGGCCTGCGGTCAAGGGGGTCTCTTGCGCAAAAGAGTCCGTGCAGGGGAATGCCACCTGGATGAGGAATACCAGCCAGAGGGAATATTTCGCGAAGCGGGTGGTCCTGGATGCTATGTGCATGATGCCGAAAATCTTGGCTCAAATAACCTTGACGTCTGTTGGCTCGGATCTGCCTTCCGAATAACCAGACTGAGCGCCAAAAGGTGACCCTGAGGTCACAGCACCGAGGGTAACTTGTTGATTTGATGAGCTTTCCTGATACTTCTTGTCAACACGGGTAGCATCGTAAAGACCCGGGTCAAGCTGTCGCATCTCCTCAGTCTCCCCATCCCCATCGACAGGCTGATAGTAACTGTAATAACTCGTGTAATACTGATACTGGCTATCGCTGTGAATATCCACATTGTTCAGCACGGCTCCGACAATATGACCTCCCGCCGCAACGATCGCCTGCTTCACTCGGAGCAACATGTTACACGGTAATTTACGATGCTGAATCACGATCATGGTCATATCGACTTTACTGGCAATGACCGAAGATTCACTCACACCGATGATCGGCGGGGAATCGACGAAGACGAGATCAAAGCGGCTTTTCACGTCAGCGAGAAGTTCTGACATTTTCTTCGAATTCAAAATTCCCGCTGCATCGGCCGGCAGGATGCCGCTGGGAAGAAAAAAGAGATTCTCGATCGGCGTTTGTAGAATCACGTCTTCGAGGGCTAACTCGGATGTCAAATAATTCGTCAACCCGAAACTGTTACTGACATCGAAGTGCTTATGGAGGGCTGGACGCCTCAGGTCGGCGTCAATCAGGAGAGTGGTGTGACCACCCCGCGCACATACATACGCTAGATTGACCAGCGTGGTGGTCTTCCCTTCACCTGCACCGCCGCTCACCACTCCAATCGCATTTGCCTCAGGGTCCTCCCGATTGAATTCGATATTGGTTCTCAAGATGCGATAGGCCTCCGCATCGGGGCTGTTTCCGCTCTGGCGATGCAACACACCCACATCCTGAGGAACCACCGCAAGCACAGGCACTTGGAGATATTTTTCGACATCCTCAAGATTCTTCACACTCGTATCCATGTATTCGAGAAAAAGCGCTAATACCAGCCCACTCACCAAGCCGACGACCGCTCCCAGCAAAAGGTTCAGTCGCACATTCGGCTTTGCTGGATTCGGGTTGGGTTCCGCCCAATTATGAATGACGGCCGGAGTTTTCGACATCAATTGATCAATTTCACTGGTCCGGAGCTTTGAACGCATCTCGGCGTCCAACTCCCGCTTGAGCCTGTATTCATTTCTCGCCTCTTCCAAATTGATCATTCTGCGCTTGGTATCAATGACCTCATTTTCCTGCTCCCGCTCGATTTCCTCCCTCTTCACCAGCTCATCCTGTGCCAAGGCAAGACTGTGATCCAAAGACTCCTTATACCGCTCCGCCTCATCCTTCAGTTGCTGCTTGAGAGCCAGCAACTGGTTATCCACTAAAATAATCAAATGATGCTTTTCCCCAAGTCCGGAATCCAGGGCCTTCTGACGGTTCAACTCAGTCTCGTGAAAAGAATCAAATTTCTGTCGGAGATGTGAATCAGAAATATTGAGACTGGAGGCCTGGTCGATGATTTCATCAATGGTGAGATCCTGGAGAGCCTTGATGTTGCTCTTGATCAGCTCAATCCTGTTTTTGGCATCAAAGAGAAGGTTCTGGCTCTTGTTGAGAAGCTGCTGGTCTCCCGTCTGAGTTTCCCGGTTCCACGGTCCACCACTGGATCCAAGGTCAAAAATTCGGTATTTATCGATGAGATCCATATAACGCGATCGCGCCGCCCGAACCTGCTCCTGCATTTTCTCCAATTGAAGGTCGAGAGAATCCTGAGCACGAAGCGACTGCTCGTCCTCCTCTTGAACCCGCCGCTTCTTGTATTCCTCAGCCACAGCATTTGCGATCTCGGCAGACTCTTCGGGATCCCCGGACGTAACCTCGATCTCGATCAGGTCGGTACCACGCCGAGAATTGGTTTTCGTCATACCACTGAGAACGCCATAAGCCACGGACCTTGATGGCAGGCCCCAACGTTCTGCTAGGTTCAACTTCTCAATGACCCGGTAAAGATTCTCCCTGCTTCGAATGATCTCAAACTGAGTTTGCAGAAGCGTGTAGGCCTGAAACATCGAGTCGCCCTCAAACACCTTCATGTCATACTGCTGGAGCCGCACCTCCATCAAAACCGAACTCTGGTACAGGCGAGGAGAAATGTAGGTCACGACTGCAGCTACCAGCAGGACCAACAGAAATGTCAGTAAAATGACACCCCAACGGTTCTTAAGAATCTGCAAGTAATCCAAGGCATGGGACTTCAGCTCTAACGAATTCTCTTCCATTACAATACCAGAAGAGAATTTTCATAATTTTTATAGTATGTCAAGGAGAGACAAGGCTACTCGACACGCGATTTAGCGAGCCTCCGGTCCCCACGCCTCGGGTAAAAAAGCGCGGCATCTCCTGGGTTCGGAGTGGTCGGGCATGCCTGCAGACTGGTGCTTCTGCCTGGCGCCCAGGCTGCTGCGGAATTGTATCATCTTTAAACCGGCGTCTTTACAGGTGACACCCTTCCGCGCGTCTTTTGAGCCAACGCAAACTTTTCTAGAGAGCGGCGCAAGTTGCTTTTACCTGATTGCTGGTTGCTTTTCGCCTAGAAATGAGCGCCTACTCCCATGTAGACGCTGTGGCGGTCATACTCCCTGTCATCGATGTTCGAGTCGATGCTGGCAAATGAATACCCCGCGGTCACATCCACATTGGAAAATAGCCGGTAGGCCATCCCCACATTCAGACTGAGCTGGCTTTCTTTCTGATCACCGGAAGGAAGAACATCCTCCTCATCGATGTCAAAGACGGCCAATTGTTCCTCTGTCAGCTCAACACCGACTGCCTCGGCGGCAGTGACGACATCATCGCGGGCCTCGTTGATTTCCTGCAATCTCTCTTCGAGTTCGGAGGCCTTGCCTTCGCTCAAATCAAAGAGAGAATAGGAGTAGTAAATTCCTGCATTTCCCCGGAGCCGCTCGGTAAACTGATGACTGGCAGAAAGTCCTGTCCGGAAAGTGTAGCGACTGTCAAAAATGCCGAGTTCCGCCCCTTCGTAGCCAAGACGGTTGTTCCAGCTCACCTGTGTTCGCCGACTGATTCTGTAAGCGAGCGAAGCCTCGAGATAGGGTGAAACGGCGGATGACCGATCTGAGTCGTATGCCTGCACACCTACCCGGACTGTGCCACTGAGCCGTGGGGAGAAGGAATGACTGAGACCAACAAGTATGAAGTGGGAAGTGGCATCCGAACCGAAATTCTGGTAATCGGTGATCGCGAAGCGGTAGTCGGCCAGCAGGCTGGTTCGCGTGGACAAGGCATAACTCAGGCCAAGTCCTGCCTGATGGTTGAAGCGGTCTTCCGTCGCTGACAGAGCATCTCCCTCGTAGAGAATGCCGGATATGCTATAACTTGCGTTCATGCTCAATCGCCGAGTCCATGCGTAACTTAGCGAAACCGCGTCCAAGATATTGAAATACTGGCCATCGCGCTGCGCTGTTGTCATGCCTTGGGAAAATTCAGGCTCCACCTCGTATGAGACATAAAGATTGTTGGCAAACTGAAGCCTCGGGCTCATCTGCCGGGAAACGTTGAGGAAGGCACCCGTGTTGTAATTCGTCTCGTCGACATACTCTGAAGGATCTGGATAATAGGTCACCCCAAAGTTAGCTCCGAGCCGAACATTCGTCCTTTTCCCGATTGATCCGTAAGCCAGCGAGACTCCCGCCGTTGCAAACGTCGCCCCCTCTTCGTCCTCCGATGAGCTGTTGATATTGCTCGACCATCCCCCTTGAGCCTGGACTCCGACACTGAAAGGAATATTCTCCCAGTAATCTGACACGGCATCCACACCGAGAAGCCCTTGTGCCTGGCATGCCCCTGCGAAAAAGAGCGAGATGACAGCTGCCAGGTGTATGGTTTTCTTGCTCACCGTTTTTGATTTTTCTTCAAAGCATCGACTCATTCGCCAAGGCACCATACACATAGGCGATGTTCCCGCTTCTCGGCCTCTGCCATTGCGGGCTACCTTGCTTTTTTACAGACTTCATTGAACGGGCTTCACACTTTCCCAATGAAAAAAGCATGCAATAATAGCAGGTGCAATTTATATAATTACTGGAAATTATATAATTAACGGAAATCTGTCTGTTTAACCTGATCGACAGGTCTGACTTTGAGCGCCGCTTTCATCATTTCCCGACACTCTCTTAACTGTCTATGCGAATTGCGTTGTGCTATGGTTTCTGAACTTTTATAGCCCTCTGTCCCTTTTCACTCGGGAACTCTGATGCGGCTTTCTTTTTAAAAAATTCCTAGATTTCCTGACCTCACGACTGTTTTGCGCGTGGTGCTTCAGGTTTCTGCATTGAGAACTTGGAGAACCTGGAGAACTTTATCCGGAGAGTTTTAGAAGCGCAGCCTCTCTTTTGTTACGGCTGCGGCGCTTCGCGTCACCCTCCGTTCTTCAGGGTGAGGCAGGGACTTGAGATTGTGACTTCTTGAATCACGGTTGTGCGCTTTGTGATGACTTTCTCTTCCGGTGTGAATTCTTCCTCCTCGCCTTCGATCACAACCAACCTGCTGGCTCCGCCGGTAGCGATCGGAAAGAAGGAGAATTGCCTGCTCGGCGGCCCGCTCACGCCCCTGCTGCTTGTGACCTGCACATTCTGGACCGGGGCGATCTGCACACTTTTTGAAGACGACGTATCGACTACTGCCTTACCTGCGGTGTCATGAATTGAATTTTCATAATCTCCGACCAGAGCGGCTTCCAGAGCGAGCCTTATCTCCTCTGCACGGTCTGGAGCTGCCGCGATGGCACACTCGGCAATCGTCGCTGCCATTCCTGGAGCGGTGGTCACTGCTGTAAAAACAATCGCCCGCACACTGTCAGTTGCGCCCTCGGAGCCGAGGATTGCCCCTTGAACAATCTCACAGACGCAAATCTCATTTGCGACAATTGCGTCTTCAACGACAACAAGAACGCGTTCAACATTCTCTTCGACCGCGGCTCTGACACGCTCACCAACACCATCACAGTCGACCTGCTCGGCGTAAGCCCGCTTGGCAAGAACTGCCAGAACTAACGAGATGGCAACTCCTCTCAATAATTTCGCTACTCTCATACTTTTACGATCGTTCTACTTGGGACGATGACCGACGCACTTGGAAACTCTGAGGAGTTCCCGTGGAAAACTCGTTTTTTTAGCTCAAAAAAAGATCAATATTTAATTTTTCGCATAAAGTAGACTCAAAATCAAATTGAAAATCCTCATGCAACACGTCGAAGAGATTCGAGCCCTGCTCAATGCTCGTAGGACGCGACCAACGGAGGGAGGGAGGGAGGGAGGATCGCTACCCTGCGGACCGAAGCAGCTAATGAGAGCTGGAGCGGGTAGGGGGAATCGAACCCCCCTAGCCAGCTTGGAAGGCTGGTGCATTACCACTATGCTATACCCGCAACTTTGCCCGCTTTTCTCTCCAACATCACAGGCCGGAACCCATGAAAATCAAGCAAAAATGGCGCGCCCGAGAGGAGTCGAACCCCTAACCTCCTGATCCGTAGTCAGGCACTCTATCCAATTGAGCTACGGGCGCCCGGAGCGAGATGCTAGCCTAAGACTTCATAGAGTCAACCAGAAGAGCCCACCTGGCAGTGAATATTTTTTAGCGCAACACGACAGAACCCGCCGCCTATCCCCAACGCCGAAACGGGGGGGGTTGGGCCTGGCAAAAGTAGGACAGAACAAACAGCCGGCAAGGCGGAAAAGCTGGCCAATATGACAACTTTTTTAATCATCAAGATTTGCAGTGCCTCCGAGCGGGCTTACTAGGTGTTTGGGCACCCATTTCGGGTTCTTTGCGTTTCCACTGGCGCGGAATTCAAGCAGTTTACTCATCGGGCTGAGGAGAATTCCGGCCGCCCCTTTCAGGTTTATGGTGGCATCGGCGGCCACCTCCATCGTTCGGAGGTCGACCTGACCCTTGGCGCCAAGGCGAAAGGTGGCGCTCGTGGCCTCGAAGGCATCGGTCTGGAGAACTCCGTTCTCGATCGTGAAGTCGATACTGGCAGAGTTGGCTGTTCCATAACCGATTTTTTTGTTTCCCGGGACCAGGGCGCTGATGACGGGCGAGAGCGGGCCAAGAATGGGAATGGCAAAAATGTCTGCTTCCCGCAGGCTTGCCTGGCCCTCGGCGTCGAACCAGTCGGCCGGATTCGCGTGGGTGTGGAACGCGCTGATGAGGTCGAGGCTGCCGCCGCCCGCGTCAGCGTCAGCGTCATCACTTTGGGTTTGGCTCTGGCCACTTCCCCCGAGCAGGGTGACGACCTGGTTGAAGTCGAGGCCCTCGGACCTGAGATCCCCGTGGGTGGTGCCGCCGGTGCTCAGGCAGTCAAGCCGGAGCTCCCCCCCGAGTAGTGAGCCGAGGAGATCGACCTCGACTCCGGCTGGCGAAATCCGGACGTCGCCGCTGGCCCGGGAAAAGTTCCATGTTTTCCCCAAAAGGTCGGTCGCAGCAGGCCCACTCGAGAGGAACTTCACCACAAGGTCGGTTTGCCCGGCGGGGGCGCTTGGAGCGCCTGCCGGCGCTGCCGCCAACGACGACGCCGGCGACTTCGAAATCGGGTGGTGATTCGAAGCGGTAGGCCTGGAGGAGTTCTGCGGTTTTCGGGTGGAAGCAGCGGAGCACGGGGAGCACCTCGAGATTCCCCTCCAACCCGACGAGCTCGGTCCTGATACCCACTCCCCCCTCGGCGGCGGCGAAGGCGACCGAGACGCGCTCACCTCTGGCCGAGCCTTCCGGGCGGAAAACCCGGATATTCTCGTAGTGATGGTTCGGGCCGTCGAGGGTGAGGTCCATCTCGAGGCGGTCGAAGTGGGTGCCCCGGAACTCGAAGTCGCGCAGGTCGAGGTGGCCGCTGCTCTGCCAGGTTCTGCCATCGAGCGTTGGCCCCTCGCCGCTGAGTTCGAGGTGAACCCCAGCGTCCCTCCCCATGGCGAAGGATTGGAGGAAACTGCGCATTTTATCAGTCGCCACGAAGGGGACGAGTGCCGAGGGGTCCATTCTGAGGGTAGCATCGTATTGAAAGTGCTCGGGTTTTTTGAGGCATTGCAGGGTGAGGTTTCCCGATTGGTGTTCGAGTCGAAAATTACGGATAAAGAACCGGTCTGGCGCGATGGAAAAGTCCATCGACCCGGCGAACACCATGCCGCGACTGGCAAAACGGTCGCAGTCGAAATGCCCGAATACGAGGCGCTCGCTGGCATCCCGCGAGAAGTCCCACCTCCCCTTTGCCGAAATCGATGGCGCGTCGTAGAAGACGAGTTCCCCGAGCATACCGGGCTCGGGCAGAAAGCTGGCAGCGAGAGCCGGGAGGTCACCGTCTGCCTCGACCTGGAAAGTGGCGAGTTTTGTCTCGGTCGCATAGCGGCCGTGGGCCTCGATACGTCTGGACCCAGCGACCAGCTCGAGAGAACGTAACAGCAATTCACCCTTACGGAGGTCCATGGTGAGCGAGGCGGATTCGAACTCGGCGTTCCCGATTCGGACCCCGCCGGTGACGAGGCGAAGATTCCCCCGGAGTTCCTCGGGGAAACTCGGGTCCCCTTCGATCTGGATTTCGAGTTTCGCCGGGGCACCAAGATCGAAGCTGATGCGCTCAAGCCACACGCTCAGCTGAGCAAGTTTCTGCCGCCACTTGCGGATCTGCTTGGGATCGACACCTGTCCTGCGCTGCTCTCCTGCCGAGTCTTCAGCGGCTCCGGTGGCCTTAAGCGGGAGGGTGCCCGAGATCTCGACATCGACTCCGGCGATCTCCGCTATCACCCTGCGGACTTCGATCCGATCGGGCAGGAAATACATCCTCGCGCTGAGGTGGCGCACGGCGAAAGACGGTCCCTCCACGTCATCAGGATCGAGTGGGATAAGCAGGTCAACATCGTCGAGGTCAACGCTGTTAATGAAGTTTCTGCCGCTGGCGACTTTGATGAGGTCCGCATCGATCTTGATGCCGGTGATCGAGGCAAGCCGGAGCTTTCTTTTACGCGACTCAAAGATATCGACGTCCCGTGCCACAAGTCCCTGGAGGGGGTCGATGGTGAGGCGAGCGAACTCGACTTCCACCCCGCGGTCGCGAAACTCCTCGCGAATAAACTTCCGCCATTTTCTCGAGAAGCCGCGGTCGTAGGCATAGATGGCCAACCACCCGACAAACAAAAGAATCACCGCCAACCCGGGGAGCAGCAAGCTCCCGAAGCGCGCGCGTCGCCATGTCCCGGATCTGGTCATAGGATACTGATAAGCGTTTGCCAGCCGCTTCCAAGCACCGAAATGCATGAAAATACGTTGCGCGCGACCCGCCGTGCGGGCATGCTCGAGGATGCTTCCTGCCCAGGATAATTACCGCCTTGTCAGCGGTTTTGAGTTCAGCGTTCTCGGCAGTGGGAGCTCTGGCAATGCCAGTCTCGTGCGCTCGCCGGGAACTGCCATTCTCGTCGATGCAGGCATGAGTTGCCGGCAGATTGTTCGGCGTCTGGCAGCGGTCGGGCAGACGCCGGAGAAACTCGACGGCATCCTGCTCACACACGAACACTCCGACCACACGAAAGCCCTCGGGGTCTTCTGCCGTTCTTACCCGGAGGTTCCGATCTACGCGTCTGCGGCCACCCGGCGGGTGGTCGGCGAGAACCTTGGGGCGGCGGCTGACTGGAGGATCATCCCGAAGAACGCGGGCTTCGAGCTCGGTGAATTCGGGGTGACGTCGTTTCCGGTACCCCACGATGCGGTCGACCCGCTCGGGTTCGTGCTGCGCACGGGTGCGGTCGCACTCGGCATCCTCACCGATGCGGGCCACGTCACCAAGACGATCCGGCACCACTTGGGTGGCTGCCACGCACTGTTTATCGAGACCAACTACGACCCAGCGCTGCTCGAGGCCGACCACCACCGCCCGTGGCAGGTAAAACAGCGCATCCTTGGCCCGCACGGGCACCTCTCGAACCAGCAAGCCACCGCCTTGGTCCGCGAACTGGTGCTGGAGGACGCAGAGAGCGAACTGGAATTCCTCGTCTGTGGCCACCTGAGTAGCGACTGCAACACACCAGAAAAAGTCAGCGCTCAGGTAGCAGAGGCGCTCGGGCAGCGAGAAAGCGCAGTTGGGGTCTGCATCTCAGAGAGAGCGGAGCCAACGCCGCTGCTGCGGATCGCCGGCCGCGCCGGTGGAGCTGAAGCAGGAGCTGGAGAGGGAAGGGCGCGCGAAGCCGGAGGGCTCAGCGGCTCGCCGGCAGCCCGTGTAAGAGAACCGCTTGGGGTGGTGGCGCAGCAACCCGTTCAGGGAGATCTTTTTGATGCCTGCTGACGGTACGAGGTATTGGTGGGGGGTGGCACTTGGCAGCGTCTTCGCGCTGCCGGCGCAACTCCCAGTACCACTGCAGGATCAACTACCGGCTGAGGTCTTCTTGACAGAGTACCTTGAAGCCATTGCTGCCGAGGACGGTCCTGCCGAAGTCCGAGTCATCGAGGTGAAAGGCCAGCAGCGAGCTCTGCCCCGGGTGGGTGAGCAGGGGGTAACTGAAGTGAATATTCACCTCCGCCATGAGCAGCGTGAGCAGGCACCGTCCGAGACTGGCGGCACCCTCTGGCAAATCGACGACCAACAGTTCGACTTCTGTGAAGGGGATGGCATGCGCTTGGAAGAGAGCCCGCACGGTCTCCGGATCACTGACCACCATCCGCACCACCGTGGTATCCACAGAATCGACCACACTCAGGCCGATGACATTGACATGCGCCTCCTCGAGGATATTGACTACCGAGGAGAGAGCGCCCACGCGGTTCTGCAAAAAAACCGAAAACTGGCGCACGGATGAGCCGGTGCTGAGAGTTCCTCCTGCCATAATATATGTAATGATAAACCCAAAGCCGGGCCGCCGCCGAGAAAAAAAATTTACGGAAGGTCTAATTCATGGCGGTGCCCGTCATTGTTGTCCGAATTCTGTGTGGCACAGCGCGAAGCGGAAGTGGATGAACATCCACGACCATCGAGCAACACAGCCACGCTGGATGCGAGCAGCAACCCGAAGGGCTTTTTTAAGGAGCCCAGAGCGCAGCGATGCTGACTTGAATCCTATTCCATTCCAAGTGGCGGGTAGAGCAATGGATCAGACCTTCCTCAAAGCAATCATTCACCGCTGTCGCGAGCAGGCCCGCTGCGCGCCCGAGCAGCCACACCAGGCATGAGAGAAATCAAAGACTCCCCGCGATCCCTGGTCCGGATCGGCTACGATGGACGGGTGTATAAGACCTTTCGTGGCAAGCATGCAGGCGAGAGATTCGCCAATGAGGTGCGGATTCTCCGGCTCCTCGAAGAACGCAAGTGCGGATACGTGCCGCGCCTTCTCGAGGCCGATCCGGAGACACTCTCGCTGGTGACCACGAACTGCGGCCAGATGGCGCAAAAGATGAGGAAGCAGAAAATCGACCGGCTCTTCGCCGAGCTCGAGCGCGACTACGGGGTCCGGCACGACGATCCCTTCGAAAAGAACATCACCTACCGACAGTCGGACGGGCGCTTCTGCATCATCGACTTCGAGCTGGCTGAGGATACCGGCGAGCCGGAAAAAGCTCCGGAGGCAAAACAGTGATGAGCGAGGGTGGGAACAGGCCTTGTGACGACGGAGCAGACTCCCCCGAGCCGGGAGAAACTGAGGCAGGCGGGCAGCCGCGCCTACGCTGGGCAGCAAAGACCCATGTCGGGAGGTTCCGCAAGGTCAACCAGGATGCTTACCTGATGTTTGCCTGCGGGCAGAAAGAGTTGGCACTTTTCCCCAACTCTGGCGACTACGGCCTGACCAGCTCGGACGTGGTGCTGGCGGTGAGTGACGGGATGGGTGGCGAGAAGCTCGGCCACCGCGCCAGCGAACTGGCGCTCTCGAAGCTCAGTGACATCATCCCGCGTCACCTCCAGCGAGCCGATGAGGGGGCGACGCTCAACCACTGCGACGTGCTCGGTGAAGCCGTCTACGCCGCCCATGCAGCGGTCAGGCGTGAGGCGAGCCACTACGACGAGTGCGAAGGCATGGGTGCCACCCTCACGGCATGCTGGTTCACCCGGACATCCGTGCATCTGGCGCACGTCGGCGACAGCCGGGTTTACCTCTTCGCCAACTCCCGACTCAAGCAGCTCAGCCAGGACCACAGCCTCGTCGGAGAGATGCAACGGCGGGGAAAACTCACCGAGATGCAGGCGCGACGCCACCCGAAAAGACACCAACTCTCGCAAGCCGTCGGCGCACGCGCAGGCGTAATTGCTCCGCAATTCCTCTCGGCCAGTCACGCCCCGGGCGACCTCTACCTGCTCTGCAGTGACGGGCTGACCGACGGGCTGTGGGACAAGCGGATCGCCAGGGGGCTACAAAACTACCGAGAAAAAACGTCGGAGGGGGGTCTGGAGGGTGTCCGCGACGCCCTGCTGGAGCTCGCGTTGACCGACAGTGGCCGCGATAACATCACCCTTATTCTGGCCGAAATCCTCGGGTGAGCAGTGAGCCGGCGGTGGTAGTGCGATGATTGGTAAGCGGAAGTCGGTGAATGAGGAAGTGATCCTGAAAACGGCCAGCCAGAGATCCTTGCTGGTTTTCGGGTGAAGCCGGGGCTGGGCCGATTTCCCGTGGACACCAACCGCATCCGATGGATGGTAAAAAGCAATTCCCGACCAGCCGACCGACTCCTGCCGAGTGGTCTGTGGAGGCCCTGCCATCTACCACCGCAGGGCGGGCGGGGAGACAGATTATGATGCACGCTTTCGCACGCTATTTCCGCTGGCTGCACGGGCAATGGCCCGCAGGCACGGTGGAAGCTCTGCCTGTGGTCGGCGATGGAGGGGTGACCAATGTCCCAGGGATCCGGGTGGTCGGTGACCTGAGCGGGATTCCTTTGCTTAAATTCTCCTCCCAGACCGGCAGCCAGGCGATTCTCGGGAGCCTTGCCGAGGCCAACTTCGACCGCCAGCGGCGCGCGGCGGATGCGGAGGCGGAGGCGGATGGTGGGAGCGGGCGGGTGATCGACGTCGCAATCATCGGGGGTGGGGTCTCGGGAGTCTCTGCGGCCATCGAAGCGAAGAAGGCAGGGCTCGACTTCGTTCTGTTTGAGGCGTCGGAACTTTTTTCCACCGTGATCAACTTCCCGAAAGGGAAACCGATCTTCACCTACCCCAGCGATCTGACTCCCGCGGGTGGCATCCAGTATGGCGAGCGCTCGAAGGTGAAAGAAGGCTTGCTCGAGGAGATGCGAGAGCAGGTGGAAGCGCAGCAGATCGAGGTGACCCGGGCGCGGATCGACCGGATCGAGCGGAGCCGCCGGGGGGGCGAATTTCTCCTCCACCACGGGGACGCGGCGGGCACGGTGACGCGGGCACTGCGCGTCGTGGTCGCCATCGGCCGGAGTGGCAACTTCCGGAAACTCGGCAGCCCGGGCGATGACCTCGACAAAGTGAGTAACCGGCTCCATGACCCCCGGGATTTCTGTGGGAAAAAGATCCTCGTCGTGGGCGGCGGCGACACCGCCATGGAGACCGCGATCGCGCTGACCACCTGTGGGTCAGAGGTCACCTTAAGTTACCGCGGGGAGGAACTGACCCGGCCAAAACCGGAAAATGTGGCCAGGGTTCGCGCCCTCGCGCGCGACTCGGAAGCGGCCCTCGCAGGCGGTTCGCCGAATTCCAAGCGTGTGACGGCCGCTACTACCACGACGGATCCCTCGATGCCCGGGGATGCTGCTGCTGCCGGCACGCTACAGCTCGCCCTGGGAACCACCGTCCAGGAGATTACGCCGACTGCAGTCACCCTGCTGGCCACCAACGGCGACGGCGACGAGCGTACGCTCCCGAATGACAACGTATTCGCCATGATCGGGCGTGAGGCACCGCTGGATTTCTTTCGACGTTCCGGCATCGCCATCTCCGGAGACCGTCACGGACGCTGGTGGGTCACCGCCCTGCTCATGCTGCTCGCGATGAGCTTCGTCTACCACTGGAAAAAAGGCGGCACCTGGCTGGGCATCCACGAATGGGCGCGGGAAGCGGGAATCTTTCCGTTCCGTCTCGGCGATTGGTGGATGTCGCTCGGGGAGCCTTTCACCGAGCCGGCATCACTGCTGGGAACTTTCGGCTACGTGGCGGGGGATCCAGGCTTCTGGTATTCCCTGGCGTACTGCATCATCATCATCGTCTTTGGTTTCCGGCGGATCCGCAGAAGGCGGACACCCTATGTCACCCGGCAGACGGTGACTCTGGCCACCGTGCAGGTCGTTCCCCTGTTCCTTCTCCCGTATCTGATTCTGCCGTGGCTCGGGTTCCACGGGGTCTTTGATGCCGGGGTGGGCAAGGGGATCGCCGACACGTTTTTTCCCGCCGTAGACTACGGCAGTGGCCGGGAATACTGGCGCGCCTTTGGACTTATTCTGGCGTGGCCACTTTTCTTCTGGAATGTCTTCACCGACCAGCCACTCTGGGGGTGGCTTATCGTCAGCTTCCTCCAGACCTTCGTTCTGATCCCGATCATCGTGCGGCGCTGGGGGAAAGGCGCGTACTGCGGGTGGATCTGCTCGTGCGGCGCTCTGGCGGAGACCCTGGGCGATGCGCACCGCCACAAGATGCCGCACGGGCCACGCTGGAACCAGCTCAACATGATCGGCCAGATTTTTCTCTGGCTGGCCTTTGCCATTCTGGCTTTCCGTCTCCTCGCCTGGGCGCAGGTGCCGTGGGTAAAAGACGCCTACCAGGCGCTGCTTTACGGCACCCCGGGGAGTTACACGGCGATGCCGTGGTCCTACGTCTGGTTTGTCGACCTCCTCTGGGCGGGCATTCTTGGGGTGGCGCTCTACTTTCATTTTTCCGGCCGGGTCTGGTGTCGCTTCGCCTGTCCTCTGGCGGCACTCATGCACCTCTACGCACGGTTTGGAAAATTCCGCATTTTCGCGGACAAAAAAAAGTGCATTTCCTGCAATGTTTGCACCACCGTCTGCCACCAGGGGATCGACGTCATGAACTTCGCCAACAAGGGCCTTCCCATGGAAGACCCGCAGTGTGTTCGGTGCTCGGCCTGTGTCCAGCAATGTCCTACCGGGGTACTCAGTTTCGGACGCATCGTCGGACCGGGAGGCGGAGGAAGAGGCGGCGAAGAAATCACGCGCACGGTGCTCGATCGCCTGTCAGCGAGCCCGGTCCAGATCCGTGAGGCTCGCGCGGGCGCGCTTGGTACCACCAAAGGCACCAGCAGCAGCAGCAGCACCGCCGCTCGGCAAGCACAGGAATAACGCGCCACCGAGGGAAGAGGGAAGGGCAGGGTTGCCGCGCCTCCCTGCACCGCGAAAACACCAATCTGGTGGCAAATTCTCGATCCTCATCCATCTTTCACCATGCAACGAAGACGCCTCGGCCGCTCCGGAATCACCGTCCCTGACATTTGTCTCGGCACCATGACCTTCGGGAGTCAGGTCGACGAAAAAGCATCCTTCCGCATCATGGATGAGGCCTGCGAGGCGGGGATTGATTTCTTCGACACCGCCGAGATTTACCCCGTTCCCCCGACGCCCGAGCTGATCGGGATCACCGAAGAAATCATCGGCCGGTGGCTGCGCGGAAAGCCAAGGGACTCGCTGATCCTTGCTACCAAGGTCACCGGGCCCGGGCACGGCTGGTTCACCCCGCCGGTCCGTCACGGCCGGACCAGCCTCGACCGCCACCAGATCCACCTCGCGGTGGAAGGCTCACTGCGACGTCTCCAGACCGACTACATCGACCTCTACCAGACTCACTGGCCGGACCACGGGATGCGCCACGACGAGACGCTGTCTGCACTCACCGAGCTGATCGACCAGGGCAAGGTCCGGGTGATCGGGTGCTGTAACGAGACCTCCTGGGGAGTGATGAAGTCGCTCTGGGCTGCCGACCTGGCTGACTGCGCCCGCTACGACACGGTGCAGAACAATTTCTCGCTGATCAATCGCCGCTGCGAGTCAGAGCTCGCCCAGGTCTGCCGGCGAGAGGAGATCTCCCTGCTCGCCTACTCGCCGATCGGCGGGGGTGTCCTGACCGGCAAATACCAGGCCGGCGCCACCCCGGAGAAGGCCCGCTTTTCCGCCTATCTGAACTCGGGTGAGGCGCGGCAGACGCAGATGGCTAAGCGCTTTGTCAACCCGCGCACACTCGAGACCACCGCCCGGCTTATGGCGGTGGCGGAGGATCTTGGCATCGCGCTGCCGACGCTGGCGGTGGCGTGGTCGAAGCAGCACGATTTTGTTGCCTCCACCTTGGTCGGGGTGACTGCTGCCAGCCAGTTGGAAGCGATCCTGGCTGCCCGTGAACTGGTTCTGGATGCGGCGACTCTCGAGCGCATCGACCAGATCGGGCGTGAGATCCCGCACCCGATGACCGAAGACGGTCTGCGGTGTCTTTGAGCCCTCCCTGCGACCTGGATTTATCATCGCTCTTCCACCTCCCCACCTCCCCACCTGCCTTGCTCTCACTACGTATGGACAAAACCCGGATCCTGCAGGCTGCCAAGGCGCAGCTCCGCGCCACCTTCCAGAAGCTCGACCGGGCCTCCCGGGACACCCGCGCCGCAGCCACCAACAGTGAAACTCGAGCCGAAGATAAGTATGACACCCGCTCGATCGAGGAAAACTACCTCGCCGACGGCCAGGCGCTCCAGGCACAGACCATCCTGGAAGCGATCGCCACCCTCGACGCGTTCCACCCGCCGGCGCTCGCTCCAGGCGACCCCGTCACCCTCGGCGCCTTCGTCGAGCTCGCCATGGAACGACGCGGCGACCGGTGCTTTTTTCTCCTTACTCCAGCCGGCGGCGGGGAGGAAGTCGCACTGAACGGCCGGGAGATCACTCTGATCACACCCGAGACACCGCTCGCCCGCCAGCTGCTCGGCCGGCGCGTCGGCGCCACCATCGCGGACCCGCCGGCTACGCTGCGCGCGGTTTCCTGAGCTTTCAAATCCCAGGAATTTCTGCCAGCTGATGCTTCTTCTACCACTCCCGCCACTCCCGCCCCACCCCACCCTTGACCGACTCCGACCCCAACAAGCCGATCCCAGTCATCCTGAACCCGAAGGCGCGGAGCGAGCGAGCGAGCGCGATCTCCGACCAGGTGGCCGCGCTTTCCTCGCGGATCGAGATTCACGAAACGCAGCACCGACGAGACGCAAAAGCCATGGCCCGAAGTCTCGCTGCGACGGGTCACCCGCTCATCGTTGCCGCGGGTGGCGACGGTACCATCAACGAAGTGGTCTCCGGGATCGCTGCGGTGCAGGAAGAACGTGGTGGTGAAGCCCATCCAACGCTCGGTATTCTCCCCATGGGAACGATGAATGTCTTCGCCCGGGAGCTCGGCATCCCGTGCCGGGATCTCCCTGCGGCGTGGGCTGCCATCTGCTCGGGACAGCACGCGCAGATCGACCTCTGGCGAGCCAATTCCAACCTGTTTGTGCAGATGGCTGGAGTCGGGATCGACGCGGAGATTGTCCGCAGGACGACGTGGCAGTCAAAGAAGCGCTTCGGGCCCTGCAGTTATCTGCTCACTGCGCTGCGGATGGTGAGACGCCCGGCTCCGAAGCTGCGGGTGGAAATCCCTGGACGCGATGATGACGACTCACCGCGCGACGGCTCAGCCGTAATCATCGGTAACGGGCGGCTTTATGGCGGACCATTTTCCTTCCTCCCCGCGGCGAACAACCGCGACGGCGAACTCGACCTCGTGCTGTTCCGAAAACTCAATGCCGCGGTCCTCCTCAAGCTCGGCATGGCCCTCGTCCGCAAAAGACGCTGCAGCTCTTCTCCCCATGTCCATTACGAGCGCGCCGAGGAGTTCACCGTGACATCCCAGGACGCCGAGGCGCACGCTTTCGAGGTCGACGGCGAGTATGTCGGCCACACTCCGGTCCACGTCCGAAAAGCCGAGTTCCCGCTCCGCATCGCCATCCCCAGCGACCCCGACAGCCCAGCCAGACCGGACGCAGGACCGCCGCGGCAAGAGCTCGCAGACGAGCACTTTTCCCCGTAGAGTCAGCCTGCGGCCTTCCACATTCGCACTTTCACTGACTCACTCACTCACCCATCCCTGCCACTCACCTGGCCCGAAGCATCCTCCCTCCTCGCCAGCTCCACGATCTCCAACATGTCTCAGTCCACGTCACCCATCCCGACCAGTTTGCAAATTACGCTCCCCCGCTGGTATGACCTCCATGCCCACTTTCGCCAGGGACCTAACATGCGCGCCTACCTCAAAGCCCACCGGGAAATGGGCTGTGCCGGTATCCTTGCCATGCCCAATACCGATCCTCCGGTCGCCTCGGTGAGTTCGCCCGAGACCCCTCTCGCGTGGTCGATCGAGGGTTATCGTGACCGGCTTCTGGCTGCCGGTGCAGGGTGTTTCGATCAGCTGCTCGTGCCGCTCTACCTGACCCGTGAGACCACGCCGCAGATGATCGAGAAGGGAGCTGCTTCCGGCCTGCTGCGGGCCGCCAAATACTACCCTCCCCACGGGACGACCAATGCCGGGCAGGCGGTGCCGATGGAGGATCTTCTCGGGGGCGCCATCCTCGACGCCTTGGCGAGCTGCGGCATTCCCCTCTGTCTGCATGGCGAACAACACGGACTGCCTGGCGAGCGCTACTTCGACGCCTCTGCGAATGCCGAAGCTCAGTTTTATCGCGAGACGATGCCGCGACTCCTCGACAGCCACCCGCAGCTGCGTCTTACCTGCGAACATATCACCACCACCGAAGCGGTCGCCTTCGTCAGGAATGCGCCAGCCGACCAGGTCGCCGCCACCATCACCCCGCAGCACCTTCTCTTCACCGTCGGTCACCTGCTCCAGGGGCTTCATTACCACCTCTACTGCCTGCCGCTCGTCAAGTTCACCGCCGACCGCGAATCCCTCAGGCAGGCCGTCTCCGAGCCGGGACAGCGCCAGTTTTTCGCAGGCACCGACTCCGCTCCACACACCACCAAAGCCACCGCCTGCGGCTGTGCTGCCGGATGTTTCACCGGCGGGTGCGCACCGCAGCTCTACGCCATGGCATTCGAAGAAGCGGGAATCGATCTCGCTAGCGCCGACGGCCAGTCGCTCTTCAGCAACTTCCTCGCGACCATCGGGCCAGCCCACTACGGATTTCCTGCCAGCAAGGCGACCTTCTCGCTGGTCCGCGACCCTTCGTCCACCCGACTCCTCGATGCCCCAGAGGGGTCTGTCACTCCGCTCCCCCTCGGGCTGGGGATCGATCTTTCCTGGTCCCTCGCGCTCCAGCCAATTTCTGTTTGAGCTCCCGGCGGGTGGCGACAAAAAGTGCGCAGCATCAGCCACCTCTGCCACCTCTGCCTCCTCTGCCATACGGTTCCGCTTGCGGGATGGACCGTGCCTCATTAAGAAGAAACATCGACGCCATGGCTCTCTGCTGGAAAGACATCCGCCACCGAATCGAGTGGCTCGCCCTGAAGACGGTTGCTTCTGTGGTTCCGATACTCGGGCGGGATGCCCTGCCATTGCTCGCGCACACGCTTGGGTCCGCCGCCTACCTGCTCGATGGCAAAAGCAGAGCCACAGCCCTCGAAAACCTTCGAGTTGTCTTCGGTGACCAGCATTCCGAAAACGAACTCCGAAAGATTGCCCGCCGCAGTTTCATCAGCTTCGCCCAGGTCCAACTCGATAACCTCTGGACGCCGCGCCTGCATGCCGACAACTACCTCGAGTTCGTCGACATCGAGTTCGAATCCCCCGACTTCGAAGCGATCGCCCGGCAGCGCGGATCGATCTGGGTGACCCCGCATTTCGGCAATTTCGAGTGGCTGAGCGTTATCTTCGGTCTGCGTGGGTTCTCTTTCAAAGTGGTCGCCCAGTCCTTTAAGAACCCGCATCTCGACCCAGTGATCACATCCAAGCGCGAGCACACTGGGCACCAGATCATTCCGCAGTCAGGCGCCATGCTGAAGCTTCTCCGCCACATTAAATCCGGCGGGCACGCCGCCTTCCTCATCGACCTCAGTCTCGCTCCTAACCGGAGCGCCACGGTGATCACCTGCATGGATCACCTGCTCTGCACGACGAAGCTCCACGCCGAGCTCGCCTCCCGCACTGGTCTCCCCCTGATGCCGGCCATCAGCATCCCCAGACCTGGTGGTGGCTACACCATGAAGATGTTTCGCCCGCTCACCGACCTCCATGGGCGCGACCCGCGAGAGATCGCCCAAGAATGTTGGAACGTCATCGAGCCGTCACTGCTGGCAGATCCCGCCCCGTGGCTCTGGCCCTACAAGCACTGGCGCTACCTGCCGGAAGAAAACCTGCGCGGCACCACCCCCTATCCAGACTACGCGAATCCGAATAAGAATTTCGACAAGCTCGCCCTCGAGCTCTTCGCGACAGCACCAGATTGAGCCATGCGAAGCGACTCGGGAAAAAGCAGACGCCGGAATAACTCCTCGCTCGGGCTAGCACGCGGAAAACACCGCAGCCTCTCTGCGTGCTGTACTTACGTTTTCCCCCTGTGTCTCGCCCTCGCTGCTGGCAGGCTCTGTGTTCTGCCCGGCCTGCTCGACAAGGTAGGCGGCTGCCACGTCTTCCAGTTCGGTGAGGCTTTCGACTAAGGACAACTTCGGCCGGAGGCACCTGCCGCCCACCATCCCTTTGCTGTAAGACATCAAGCGTGATCGCATTGCCCGCATGGTATTCAACTCGCTCCCGTAGCGGCCCGAGGCGATCGCCATGGCACAGTGCCTGCGCATGAATGCCCACCGCTCGTCGTAGCCTACCGGATCGAGCTGCCGACCGGTCTCGAGGTAATGCTTTGCCTCGCGAAAGATCCACGGGTTTGTCATCGCCGCCCTGCCGATCATGACTCCCCGCACTGCAGTCTCGCGGAACCTCCGCTCGACATCCTGCCCGCTGGCAATATCGCCATTCCCGATCACCGGGATACCGACCGCCTCCGCGCAGTTCCCGATCACCTCCCAGTGTGCCTCGCCGCTGTAGCCCATCGACCGCGTTCTGCCGTGAATCGCCACCGCCTCGATCCCCGCGTCCTCAAGAAGACCACAGACCCGCGGGGCATTGATACTCTCGAGGTCCCACCCGATCCGGATCTTAGCGGTCACCGGAACCTGGCCCGCGACGCCGCGCACGATCTCACGCGCTACTTTCTCTAACAATGGACAGTCCCGCAGCAACGAGGAACCGCCATTCCTGGCAACCACTTTCTTCACCGGGCAGCCGAAGTTGATGTCGATAAAATCCGGCTCTTTCCAAGCGATGATTTTTTTTGCCGCCTCGCCCATCGCCTTGCCGTCCGCCCCGAACAGCTGCACCCCCACCGGACGTTGCGCGTCGGAAAACTCAGTGTAGCGCCTGGTCCGATCGTCCTGGCGCACGATTCCCTCAGCCGAGACGAACTCGGTCACCATGACATCAGCCCCGAGTTCCTTACAGAGGGTGCGAAAGGTCATATCGGTCACCCCCGCCATCGGAGCGAGATAAATGGGGAGGGTGCCGGGATCTGTCAGCCAGGGAAGCACTGAGGAAGCTCCGAGCCGGAGGTCCCCGTGTCAATCCCTGTGCCAGCGGCTCTCGGCCAGGTCGGGATCCACACTTTCCCCGCCTGCGTCAGCGGGTGTTCCACCGGTATTCCAGAATCCCCTTGGCGATCCCCTCAGCGAGTTTCTGCCGGTGGCTGCCGGTCATACATTTCTGCCGCTCCCACGAATTACTCACGAAGCCACACTCAACGAGCACAGACGGATTTTTCTTCGTTTCCCGGATGACATGGAAGCTGCTTTTTTTCACCCCGCGGTTATAGATCCTGGCTGAACTGCACATGTGTTTCTGGATTGCCACGGCCAGTGGTTTCCCTGCCTGGTAGTAATAAAACGTCTCGCCCCCTGCCACGGAACTGCGTCGCGTCCAGTTGTAGTGGATGCTGACGAAGATGGCGTTCCGGTAGCGGTTCCCTAACTTTGAGCGCTGGTCGAGTCGCAGAAATTTGTCCCGCGTCCTGGTCAGGGTGACTTTCAACCCGACCTGTTCCAGGATGACTGCGAGGCGACGTGCGGTATCCAAGGCCAGATGCTTCTCGTAGACATACCCGTAGGATCCCCCTTTATCGTGTTCCCCGTGTCCCGGGTCGATAATCACCCGACTGAATGCGGCATCTGCCCGTGGCAGCACGAGGAGGAAAATCATCAGGCCGACAAGTAAACTGGTGACGTTTCGAAACATGCTTCACTCAGGAGAAATTCCTCACCACTGATGGACGCTGCAGACTCCGATGCAACCGCGACAGGGTCAAGAACTTCCTTAACAATACTTAAGCATTTACTTTTTACTCTTTCCTACCCGGCCCTTGCCGAGAGCCGCCCGCCCCGGTAGATACTCAGATGTCCATCACCACGAAAACAGGAGACTCGGGAGAGACTGGAATCCTCTTCGGCCACCGCCTCCCGAAGGACAACCTCCGAGTTCACACCACCGGAGCGATCGATGAACTCGACGCCGCGCTCGGCCTCGCCCGCGCTCTGCTCGTATCCGCCCCATCCGATCCGGAGCAAGCCGATGCCAGCTTTGCGTCCACAGGCGACGCCGCCATTCACTCTGTCCAGAAGGAGCTGGTTTCCCTGATGGGACAGATCAACACCCTGCCTGAGAACTGGGAGCGCTACCTCAGCGCCGGCTACGGAGTGCTTGGACCTGAGTGTAGCACCCGCCTCGAGCAGGCCATCGCCGCGCTGGAAGCGGAGCTTCCCGCCCAGAAACATTGGAGTGTTCCCGGCGCGGCTGGCCACCCAGCAGCGGCCGGGCTTGAGGTGGCTCGGACTGTCTGCCGCCGTGCCGAGCGGCACCTTCTGAGTCTGCTCCCGCAGATTGCTGGTGCTCCGGATGCTTTTCACGGCCTCACCTACCTCAACCGGCTCTCCGATTACCTGTGGCTGCTCGCCCGGCACTGGGAGCTGCCGAGGTAGGCCCTTTATTTTTTCCTGTTCTCTTGCTTCCCAGAGGCTAGCATAATGGATCATGCGCACGACCTTCGCCGCCCTCCTCACTGCCGCTTCCGCCAGTTTTTTTCTTCTCTCCTGCGAAACCGCTCCGCCGACTGTGCCGGTGAAAAAACCTGCCATCACCCTCTCTTCCGGCATCTGATCCATTGACGTCACGCGCGCGCCCTCTTCCCTTTCCAGCATTCCAGACACCGGAGCTACGATCATGCTGAACCGGCTTTTTCTTCTCGATGGCATGGCGCTGATCTATCGCGCCCATTTTGCCTTCCTGCGCAATCCCATCATCAACTCGGCCGGGACCAACACCTCGGCCGCATTCGGCTTCACAAACACCCTCGCCGAGCTACTTCGGAAACAGTCCCCAACCCACCTCGCCTGCGTCTTCGACACCTCCGCTCCGACTTTCCGCCACGCCCAGTACAGCGCCTACAAGGCACAACGGGAAGAGATGCCCGAGGAGATCGGAAGCTCTATCCCGATCGTCAAAGATATCTGCTCCGCACTTCGCATCCCGGTCCTCGCGGTGGATGGCTTCGAGGCCGACGACGTCATCGGGACGCTGGCCAGACAAGCCGACGCAGCCGGGGGCTTCGAGACCTTCATGGTGACTCCGGACAAAGACTTCGCCCAGCTTGTCTCCGAGCGGTCGTCGATCTACAAGCCCGGCCGCGGAGGGTCCCCGCCCGAGCTCCTCGACCTGGCAAAAATTCTGGAAAACTGGGGGATCGAGCGTCCCAACCAGGTCATCGATATCCTCGGGCTTTGGGGTGACGCCTCGGACAATATCCCCGGCGTTCCAGGGATCGGCGAGAAGACGGCAAAAAAGCTCATCGCGCAATTCGGCTCGCTCGACGGGGTCCTCGCCTCGCTCGAACAGCTGAAAGGGAAACAGCAAGAGAACCTCGGCAACTTTGCCGAGCAGGCCCGCCTGTCCCACGATCTCGCTACGATTCGCACCGACGTCCCGCTCGAGCTCGGGCCGGCCGACCTCGCGCTCGGCGACTGGGACCGTGAAAAGCTGGCCGGTCTTTTCGAAGAACTCGAATTCGATTCGATCGGCAAACGTCTCCTCGGCGACGCCTTCCAGGCCGGCCGCACCGCCCGGCAACGCTCGGCCACCCCCACCGCGGGGGGGGAAACAGCTTCTGGTGAGGAGGACAGTGCAGAGGGTCAAAATGGTGCAAACACCTCCCCCGCCGCCCGCCACGAGTCCCCGCCGAGGACGATCCAAGACACCGGTGCGAGCTACCAAAGTGTCGACTCGGAGGCAGCGAGAAAGAAGTTCGTCGCGACCCTGGCGGCTGAGGACTCGTTCTGTTTTGATGTCGAGACCACTGGCCTAGACCCGAAGGACGCCCGCCTGCTTGGCATCGCCTTCTCCTTCACTCCGGGCACCGGCTTTTTCTTCACCGTCCCGGAAGACCCGGCGGCGGCCCGCGAGGCGCTCGATCTGCTGCGGCCGATTTTTACCGACCCGTCGAAAACCAAGATCGGCCACAACCTGAAGTTTGACCTCCAGGTTCTCACCTGCAGTGGTCTGGAAGCCAACGGCCCGTTTTTCGATACCATGCTGGCCCACTCCCTGCTCGAACCCACTCAACGTCACGGGATGGATTACTGTGCCGAAGTCTACCTCCATTACTCGCCTATCCCGATCAGCAGCCTGATCGACAAAGACAAGAAATCAGACGCGGCGCAGATGGATTTTCTGTTCGACGGCGATGCTGCTCCAGCCACCCTGGCCGATGCTCCGCTCGATGCACTGACGCGCTACGCCGCAGAAGATGCCGACGTGACCTGGCAACTGGCTGGGATCTTTCGCCCGCTGATTGCAGAAGCCGGCCTCTCCCGGGTACTTGAGGAGATCGAAAATCCTCTTATTCCAGTGCTTGCCAACGTCGAGTTGGCGGGGATCAAGATCGACACCCCCGCCTTGCGTGCCTTCGGGGAAATCCTCGCCCAGCAGATCGAGGCGGTGGCGGAAAAGATCTTCGAGGCGGCAGGAACCCATTTTAACCTCCGCTCACCCAAACAACTCGGGGAAGTCCTTTTCGACCAGATGAAGCTGGTGGAAAACCCGAAAAAGACGACTAAAACCGGGCAGTATGTGACCAACGAGCAGGTCCTCAGCCAACTGGCCACCGAGCACCCGATCGCCGCAGACATCCTCGAGTATCGGGAAGCCACCAAACTGAAAAGTACCTATGTCGATGCGCTCCCCGAGCACGTCCATCACCGCACCGGAAGGGTTCACACCCACTTCAACCAGCTGGTCACCGACACCGGACGGCTCGCCTCATCCCACCCGAACCTCCAGAACATCCCGGTGCGCACCGCCCAGGGCCGGGAAATCCGGCGCGCTTTTGTCCCCCGGGATGACAAGCACCTCCTGCTGGCGGCTGATTACTCGCAGATCGAGCTCCGCATCATGGCCTCCATCTCGGGTGACGAGGCGATGAAGCAGGCGTTCAGCGACGGTCTGGACATCCACTCCGCCACTGCGGCCCGCGTCTACGGGCTCGACTTCATCGACGACGTCACCCCGGAACAGCGACGGCGCGCCAAGATGGTCAACTTCGGCATCATTTACGGCATGAGCGCCTTCGGGCTCAGCCAGAGGCTGCGCATTTCCAGAACCGAAGCCGCAGCCATCATCGACGACTACTTCGCTGCCTACCCGGGGGTGAAACGCTACATGGACCAGACGATCGAGGACGCCGCGGCGCGCGGCTACGTGGAAACCCTGACCGGCCGGCGCCGCTATCTGCGCGATATCACCAGCCGCAATGCAACCGTGCGGGGCCGCGCCGAGCGCGAGGCGATCAACGCTCCCATCCAAGGGTCTGCGGCAGACATGATCAAGCTCGCCATGACCGCCATCTCGCGCGCACTCAGAGGCCGGGATCTTCACTCCGAGATGATCCTTCAGGTGCACGATGAACTCGTCTTCGACTGCCCCGGTGATGAAATCGAAACGGTGACCTCAATCGTGGTCGCCAGGATGCGTGACGCGCTCCCCCTCGATGGAGTTCCGGTCGTGGTCGATACCGGAACCGGCTCGAATTGGCTTGAATCCCACTGATCGTATTCCTGCTCCCTCATGAAACGCACGGCTCAGTGCATTCTCGCCTGCATCGCCTGCGGGCTGATCGCAGTGCTTGTCTACGCTCCCAAGCCGTGGAGCGTTCTCTCCCTTCTGCGCGAGGAACTGGGACGCGGACTTCTCCTCCGCGACTACGTCACCCGAGGCGTCTGGTATGGAGCCGCCTTAGACCTGATTGTTATTCTTCTTCTCATCGCCACTGCAGGACTCTGGGTGGGCAGAGCCACACCCTCCTGCCTGCCGGAGAAGCCCGCTCCTCGCCGCCCACTTTCCAGACGCGGAAAAACAGGCATCGCCGTGCTGATCCTCGCTGGGATGCTGGGCTCTGGAATTATCGCATATCCCAGACTCTCCCACAGCCTCTGGGGCGACGAAGACTTCACCCTCCGCTTCCACCTGCTCGGACACTTTAAGAAAGCCTACAAGCACAACAAGCTCGAGGAAGGAACCCTCTACTTCAGCAAACGAGGTTGGCATGAGGCGGCCTTCGGTTACCAAACACCGAACAATCATTTTCTCTACACCATCAGCGGGAAACTCCTGCTCCAAGCGTGGCAAAAAGCCAAAGACCTCCCTGCCTATACCTTCAGCGAAGCGGTTCTACGCGCTCCGCCCTTCGTCACGGGACTGCTCTCTCTCGGTGCCTGGGTCATCCTGGTGATTCGGCTCGGGCTCCGGTGGAGCAGCGCACTTCCCTTCGTCCTGCTCCTCTGGTGCAATCCCTGGTTCATCCGCTATATCAGTGAAGCGCGCGGTTACGCTTTCGTCCTTCTTTTTCTGCCTCTCTGCCTGATCAGCCTCGTCGGGGGGCTCGACCACGGCCGGTGGCGCGCGTGGATCAGCTACGGAATCTTCCAATTCCTCATGCTCCTCTCCTGGCCTGGGATCGCCCTGCAGGTGGTGGTGGTGAACCTCCTCGTCGGCGCTCTGCTCGTCTGGAGGGCGCTTCGAGCATATCCCAAAAAAAGAGCCGCTCCCGTGACCCCAGCACCCTCAGGACAAGGCGAGCCGATCCTCCCCCGCAAGCTTGAGCAGATCATGCGCTGGGGAGTCGTCAACCTGATCACTGTTCTCGCGCTTGTCCCACTCCTTGCAGCTACCTGGCCGCAAGCCCAGGAATACTTCGCAGAGAGCTCGCCCCACGTCCCCGTCACCGGCAAGTGGCTTGCGAACCTGGCTGGGCTTTTCCTTCTGGGGATGCCCTTCCTCCACTATTACGAGGACCTCCTTGATCTCAACCCGCACTACCTCTCGATCCAGGGGATTGCCCAGACTGAGGGGCCGTGGATCTACCTTTATTGCGCCAGCATCTTTCTTTTTGCTTTCGCCGGCAGCATCCGCTTCGCTGCGCAGGCGCGCTACGGCAAGCTCCTTGTGCTCGCGCTTCCTGGTGCTGCGCTCACCATGTGGCTTCTCGGCTTCCTCAACGAACGCTATATTTTCCACTGGTATTTCATCTCCCTCCAACCATTCTTTTTTGTTCTTTCCGGAACCGGAATCGCAGCGGTCTGGGGCAGTATCTGCCGTGTTACGGGCCTCGGTGAGAGACAGGGTAGCGCCCACCTGCGAGCTGCCCTTGCGGGCATCGGCTTGCTCGTTATCGGCATCTGTGCACTGGGATTTTCCGCCCCACGTCTTGCCATTCTCCGGGACTTCTCTCTCGATCCTCTCAGGGAAAGTGTCCTGGCCATCCGCGGGAGTTCGGATCCCCATGGTGAAGGCATGCGCAACACCCTTCTCGGCCACGTCAACTACGGCGCCTACTGCTATGACCCGCACGGCTTTCCCATCAGCTTCGCGTTCTCCAACCACAACCTGTTCCCGGGAGTCACACGACTCATGCGGGCATCTGACTCTTACGGAATCCCTCTCTATTTTGTCGTTGGTTTCCCCGCCGATGCCCGCATGGTCCTCCCGCAGGTCATGAATATGCTGGATGATGAAGAGCTTTTTGAACCCGCACGCATCTTCTGGTCTTCTGAACCCGCGCTGGTACGCGAAATCTTCCGCTACCGAGGAGGATTCTTTCGCTCAAAGAGCACAGAAAAACTCCCTGCCCCAGCTTGGGATGAACGCTACGGCAACCCGGTTCCGCCCACCATGATCCCCAGCAAAGCAGAACGCCGCAGGATCAGAGACAACGCAAACGCCCGGGCGCGAGCCTCTTTGTGAAGCCCAGCGACAAAACTCTGCTTCCCTGGCCAAAACTCGACCCGCCCGAGGGATGCCTTCCAGCAGGATGCTACTACCGAGTGCAGCCACACCGCATCGACTCAGCCATGCCCGAGACAGCGCATCTGGAACAGAGCGATCAAGGAGAGTGCATCCTGAATCTCCCCCCGCAGCGCCATGGCGATGGCTTCGGAAAGGGGCAAACGCATGAGGCGCAATTCCTCGGTCTCTTCCGGCTCGGCATCGCCAAGCGTCAACCCCTGGGCGAGAAAAAGATGTCCGACCTCATCACAGACGCAGTTTGATGTCTGAAGGTTAGAAAAAATGGGAGTCCAGGTCTCTGCTGTCAGGCCGGTCTCTTCGCGGAGTTCCCGCTTGGCGCAGACGAGAGATGCTTCGCCAGGGCGCGCGCCCCCCTCCGGGATTTCCCAGCTGTAGGCATTCGTGGTATAGCGATACTGGCCAACCAGCCAGGTCGTTCCATCCGCAGCCAGAGGAACCACCCCGACAGCTTGGTGCACAAAATGCACCACACCATAAATTCCCGGGTTTCCGGAGGGATTGAGAACCTCATTCTCCTTCACGGTAATCCACGGGTTTGCATACACCTCACGGTTGGATCTCGTGGTCCATGGATTCGACTCTGCCATGATACGACCATCGATCAGACCTTGGTCGGAGGCAATCGCTGGCTGCTTCTGATCCGAACCCCGCGTGTTGCTTCAAACTCGGCGCGAAACAGATCAGGAAACCGCAGCCGCCACACCTTGATGCCCGTGGGCTTTGATCGCGTGATTGAGCTGCTCGAGCTCGACCGGTTTCTTGAGCACAGTCACCGGCCCGCGGGCCAGAATCCTGCTCAAAATTTCGCTGTCAGGGTATCCGGTGATGATGACGATGGGCAGATCGTCATGGATCTCTTTGAGCTTGCCGTAAAGCTCATCACCGGGAATATCAGGAAGCTTGAGGTCGAGAAATACCAGGTCAAAATGTTGTTTCTGTGCCTTAGTAAGCGCCTCCGCTCCGGTGCCCACCACGACACGTGCCAACCCTGCCTTCTTGAGATATTGCTTAAAAAGCGCCTGCATGGCGGGATCATCATCAACCACCAGAACCGTCGGTTGACCGGAACTTTCGTTGCGAAGCACATCCCGATCGAGCAGGCTGCGTTTGACTCGCCAGCGCCCGCCAATCTGAACAGCTGGAAGCTGCCCACGCTGCACAAGGTAATAGACAGTTGGGAGAGGGATGCGGAGGTAACTTGAGGTCTCCTTGACCGTCATCAACTCGGGGAGCGTTTCGTCTGACACAATTTTTTAATGGTTTATAATCTTCACATTCCAGGCACCAAAATATCCGTCATCGGCGCGACCCGGTTGCTTTCTCGCGGCTCTTCTTCCTCACACCGAAATCAAACGAGTAACAAGGAATGCATCCTACCGTCTTTGCTAGAATTTTCATACATTAAGTAACTGCCATACTAGCTTTTCTTTTTGAAGACGTCAACAATGAGACGCATTTGATCCAATTTCTTTATCTTTAAAAACCACGACCCATTCGCCCGCTCTTTCTCGCTACGGTGGGTCTGGTTCCTGAAACTTCTTTCTCCGAAAAAAGACACCATGCGTTCTTCTCTACCGATCGACTCGCTGGCAACGGATCTCCAATCTCTGATCACCACTGGCGGAACCGGCGCACGGCGGATTCTTCTCGACGCTCCCACCGGCTCGGGAAAATCAACTCGGGTTGCCCAGTTTCTCGCCGATATCGATACTCTGGATGGCCAGATTCTTGTCCTGCAGCCGCGGCGCCTGGCGGTGCGGATGCTTGCAGAGCGGGTCGCCTGGGAGCGCGGCTGCCAGCTCGGGAAGGAAGTCGGCTACCACGTGCGTCTTGATCGCAAGGAATCTCCGGAGACAAAAATCCTCTTCATGACCGAGGGGATCTTCCTCAGGCGTGTCCTCGGCGACCCGGAACTGAAGGGAACCGCCGCCGTGGTGCTGGACGAGTTTCACGAGCGCCACCTCGAAACCGATCTCGGCCTTGCTCTCGGCCTCCACCTGCAACGGACAACCCGCCCGGACATGGCACTCGTCGTCATGTCTGCCACCCTGCCGGGGGCACTTCTGGAGGAGCATCTGGCGCCGTGCCAGCGCCTTGGAAGCAAGGGGCGGACCTTTCCCGTCGAGGTCGCCTACCGTCGCCCCCGAGCAGGAACTGGAATGCCGCGCGGAGCACCCGAACCGATCTGGGTGACGGCGGCCCGTGCCTGCGAGGAACTTTACGTCAACCCGGGTTCGGATGGAACGGGAGACACCCTCGTCTTCATGCCTGGCGGCTTCGAGATCCAGCGCACGCTCGCTGAGATCACTCAGCGATCGTGGGCCCGCAGGGTCGATCTGCTGCCCTTGCACGGCGGACTTTCCAGCCGTGAACAGGATCGTGCAGTGGCTGAGAATTCCGGCCGCCGCCGCCGCCGCATCATCGTGACCACCAATATTGCCGAGACCTCGCTCACCATCCCGGGTGTCACCGCGGTGGTCGACTCCGGTCTTGTGCGGCTCGCCTCTTACGACCGCGGAAGGGGAATCAACACCCTCCATGTGCGAAAAATCAGCCAGGCCTCGGCCGAGCAGCGCGCGGGCCGGGCCGGACGTGTCGCTCCCGGGATCTGTCTCAGGCTTTGGGATGAAAAGGACCATGCCGCCCGTGCCCGCCACGAGACTCCGGAAATCCACCGCATCGATCTCTCCCAATCCCTCCTTCTCCTACTCGCAAGTGGGCTGGAAAAAGTTCAGGAGCTGCCGTGGCTGGAAGCGCCCCACCCCGATGCTCTCGAGCGCGCCCACCGGCTGCTCCTCGACCTTGGTGCGCTCCACTGTCCCGGGCCCGGGAATCCCGAGGCATCCGCCAGCGCACAGGATCCTTTAGTGACTGAAATTGGCCACCAGATGGCACGGTTCCCCGCCCACCCGCGGATCGCCCGGATGCTCAAAGAAGCGGAAGGTATCGGGTGTCTCGAGGCGGCCGCCGTCTGCGCCGCGATCATCTCGGAGCGGGATCTTTTCGGTCGCGGGAAACAAGTGACCGCAAAGGTTGACAGCCACACCGAGAGAGACGACCCCTCGGATTTTCTGCCAAGAATCCGCGCACTGGCGCGAGCAGAAGCGCAGCACTTCGACCTTCAAGCCTGCGATGCTGAGGGGATCCACGCGGCGGCGGCCCGCACCATCTGGCAGACGGCGTGCTCTCATATTCGTGTGGCGGGTGGGCTCGGGTGGACCCCGGGTCAGGACTGGCGCCGCTTCCGTGATGGCCGCATGCTCGGGCGCATCGTGCTCGCCGGCTTCTCCGATCATGTGGCCGCGCGTCCTTCACCTGGTAGCAACCTGTGCCATCTTTCTGACGGCCGCAGGGGCAGGCTGGCGCGGGAATCTGTCCTTCCAAGTTCTGAGCGCCTCCTGGTAGCGGCTGAGATCATCGAGATCGAAGGCCGCGATCTCGAGGTGACCATGGCACTGGCCACTGCCATCGATGAGTCGTTGCTTGAGGAAGTTTTCCCCGGCTCGACCGTGGAAAAGGAGTCCACCCGCTATGATCCCGTGAGTCGGCGGGTCCTCGGCGTCCGCGAGCGGATCTTTCGCAACACCATTTTGCGCAGCAGCGAAACCGGCAATCCGGACCCCGAGGCAGCAGCGGCGCTGCTCGCCGAGGAGGTGCTCGAAGAGAGGCTGACGATCAAAGCGTGGGACACGCGTGCCGAGGAATGGATCAGCCGGATCAACTTCCTGGCCGAAGCCATGCCCGAACTCGAACTCGAACCGATCGCCGAGGAAGAGCGGCGCCTGCTCCTCACTCAAGTCTGCCACGGCTCGACCAGTCAGAAAAACCTCAAAAACAATGACCCGTGGCCTGCGCTTGATGGCTGGCTTGCTGCTCCCCAGCTCGCGGCCCTCGATGCCTTTGCCCCTGAGCGGGTCAAACTCCCCGGTGGCAAGCACGCCAAAGTCACCTACCAGGGCGAGGGAGGCCCGCGCCTAAGCGCCACCATCCAGGATCTCTACGATCTTAAGAGCAACCCGGTGATCGCCGGGGGGAATGTCGCCCTTCTCGTCGAACTGCTGGCTCCGAACCGAAGGCCGGTGCAGACCACCTCCGAGATCGGAGCCTTCTGGAAGACCAGCTACTCCTCTATTCGCCGGCAATTGAAAGGACGATACCCGAAACACGAATGGAGGTGAAACGACGCGATCGCCAAGGTAACCTGCCCAGCCAGGAAGTATCATGTTCTCATCTCTCCTTTCCCTTGCTGCTCTTTTTACGGTGGTCCTGATCGTCTCAGGCCTTGCCCGGGCATTCTCTAGGCGGCGGCTTCAGGAAGCGAGAAAAGTCCGGGTTCCCTCAGACTTGACCGGCGCGGAGATAGCTACCCGTATTCTGCAAGAGGGCGGTGCGCCCAAGGTGCTGGTCCTCGAATTCAACGGCTACCTTTCCAACTGCTACGACCCTGCGAACCGCAGGCTTCTTCTCTCCCGAAGCAATTTCCGGGGGCGCTCGGCCGCGGCCTGGGGGGTGGCGCTCCATGAAGCGGGCCACGCGCTCCAGCACCGCGACAATGCCCGCTCCTACACCGCCCGGGTCGCCGCCATCCGGACCTGCCAGTATCTCGCCAGTTCTACCGCTGTTCTCTGCGCGGTGGCAGGAGTCTCCCGCACCCTGCCCCTCCGGGTTGCAGGGCTGATCATAACTGCTACCTGGGTCGCCAGTTTCCTCGCCAACCTGATTACCCTGCCTGCAGAATGGAACGCCTCCCAGCGGTCACAGGAAATTCTCGAGCGCACCCGAGCCGCCGGAACCCGCAAAGAAGAGGTCGAAGCCGCGATGACCGGCTACTGCTTCTGGGACCTCGGAGCACTGCTGACTACCTTTTCCTCCCTCGCTTACCGCCTGCTCCCATTTTCCAGCAAAAAGCCCGCCTCTCCCCGGCCGAAGGAGGATCTCGATACCACTTGAGTCTGGAATATTCAGGCCGATCTTGCCGTCCTGTTCCTCTCAGGGTTTCTGGATTTTCTCAATTTCCCCATCGTTTATCGAAATGATCCCTCCACAGAAAGACCGAATTCTTATCACCGGCGGCGCTGGATTCATCGGCAGCGCGCTCGTATGGGGGCTCAACCAGCGCGGGCAATCGGATATCGTTCTCACCGACCACCTCGGCGAGGACGAACGCTGGAAGAACCTCGTCGGGCTCCGCTTCACCGATTATATCGATGCCGATGACCTCATCCAGCATCTCGAGCAGAATCCGGATTACCTCGGGCAAGTCGGGCTTGTCCTCCATCTGGGTGCCTGTTCCGCTACGACCGAGCGGGATGCGGGCTATCTGATGAAGAATAATTTCGAGTATACCAAGCGGCTCGCTCACTGGGCGCTCGAACACGGCGCCCGCTTTGTCTACGCCTCCTCCGCAGCCACCTATGGCGACGGGAGCCAGGGGATGAATGATCTCGAGGAAGACCTATCCCGCTTAAGGCCTCTCAACATGTATGGTTACTCGAAGCACCTTTTCGACACCTACGCACAAGCGACGGGGATCTCGGGATCGGTCATTGGGCTGAAGTATTTCAATGTCTACGGGCCAAACGAAAACCATAAGGGCGACATGCGGTCCCTGGTGAATAAATCCTTCGATCAGATCCTCAAAACCGGGAAGGTGCAACTTTTCAAAAGCAACCACCCTGACTTCCGCGACGGCGAGCAGATGCGTGATTTTCTCTACATCAAAGATGCGGTCGAGATGACGCTGCACCTTGCTTTCGGGGACGTATCCGGCGGTCTTTACAACCTCGGGTCGGGAACAGCAAGCACCTGGATCGAACTGGTCACAGCCATCTTCGGAGCCATGGGGATGGCTCCCAACATTGACTTCATCGAGATGCCTGAGGCGCTCAGAGAAAAATACCAGAACTACACCTGCGCCGACATCACGAAGCTGCGTGATGCCGGCTACCGCCGGAGCGTTAGCCCCCTCGATCACGCGGTCTACGACTACGTGGTGCATTATCTCGCTCCCGGAAAGTTCCTCGGAACCGATGCCCTGCCCACACCATCCCGGGAAGAAGAACCGCCACCCCCAACCGAACACGGAACCATTCCCCCGTCCTTTCCGCAGTGGAAGCCCACAGCATCCGAGGACCAAGCTACGCGCGAAGAACCTCAAGCACCCCTCCCGACCTCAGAGAAAGCCAGGCAGCCAGCGACCGATTCCCCCACCAGTGAAACTGCTCCTGCTCCTTTCGCTGAGTTCATCAAACAGGGAACTGAGACCCCCATGATCAAGGCGCTCTCGCAAAAGCTCGAAGAGCTCCGAAAGCACACCGCATCGGATCTCCAGCAGCAACCACAGGCGCGTGAAAAGCAGCAAGCCATCTTCACCCCGCTGGATCCTGATACTCCTCCGAGTCCCAAACCTCATGAACAACAGCAGCAGACCCCTCGCAGCTTCCTTCCACAGCCTCGCGACAAACAAAAACCGTAAGACCTCATGAAACAGCTTCTCCACATACTCGGTTTCCTTGGTCTTCTCGTCGCCTCGGTGGCCAGGTCCGAAACTGCTCCGGGCACTAGCGCTGCCGCGACTGATGCGATCGAAGTCGGCAACTTTCACTTCGACCTCGTTTCCCCCTGGGCAGATAAAGGATCCACCCGCCCGATGGTCAAAGCCGTCGCCGTCTGGACCGACCCGGACCGAGAAGCCAGCCCGACCATCGAGGCCGCCTTCTACCATTTCGGAAAAGGCCAAGGGGGCTCGATTCCCGCCAACATTCAACGGTGGAAAAAACAGTTTACGGGAGAAGTCGAGGAAGCCATCGACGAGCTCGACCGCGATGGCCAAAAAGTGGTAATCATCCACCTCCGTGGCACCTACCTCGATGGCCCGATGTTCGGCAAGAAGACTCCGAAAGCGAAACACGCTCTTCTCGGCGCCATCCTCGAGAGCAACGAGGGGGCAGTCTTTCTCAAAGCGACCGCTCCAGAGTCACTGGCCGAGGCCTGCAAGGAAAGCTTCCGCAAGCTGGCCCTCAGCCCATTTGAAAAAAACCCATGAGCACTGAGCGGAAAAATCTCGAGTCCACTCGGTAGTTTAGTTTACACTGCTTTTTCTGCTCGAAAACTCTCCCTTCCCAGGTATTCCTGAGGCCTTATCTTTCGCTCTGAACCCACCAAAGCCACAGAACAGGCTCGGCTAACGACAAATCAGGAAGACAGATCCAAATCACAACCACTCATCAAATTGACTATGAAAAAAAAATCCATGCATCGCCGCGACTTCCTTCGTACTTCCGGAGCCTTTGCTTCCGCGACCATGCTCGCGACCCCGAGTCTTCGGGCGGAGGCCAATGAACGCATTCGCATCGGCGTGATCGGAACAGGCAAGTGGAGCCAGCACCGAACGCGGGAGTTTGGGAAAAAACGTCAGCATGCCGAGATCGTCGCCGTCTGCGATGTCGACACCAACCGTCGGTTAGCCGCCAAAGCGCGCGCCGAGAAACTCTACGCCAAAGAGTCGAAAAGTGGAGCGTGGAAGGGCTGCACCGCCCACGCCGACTACCGTGATCTCCTCGCCGATGATTCGATCGATGCGGTCATCATCACCACCCCCGACCACTGGCACGCACCCATCACCCTGGCTGCCGTGGCGGCAGGCAAGGACGTCTTCTGCGAGAAGCCCCTCACTCACACCGCCCATGAATCGTTCGTCGTCATGGACACGGTCGGCAAATCCGGCCAGATCCTGCAGACCGGCTCACAGCAGCGCTCGATGCGCGAATTCCGCGTCGCGGTGGAGATGATCCGCAACGGCGTCATCGGTAAGGTGCACCATGTCGACGTCGATTTCGGTCCACCGCCACGCCCCTACGACCTGCCCGGTGAGGAGCCCGACCCCGGCCTCAACTGGGATGCCTGGTGCGGCCCGGGCCCGCTCTCGCCTTACAACCCGATGGTCTGCCCGCGCGGCGTCCACAAGAACTTCCCAGCCTGGCGCTCATTCCAGGAATACGGTGGCGGCGGGGTCTGCGACTTCGGCGCCCACCACCTCGACATCGCCCGCTGGGCGCTCGGGCACGACGATGACAGTCCGGTCAAGGTCATCGCTTCTGCCGACGGAGAAAGCGCGAGACACGGCTGCACCCTCGTCTACCGCGACGAGGTCACGGTCCGGCACACCTCCCTCCCCAAGAACCAGATCGACTTCCACGGCGAGAACGACCAAAAAATCATCGTCAACCGCGGTCGCTTCGAACTCTGGCGTGGCACGGGGGAAAAGGATTACGAATTTATCAGCGTCAACCAGCTCAACCAGGCTGAAGAAGCCTACCTCTCCGGCGACATTGAGCAGGTCTACCGCTCCACCGACCACGCACAGGACTTCCTCGACGCCATCCGGTCCCGCAAGAAACCAATCGCCAACGAACAAGTCGGCGGCAAAAGCGCGCTGGACTGCCACCTGATGAACATCTCCTACAGGCACAACACGGGGTTCGATTGGGATCCTGCTGGCCGTCAGTTTGCCAGTGGCACCGGAGATCCAGCGTGGCTGACCAAGCCCTACCGTAAAGGGTATGCTCTGGAGGGGTAACTTCCAGAGAAAGAGATTCCCTGCTCAGTAGCTCGCTGCCAGGCGCTCGCGGGCAGGCGCGCCGAAAACAAGCCCGTCTTTTTCTTCCGGCCCGAAGAGCGCTACGACCTCGAATCCACGCGCTTCGATGGCCATATCGAGAAGGTCCTCGGCGGTGAGCGTCGGGCGCCCGCCACGCTCGGTTAAAACGAAATCAAGCCCCCCGATTCCGTGGAATCCGCGGTAGATGACTTCGGTGCAGACGAGCCTGTCGGATCGTCCGAAGTCGAATTCAAAATCGTAGCCTTTCCCCGCGTGGGTCGCTGCCCGAGCAAGCGCCTCGGTGATCTCTAGTTCTGCAAGCTGCGGACGGATGACGGCAAAGCAATCGACCGCGAGGGTAGTTTTCAATGTTCTGAATTTTACGCCGTCCCGAAGTGCTTCAAGCACCTGCACCGGCTCGGGCTCCGAGAGTGACAGCGGCCCCTCCTCCAACTTCATGCTCCCCGCCCCTGTCTTCCCGCTGCCAAGATACAGTGCCGCGTGTGGCCAGAAACCTGGGAGAAACAGATTGGTGGCGGCGTCGGCGTGGCGCGTGACCAGAACGTCCCCCGGCGACATGGCTGCCTCGACTGCAATCTTGATCTTTTCTGTCACCGCTTTCCTGCGCAACGGATTCCGCAAACTCGACACCGAGCGCCCGCCCAGTTCAAAGAGGGCAAAGGTCACCTGCTTGACTGAGCTCCGTCTCCGTCGCGTCCACGAATGCGCGCGGTAGCGGAGGCCACCAAGCAAACTTTTCGCTTTGGAAAACCCTGCCGCCACCGCGTGCTCTCGGCGAAAAAGCTCCACCACGCCCGCCAGTGATTCACGCGAGGACAGGGCTTCAATCTCATCGAGATTGGCAGTTGCAAAACGCCTTCCCAAATCAAAGCGCATGTAATTATACGGGCTGGTCCGCGACCGGTATACTGTCGTAAACTGCTTTCGTGGCAAGCCTAACCTGGGATCCCCCTGATCAAGCTTTTCGTGGAGTATCCGGTTATCAGCAACCAGAGAAATAAGCATCTCCGACGATCGCATCAGCAGGCATGCAGCGGTGTAGGCGATCACGAAAGCGGATATCCTCTCTTCACGTGAGCCCTCTTTGATGTTCCACAGTAAAGGCTCGAGATCGCTGATCGCCTCAGCCAGTGCGGCGCGCACTTCGAGGTAGCGGGCAAAAACCCCCAGGACCTGCTCATCCTCCACCGCATCGAGGTAGCCACGGCGTTTCACACGCTGAGCATCGATCCCCAAGCCTCGCAGCTCCTCAACCGTGGGCAGCAGCGGAGCCACCGCAAGAAGGGTGCGGGCAATCTCTGTGACAGTGGGCTCAGGCATATGCAGGGCAAAGAAAGTGGTTTCGGCAACGTGGTCATCCTGCATGGAATGCTGAGGTTTTTCCAGCCTGATGTCGGTTGCCGCAGCCTCACGAATGGAGCATCTTCCGCCTCCGGAGCATTGGCCATGAAACCACTTTTTCTTTTTTTCAGGACTCTGGTCGTGGTTGCCATCCTGACAGGCTGCACCACCTCGACGTCGACGTCCCGGTCGACCTCCAAGCGCGCGTCCACAATCCTCCGCTACGAGAATGCTCCCCACATCCTCAACGTTTCCTCCTACGACCCCAAGGAAAAACAGCGCGATGGAGAAGCGTTTTCCGCCGACAACCTGAGCGCCATGCGCCGCAATGGTGCCCTCGGGCTCATTGCAAGGAGCTCGAAAGGATTGGTCCTTGATAAAAAAGCCCCACGCTTTCTGGCTGCTGCTGACAGGGAGGGAATGCTTCTGGGCGCCTACCATTTTCTCCTCCCCAAGATCGACCCGGTGACGCAGGCGAACCTCTTCGTCCAGCAGGTGAGACAGATTGCTCATACCCAGCGCCTGCGCACTTCGAAAATTCTCATGGTCGGAGATTTCGACGCAAAAACCCGCTGCCGCGACATGGTTCGTTTTATCCTACGCATCCGGCATCTCACTGGTCGCTATCCGGTCGTTTATCTTGAGAATTCTGATTCCCTCAAATCTGAGCTGCGTCATGCAGACCCAAAGACCCGGCACCTGCTCCGACAATGCCCCTACTGGATGGCGCTCTACAGCCATGTTGATTCCGGCAAGTCCCGCTACAGCGGCCATCTGCCTCTCACCCCCCAAAGACTTCTTGCATGCTACAGGGTCTGGGACACATGGGCGCTCTGGCAATACGGTGGGGTGCACTGGGATGCCAGGCGAAGGCGTTCGGTTCCTTATCACTACAACCATTTTCCCTTCCACTCACCCCGCTACTTCGGGAACCTCGATCGACCCACTGAACGCAGTGTTTTTAACGGCAGCCAGGCCGAGCTTTCCGCCTTCTGGCAGGAAAATGCCTGGACGTGGAAATAATCCTAAAAACGTAAATGGGCACAGTAAAATCGTCGGATTGGCAGGCCATTCCGTGCGATTTGATCGATGACTGTGCAAGGGTGCGATTTTCATCCGCTGAGCAGCAATTTCGCGTCGGGAGGAACCCCCGATAACCATTTTCCGCCAAGCCAACGGCGCAAAAGACGCGTTAACAGCAAGGACCATCGCTGCTCGATCGTCCATTGCTCCGCAATGGCCATCATGTAGTGGAGCTGGCTGCTGACTTCCCTGACTGCCCGGGCAATCGCTTCGCCATATTCGTGCTGAAGGCTGACTTTCACCTTTCTCTGGCCACCACTCTGAACCTGCCGGGCTACCCCGTGCATGAGGGCCGGGCGGCTGGTGATCGCCTCCCGGTGATGCTCTTCGTCGTAGAAACGGACGTAGAGGTTCCACCAGTTGGAGAACAGTGCCACAAGGTTCGCCATCAGCCGACAGGGGGCGATCTGACGCGTCGTGTAGCCGGACCAGCCCCATTGGTTTTTGAGTTCATCGAAGTTGTTTTGATGCCGAATCAGCAATCTGGCATGGGCATCTATCTTCGATTCACAATCACTGCGCTCGCGATAGAGTCTGGGCATCGCCACCGTCGGATAGGCGTTCTCGTCCAGTGAACTCACCAGCACGGCGATCTTGCCGCTCCAGGGAGCCGCATGGAGATCCCAGCTCTTACCGTCGTTCCGGGGAAGAAGTTCCTGGTGGTCGCGACGACGGCGCTTGTTCTTTCCTACTGGGGCCTTTGCCGGGGCTTCTCGAACCAGCACAACACGGCGCTCACGTGTCCAACCTTGAAGTTTCAGTGAGGACTCCATCGCCTCCCAGCCATCTCCGGCATTTTTCCATTTGTGGTGGCCAAGGCCCACGCATTCCCGGATCAGGGCCTTCACTTTCGGGCTGTGTCTGAGCTTGAAGAGGTAGGGCAGTTGGCGTTGCTCAAACTCCAGCATGACCTTCTCGCTGCCGTAGCCGCAGTCACCACGGGCAAAAGTTGGCCAGTGGGAACGCGGGAGTCTGCCGAGGGTTTTCCACAGGCCCGTCATCCCGTAGGCGCCCGCGCTCTTCTTGCCAGAAAGGATGTCTACGCCCAGCGAGATACGGAGGTTGGCCACGAAATAACTGTGATAGGTGTGGCTGGGACGGCCAGGCTTCTGCGGGTTGTATCCTATTTCGGCTCCTTGTTGATGGCCGTAGAGAGGCTTGACTGTGGTGTCGATGTCGAGGATCCACGGCAGTGCAAGGGCTGGGGAGATGCTGTCTAATATATGCCCGCGTAACCACTCGAGTCCGACCTCCTCGGGAATGCGTTTCATCGCCCGCCTCACTGTGTCCTCGCTGAGAAGTCTTCTCCATGCCAAGCAGCGGAGGATTGATCGCATCTCCCCGGATGGCGTTGATGTGAGCATAACGCCAGTGCCCGTTGAGGATACTCAGGAGCACGGTTCCGAGGACATTCTTTGCACCGCTGCCCCGGTTGCCGACATAGTGGAGAGGGCAGTTCTCCATGAGTTTTTGCCAGCGTCCACCGGCCTGGAGGAACTGGAAAAAGAAAATGAGCTGCCCGTCCTTGGTGGTGGGTGTGTCCTCATCCCATTCGGCAAAAAACCGTCCGCCCGGGGTGTCCAGAGGCCACGCCTGTGAAGGGGAAATACCCTGTTTTTGTGACTCACCCTGAGGGTGAGCGCGAGAATCAGTAAGGAGCGCACTCATACCCCTTATTCTTATAGATTTAGAGCGAGGTGCTCAAGTTTCTATTGCCGCTTTTAGGATAATGGCCTCGGGACGCAGTTGCGAGGAAAAAGGTGTTTGTCACCAGCACGCTCTGATCTCATCTCCTCAAGCTTTCGCGCCTGCCGACAGCTCAGAAAGTGCTCCGGGTGCAGAAGAAGAATTTTTCCTATCGGCGTCGCAGAATCTCATCTGCAGCATCAAAGGCGGCCTTTCTCTCGTCGCTATTTAGAGGTGCACCAGGTCGGTTTGCTGACGATTCCCGTCGCCGTCTGAGCATTTCATCCGCTGCGTCAAAAGCCGCTCTTCTCTCATCCGCAGGGTGAGTCGAGGGTGTTCTGGGCGCTGCATCCGGATTCTGGATCGGGGGAGAAAATGTCTGTTCGGCAAAGGCTGCTGCCTCCGCAGAAATGGCCATATCAGAGGCCCGCATTCTCTGACTCAACCAGATATCCGGCATCTGATCCGCGTGGCCTGGAGCTCCTCCGATCGCCATGAATTTTTCTACTGCGGTGGCATCAGAGTTTACCTTGGCCACAAATATCTCATCCGCCCCTTTCTGACCTCTCTCCGGCGGAGCGGAAAACACGGCAATGGATGAGTTTGCCGAAAACCTCACGTGACGCGCCTTCACTCCCGGGGCAATCGCCTCGCCAAGACCAGCAAGCGCTAATGGCTTTCTCATGAAGACACCCGAAGCTGCGCCACTTATCTTACTCTCTTCGAGTCCAATCCACTTCCCTGAAACAATGTCAAGGTAGCCGACTCCGAAGCCCGGGCGCTCAGCAAGCAAAAAATTGCCGCGTTGTGAAAGCACCGCAGTGCCGGGCATGATCGAATGACCCTCGTGAAGGACACCAATCTTTTTCGGCGAATCGATTGCGAAACGCACCAACCGACGAGCCACCCAGATCCCATCATCCGTAACCTTAAACGAATCGAGGGCGTAAATCCAGATCCTCGGGGATCCCTCAGAGGTCAGAATGCCAATCGCATAACCCGACCCGAGATAATGGTGGATTCCCCCGTTGAATTTGGACATATGAATCGTCGATTTCCCAGACCGACGGTTTCTTCGAGAATACACAACCCTCCCAGCCGACGGGGTCAGAAGCGGACGGCTGTAATTCCCTTTCTGAATACTGATGCGCCGCACTCCCCTGCCGTCTCTCGAGTCAAAGGCAAAAAGCCACTGCTCCTGAGAAACCGAATCCGGATCTTCAACACCCGGAGCAGCCAATTCCGTCCACGCGAGTTTGGTATGCGCTCCCGTGATTTCTTCTATTTTTTGCTCCAAGCCACCCGGTTTGTCATCCGCGGCGGCAGTTCTGCCAATCGACACTGCAAAGAAACCGACGCAAACTGCCCAGCGCAGAAAGTTGTAAAAGCGACGGCAAACAAGACATTTTTTTGGAGCGATCATAACGCAAATCGAACTATTCCCCATGAATCTTCTGCAGGCAATACGCTTCCCTGCTTTGCTAAGGAAGGCGCGGAAACTTTTTGAAATCCGGCGTCCGTTTCTCTAAAAAAGCATTCTTCCCCTCCTTCGCTTCTTCGGAGAGATAGTAAAGCAGCGTGGCATTGCCTGCCAGATCCATCAACCCCATCTGACCGTCACAATCAGCATTGAGGGCCGCCTTCAGGCACCGTAGTGCCATCGGCGAATGCTGAAGAATCTCACGCGCCCAGCGCAGCGTCTCCTGCTCAAGTTCGGCCAGGGGAACCACCACGTTCACCAGCCCCATGTCGAGCGCCTGGGCAGCGTCATACTGGCGGCAGAGGTACCAGATTTCTCTGGCCTTTTTTTGACCGACAATTCGAGCGAGATAACTCGCCCCCAGCCCGCCGTCAAAAGAACCAACTTTAGGCCCGGTCTGGCCGAAGCGGGCATTGTCTGCCGCCACCGTGAGATCACAGACAATATGGAGCACGTGTCCGCCTCCGATCGCGTATCCTGCAACCTGAGCAATAACTGGCTTCGGGATGCTGCGAATTTTTTTCTGAACTTCAAGAATATTGAGCCGCGGTATGCCGTCGCCCCCCACGTAGCCCCCATCGCCTCTGACTTTCTGGTCGCCACCCGCACAGAATGCAAGTTCACCCTCGCCGGTCAGAATGACCACCCCAACTGCGGGGTCTTCGTGGGCCAAGTCAAAGGCGGCCAGCATCTCGCTCACCGTCTTCGGACGGAAGGCATTGCGCACCTCAGGCCTTGCGATTGTGATACGGGCGACCCCGTCTTCCGTGGTGTCGTAGCGGATGTCCGTGAATTCACCGCATGCAGTCCATTGTTCGCTCATGCTGGTAAGTCTACGCGTGCGGCAGGGGCGCAGGCAACGCTTAAGAGGAGCCACCTCGCCCGGACTTCCACGCCCACTTCCACGCCCTCTACCGAGGGGAAAGACTACCTTGCGCATGCTGCCTTGCGCGAAAGAACCACTCGTTAGTTGCCAAGAAATCCCTTTGCCTGTGCCACCCAACCGTCGCGAGCGATCCGCCCACGCAACTGCAAAGCGGCATCCAATTCCTCAATCTCCGAGGCTGTCCAACTGGCGATTTTTTCCAGGCTGGAGTGCCCTGCCTGGCGAAGGCGCTCTGCAAGCACCTTTCCGATTCCCTTGATGACGGTGAGATCACCGGAAAGCATCGCCCCTGCAAGACCTGGTTCTTGCGTTGATTCCTTAAGCTCAGCCTCTGCAAAAAACCAGTCGTCGAGAGCGGTTCCCTCCTGCCCGGCGCGGCGGCGATTCTCATAGCGGTAGTAGGCGGCGAGCTTGATGCTGGCTTCAAAATGATGATCTGAATATGGTAAAAAGGACATGATTTTTATTTTCGGGCCCTTCTCTAATTCAAGTCTTCGGGAAATGCCAGAAGCTTTCTCTCTCATTCTGTATTTTTTTACAACACCCGAGGTTCCGAGCTGCTCCGGCCTTCGATAGCTCTGGGGGCGGGGGTTTTTCTCTGAAAAATAATGCTGCCCGTCAGGCGCTTTCGCGTCCTCTCGTCAGTTCAAAAAGGGCTCCTTCATTCGCCGTCTGTGACCTTTTCCACCGGCGCGGGCTTCCCCGCTTCCGTCGCCTTTGCGTCTTCCTCGAGGGAAGGAGGATCGGCAGTAACAACGGACTCCGGAATGAGCTGTACCACGACAACCCGTTCCCGAGAGAGATATTCCTGCGCCTGCTCCGCGACTTCCTCGCACGTGATTGCCGCATAATCAGGAAGGATGGTGCGAGCCCAATCGATTCTCTGGGGGTGTTCCTGACTCGTCTGCAGGACGCTGTCCATCCAGTAGCTGTTTTCCCGCCGCAGCTGGTCGAGACGGGCGATCCGGGGAGCTTTTGCACGTTGAAACTCATCCTCGCCAATCTCCCCGTGGGCGAGCTCGTCCCCGATCGCGATCAGAATTTCGCCGACTCGTTCTGCCTGCTCAGGTTTCAAGGTGACCATGGCGACGAGATAACCGTAGCCTTCCCATACATCACTTGGCATATGATAGGCGCCGGGACTGTAGGATTCTCCCAGCTCTTCACGTACTTTTTTTCTCAAACGATCCGCAAAAACATCGCCGAGCAACCCGAGCCGCCGCGAGCGACCGATGTCCCAGATATCCGCCGTCGGCCAGTAGGCAAAAACCGCTGCTTTCGGGATCTCCGAGCGGAAGGTGAATTCCCTCGCCCCCGCCTCGGGGAAGGTCAGCTTTCGAGCGTCTGGGCGCACCTCTTTCTTTGCCGCTCTTTGTGGAAGCGCTCCGAAAGTTGCAGCCACCAGCTCAAGCGTGCCCTCCAGCTCGAGGTCGCCGACCAAGCTCAGCTCCAGATATCTGGTAGCGAGCGGATCAGCCATCCAGTCTCGAACTTCCTCGACCGTCCTCGACTCAAGCACTGGCTGCTCGGGAAAGCCAAAGCGAAAATCCCCTCCGTGTATGAACCGGGCCACCTGATTTTGCATGACTCCCTCCATGGTATGCGCCAGCTGCTTGTACATCGGGCCGATACTTTTCTGAAACTGCCTGGCTCCCTCGTCGCGGTATCCGGGGTCGACAAGGCTCGCTGCAAGCAGCTGAAGCTGGAGCTGGAGATCCTCGGGCGTGGTCGACCCGGAGAGAACAAATGCGTCTTCTTCGACGCTGAAACTGCGCCCGACGGAATGTGCCGCGAGGATTCTGACCAATTCGTCCGCACTGTGTCGGCCAAGCCCGCCCTCGGTAAATGTCGCCGAGGCAAAGGTCGCCAGTCCGGGTTTGGCTTCTGGTTCGACGAGTTGACCGGCACCGAAACGGGCGGTGACATGGATCGTATTTTCCTCGAAACCCGTCGGCTTGAGATTGACCCGAACGCCATTGCTGAGAACAACCTGTGTGATCCCTAGGTCTTTCTCGACATCCCGGCTGGCAATCGTTCCCGGTTCGCCGAACTCGGTGTAGGCAAACTCTTCGCGTTTCTCTTCTTCCGGGGCTGTTACTGCTACCGTCCTGCTTTCCGCATGCACTGCCAGGACTTGTTCTTCCCCTCCCGCAATCTCTGCATTCCCGCCGAGAAAAATATTTAAGTCCCGGGAGTCCCATCCCTGACGAAAAAGTGACAGGCACGCGTCCTTATCGATTTTTTCCAAGGCAGCAGCCACCCGGGGCAGGTCAGTCGCCGGGTGAGTAAAAACTTTTTTTCCAGCAATTGCTCGTACCAGTGCTGACGAAAGATTTTTGCTTTTTCTCGTGGCGGCCGCTTTTGCCGACTGTTCGTAGGCGTTGAGCACTTTTGCTTTGGCTTCTTCAAGTTCGGCCTGCGTAAAACCAAAATCCAGCGCGCGACGCAACTCTTGCTCACCGAGTGCGAGCGCCTCCTCCCAGCGCTCCGCCTTACAGGTGATCTGCATCTCCGGCCCCTCTACGAAGTCGAGAAAGTCCCCGCGCGAAACCCTGACCTGAAGAACCGGAGACCCCTCTTTTTTGGCTAAAATCTGAAAGCGGCGACTTAGCATCCGGTCAGCCAGCCCCAACTGGAGGTCCCTGAAGCGAGCCTGCGCGTCATCTCTGCGAAACACGTAGGGACGCGTCACCTCAAAAGTGATCCGCGTGTAAGGCATCTCTTCTTCGTGGTGAACCCTGGCTACCACACCCCGCCCTGTGGTTACCCTTCCAAGAGCGGGATCGGGGGAGCCCGAGCGGGCTTCCAGGCGACCGAAGTGGGTGGCAATCAACGTTTGAATCGCCGCTGCTTCACAATCCCCCACAGCAACTACCACGAGTCGGGAAGGGGTGTAATAAGTCTCATAAAAATCGAGAAAGCGTGGCCGTGACATCTGCCTGATCGCCTGCTCCGTTCCAATGGGAAGCCGAGAGGAAATCTTCGAGTCAGGGAGGCTGAATTTGAACCCCTCGACCATCGTCCGGTAACTCACGGAATCCCGGGAAAGTTTCTCGCTGAGGATGATGCCTCTCTCTTTGTTGATCTCAGACTCCTCCAGGAGCATGCCGTCCGCATACTCGCTCAAAAGGGAGAAGCTGGTATCAAGGAGCTCGCTGTCTACCTTCGGGAGTTCGAGCTTGTAAACCGTTTCCTTGAACGAGGTGTGCGCATTGGTATCAGCGCCGAAAGCCATCCCAAGTCGCTGAAAATATTCCACCATCTCTCCAGCGGGAAAGGACCGCGTCCCGTTGAATGCCATGTGCTCGAGAAAATGCGCCATTCCCTGTTGGTCGTCGTCTTCCATCACCGAGCCGACATCGACGTAGAGGCGCAGACTCACACGCCCCGGAGGCTCTGGATTCGGGAGGATGGCGTAACGAACGCCATTTTCAAGAACACCCCACGTCACCTTGGAATCTGCCTCAAGGTCACTCACTTCATGCGCCCATTGATGGATGACACGCCCATCCAAAAGCCCGGGTTGCGGATCCTCCGCAGCAACCAACCGTAGCGGAAAACCTGATAAAAAAAGGAAGAAAAGCAAAAGCGAAAAGTGTGTCATGGCTGTCATCGTGAAGACTCTACATGCTGCGAAGCGCTCAAGGGGATGAAAAATGGTACTGCCAACAGAAACACGTTACGCATAAGCCGGATTTCTGGAGACAGCTAAGCACATTCGAACTTCGAAGCTAAAAAGACCTTCGACTTTTTCTTTTGACCAAGCATACCCGAACAAGATCACACCTTACTTTGGAAGACTGCTGTCATGCTCATGACATGCATGATCATCATCATCAAAGCGCCAAGGCGTTCTCTTGTATCATATGGAGACGGAACCCTCCTGAACACAACTGCGACGCAAAAAATCGCGCCCGAAAAACCAATCGATAACAGCCAAGAATATCAATAGTCCGATTCCTGTCATGAACAGGAATCGGCCAGAGTTCAGTACCTGCAAAGTAACAGGAGTGAGCTTTCCTCCGGCAAGAGGCTCTGAGAAGCCAATCCACCCATCTGGAAACTCGTCTCCTGCCTCTATTCGGTACGCGCCAGGCGCAGGAATTGGCACCGCAACGAGCTGCGTATCACGAAGAAACATTGGCCACTTCTTTGACAGGTGATTGAGAAGGTCAATCCGATCACCCGTTTCACTGTTTACTAAATGAAGAGCTCTCATCGGGTAACGATAAAATGAGAAACGGTCCGTCTTGCTCTCCAGAATGTGAAAAACAAGCGAGGGAGAATCACATTGAAAAGATCGTGAAACAAAACTCTGCTTCTGCCCATTGTCGACTCTGTCACCAAAACTCCCCCAATACTCCAGAAAAGGATACCGATTCGTCTCCCCGGGGACTGCAGACCTTGCGAAACCTGAAATCGCTCCCGGTATTTCTGACTTTTCGTGACTCTCTCCGGGTCCCGTAGCTGCCAGAGAATACCCTCCCAATGCCTCCGGCGAAAGCACGAGAAACCGATCAGCAGCGATCCATCTCTCGGCACTGTGAAGATTGCTCACGTTGTCGATATATCCCGTTTCAACGCCCTCCTCCTCCGTTCTGTCACCAGAGGGCAGAGTGCCTTTCCTGATCACCTTAGAGGTCGAAGCCTGAAACCACAGTTGTTCGTTCTCCCCAGACTCCCTGAAAACAAACCCTCCTATCCGAAAAGCAACTAGGAACAGCGTGGCGGCCGTAGCGATCATAGCCCAGGATAAGTAAAGCAGTTTCAGGCCATGCTGTTTCCTTCTCGTAAAAAGCGCCCATAGGCATCCTCCGACGACAAGGAGCCAGGGCAATAGTAGTTCGTAATACCTCCCCGAGGGCATTCCATTGTTTCCTCCATGGCCCCGATAGACCGCAATTGCCAGATATTGGCAAACAAGAACTGCTGCCCCTCCCAGGAGCAACATATTTGATCGCGTTCTAAATGAGGGTCGGATGAGGTAGAAAATCCCCAAGGTAAAGGGCGGAATAAGGTTGATCAATCCGAAGGGTGCAGCGTTCACAAGGGGCCATGCCGCACCTTTGAGAAAAGGGTCAATCCGGTTTCGATAAAACCCGAGGTCGTCCAATTCAGTCTCCTTGAGAAACTCAATGCCAGGCTGCGGAGTGTTAAACCCGTTTCGGAAATAGAAAAACCCCAGGATAGCAAAGCTTGAAAGCACTGCCATTCTTCTCCAGGAACCGCGATCTTCGATGGTTTTTAACAGGAAGATAAAAACCAGAATTACGAATGCGCATGCCCCAACAGAATGGGCCATGGAGGCGATCACTGCCGCCAGTAAAGCTCCGATATAGACTCGCAGGTGCGACCCAAAAACAGCCAATCCCAGAGCCACCCACATAAACAGTCCTACTTGCGCGTAAATTTGAAGAAACGTCCAGCCCGAGCGGTATCCAGCAAAGGGAAGCCCAAAAAAGAAAATAATCCCAAAAGTGACAAGCCAGAAACAATCTCGATTGTCCTCGCCTCCAACCGCTTTGTTCAAGAGCCACCAAACTACAACTGCGTATGCTGCCAATGTCACCGACCACGTCACGAAAAACAGATAATGGTCCAGCTGACCGTTCGCTCCCACAATCAAGAGGGCAATAAAACGAAGGAAAAATATGTTCTGATCGCCATTATGAAATTCTGTCAGCGGGCGATCACCATCCGCGTGGCGCCCCTCCGCCCAGTCAATTAATGCCCAATCGTCATAGGTGGGAAGAAAATTCCCAAACCTCATGAGGACCATCATCTTGGCGCCAGCAACTACCAGAAAAACAGCAACCAAGCTCAGTACTTTAAAACCAATACGGAGATTCAGTGTGCTACGGAGCTTCTCTTTATTCATAAACTCACATAAAGCCCTTTCCCAAGAGCGCGACAATTTCCCTTCAAAGGGTAGCTTAAGCTCGGCCCTGAGCCAAGATCATACTAGAAAAACTGCTGCGTTCAGATCGAATTAACTCGCAATCAATGACATAAAATATTGCGATGGGGGAGATTGTTCTTTTGAGAACGACTGTGAAAAATTCTCCAGCCACAATAGTAAACTTATGTTAAATTAAATGCATGCCGTCCAAAATCCTCAATCAGGCAATAAAAATCATCATGAACACAAAAAAACAGCAAAACACACAGACCAATAAAATGAGGCCTCTTCTGGCCTGCGTCGCAATCGTAGGATCGCTCGCACTTTCGGCGTGCCAGACACCCCCATGGAACCAGAGGCAGCCTTCATATGGAAACTCCAACCAGGCCGACCCCTACAACCCGAATTACGGTCAAGCCCAGGGAACTTATAATGCCAACCCGGGCTATCCTGAAAATCCTGCAGGAGGACCCTGGGTAGAGGACATCTCCGGACAGGATGCATACAACCCACCCCCATCCAACACTTCCGGTAGCTATGCCACGGGAAATACTCCTCGAAGCCATGTCGTCAAACGGGGAGAGACCCTCTGGCGTCTCAGCCGAGTTTATGGAACCTCCGTGGAAGCACTCAAATCGGCAAACGGGATTCCAGCGAACTCTAGTACCATCGTAACGGGCAGCACCATCCGAATTCCCTGACAACTAGTTCCTGCATGCGAGGGATGTAATGAGCAGACCCCTGAGGCGTTCTGCGACGCGCCAGAGGACTACTATCTGCGCGCTAGCTAGCTATGTGCTGTCGGCGCCAAAACGCAAGACGGCCCGGATAGATTTCTCTACCCGGGCCGTCAGCTTAAACAGGCGTGGTCGGCCAGAGGCCGAGCACCCGTGATTTGGGAAGCGACTACATCATGCCACCCATCCCGTGGTCGTGTCCCTGACCACCAGCTTCAGAAGCAGGTGGCTCGGGGATGTCAGAGATGAGGCACTCAGTGGTGAGCAGGAGGCCGCTGATAGAAGCTGCATTCTGCAGGGCGGCACGTGTTACCTTGGTAGGATCAACCACACCGCTGGCAATGAGGTCCTCGTAAGCACCCGTCGCGACGTTGTAGCCGATGCTACCTTCAGCGTTCTTGACGTTCTCGACGACAAGCGCTCCTTCGATTCCCGCATTGGCTGCGAGCTGACGAAGGGGAGACTCCACGGCGCGTGCCACGATTTCTGCACCGGTCTTCTCGTCGCCCTTCAGGCCACGGATCTTACCGACCAGAGCACAGGCACGAATGAGAGCTGTGCCACCGCCGGCAACGATTCCCTCTTCCACGGCCGCGCGGGTCGCGTGAAGAGCGTCCTCGACGCGGGCTTTCTTCTCTTTCATCTCGGTCTCGGTGGCTGCACCGACATTGATCACTGCAACACCACCAGCGAGCTTGGCGAGCCGCTCCTGGAGTTTCTCGCGATCGTAGTCGGAGGTGGTCTCTTCGATCTGACGCGGATCTGGTTCACGCGGCCCGCGATGTCAGAGGTTTGCCGCCACCTTCAACGATGGTGGTGTTCTTCCTTGTCGACGTCAACGCTGCTTGCCGCACCAAGGTCGTCGACCTCGACGCTCTCGAGCTTGATCCCGAGTCTTCAGTGATGCACGTCCACCGGTGAGGATCGCGATGTCTTCGAGCATGGCCTTGCGACGATCGCCAAAGCCAGGAGCCTTGACAGCAGCAGATGTTCAGGGTGCCACGGAGCTTGTTGACCACGAGAGTTGCCAGGCTTCGCCTTCGATGTCTTCTGCAATGATCAGGAGGGCTTGCCGCTTGGCTACCTTCTCAAGAAGCGGCAGCATGTCCTTGAGGTTGCAGATCTTCTTCTCGTGGATCAGGAGTCAGCGGTCCTCGAGGTCGCTTCCATGGAATCCGCTGTCGGTCACGAAGTAGGGGGAAGGTAGCCCTTGTCGAACTGCATACCTTCGACCACATCGAGCGTGGTTTCGATCGACTTTGCTTCTTCGACGGTGATGGTTCCGTCCTTACCGACCTTGTCCATTGCGTCGGCAATGATGTTCCCGATCTCCTGTCCCAGTTGGCGGAGACGGTTGCGACCTGAGCGATTCTCCTTGTGCTTTGACTTGCTTGCTGATCTCTTGCGAGTTTCGCGACGATGCGCCTCGACGCCTTGTCGATGCCCCGCTGGAGTGCCGATCGGGTTGGCACCAGCGGTGACGTTCTTCAGGCCTTCTCGTAGATGGCTTCGCCAGCACGGTAGCAGTGGTGGTTCCGTCACCAGCTGCATCAGCTGGTCTTGCTGAGACTTCACGCACCATCTGCGCGCCCATGTTTTCGTAGGGATCGTCAAGTCGATTTCCTTGGCAACCGTGACACCGTCCTTGGTGATGGTGGGGGAACCGAATTTTTTGTCGAGGATGACGTTGCGACCTGCTGGGCCGAGGGTGGCTTGACCGCCCGGGCAAGCTTGTTCGCACCGGAGAGAAGCGCCTTTCGGGCTTCCTCGTCGAATATAAGTTGTTTAGCCATTTTGCTGTGTAGTTATTTTTAAATGAATTGCTTATGATTGGGGTAGCACCTGGATGAGGGACTACTTGATAATTCCAAGGATGTCGGACTCGTTGACAATGAGAAGATCATCGCCGTCTACCTTGACGTCGGTGCCTCCGTACTTCGAGATGAGAACCGTATCGCCGATAGCGACGGTGAATTCGATGGCATTGCCATCGTCATCTTTCCCACCTGTGCCGAGAGAGACGACTTCCGCCTCTTGTGGCTTCTCTTTAGCGGTATCGGGAATAATAATACCCCCGGCGGACTTTTCTTCCTCATCGACACGCTTCACGAGGACGCGCTGACCGAGTGGTTGGATTTTATTAGCCATAGTGTTTAGTTGTTACTGTTTTTTTGTTTTGATGGATGGTTAGGTTGCCCGTCGCCAGAGGCCTCTCCCGGCAGCCTTTTCTGGGCTTTCCGGAAAGCGGCTTTTTGCGATGGGGAGATTGTTTTAGTCTTCCTCGTCGACAACTTCAGCATCGACTACTTTGGCCTTCGCCTGCTTCGGCTCGGCAGAGGTTGTTGGGTCAGATTCTTCTGGACTTGGACCAGCGGCGGCATCGGCACCGGCCATCGCCTTGGCGCCGAGTTCCTGGAAAAGTTGCTGCAGTTCCTCGATCGCTTTCTTGATCGCTACCTCATCTTCTCCTTCGGCCTCCTTACGCACTGCGGCGATGGACTCTTCGATTTTAGACTTATCTTCGGCGGGGAGCTTGTCGCCCATTTCCTCGAGCTGCTTCTCGACCTGATGCGCCAGGCCATCCGCCTCGTTTTTTGTCTCGATCAAAGACTTGCGCTTCAAATCGGCATCGGCGTTCTCCTCCGCCTCGCGTTTCGCTTTTTCGATCTCCTCATCGGTGAGACCACTCGATCCAGTGATCGAAATCTTCTGCTCTTTCCCACTCGCCTTGTCTTCAGCTGAGACATTGAGAATTCCGTTGGCATCAATATCAAAAGTCACCTCAATCTGAGGCACACCACGCGGCTGAGGCGGAATGCCATCAAGCTTGAAGGTTCCGAGCTGCTTGTTGTCCTTAGACATCGGCCGCTCGCCTTGAAGAATGACAATCTCCACTCCAGGCTGGTTGTCTGCGTAGGTAGAAAAGGTCTGACTGTGCTTCTTCGGGATTGTTGTGTTCCGAGCGATCATCGAAGTGGCGATCCCGCCGGCTGTTTCAATAGCCAAGGTAAGAGGAGTCACATCGAGAAGGAGCACATCTTTGACATCTCCTTTAAGCACACCACCTTGAATACCTGCTCCGATCGCAACGACCTCATCAGGGTTCACTCCCTGGTGCGGGGTTTTTCCGGCAAGATCTTTAGCGGTCTCGACCACCTTCGGCATGCGGGTCATCCCGCCAACAAGGACAAGTTGATCGATTTCGCTGGCCGAGAGTTTTGCTTCCTTAAGGCAGTTGATCACCGGCGTTTTTGTACGAGCAAAAAGGTCGGCCGTCAGTTGCTCAAGCTTCGAGCGGGTGAGTTCTTTCTGAATGTGCTTAGGGCCGGTCTGATCCGCTGTGACGAAAGGTAAATTGATTTCGTAACTCTGAGAGCTGGAGAGAGCGATTTTTGCTTTCTCGCACTCTTCCTTGATTCGCTGGAGAGCATCCGGCTGGCCCGAGAGGTCAATCCCCGAGTCGGATTTGAATTCGCCGATGACCCATTCGATGAGGGTGTCATCCCAATCATCACCTCCGAGGAGCGTGTCCCCGTCCGTTGCGATTACCTCGAAAACACCGTCACCGATCTCAAGAACGGAAATATCGAAAGTGCCGCCACCGAGATCATAAACAGCGATTTTCTGGTCCACTTCCTTATCCAGACCGTAGGCCAGAGAGGCTGCTGTTGGCTCGTTGATGATTCTCTTTACTTCAAGTCCGGCAATTTCGCCTGCAGCCTTCGTCGCACTCCGCTGGGAATCGTTGAAGTAAGCAGGAACGGTGATCACAGCTTCGGTGATGGCTTCTCCAAGTTTCGCTTCTGCGTCCGCTTTGAGCTTCGAGAGAATCATCGCGGCGATCTCCTGAGGTGAGTAGGTCTTTGTCTCGCCGCCAGCCTCCACCTGAATGTGCGCATCCCCATTAGCAGCCTCGACGATCTTATAGGGCGCTTTCTTTTCGCCCTCTGAGAGCTCCGAGAACTTCCGCCCCATCAGGCGTTTCGCTGAAAAAATCGTATTCGTTGGGTTGGTGACTGCCTGCCGTTTGGCGGCCTGGCCGACAAGACGCTCCCCGCCTTTGCCAAAAGCGACAACCGATGGGGTGGTACGGGCTCCCTCTGAATTTTCAAGAACCACGGGTTCTCCGCCCTCCATGACGGCCATGCAGGAATTAGTCGTTCCTAAATCGATTCCTAGAATTTTGCTCATAATTCTGTGCGGTAAAATGGGTTAAAAGATACAAAAGTGAAAAACTGTCTGTCTTAACAGAGCAATTCGCATGCCAAGCCGTTCATTTTATTTTATAAAAGTCTTGATGATAAATAAGTTAAAGATAAAAAGACAATAAATATTCAGTGCTTGAAGACCAGGTGCTTGCTCATAAATAGCCAGAACGTCTCTTTAAAAAGAGCCATTTTGGCTCTTAGGCGCAAAAATAACACAAAAAAAGCAGGCAGGACATCGGTCCTACCTGCTCATAATGGAACTTCTGATTCCAGATCAACTACTCAAGGCCGACCTGATTTCAGAGTCAGAGCCCTTAGAACGGCAGCTTGATACCGAGGCGCACGGTAGAATAATCTTCCACTGCACCTGAATCTGTCGTGTAAATCCAATCTGCAAAAATCCCTTTGCAGTCCATGCTGGATAGACGGAGATCAAGTCCAGCTCCAAAACGCCCGATCACTTCGGTATGACTATTGCTATGCACACCGATACCAGCGACAGCGTAGGGAGCGATGCAAAGATCACCGAGAGGGAGACGGACCACAGCATCAAGCGAGTAATTATGCACTTCGCTTTCGGTCGCATACCATGCTGCTGCTGCAGAGATGCCGATATTCTCGGTAAAAAAACTGCTCGTAAGCAATACCGCCACCCAACGCGTCGTCATACTGATCGCCCGTGGGGAAAATAGCGGCGCCAAAAAGAGAAACCGTGCTGCCAGGAGCAAAGCACGCGCATCCAGCATCTACCGGAAGAGGAGCCAGAACAGGTGCCTTCCCGTAAGAAATCGGACCCTTGCCGCCACTGCCAGCGTGCGCCAAAGAGCAAAGGGCAAGGGTTGCGAGCATTGTTGATAGAATTGTCTTCATGAATTTTTATTTATGATTGTTTGTTGTTGTTTGTCGATGCAACCGGAGTTTCCAGAAACACCGGGAAGGATTCTACTGCCACTAAGTTCTCTGTGCAAGTAGTCGGAACAACAAAATCTGAAACACTTTTTCCACCACTGATGCAGAAAAAGAATAGTCTTGATCGCCCGTCGATATGCCTCCATAGCTATCCTCGTCTTCATTGGTCTCCCTAGCGGGATGTGCCACGAAGCACGACTCAGGTCAAAAAGGATGGGTGCCGGAGCGGTCGAACGGGCTCGCCTGGAAAGCGTGTGTGCTGGCAACAGTACCGAGGGTTCGAATCCCTCCCCATCCGCCATTTTCATTCCATAAAATAGAAGGGGTGGGATGAGAACGTAGTTCGACTCACCCATCTGGCGCAGCGAAGCCAGCCAGATTTTCCAAGTCTGGGCGACCGCCCAGCCGCGCGCAGATCCCAAGCTCCGCAAGGGATTACTCCTCCTCGCCCGCCATCTCGAAAGGGAATTTGAAAAAAGAAAGGTCCTCCTGAGATCGCATCTTCAAGCGAGAGCCTTCAGGAAGACTCCTCGTGCCCGAGCTTTCGCCGTTCGTTTCTCCAAAGCGGCAGATATAGACAACTGCCCTACTGTTGCAATTCACACAAAAAACCAGCGGTCGTGCTCAGCGAATCCCTCTGCTGCTCCATACCCCTCCTCGCCAGTAGGCTAGACCCACGAAAGTGAGCCGATAGACCTGAAGACAGAACTTCTTAATTAATGACCGGAAGGCTCTCGAGCCGCCCCTTCTTGATTCTATAAACAAGGACACAGCGATCCTCAAGCAATGCGGCTGGCTCTCTCGTGCTGGTAAGGCAGGGTCGTACCCATCTGCTACCTACAAGTCAAAATAGGGTATGGTAACGTCCCGAATGTTCTGCAAAAAAGAGGCGAGCGGTGCGGACACTCTGGGCATGATTCAGAGTAATAAAAAAAGATTCAGAAGACGTTGCTGCTCGCCAGCGGCAAGAATAACTACCGCGGACTCCGAGAGCAACTATGCAGCTGGATGACCGAGAGCAAAGACTTCCAGGAAGGGCTCCGAGATGTGGTCTCCGGCTTCCCAACGAAGTGCTGGAGCGCGAGAGGGACGAGGCCCTCTTCGGCAGCTAACCGCCGCTTAAATCCCGCCTCTTGTGAGAAAAATCGCAATCCTTCCTTCAAAGCCCCGAGGAATTCCCAGAGGACCCACTAACTTTTAAGCCTTAGTGGTTGCAATGACCGCCTCGATAATTTCTATACCCATAACCGTGGTTGCCGCCGTGGTGGCTACTGCGCGTGCGGTGATGACCGCCATGATGTCCACCCCCATGGTGATCTCCATCACCGAAGTAAGACAGAATCGAACCGATGGCACCACCGCCATATCCTGGGCCGTATCCTCCACCGTATCCTCCACCATAACCTCTTCCGTATCCTCCACCGCCGTAGGGCACTCCATACGCGGCTGGTGCTGCATAAACCGGCTGGACTGGCGCTGCATACATTGGCTGGACTGGCGCTGCATTACATTGGCGGCGCAGGCGCTGCATAGACAGGCTGCATCGGAGCTGGGGCCGGCGCCGCATAGACAGCAGGTGCAGGTGCGGGAGCTGCGTAGCCATACGAGGCTGGTGCTCCACCCACCACCGCAGGTCCACCCGCTGGATAAGGACCTGCCACTCCTCCTGGGGGAGGCGTTCTGTAAGCGAGGTCATCTTGTGCTGATCCGACGGTTGCGCCGGCTACTGCACCGAGAACACCGCCAATCGCAGCACCTTCAAGTGCACTGCCTGTATGATCGCCGATTACCGCACCGGCGGCTGCGCCGAGCAGTCCGCCTTCGACCATCCCTAATTTTGTGCCCGGCCCATAATATGGACTGGCGCAGGAAGAAAGAAAAATACCAGCAAGGGCAACAATTGGTAGAGAGAGATAGAGTTTCATGTTCTGAATCGGCAGCGCCGTAAAGTTTACTTTGACCTAAATCACCTTCATTGCACCAAAAAAATGAGCTTTTTTAAAAAAAGTTTTTTCACTAAATCCCTTCGAACGGTCCAAAGAATGAACCCCATCCACACAAACTTTTCCCCCACTCTCCGCGCGTGAAAGCCCCTCTTGATCATCTCTGCGAAGAGCTTCTCTTTCCCCGCTCCATCTCCTGATTGAACATTTTTACGATGCTCCACTTTCGAGAATTTGAGAGAGTACGTAAGGCAGGATTCCTCCAGCCCGATAGTAGTCGATTTCCACCGGCGTATCGAGGCGAACAATAAGCGGAAACTGCTCTTCGCTCCCATCGGTTTTATGGACGGTAAGAGTCACCTCATCGCGTGGTTGGGTGTTGTTAGAGAGGCCTGTGATACTGAAAGTGGCGTCGTGGCTCGCACTGGCCTTTCCGTAGTCGGAAGGGTCCTTAAAGGTCAGTGGCAGAACTCCCATTCCGATGAGGTTGGAACGATGAATGCGTTCGAAGGATTTGGTGACCACAGCTTTGACGCCGAGCAGGCGGGTCCCTTTGGCAGCCCAGTCACGACTTGAGCCCATGCCGTAGTCTGCGCCTCCAATCACGATGAGACTCGTGCCTTCCTTTTTATAAGCCATGCAGGCATCGTAGATGTGGGTGGGAACTCCGGAGTCGGTCGACTTCGGGTTCTCATCAAGAACCGGGACATTCCCATTCCCATCGGCTCCGAAGAACGTCGTGTAGCCACCCTCGGTGCCTGGAACCATGAGGTTTTTGATCCGGACGTTGCCGAAGGTTCCGCGGGTCATAACGCGGTCATTGCCGCGGCGGGATCCGAAGGAGTTGAAAGATGCTTTTTCTACCCCGTTCTCTTTCAGGTATTGCCCGGCAGGTGAATCTTCTTTGATTGCGCCGGCAGGCGAGATGTGGTCGGTGGTCACCGAGTCCCCGAAAATCCCGAGTGGGCGTGCACCCGTGATATCGGCCAGATCACCGATCGACCCATCGTAGCCGTCAAAGAATGGAGGCAGCTGGATGTAAGTGGAACTCTCATCCCACTGGTAGGCGGCACCGGTCTTGCCTGGAATCTCCCGCCATTTTGGATTGGCGGAATCGAAGTCCCCGTAAAGTTTCGCATAGACCTTAGGTTTCAAGGCTGCACCGAGCAGTTCGGTGACCTCGGCCTGGGTGGGCCAAAGATCTTTCAGAAAGACCGGGTTCCCTGCCGTGTCACTGCCGAGAGGTTCAGTGGTAAGATCGATGTCGACCCGACCGGCGAGAGCGTATGCCACAACGAGAGGTGGCGACATGAGGAAATTCGCTTTGATGGCGCCGTGGATGCGTGCTTCGAAGTTCCGGTTCCCTGAGAGAACCGAAGCGCAGACGAGATCACCCTCTTTGATCGCAGCTTCGATTGCGGGGTGGAGAGGGCCGGAGTTTCCGATACAAGTCGTGCAGCCGTATCCGACCGTCTCGAATCCGAGTTCGTCGAGTTCCTTCTGGAGCTCGGTGGCCTCGAGGTAGTCAGTGACGACACGGGAACCGGGACCGAGGGAAGTCTTCACATACGGAGCGACCTTCAGACCAAGGGCGTTGGCCTTTCTGGCGACGAGGCCGGCAGCGATCATGACGCTGGGGTTACTCGTATTGGTGCACGAGGTGATGGCAGCAATCAGAACCGAACCGTGGGCAAGTTCTGTGTCGATCGGATGGAAGGCCTCGCTGGCGAGAACCTGGTTCGGGGTTGGGCGGTTAGAGATCATCTCTGCCTTGTCGCGGTCCGAGCCGGGAGACGGCTCATCAAGAAGCGAGCCCACGGCGAAACCCGCGGGCTCGGGCATGTGGATTGGCACCCTCCTCGCGCGCTCCTCGGCCGGGAGGCCGAAACCACCCTCGGCCACCGGAGCCTGGTAAAGCGCATCGAACATCTCGCCGAGTGCGGGGACGTCGATACGGTCCTGCGGGCGCTTAGGGCCAGAGACGCAGGGCACGATCGAGGCGAGGTCGAGTTCAAGCCGGTCCGTGAAGTCGATGGCATCTTTCTCGGTCGGAATCCCGAACAGGCCCTGGGCTTTAAAGTAATTCTCGACCGTTAGACACTGCTGCTCCGAGCGGCCAGTTCCACGGAGGTAGCGAATTGTCTCGTCGTCGATTCCGAAAAAGCCCATTGTCGCTCCGTATTCGGGAGCCATGTTCGCGATCGTGGCCCGATCTGGAAGCGACAGAGCCGCCGCCCCAGGGCCGTAGAATTCAACAAACTTTCCAACCACCCCGTGCGCGCGAAGAATCTCGGTAACCCGAAGGGTCAGGTCGGTGGCAGTGACACCCTGAGCGAGAGCTCCGTGGAGGTAGACGCCGACAACCTCGGGGACGAGGAAGGTGACCGGTTGGCCGAGCATGCCGGCCTCCGCTTCAATTCCTCCCACTCCCCACCCGACGACGCCAAGGCCATTGATCATGGTCGTGTGGGAGTCGGTGCCGACGAGAGTATCCGGGTAGTAAGTTTCTTCCTTGGCGAGCACCCCTTTGGCGAGAAACTCTAGGTTAACCTGGTGCACGATGCCAATCCCTGGAGGGACCACCGAAAAGGTCTGGAAGGCCTGTTGCCCCCATTTGAGAAACTCGTAGCGTTCCCGGTTGCGAATAAACTCGATCTCCATATTACGATCGAGAGCCGACTGGGATCCCGCGAAGTCGACCTGAACCGAGTGGTCGACAACCAGGTCAACGGGGACGAGCGGTTCGACCGCGGTCGGGTCTGCACCTGCTTGAACAGCGGCATCCCGCATGGCAGCAACATCGACGAGCAGCGGAACGCCGGTGAAATCCTGGAGGACGATGCGAGCTACGGTGAAAGGGATCTCGTAATCGCCAGGAGCCTTAGCATTCCAGTTAGCGAGATTTGCGACATCTTCTTCGGTGACCTTCTTGCCGTCACAGTTGCGCAGGACAGACTCGAGCACGATGCGAATGGAAATCGGGAGTCGTGCCAGGTGAGGAGCCATCCCTGCTTCTTCGAGGGCAGCCAGCGCATGATAGCTTCCTTCGGTTCCTGATCCTGTTGTGAAAGTGCGTTTTGCGTCGATTGCCATAATCTTGAATGTGTAAACTGATGCGAAACTAGGCAGAAATCAGAAAAATTTCGACCGCGAATCACCAGAAAGAAAAAATTTATCCAAAACGGGTTTCAGCCGCGACCTCTCCAAAAATGGACTCCCTCGCAATCCGTGGCAGGTTCCCATCGCAAAAAAAGAATCCACGCTGGCTCACAGCGTTGAGAAAAGTTGCATCCCCTGTGCTTCGTAATCCTGCTGGTCCTACCGCTGCTCTGGGGCAGATTTCTCATCCCCTGCAAGCGCTCCTCACCAGTGCGGGAGAAAACCAATTTCACTTCATCATCACTACCATGGGCACAACTTTGTCTTCCATGACACCTCCTCCCCCGATCCATGCTTGAGGAATCCTCCACCAGCAAGGAATTCTCCGATAGCAGAGCATCCCCTCGCGACACAGCTCTGACGATAGATCACGATCACACCGAGAAGCTTTCTCGAAAAATCCGGGTTGCCACCGGAGGCACCCTGGGCATCCAGGCCCAGAACGCCTTCAATGATAATTTTGTCAAATTCGTCCTTGTTGGTCTGGCTCTTATGGTCGCCCGCGAATCGCTCATCGGCCGACATATCGAAATTATCACCTCGTCGATTCTCCCGATTCCGTTCATTCTTTTCGCCCCCATGGCGGGTTACCTCGCCGACCGCTTTTCCAAGCGTTCCGTCATGCTGGTCGCGCTCGTGGCACAAACTCTGATCTTCGCGATCATCTGGGCAGGATTGCAGCTGCGAGACATCCGCATTGCGCTCCTCGGCTTTCTTCTTCTCAGCGTGCAGTCCACTCTCTTCAGTCCGGCCAAATTCGGCATCGTCAAAGAGCTGGTCGGGTCGCGGCGACTCGGGATGGTCGCTGGCTGGATGGGCATGGCCACCATGATCGCCATCCTCGCCGGTATGACCATGGGGGGGCGGATGTTTTCGCTCATGAATACGAAAACCGGGGATGCCTGGACCGCCGCCTCGCTTCTCGTTATCTGGGCGGGGGTGGCCTCACTCATCCCTCTTAGGCTGATCAAGCTCATCCCGAGGACCCCAGCCCACCCGCAGCTGCCGTTCTCGCGATCGATTCTCTGGGAACACTTCCTCCATCTCGCTCGGGCCCTTAAGATTCGGCCTCTTCGCATCAGCATGCTTGGGCTGGCTTACTTCTGGTTCGTGTCCTACCTCATGGGGCTCTTCACCATCAACCTTGGCTCCGAACTCTTCCCCGACAACGGGGCTAAAGCGGCGGCGGCCGCGAGCACGATGTATTTGATGATCGGGATCGGCATTATTGCCGGCAGTCTGGGCGTCTCGCTGTGCAGCCGTCGGGGGATTGCCATGTGGCTGGTGCCCGTCGGTGCCGCCGGGATGGGACTCGCGATCCTTCCGGTTGCATTGCTGGAGACCGGAGGGTGGGGGTTTTATGTTGGCCTCGTGATGCTCGGAGTTTTCGGCGGAGCATTCAATGTCCCGCTCACCGCTTTTCTGCAAGACCAAGCCGACCCGGAGCACCGCGGACGCGTGCTCGCAGCCAACAACCTCCTGACCGCAAGTTCAGGCATCTTTGCGGGCGCCCTCGTGCTGGGGCTCAAGGCGCTTGCCATTCCGACATGCGCACAAATGCTCTGGATTATCCCGCCCAGTCTCGTCGTCGCTGGCCTTCTCTGGCTTTTCCCAGCCCATCGGCAGCTTTGAAAAAACACGCGAGGAATCCCCTTAAATTTTGCTTGCCGGATCGGAGATTGTATTGCAGCTTCCCGGCCCTCATTAAGAAACCGGGGAACACTTTACGACCATGGCACACGCAATCTTTAAAACCGGCGGCAAACAGTATCGGGTAACCGAGGGAGATCGTGTCGACGTCGAGAAGCTCGACATCGAATCCGGCAAGGAGGCTGTCTTCGAAGATGTCCTCATGATTTCTGACAGCGGCGCCGTCAAGCTAGGTGATCCCCTTGTGGAAGGCGCCAAGGTCACCGCAGAGGTCGTCGACCAATTCCGCGACAAGAAAGTCATCGCTTTCAAATACAAGCGCCGCACTGGCTACCACCGCACCATCGGGCATCGCCGTCACCTGACGCGCCTCAAAATCAAGTCGATCACCGGCTGAAACCCTGCCGCAACTCGCTTCTTCATACCGGGATATCCGACGAGGCGGCTTTCATCACTACTTTTTTCTTCCAACCACTACCAGACCATGGCTCATAAAAAGGGACAAGGCTCCGTCAAAAACGGACGCGACAGTAACAGCAAGCGCCGCGGCGTAAAGAAGTTCGGCAGCGAACGCGTCGTCGCAGGAAACATCATTATCCGTCAGTGCGGAACCAAGTGGCACCCGGGAACTGGTGTCGGTCTGGGAAGAGACTACACAATTTTTGCCCTCATCGACGGCACCGTCCGCTTCGACCGCAATGGCCGCAGAGTCAATGTCGACCCTGCTGTCGAGTTGGCAGCGGGGTAGCTCGGTTTTTATTTTTTGCGGAATATTCCGAGAAAAAAATCGCAGGGCGTCTCTGCGCTGGATCCGATCCGATCCGATCCGGTCTGCCGAGCAGAGCAGAGCAGGAGGGGCCCAAGATGACCGCAGCTCCTACTGCGGTCTTTTTTTCCTCTCCCGTCTTCACAGCAAGCAACAGCTCTGCCAGAAACCCGACCATGTTCGAGATCGTTCTTGTCGAACCTGAGATCCCTCCAAATACCGGAAATGTCGGGCGTCTCTGTGTTGGAATTGGTGCACGCCTTCATCTCGTTGGGCCGCTTGGATTTTCGCTCGACGATCGCTCCCTGAAACGCGCCGGCCTCGACTACTGGAAAGACCTCGACCTTTGCCTCTGGGAGGAATGGGAAGCCTTCGCGAACGAACATGATGACCCATCGCGCTGGCACCTTCACACAGCCCGGGATGGGAAAGCGCCGTGGGATGCACCCCCGCCAGACGACGGAGATTTCCTCATCTTCGGACGCGAAACCACCGGACTTTCCAAACAACTTCTCGAGGCGCACCCGGAACGGTGCCGGAGACTTCCCACACCTGGGTATGCCGACGGCCGCGGCATTCGAAGCCTCAACCTGTCCGGCGCTGTGGCCGCTGTCGCCTATCTTGGAATGTCTCGGAGAAGCGCAAGGCCGGAGACAACTCCGCGCCCAGCTTGAACCGGACGCAGTCCGCCGAGACCTCAAATACAGTTGCGCATCCTGCCTTTCTCGGTGAGCTGGAAAAGACAGAGCTTTGCGCCCACCAAGATGTGACGCCGTGCCTATTCGGCAATGAGCGTTTCCTGATTGAAGACCGTTCCATCCACCCCGTGGTGAGTCAAAATTGCCTGTGCACCGTCGGCATTGGGTTCAATGGCTACCGCAAGAAAGCCTCCCTTCTTTACTTTCAGATAATGGTGCATGGGCGAGCGGTCTTCTTCTCTGAATCCGGAAGCGTGCTGGTCAGAAGTCGAGCCGCAGGAATATTCCCGGGCCCCTGTTTCTGGGTCTTCTGAAACATACTGCCAGTGGCGGTCTCCACAGATGATGAACATGTTTTTCTGCTTCCCGATGAAGCTTCGCAATACATCACCTTCGCAGGCAAACCCCGCATTGGCATGGTTGTCGTTTTTATTTTTCCGGTCCGGACCCACGATCGGCGTCGGGCTGATCAGAATCCGGAACGTCGCATCCGATTTTTTCACTGTGTCGAAGAACCACTGTTTCTGTGCCTCGCCCCAAAGCGTCTTCTCTGGTCCATCTGGCATCGTGTTAGAATTTCTGAAATCTCTTCCCTCGACCAGCCAGACCTGCAAGTCTTTGCCCCAGCGAATAGTCCGGTAGGTTTTTTCTCCCATCGGCACCTGCTCGCGAAAAAGGGCGAGGCCTTGCTCGAATGTGAGTTTCCCATAGGTCTGGCCCGGCCAGCAGTCATTCTTGAGCAGATCGTGGTCATCTTTCATGAAGTAGCTGCCAGTTGTGTTATGGAAACTGCGCTGGTAGGGCAGCGAAAAAATCCGGTTCCATTTGAAGCGCGCGAGCTCAAGCGTGTCGGCGTATGGACTGGGCTTATCGAAGTATTCGATGTCTCCGGTGTGCACGAAAAAATCAGCTTTCTGTTTTTGCATCACTGGATAGATCTTGTGACCCAGAGGCGAATCCCGTCGCGGATAGTCCTGGCAGGAGACGACCGTAAACCGGACTGAGGCTGCGGTGTCGGCTGCTGGAGCAGTGACGAAGCTACCGTCGATCTTGCAGCTTGCCGTGACGCTCTCACTCACTTCCGGGCGACCCTCTACGAGCAACCTGTAGTGTTCTCCAGGGAGCAGATCTGTGATTAGAAATTGACGGGTGAAATCACGCTTACCCTCGACGCGCTGCCATTCTGTCGCTTGCTTTTGTAAAACCTGTTTGGCCGGCCACCAGGTCACACGGACTTCCCCGGACACTCCCGGGACGCTGCCCTCCATATCCGGGAGATTTTGATAGCGTTTAAAACGGCGCTCTTTCTCAAACTGCTTTCCTTCCAAATTGCGTTCGGGATTTTTTGTCAAGCGGGTCCAGACGATGGCGGACGTCGAGGAAACCTCCCCGATCTTGATTCCATTCGCCATCGAGACCGGTGCTAGTTCCGCCGCCCTCGAGGCCATGGTTGAGGCAAATGCAAAAAAGAGAGAGAGGAAGATGGTTGTTTTGATCGTGACACAACGCTCAGACCGGGCTTCCATTCTCCTCTTCCTCTGCGCGATCAAAGTCTAGAGTAGATACTGAGGCACATTCATCCACTCGCCGTCCTTAAGGGCTGACTGGTGGGCCACGATGCCCGGCACGGTCATGTTCAAAGCCTGCGCCACGTCTACCAAAGGCTTGCGGTCCCTGAGAACGGCATCCACGAATTCACTCATCAGGTGACCGTGCGACCCTCCGTGTCCGCCGCCGCTCACTCCGGGAGGCAGGGGCGGCTTCCTTACATCCACTTGTCCCGTCTCATACTTCTGACCATAGACCCTTCCGCGCTCACCACCGCCATTCATGATGTCCCAAGTGACCGCCATGCGTGACATGCCTCCTTCACTGGTTCGGAACAAGGCCACCTCGGATCCGAACGGGTTCTGGTAGGCGTTGTTCTCCGCCTGCAGGTGCGGCACGATACTCGGCATCCCGAGGCAGGATACCTGGGTGAAGCTCCCGCCAGTGACGCCAACATAGTAAGCATTCGAATGGGTCGGATACCACTGCGGCGGACATCCCTTCCGCCACCCGTTGACGTCCACTTTTTTCGTCTTCGGGTTGTAACCACCCAGAGGGGTGCCGAAATAATGAAAGTATTCGCCTTCAGAGTAGATGATTTTTCCGAACTCGCCGGCAAGGTAGCGTTCACGCCAGGCATAAAGATCGTCGTGGTAGCACGAGGTCTCGAACATCATGTATTTCAGGCCGCTTTTCTTCACAGCATCGAACAATCGATCCGCATCCTCGAGCGATCCCCAGACCGCCGGCACCGCAGTGGCCACATGCTTCCCGTGCTCGAGGGCCGCGACAGCCAGGCGCGCATGACTCGGCGCATCCGTGGCAATAAAGACGGCGTCGATCGTGTCGTCCTTGATCATTTCCTCACACGACGGATAAGTCTTCTCGCACCGGCAGGCCTTGGCCAGTTTCGCGCGCCGGGAGGGAATGAGGTCGGTCACCGCCACCACCTCGACGTTCGGGTGGTCCTGAAATCCGAAGGCCGCACCGAACGCGCAGATCCCATAGCCAGCAATCCCGACTCGGATCTTCCGGTCAGAGAATGGCTGCCATAACTTCTCGGAAGCTGGAATGCTCCCGCCGGTTGCATTGAATCCAGCGATGACCTTGCCCTCGGCGTCCTTTGGTAACGCCGCTGCTGAAGACTGGCCAGCTGCTCCGACCACTCCCAAACTGACTCCAGCACTTCCCACCGCCCGTAAAAACCCTCGCCGTGAAAAATCGCTTTCCTGGGGGGGAGTTGGTGTTTCGTGATCTGGCCGGTTGATCGGATCAGGCATGGCGCTTAAGGAACGTCTCGCTTTCGGGGTTTCTATCAAACAAAAACGAGAATGGGGTGCCGCAATGTGTTGTCATCCAAAGGAGCTTGCGACGACAGATATCGGGCCAGCGGGCGGCTTCCCAAAACTGCTGCGCCCTAGACCAATTTAAAAATCTGGCCTGCTGTTTCTTACCAGCGGCTTTCTGCTTATCGTCAACTGGATGTCAACTGCGCTGGTTCAGGTGCCTCTCCACCGAAAGCTGGAGCAAAACGGCTTTGATTTGAAGACCTGCCGGATGCTCACGACAAGCAACTGAATCCGCACGGTGACGTGGACGGCGCGGGCGGTCATCACGGGCTTTTTTCTAAGGAGGGTCTCATTCATGGCGGTGCCCGTCATTGTTATCCGAATTCTGCGTGGCACGGCGCGAGGCGGAAGTGGATGAACATCCACGACCAACGAGCAACATAACCACGCTGGATGCGGGCAGCAACCCGAAGGGCTTCTTCAGCAAGCTCAGAGCGTAGTAGCCATGCTCACTGCAATCCAATTTCATTCCAAGTGGCAGGTGGAACAATTGATCAGACCTTCCCTGAGATTGCCTGCGTCTCTCCAAGAGCTTTAATCCGGGCGCTCGAATTCGAACAGATCCGTGGTGCGGGTGTACCAATCGGGGGAGGCCATGCGTCCGAGCGGTTGGTACTGAGAGACATTCATGCGCAGGGTCTTCGGATCGAAAATGCCCTCGCGAGCATGGACACGCAGGACCTCCCCGACGATGAGGCGATTCTGACCAATGCGCAGGGTAATTTGCTCGCGGCATTCGAGCGAAGCCGGTGCCTCGGCGATGCGGGGCGGAGTGACTGCTTGACTCTCTGCGTAAGTCAAGCCGCTATCAGCCAGTTCTTCGACGCCATGCGGGAGGGTGGCTGCGCTGGCGACCATAGACTCGAAGACAGTTTCGTCGACGAGGTTGATCACGAATTCACCCGTGTCGCGGATATTTCTCGCGGTGTCTTTCGGAACACCGGGATCTTTGTCTCCCGGAGCAATGACCACAACAGGTGGCTGAGTTCCAAAGACATTGAAAAACGAAAATGGGGCAGCGTTGATCCTACCCTGTATATCGTTGGTGGTGACCCATGCGATCGGTCGTGGGGTGACCAGCGAAGCGAGAATTTTATAAGCGGCGCCCTTATGCTCGCCAGTGAGGTCGATTTCCATCAGATATCCGCCACTCTGGCGAGATCCTTGGTGGTGTCGAGGCGGATTTGGTTGCTTTCACTTGCCTGGCCATGGCACTGTGAAATCGAGCTTGCCATGGTCGGTCACCCTTCTTTCATAGGCAAAGCCACCAGAGATCATACCTCACCGCCACCTGCAATACCCCTTGAATCTTTGCTAAGGAAAATATCCGGGTTGCTCAAACGGCTGGCCTTCTCTACAGTCTGAGGGAAGAGTGAAAAAAGCAATATGGTAGAACTCATTGCAAAAGGTGGCCCACTCGTCTGGGTTCTGCTTGGAAGCAGCGTCTTGGCATTCGGAATTTTTCTTGAGAGAATCTTCTACTACCACCGATCCTCCGTCAATGTTCCGGAGATGCTTCAGGGTCTGACCAACCTTGTGCGAAGAAAAAAAATCGCCGAAGCGAAACACGAATGTGTTCTCACCCCGGGACCAGTCGCGCGCGTCGTCCATAGTTGCCTGCGCAGACATACCGCCTCGCGGGACGATCTGCGCCAAATTGCTCAGGAAGCAGGGCAACTCGAAGTCCCCCGCCTCGAACGCTACCTCCGAGTGCTTTTCACGGTTGCCACGGTAACCCCCATCATCGGACTTCTCGGTACCGTCCTCGGGCTGATGTTGACTTTTGAGGAAATTACCGCGGTCAATGGCATGGCAATACCGACCGATATTTCGAAAGGAGTCTACCAAAGCCTGATCACCTCTGCTCTCGGAATGGCTATCGCAATTCCTTCCTATCTTTTCTATACCTTTCTTTCTTCTACCGCCCTCAGCCTGATTCATGACATGGAACGTGCCGGCATTGAGATCGTGAATATCATCTGCGACGCCAGAGATGAAACCGACTCTCGAATCGTCGAGTTCGAAGAAGCAGAAACCAAGCCCCCAAAGCCAACGTCTCAGCAAGGCTGATCTCCCGATGCGGGCGAGGGGAGGCGGAACCAGCCCCAGGCTTACCAGAAGAAGGCCTGCCATGAAAAACCGGCGCAACGCATGAAGCTGGAGTCGACATTAAAAACACGTTCCGGGCTTTTTCACATTGCCCCGATCCTTGACGTTGTTCTCATCCTGCTCATTTTTTTCCTTCTCGGATCCTCATTCATGGTCCGCTCAGGCGTCACCGTCAGTCTGCCTGAATCTTCCTCGACCCTCGAGGGTCTCGCCGGCGCTCGGGTGATCACCATCTCAGCCGGAACACCACCGACAATTCTTCTCGATGGTAGTCGAGTCTCAATCTCCGACCTCGAAGAGGCATTCGCTGCCAAAGGGAAAGAAAACGGTCTCATTATCAGGGCGGATGAACTCGCCACCCACGGGCTCGTCATGCAGGTAGCTAACATCGCCATGGCTGCAGGTTATAAGCTTGCCTTCGCCACTGCCCCACCCGGCCTCGACTGAAGCAACGAACGCGTCCACCAACCATGTCTGAGATCGCCGAAAGGATCGGAGCAACCCCTCCCCCCGGGAAAATGGCAAGCCCCATCTTCAACTGGAGAAAACAGAGGGGCAGGCGCGTCCGACTTGCCATGTTTTTTACGGCTGCTCTTGCCCTGCATGCTCTGCTTTTTTATCTCTTCCAAGTGGTCTACCCACCGTCCAGAAGACTTGTCCGCCAGCCAGCAGGCATCACCGTGCTCTCTTCTCAGAACCCTGGATCGGTGGAACTTCTCAACGAAATTGCCGAAAGGACGCCTGCTTTTGAAGGCGGGTTAAGCGAAGGAGCAACTCTGCTTGCGGCTGAAGAAAACTTCGTTGCCGATTACGTTGCAACCTACCACAACTATCATCCCGAACTCCTGTCGCCCTCGTCGAGTATTCTGCCAAAACCACTGCCCCCCTTGGCGACCCCTGGGGCAGTCACCCTTCCCGAAATTCCCGCGCGGTCGAGAATGCTGATATCCGTGGAACCTCTGGCTCCCGAACAACTCATTGCCACCCTCATCCTCGCGGAAGAAAAACCCGGGAATTGGATTCTTCCCAAGCCTCATCAAGTCGTTGCTCCTCCCAAGATGCTGAAAGCACTAGCCGACCTGCCGTCGTCGCCGCGGCTCCGGGTGGGCTTGAACAAGCAGGGAAAAATAATCTTTGTTGGAATGATCAGCCTGATTTCCTCTGAGCTTGAGGGGCCTCTTCGCGCTGCAGCTTACGCCTCAAATTTCCAACCTACCGCCGCCGCGATCGATCCCGTTGCCACCGTCGAGGACTCACCACCTCTTGCCCCAGCCATCGAATTTCTTGACCTTGTCATTCATTGGACGCATTCCAAGCGTCAGTAGCAATTCAACCAATCCCCCACCCAGCCGATGTTTCACATTTCCATGGCGACGCTCATCTGCCTCTACCTTGCCGCCCTCTCCATCTCCTTGATGGCGATCTGGCTGGGAGTCGTCGCAATGCGGACAAGGCGCGAGGGAAATTCGCGAAAGGGAATCAGTCTCTGTCGAATCTGTGGGTTTGCCTTCAGACCGCCCGAAAGCCAGTCAGTCTTCAGATGTCCGCAATGTGAGAGTCTCAACGAACGAAAAAGGCTCAGAGAGATTTAGAAATTTAATCAAGAGACGCAGTGCGCGGGTAGATTTCACTTTCCAGAGCGCCTCCGGCATGGAACCTAACCTTACGCTGTGCAGGAAAAATCTGCAGAATTCATAAATTCAACCAACCAGTAACAATGCAAGAACGAAGGGTCGCCATCACAGGAGTCGGAGTGGTCTCTCCTAATGGAAATGATCTCACCAGTTTCTGGGAGAGCATGAAGAACGGCCGCAGCGGCATCGGATACATCGAGTCTCTCGATACTACCGACTACAGCTGCAAAATCGCCGGAGAGGTCACTGACTTCGATCCCAAGCCTTTTTATAAAAACCCAAAAGACGCGCGAAGATCAGACCGCTACACCCACCTTGCCATCGCGGCCGCCAAAATGGCTCTCGGCGATTCCGGGATGGATCCTGATTCTGTAGACAGGACCCGGGTCGGCGTCATGGTCGGTAGTGGGATTGGAGGACTGCAGACTCTGGAAACCCAGCACCAGGTCCTCCTCGAGAAAAATCCTTCGCGTGTTTCGCCCTTTCTCATCCCAATGATGATCAGCAATATCGCCAGTGGCCTGATCTCCATGGAGTATGGCTTCGCCGGTCCGAACATGGTGATTGTCACTGCTTGTGCGACCTCGAATCACAACATTGGCGAGGCGTGGCGTATGATTAAATTCGGTGACGCCGACGCATTCGTCGCAGGCGGTGCCGAGGCTTCTATTTGTAAAATGGGGCTCTCCGGCTTTGGCAATATGAAAGCGCTCAGCAGCCGCAATGACGATCCGGAAGGTGCTTCCAGGCCTTTCGACGTGGACCGGGACGGCTTTGTCATGGGCGAAGGTGCAGGTGTCGTTGTGCTGGAAGAAATGGAGCACGCCAGAAAGCGTGGTGCACGCATCTATGGCGAGCTTCTTGGTTACGGAGTCTCCGCCGATGCCTACCACATGACTTCACCCCATCCCGAGGGAGAAGGTGCTGCCCGCTGCATGAGGATGGCTCTCAAGCATGCTGGAATTGCTCCGGAGGACGTCGACTACGTCAACGCGCACGGAACGTCGACCGGTCTGGGAGATGTCTGTGAGACCAAGGCAATCAAAGCGACCTTCGGCAACCACGCCTCAGACGGTCTCGTCGTCAGTTCCACCAAATCGATGACCGGCCACCTTCTCGGAGCTGCTGGCGGGGTCGAACTTGCTGCCTGCCTGATGGCAATGAAAGAAGGAGTCGTTCCGCCCACCATCAACCTCGACAACCCTGATATCGAGCAAGGCTGTGACCTCGACTATGTCCCGCATGAGGCCCGCGAAATGAATGTCAAAGTCGCCATCAGCAACTCCTTTGGTTTCGGCGGTCACAATGCCTCGGTGATCGTGAGGAGTGTCTAGCTCGACTTCGGGAGGCCAAGGCCAAGGCTGCTTCCTCGCCCACCTCTCTTTCTTCCACTGGCTGAACCCCGGGTTCGGCAAAGATCATATCCCCTTCCGGGCCAGTCGAAAATTTTTTGGGCGTTTCCTGGTCAGTGCTTCCAGCCTAATCAATAATTTCCACTGGGCGGGGAGGCTTCAAGCGGATCTGATATTTGGGATTCCCAAGGTAGGCTGAGCGCATGGTTGTGGCCCGCTTGACCTCCAAGGGGTAACCTTGCGAGGTTCCGTCATTCTCTCCTACCGGCAGCATGGCCACTGCTTTGAGGGTCGGTTGAAATGCCTGATATGGATCTTCACCAATCACCGTGGGCGACACCAGCTGCACGCCCCCTCCGAACCCATTGCCTGCACCGGGCATCAGACTTGGAGGTTCTTCTTCCTTTGGTTCGAGGGCCACAGCCAGAATTTGCGAAGCAACAGGCTCTCCGGAATGTAGATCACAAAACCGTCTGAGGCGCACTCGGCTCCCTACCACTTCACTGTAAGTTGTCCTCACTGAAATGAGTCGTCCTTGATCGTTCTTTTTTTGCTCGTAACACGCGTCGGTAGCAGCATGCCCGCTTCGCTTGCAGATCTCGACTGTTTTGAGGCCAGCTGGCCGGGAAAATGGGGCCGGAGGGTAATCCTCAGAGGACGCATTCATGATGTCGACCCAGATTGGGAGTGCCAGCGCATTGGAAAAAGCTTTTTCGAAAATTGTCCTCGGCTGGTCAAACCCCACCCAGACTCCGGAGGTCAATTGATTGCTGTAGCCAAGAAACCAGAGATCTTTGAAGTTGTAATGGGTTCCTGTTTTGCCCGCCACCGGATCCAACGTTAAGCCAAGCTCTGCAACATTTGCTGCCGTGCCTTTCTTCGGAACCTCGACCAGACAACTGTGCACCTGATACGCGGCGGTTGGACTGATCACCTGGAGAGCCGATTCCTCCGGCTTTTCTTTCTGGTAAATTGTCCGTTCATTGTCATCAATGATTTTCCGGATAAAATACATCGAAGCCGGACGCTTACCGCCCTGCGGGAATGCCGTGTAAGCCAAAGTCATCTCCGCCAGTGATGCCCCGCTGCTGCCGAGGTAGGAAGCTGGAAAATCTTTGATCGGCGAGGAAATTCCTAGCCTGGCTGCGGTTTCCTTCAAACGGTCGAGCCCGACTTGCTCTCCAAGGCGCACTGTTGCCGCATTCATCGACTGCACCAGCGCATCCCGGGCGGTCACCTCCTTATTCGAGTAGTCCTGGCCCGAGGCTTCCAGTCCCCATTCCCCAAGAATCCCCGTCAGCCCGCCTATCATCACTCTTCTGTTATCAATCGGAGTGTCCTTTAAAAGAGTGCCCGGATAAATACTTCCTTCTTCGAAGGCAGAAGCGAAAACAATCGGCGTAAAGGCTGTTCCGACCGCTCGCTTTGCGAGCAGCGCCCGGTCGTATTCGCTGTCTGCAAAATTTCTACCCCCAATAAGAGCCCGCACAGCGCCGGTCTTGTTATCGATCGTCAATGCTGCAGCCTGCAGGTAGTCAGGCGATGGCCGTTTCGTCGAGGGGTGGATTTCCTCGGCGGTCAGTTTTTGCTCATAATCATCGATGATTCGCCGGAACTGCTGGTAGGTCTGGTGCCTGTATTGCGGCCTTTCTTCAATCGTCTGCAGACGCTCCAGAACCGCCTTCTCCGCAGCTGCCTGTAACTTACTGTCGATCGTCGTATAGATGTGAAATCCACCTGACAGCGCCCGCTGATTTCCCAGATTATCCACCACCCGCTGACGAATCTGCTCATACACATAGTTTGACCATTCCTCTTCGGTCACTTTCGCCGCCGTCCGAATCGGCGTCTCCTGCCAGAGGTCTCTCTCCTCCGCACTGATCATGTCCTCGATCACCATCCTTCCGAGCACATAGTCCCGGCGCTCTTTTGAGCGGCTAGGATAGCGCCGAGGCGAATACGCATTCGGACTCTTCGGCATTCCTGCGAGGATTGCGCTCTCTCCCATGGTCAAGTCCTTGACCGGCTTGCCAAAATACCCCTCCGCTGCGGAAGAAATACCATGATAGCCCTCGCCAAAATAAATTCGGTTCAGGTAGAGCTCCAAGATCTTTGCCTTGCTGATACGCTTTTCGATCCGTCGCGCCAGGAATGCCTCAGTGATCTTTCTTTCCAGACCACCTTTCAGGCCGTAGGCATCACGCCCTAACTGCATCGTAATCGTGCTCGCTCCGTGCGCGCGCGCCCCAGACTTTCGAAGGTTTCTAAAGGCCGCCCTGAAAATTCCAAAGTAATCGATGCCGTTATGCTTGAAGTAACGGCTGTCCTCAGTCGCGGTCATGGCCTGCACGAGATAAAAAGGAATCTCATCCAAGGTAACCGGTCGACGGTTTTGAACATACATTCTCCCCAACTCTTTGCCCTGGCGGTCGTAGATGACGCTGGCTTTCTCCAGGTCGCCTATTGCACCGAGGTCAAATTCCTGTGCCCGATCATAAAATGGCCGGAGAAATAGTAGAAGACCGAGGAAGGCCATCATCCCAGCGCCAGCGAAGATCAGAAGGACCCATCGAAACCAACGGGCTGCGAACCAGCGCCGCCGATAGAGTTCGACAGGCTGGGTGCTGCTGGCTTCCTGGTCAGAATCTTCTTCTGGGGAGCCGTCTTTCCTCTTGATGAGATCGCCGATCATCGGTCTTGCCGGAGAGCAATTCTAGGCCGTGTTTGCTTGTGATACCATGAGGAATCCTCACAAACTCGATCCTACTGACAATTCCCAGCCTGACGCATCTGCTGCCCTGCCGGGCAATATCTTTGCCGCAGTCTCCGCAGCCTGCAACCATCAAGTCCCATTCAGTCGGATCATGGCCGAGTCTCTTTACGGCTCAGGGGGCTACTATCGCAGTGCAGGCAACCGTTCCATTGGACGCGCCGGAGATTTCTTTACCAGTGTCAGCGTCGGCCCTCTTTTTGGTGAACTCCTGGCCCGTCATTGCCTTGAGCTCTGGCAGCAGATCGGACGGCCTGAACGTTTCGCCCTCGTCGAACAGGGAGCCCACGACGGGCAACTGATGGCAGATCTCCTGGCCGCTGCCAGGGAACTTGATCCAGCCCTTCACAAAGCCATCGACCCTTGGATCATCGAGCCGCTCCCTGAGCTTGCTGAGATGCAGGAAACCACTCTCGGTGGCACGGTTGGCTCAGCTCCCTCCCTCCAGAACCTCCCTGCCGATCTCTCCGCCGGTCTTTTTTACTGCAATGAACTCGTCGACGCCTTTCCCGTTGCCAGAGTTCGACATGCGGGAGACGGAACGTGGCAGGAATTCCACCTGACCCTCGATGGGTTTCAGTGGCGAGAGCCCTCGTCTGCCACCGTCAAAGAGGAGCTCTCCCGAATCAGTGCGCGGCACAATCTTCCTGAAGGTTATGAAACGGAAATCCATCTCGATGCTCTCGACTGGATGCGTGCACTCGCCGCCTCTCCGTTTTCAGGACATGTTCTCATCATCGACTACGGCTTCCTCGAAGACGATTACTACCACTCCGATCGCACCTGCGGCACTCTGCAAGCCTACTGTGACCATCAGAAAGTGGAGATCGATGCGTCGCGATTAGGGAAAATAGATCTCACCGCTCACGTCAATTTCTCCAGACTTCTTGAAACAGCCAAAGCACTCGACATGGCCTTCCTCGGATTCCAATCGCAGAGCGCTTTCCTCACCCGGCTGGCAGCCGATTGGCTGATGGACATCGAGAAAAACCGCGATCCGAAACAAGAAAACTTTTCAAAACGGATCCGCCAGTTTCAAACCCTCACCCACCCAGGCATGCTCGGCAGTCAATTCCACGCGCTTGGCCTCTGGAAAAATCCGAGTGCAATCCCTGATTCCGCCCCGCCCCTTCTAACTGCCTTTCCCCAAACGGGTGAGACGGACAAGCTCTTGCGCCCGACGCCGCGATCGTAAGCCTGCTGCCGCGATGGCCATGCCGATCCTGGCCGAGGCGAGCAGTCCCTGGCCGCTCACTTTCTGCTCACCTGCCAGGCGCGCGCCTTCGGGGATCGGCAATCTCCCTATTCTTCCTCCCAGCAAAGCTGCTTTCACCTGGGCCTCGATCGTCCATCCCCACACGTATTCTTCCAGTCTCATGCTCTCGAAAAACTCCCGACGGATCACCCGTAACGGTGCCAGGTCCAAAAAATACCTCCCCCCGAGCATCGCAGCCCAGAGTCCGAGTGCGAGGTTCGGCAGAGTACGAGCGAGGCTTCTCCGCATTCCTCCGGGACCTTGCCTCCAAGTTCGCTCGCCGAGGACGAGGTCCCATCCTCCCTGGGCTTCGCCAGCATCATAAAATTGCCATATTTTCATGAGGTCTTCCGGCGCGTTGGCGCCATCCCCGGCCGCGAAAAGATAGGCCTCCGGCAGATATCCCGCAGCCTCTACGGCACAAATTCCGGCAAGACACCCATGCCCGTAACCTCGCTGCGTAACCTCTCCCACCAGAGCACCTTCCCGGGCAGCCTGCTCCGCAGATCCATCAGTCGTCCCGTTCAAACCTACCGCGATCACGCCACCGCAACGTGAAACAACCCACTCCCGAGATCCCGCCACCACCGCACCAATACATGCCTCCTCATCGCAAACAGGAATAATGAGGGCAACCGGAATGCGCTCCCGCGCTTCTTCACTTTTTACAGACGTTAACTCAGATACGGTACTCATGGCAGGAACCTCGACCCCTGAAGGCAAAGAACCTTACACGTCCCTGAGTATCAAATCACCCTTCTCTCAAAAAGAGGGTTGCGGGGAATGCGATCCAGAGCATCTTTCCCGTCCGCAGCCCTCCTAGGCTGTGCCGACCTTATTGCTCGGGTGGCGGAATTGGTAGACGCGCTAGACTAAGGATCTAGTGGGGAAACCCGTGGGGGTTCGAGTCCCCCCTCGAGCACCATTTTTGATAAGAGAGGGGGCTACGCAATCCGCGTAGTCCCCTTTTTTTCGGCCGTTGTTCTCCGCCACCTTGGCTGTGGGAGCGAACTACTCTACGGGATGAACCTGCGCTATCGCCGGGCCTGGAGATCCCATGCTCCGAATGCAAAAATCCGCCATCCTTATCCCCGCCTTTTTGCGCTCCTCATGGCTTGGCAAAATATCACTGTTTCCTGTCACCACCCGCCGCTTTTTCCAGCCCGTCTCTCCTCCTCCTGTTACCACTCTCTCCCTTCGCCCCCGTCCAGAGGGCCTATTGCTACGCGAAACCCTCGGTTATGGCGACGCTGATTGGGCGCCAGTTTCAGACGCGCCGAAGAGCGACTGATCGATGGGGAACTCAGCCACCCGCCCCCCCGAATCACGCGGTCGGGTCCTTTCTTCGAACCGAGAGGGTTCAGCACTGCAAGGCCAAAATAACTGTCTGCATACTTATCCCAACACCACTCCCAGACATTGCCATACATGTCGAAAAACCCCCAGGCATTCGGCTTTCTGGTGGCTACCGGGTGGGTCTTTCCACCCGAGTTGAACGAACACCACGCCATCTCATCGAATTCTCCGGAGAAATCACCTGTTGATCCCGCACGGCAGGCATACTCCCACTGAGCTTCGCTTGGAAGCGAATAGGCGCTGCCCTTTTTCAATCGTCCTCTCTGCCTTTCCATCTGGGTCAGCCGATGGCAGAACTCCATGGCCTCTATCCAGTTCACATTCTCGATTGGCAGGTTGGCGCCCTTGAACCAGCCTGGCTGGCTTCCCATCAATCGTTGCCACTGATCCTGTGTCACCTCAGTCGCTGCGAGGTGGTATCCTGACAGCCTGACTTCCCGCACCGGCAACTCGTTGGCTCCTCCGCCCCCGATCAGATCTCCCATCCGGAAACTCCCAGACGGGACCCAGATCATTTTTTGAGCGATGCCATTGACAAAAGTTTTTTGCCCCTGACTCAAATCGCGGGCTGTGATCGAGGCCGAATCTTCAGCAAATGCGGAGCAGGAAACCCAAAGAAAAAAGAGCAGCACTCGTGGAGTGAAATGCGCAATCTTCATGCCAAGATGATGAACGAAAGATGGCTTGGGAGGCAAGTGGTAAATAATTCCACTTTATCTTGGCAGCCGAGTTACCCTCCCGCGAAGCCGCACTCGATCGCGTTCAGCCGTCGGCAATCGTCGTGCGTTTCTTCGCATGGCATCGGTTCTGGACAAAATCCCACAGGGAATCCTGCCAGGAAGAAGTACTATCCACTACCCGGGGATTGCCACGCCGTCCCACCCAGACTATTCTGAGCAGACGGCCCCCGCCATGCCCGACTCCTTCGTTCACCTTCACCTCCACACCGAATACTCGCTCCTCGATGGTGCGATCCGGGTGCAACCACTCATGGAGCGAGTGGCCAAGCTGAACATGCCCGCAGTCGCCATGACCGACCATGGCAACCTGTTCGGCGCCATTGAATTTTACCAGCAGGCGAAACACTTCGAGGTCAAGCCAATCATCGGTTGCGAAGTCTACGTCGCACCTACCGAAAAAGGCCTGCGGAAAGAGATTTCCGGACAGAAGAAAAACTACCACCTGACGCTCCTTGCCCAGAACGAAACCGGCTACAGGAACCTCGTCCGGCTTGTCTCACGCGCCCACCTCGACGGCTTCTACTACAAGCCGCGTACCGACAAGGCGGACATGGCCGCCTTCTCGGAAGGCATCATCTGCCTTTCCGGCTGCATCAGCTCAGAGGTGAATTATTTTCTGCGCCAGAACCAACTCGATCGGGCGCGCGAGGCCATGCAGTCACTGGTGGATATTTACGGGCGCGACCAGGTCTATGTCGAGATGCACGACCACGGACTTGAGCCCCAGGCAGAAGTCCGACCTCATCTCCTCCAGTTCGCCGAGGATCTGGATCTCAGGACGGTGGCCGCCAATGACGTCCACTTCCTCAAGAGAAGCGATCACGAGGCCCACGATGTCATGATCTGCATCGGGACGAACAACAACGTTCTCGACGAGAACCGAATGCGCTACCCGGAGGAGGTCTACCTCAAGTCTCCGAAAGAGATGCGGCAGCTTTTCAAAAACGTCCCCGGGGCGTGCGATGCCACCCTCGAGATAGCGGAGCGCTGTGGCTTCGAGATGGCCCTCGACTCAGCCAGTATCGCCCGCTACCCGGTCTACACTCCCGATGCCTCTGATGGTGCCCATGAGGGTGAGGACCGCAACACCTTCTTCCGCCGGATTTGCGATGCGGGGATGGTGCGGCGTTATGGAGAGGAGCGAGGCCTCAGAGACCCCGAGCTCAGAGCCCGCCTGGAAACTGAAATTTCGCTCATGGAGGACAAGGGCTTCGTCTCCTACTTTCTTTTCGTGAAGGAATTCATGGATTGGGCGAGGGAGCAGAAGATTCCCCTCGGACCGGGTCGTGGATCTGCCGCCGGATCGATCGTCGCCTACGCCTTCGGGATCACAGACATCTGTCCTGTTCGCTTCGAGCTTTTCTTCGAGAGGTTCCTCAACCCCGAGCGCATCAGCCCGCCCGATATCGATATCGACTTCTGCCAGACCCGACGGCCGGAGGTCATTGAACACGTTCGGAAACGTTATGGTGAGCGCCGCGTCGCCCACATCATCACCTTCGGAAAAATGCTCGCGAAGGGTTCCATCCGGGACGTGGGACGGGTCCTCGGGCTCGGCTACAACGAGGCCGACCGGATCGCCAAGATGATTCCGAATGAGCTCGGCATCACCCTCTCCGAGGCCAGAAAAAAGAACCCTGAACTTCGAGAAGCTCTCAAGAACGAAGATCTGACCGCCAACCTCTGGCGTTTCGCCACTTTCATGGAAGGCCTCAAACGCAATGCCGGGGTCCACGCCGCTGGTGTTGTCATCGGTGACTGCGACCTCGACGAGCATTGTCCCCTGACCACCGACAACGAAGGGATGGTCGTCACCCAGTATGACATGGGCCCCCTCACTGACCTCGGGATGCTCAAGATGGACTTCCTCGGACTCAAGACCCTGACGGTGATCCAAGACGCCATCGATCTGATCCATCTCAAGACCCCCGAGTTCCGGATCGAGACCTCTGACTCATTCGACGACCAGAGAACCTTCAATCTGCTTGGGTCTGGCGAGACCGTCGCTGTCTTTCAGATGGAGTCCGGCGGCATGATGAATCTCTGTCGCCAGATGAAAGTCGACCGGATCGAAGATGTCATCGCCCTGATCGCACTCTACCGACCGGGGGCCCATGGACCTTATCCCTGACTACGTAGCGCGAAAGCACGGCAAACAAAAAGTGACTTACGTCCACCCCCTGATGGAGGACGCTTCCAAGGAAACCTATGGCATCCTTATTTACCAAGAACAGGTAATGAAAGCGGCTAATTTGCTTGCAGGATTCAGTCTCGGTGACGGCGATGTCCTGCGCCGTGCCATGGGGAAAAAGAAACTCTCGGAGATGATCCTGCAGAGAGAAAAATTTGTCGAGGGATGCGCCGCGGTAAATGGAATCAAGGCCAAACAGGCAAACGACATTTTTGATCTACTGGAGAAATTCGCGGGCTACGGCTTCAACAAGTCCCACTCCGCTGCCTACGGGGTGGTCGCATGGAGAACGGCGTTCCTCAAAGCGAATTATCCTGTGGAGTTCATGGCTGCCGTGCTCTCCAATGAGATCACCAACACGGACAAAAATTTCGTTTTTCGTCGCGGAATGCCAGCGCATGGGGATCACGGTGCTTCCCCCTGACGTCAACCGCTCGCTGTTAAAATTTGCTTCGGAAAAGGGATTCGCCGCGCCGGAACCTTCGGTGGAACCAAGGCTCAAGCAGGACCAGAAAGACCTTCATGTCCGCTCACGCGGCAAAGCCATCCGCTTCGGTCTCTCTGCCATCAAAAATGTCGGCCTCGCCGCCATGGAAGCCGTTATTCTCGAACGGGAAACGAACGGGCGATTCTCCAGCATGGAGGACTTCGCCAACCGACTCGACGGAAAAGTCGTGAACAAAAAAATTCTCGAGAGCCTCGTCAAAGCCGGCGCCTTCGACTTTCTCGATGAGAACCGTGCTTCTCTCTGCTCCCGAGTCGAGCACGTCATCGCCTCAGCATCCAGCGCCCATCGCGACCGCGACGCCGGTCAGGAATCACTTTTCGACACCATGGAGATTGTCTCGGCGGCGCCTTCTCCTTCCGACGGCATTGGCAGTGCGGGTTCGAATGCGGAAACCGAGATTCCGGAATGGTCCAAAGATGAGTTGCTCCGAACCGAAAAAGACCTCCTTGGTTTTTACGTCACTGGCCACCCGCTTGACAGCTACCGTCCGGTGATCGAACACGCCCGCTACCGCCGCCTCGGCCTTGTCGAAGAAATGCAGGAGTCGAGAAAAGTCCTTGCCTTTGCGGGATACGTCAGCGGTATCGAGGTCAAATATACGAAAAAATCAGGCAAGCCCTTTGCCATTTTCACCCTGGAAGACTTCACTGGAAGCATCGAGGCGATCGCCTGGAGTGACGTCTACCAGGAAAATATCGAAACCCTCACAGATGCCGCCGTGGTTGCCATGAAAGCGCGCATTGAGATTGATTCCCGCTCGGAAACCCGCCGGCTGATTGTGGAAAAAATCCGCCCGATCCAGAGGAATGAAGCGGACGCATTGACGGAAGCTCAAGACACACCAGCTCCTGGCGAAAGCCTTGCGCCGGTGGAGAGTCAGCCGCTCACTGACGCCGTAGCAGTCAACACACACGCCCGGCTCGACAACTCTTCGCTCATCAGAATCCCCGCAACATCGGAAGAATCCCTTTCTCCATCCGTGCCAACCAGCCCGACCTTAGCCACCCTGCCTCACGAGCCAACTTGTATCCACCTGACAAGTGGCATTCACACGCGCAAGGACCTCGAGGAGATCCGAGACATCGTGGCTCAATACCCCGGACGGCACCCCCTCCACCTGATCATCACGACTGCATCGGGCGAGCAGACTGCTCTGGTAGCCGACGGTGCTTATGCAGTCGAAGTCTCGCAGGAGTTGGTTGATCGTCTCAGCCCGTGGTTTTCGGCCTCTTACGAATGATCACTCGGGCGCTTGTTTGACACCGAGCCTTGAACCTTTCTGCTGCACCCGCAAGAAGCAGAGGGTTTCCCTACCCGCTCACTTTTCCTATTCCCTCTTTTTCTGCCAAAGCTTTAGCCTCGTTGAAGAGACGCTCCATGGTTGGATCGCGACCAAATCCGATATCAATTGCTCTGCGATAATGCTGCTCTGCCCGGAGACAAGCCTCCTTACTTCCATCACCAACCGCGTAGAGCACCGCCAGATTGAAGTGCGCTGGAGCGAAAGCAGGATCCAGAGTGATCGCTTCCAGAAAGCCTCGCTCTGCGCCTTTGAACTCTCCAAGCCGCGCCGAAGTAATGCCAACATAGTAATGCACTTTGACATTATCGGGATCGAGTTGCGCTGCATTTTCCAGGGCAAGCAGGGCATCACCATTTCTTCCCTGCCAGTAGTGGCTCATCCCCAGCATAAAGTGAACAAAGGCATTATCCGGATGAATGGCTCGCGCCTTGGTCAATGCCTGCTGCGCAGCCTCAAACTTCTTCAGGCGCATCCTTACCACGCCTAAATTCGCCAATGCCAACCCGTGCTTATCGGAACTCGGATCGGTCTCTACAAACTCTTCGTAGAGTTGCTCTGCGCGGGGGAAATCCTTGGTAAAAAAAGCATCTTCGGCACGCTTGGCAATTTCCTCAGGAGTGTTCTTTTGATCTCCAGCGGATTCGACGTATTTGACAGCGGAGGCCAGTTCTGTCGCCGATGGCGATGCAGCCTTGGCCATCATCATAGCATTGATGCCGTTTTTCTCTTCCGGCGCGAGGTCATACTTCACTAAAAGCGCACGTTCTTCTGGATTCAAAATCGGGCGATCTTCGGACAACTTCGCAAGTCGGTCGATCAGCTCCTGCGATGCCCCTTCCAGTTGCTCAAGCTCATATCGAACCAGTTGGTTAGTCTGCTGTTGGCGCACCTGCTGCCGAAGTTGCCGGACGATAAGACCCCGCAAAAGCGCATTCTCAGCTAGAAGCTCCTCCGGAGCATCTTCGACCCCTCCCTCATCGTCCAGCATCCGCATGGTCGACTCAAGGCGATTCTCCAAATCAGCAATGGTTGCCACATAGCCTGAAGACTGACGCTTCACCGCAACCAGCTCCTCCCGAACGTCCCTTACCCGCGACTCCAACCGAGCGATCTGAATATCTTTGTTTCGGCTTTCTCGGGACAGGCCCTCCATTTCGTCCTGCGCTGCCTGCAGCTTTTTTTGCAGCATGCTGTTCTTTTCTGCCAGAGCGACAAGCGCGCCGTCGCCATGATCCTCCCTGCTTGATACGATGAGCTCCATCTGGTCCCGCTCTTTGATCACCGCGTCTCTCTCGGCTTGATACCGGACGGCGGCTGCATTGGAATTCTCCAGAGCTCCGAGCAATCGGCTGGTCTCCTCGTTGGCTTTCTCTAACTGGGTCGAAGCCTGAAGTAATTGCCTTTTCAGTATCGATTTTTCTCTCTCCATGAAAGCGACTGACGAGGAGTCGCCTTTCTTCGCCTGCTCAAGCTCCTGCTCAATCCGCGCAATCCGATTCATGGCCGAAGCCTCCTCATTTTTTGCTGCCGCTATTTTTGCAATCGAGTCTTTCACTACCCTCTTCTGAGAATCCAACTCCTCCCGGATCTTTCTGTTCGCCTCCTGCAGTTGGCGGATTTGCTCTTCATAAACATCGATCTGGTTTTGAATCTGGCCACTAAGGCCGGGCCCGGGGCTCGATCGCTGAGACGAGGACGGCGTGCTCCTTCCCGGCGGATAGTTCGGGATGACAATGGAAGTCGAGCTCTTCTGACCTGTGAGGGTTGATCCGCCAGATCCTGCCTCCACGCTTTGCAGCGCCTCCATCACCTTGCGGTTGCGGAATTCTACCATTTTCGGATTCCAACTCGGGAAGCTCCGCCTGACCCCCTCAAAGAGGGCAATCGACTGCCCGTACCTTCTCTTTGCACCAGCGACATCACCTAGCTTCTCGAACCTGCCTCCGTCCTGAAAAGCGATATATGCCTGCAGATAGGCTGCCGAGGGATCCGCTTGCTCCTCTGCGAACGCAGCAGGCACAGAAACGAGAAGCAGCAGCAGCAGAGCAAGGGGGAGGAAGAACCGGCCTTCCAAGCCTCGAGGCTGACGCTGTTTCATGACATTCATGACATTCATGACGAACATGAAGATTAAGCTAAAATAGCGCCCGTGTAAACTCCTGACCCAGTAGGCAGTAATTGGCCCTCATCCACGCTTCTGCGGGACCCTTGCTAAAACGAAAAAATTCATGTTAGATCTTCTTCATTCCTGAAATGGTCGCTCTCTGTCAGAAACGTGTGCTGGTGCTTAATCGGCTCTGGCAACCGATCCATATCTGCTCACCACGGCGAGCCATCGGACTCCTCTACCTCGATCACGCTCAGGTCGTCGATTCGGATGGCAGCGCCATTCACGGAACCCACGATTTCAGGTCCTGGCTGAAGGAATCGACGGTGCGGATACGAGCAAAAAAAACCGATGGCCTCGCCTCGATGGGAAGCACATCCATCCGGGTTCTGGTGCCCAGTATCATCGTGCTTTCAGCCTTCGACAGGTTTCCAAAACGCGATGTCAAATTCACTCGGGAGAATATTTTTCGACGTGACGACTTTACCTGCCAGTATTGTGGCCAGCAAAAAGAGCCTGAAGATCTCAACATTGATCACGTGATTCCGCGAAACAAGGGAGGAGCAAATGTCTGGGAAAATGTGGTCTGCTCCTGCATTCTCTGTAATACGAGAAAAGGCAACAAATTGCCCGGCAAAGACAGTGGCACCTTTCCGATCAGGAAGCCGAAAGCCCCACTCTGGAGGCCCCTGGGCGCCAACTGTCAGTTCAACGCAGCGACGCTTGATCAACGCTGGTCACTTTTTGTCCAACCTGTCGCTGCCTAGTTGGAGCTCCGTTCGCAATGAAGAAGTTGCAGGCGAGGCATGGTTTTAGGGGCTCTGGTGATAATCCTAGAAGCGGAAATGAAAATCTCAAAATCTTTCATGCATATTTATCATCAGCGGATTACAGATAATTTCTCTCTGTGAGGAAAGTCGAGATTTGTCGTCTTGAACCGAGCTTCAAGCGAGAGCGCGCCTGGGAGCGTAGGCAAGCCAAGGTATCTGGAGAGAGGCGAAGCCAAATCTCTGGATTGGCCTGTAGCGTAAGGGATTCCGAAAGCCGGCCTCCGCAGGCCCGAGATCCATCGTCGCAAGCTCCTCTGGATGACAGGTTGCGACACCCCATTGTCGTTTTTAGGTTTAAGAGTCCATGTCATCTCACCGACCCTCCCCTTCCGCCCTGGGGCGCTGCGCGGCGACGATACGGCAGCAAGGTAAAAAATTGATTTCCCGGCAGTAATTTTCTCCACCGCGTAAGGAAGCATGAAGAGATTCACACAGTGGATAAAGAATTTCCGTCAACAAAGTGGCACAGGAACCGTTGGCGTTCTCCTGCTCCTGGGCCTGATCACGGCCGGCACTTTCGTTTATCTGGTGAATGCCGAAAGCCCCTGGGACGGAACCGTCACCAGGCAACTCGATGCCGGTCTAGATCTCGGCTACCGTGAATACGGCATCATCGGCCTCTGGTGGGCGAGCTGGGTTAACCTCGGGCTATCCATCCTCGGGATGGCCATCGTGTTGTGGTGGCGCTGCCCGCTCCCTGCAAGCCCCACTGCCCCGTCGTTTCTTCCCAGAACTTCACGCGCATGGGTACTGGCAGGTCTGTTCGGAGCCATCGTTGTCGGAACTTATTTTCGTGCCCCGCGGCTGAATCACAGCCTTTGGAACGATGAAGAATATGCGCTCCGGAAATACACCTGGGGAGAATTTCGACTGGATAAGGACGGCCAGCAGAATTTCAAAGAAGTGCCGTGGAAAAAATCGTTGTTTGCGAACAAATCGAATAACCACCTCGGATTTACTCTGCCCGCTCGAGCAATCATGGGCCTTGAAGCATCCCTGCGGGCCACTCCCGACCCTTCCTTCAATGAAGTCACATTTCGCCTCTTTCCCTTTTTCACCAGCATCGGCAGCATCGCCTTACTCGTCTTCCTTGGGCATGCTTTGGGCAACGTTCGCGCTGGGCTTGTCGCCGCTTATTTGCTGGCGCTTAATCCCTGGCACATCATTCATTCGACCAATGCCAGGGGGTATGCGCCGATGTTATTCTGGATTATCCTCGGGCTTCTCTGTATGCTTCTGGCCGTCAAAACCCACCGCTGGCGATGGTGGCTCGGTTTTGGTATCTGCCAAATGCTGATGGCGATCTGCTTCCCGCTTTCCCTGTGGGTCGCAGTGGTTCAGAATCTGGGCATTCCCTTCCTCATCATGGGAAATTCGAAAGCTGAACGCGTCCCTCAGTTTGGAAGATGGTTGATCGCTAATCTTATCTCTGCCATGGCTTTCTTTCACCTTTTCGCTCCCTCCATTCCCCAAATTCTATCCTATGCGCAACGCGATGAATGGAAGGGGGCAATCCATGCTGGATGGCTCAAAGAGTGGTGGAGTTTTGCCCAGGCGGGAATGCCTTGGATGGCCCCAGAACCAGAACTTCACCTCGGCGGCAGCGGCAAACTTGAAACCCGCGGGTTCCTTACGATTCTGGCACCTCTGACAATCCTGGCTGGTTTTCTTAAACTGTTGCACCAGAATCCACGAACGCGCGTCGTGATCCTCAGTCTGCTTTTGAGCGGCGTTTTTCATTTAGCAGCAAGCCATATAAGTGAAACTTACCAGCACATCTGGTATGTCTTCTGGCCCGTTGTGGGCATGGTCCTCGCTGCGGCTTGGGCGGCAGAGTGGATTTCTCACCCAATCATCCGCAACACACTTCAAATCGGCATCGTGCTGATTTTTGCCCTCTTGCCGATGAAAAATCGCCTTCGGATCCGTAACCATGCGCTGCAACCCATGAGGGAAACCGTGGCTTTCATCCGCCAGAAAAGCCCAATGGCACTCACCGTGACTCTCGGGCCAGGGGCCAGACAAACCAAAAGCTACGACCCAATGGCCATGGTTGTGGAATCGAGTAAAGAGTTGGAGCAAGCGATTGGCGCGGCAAAGAATGCCAACCAGCCGCTCTACGTGTACTTCGCCGGGAATGCCGAAACACAAAAACGCTTTCCTGCACTCCATCAGAAAATCATGGACGAATTGCGCCTGGTTACCGAATTCAAAGGTCTGGAAGCACTCTGGTCCTACCAAGTCTACCAACTGCCAGAATAAAGGTTACGGCACTTGAATCCTCTGGCCGGCCACGATGGGCGCTGGGCGGATGCGGCTTCAGCCTTAGCCCAATAAAATTGCTTCGTCATCCACCGTCGAAGTTCGCGGCCTAACGGGAGGGATCAGCGGTCGAGTTCGATGTTATCGATGAGGCGGGTCTTCCCGAAGAAGACTGCGGCAGCGATGAGGGCGTGGTCGGGAATGGGGGAGGCTGGGGCAATCGGCGCGAGGCTGCCACAGTCGACGAGCTCGAGGTAATCGACGCGGGCGTCGGGGGCGTCGGTGGCGAGGGTGGCGCGGACACGGTCGACGAGGTCTGAGGCGGTCGGGTCGCCAGCGCGGTGGAGCGCGTGGGCGGCGAGGAGTCCCCGGCGGAGAGCGGTTGCCTGGGTGCGTTGGTCGGGTGTGAGGTAGGTATTCCTGGAACTGAGAGCGAGGCCGTCGGACTGGCGGACGGTTTCGGCACCGACTATCTTGACCGGAACGTCGAGGTCGGCAACCATGCGGCGGAGCACAGCGAGCTGCTGGTAGTCTTTTTTACCGAAAATGGCGGTGTCGGGGGCGATGAGGTTGAGGAGCTTAAGGACAACCGTGCAGACCCCGTCGAAGTGTCCCGGGCGGGAAGCGCCACAGAGGCCCTGGGAAAGCGAGGCCTCGGAGACGCTGGTAGTCGAAAGCCCGGTCGGGTAGATCTCCTCCCGGGTCGGGCAGAAAACGACGTCGACGCCGGCAGCAGCGCAAGTTTCCAGATCGGCCTCGAGGCTGCGCGGGTAGGCGTCGAAGTCCTCTCCAGGACCGAACTGGGTCGGGTTGACGAAGATGCTGGCCACCAGAGTCCCGCCATCGCCGGCGAGCTGGCGACCTGTCTCGAGCAGTGCGGCATGGCCGCGGTGGAGCGCACCCATGGTGGGAACGAGGACGCGCGGGCGCGAAGTCTCATTGAGCAGACTGGCGAGTTCCTCCCGGGTGGTGACTAGAGATGGCGTGCAGTGGTGCATGGTGACGGAGGGTAACCTCCCGTGGGAAAGAGCTGGGGAAAAGGTTTTTCTCCAGTTGGCAAAGTGGCGGGCTGGCCACTACCCTTGCCGTCATGCCTTATCTCCGCCGCGCTGTCGTCCTCGTTCTCGTTGCCGGGGCGGTGCTCTGGTTCGACCGGGTGCGGAGCGCGCGACCGAGCCGAATTGAGCAGGCCAGCGACCAGGGGATTCTCCTCGTTGGCAACGGGACCGAGCCGCAGACGCTCGACTTCCAGATCGCGACGGGGAAGCCCGAGCATAACATTGTCTCGGCACTCTTTGAGGGGCTGGTTGCGGAGCACCCGAGCGACGATTATGCCAATCTCCCCGGGGTGGCGGAGAGCTGGGAAAGCGAGGACTTCATCACCTGGACCTTCCGGCTGCGCGAGGAGGCGCGCTGGAGCAATGGCGCCCCGGTGACAGCCCGCGATTTCGTTTCCAGTTACCGAAGGATCCTCGCACCTGAACTGGGCGGCGACTACGCGCAGATCCTTTACCTGATGGATGGGGCAGAGGCATTTCATCGTGGCAAGACAGAGGACTTCTCGCAGGTCGGGGTCAAGGCTCGTGGCGACCACCTTCTAGAGATCCGGTTGATCGGTCCGGCTCCGTATTTCCCGTCGCTCCTCAAGCACTACACATGGTATCCGGTGCATGCAGCGACCATCGCAGCGCACGGCAGCCTGACCGATCGTGCCAACCGCTGGACACAACCTGGCAAGATGGTGAGCAATGGCCCGTTCGTGCTCAAAAGCTGGAAGTTTGACCACGTGATCGAAGTGGTAAAAAGCCACACCTACTGGGATCGCGAGAGGGTCGGGCTCGAGGCGATCCGCTATTTCCCGATTTCGAGCGATACCACCGAGGAGCGCGCCTTCCGCGACGGGCAGCTGCATGTCACCCAGACGCTGCCGATCGATCGGATCGCTCACTACCGGGATGAGCAGCCAGAGGTCTATCGGACCGGACCGCAACTGGCCACCTACTTCTACCGGATCAATCTCAAGGCCCTCCCGGAGCTGGCCGATGTCCGGGTGCGGCAGGCATTCTCGCTGGCCATCGACCGCCAGGCCATCGTCGAGCACGTGACCAAGGGAGGGCAGACCGCGGCTTTTGGAATGGTGCCTCCGAGCGGGAACGATGCGCCCTACCGGACACCGGAGATGCTGCGTTTCGATCCGGAGGCGGCGCGAGCGCGCCTGGCTGATGCGGGGTTCCCAGGCGGCCAAGGCTTTCCGAAGCTGACCGTCCTTTTTAACACCAGCGAAGGGCATCGCCTCATCGCCCAGGCCATCCAGGAGATGTGGAAGCAGCAGCTCGGGGTGGAAGTCGAACTGCTCAACCAGGACTGGAAGGTCTACCTCGACCGGACCTCGAAAGGAGATTACCAAGTGTGCCGGGCGGCGTGGATCGGCGACTACATGGACCCCTCGACCTTTCTCAACATGTGGATGACCGATGACGGCAACAACCAGACCGGCTGGTCGTCCCCTGCCTATGATGGCCTGCTGCGAAAGGCCGCGCGAACGGCGGATCCGACCGCGCGCTTCCACATCCTCGAGGAGGCCGAGCGGATTCTCCTCGAGGAGCTTCCCGCCATCCCGATCTACTGGTATGCCAGCAACCGCGCGGTGAGCAGGCAAGTCGAGAACTGGCATCACAAGCTCCTCGACAACCGGCCGTGGAAGGACCTCCGATTGAAGCCCATAAATAAGGAGTAATTGATGCTGGTATTCTTTGTCAGGCGGCTCATCCAGGCTGCAGTGGTTCTTCTCGTCGTCTTCACCATCACCTTCGCCATGGTGCGTCTGGCTCCGGGTGGGCCCTTTGCCGGGGAGCGGGTGGTCGCGGCGGAAATTCTCGCCGCGCAAGAGAAGGCGTATGGCCTCGACGCCTCGATTCTGTCACAGTATGGGCGCGCCCTCGGACTCCTTCTGCGTGGTGATTTGGGTCCTTCCTACGTTTACGAAGGACGGTCGGTGAACGACCTGATTGGCGATGCTTTTCCAATCTCATTGATCATCGGCTTTGCCGGATTCGCGATTGCTCTTCTCATCGGCTTGCCACTGGGCGTCCTTGCCGCGGTGCGAAAAAACACTGCTCTCGATCACCTCGCCAGCGGCGGGGCGATGCTGGGGATTTGTCTTCCCAGTTTTGTTCTCGGACCCATTCTCGCACTGATCTTCGGCATTCGGCTCAACTGGTTCAATGCCTCGGGGTGGTATGATGCCTCCGACTGGTTCCTTCCCGCCCTGACTCTCGGACTTTTCTACGCGGCCTACATCGCCCGGTTAGCGCGGGCCGGCATGCTCGAGGTTCTTTCACTCGACTACATTCGGACAGCGCGGGCGAAAGGGCTGGCCGAATCGGTCGTTGTCGGAAAGCACGCCCTGCGGCGGGCCATCCTGCCGGTGGCTTCGTTTCTCGGGCCGGCCTTTGCCGGGTTGATCAGTGGGTCGATCGTCATCGAACGAGTTTTTCAAATCCCCGGGCTCGGCTACCATTTCGTAGGAGCTGCCATGAACAGGGACTATTACTTGGCCCAGGGAACCGTGGTTTTTTACGCCCTGCTAATTGTCTTGCTGAACCTGGTCGTGGATCTCGTGCATGCAGCCCTCGACCCACGGATCCGTGAAAAAGGAGGACTGCAATCATGACACGTGGTGGTGATATTGATGGTGGTTTTGGTAGCGCGAGGATGCGGAGCACTTCGCCATGGCGCAATGCCTGGCGAAGGATGGCGGCGAACCGGCTCGCCTGCGGCTGCCTCTGGCTTTTGCTTCTGGTAGTAACAGGGTGCCTCTTCGGGCCGGCTTTTCTGCCCGGTCCGGATGACCAGAATCTGGCACTCGGGGCTTCGCCCCCCTCGACGGGGCACTGGCTCGGGACGGATTCACTCGGGCGTGATCTGCTCGCCCGCTGTCTGGTGGGAGGAAGATTGTCTCTCCTGGTCGGCTTGGTGGCTACTCTCGTCGCACTGGTCATTGGAGTCACTTATGGAATGCTTGCAGGCTATCTCGGCGGGCGGACCGATGCGGTGATGATGCGCGTGGTCGATGCCTTGTATGGCTTTCCATTCCTGATCTTTGTCATTCTGATGACGACTTTATTCGAGCGGAGCCTCTTGCTGCTTTTTGTCGCTATCGGAGCGATCGAATGGTTAACCATGGCCCGCATTGTGCGCGGGCAGGTGCTGACCTTGCGCGAAATGGAATTCGTGGTGGCAGCCGAAGCCCTCGGTCAGGCCACGCCGAGGATTTTGCTCGGGCACCTTCTTCCCAATGTCCTCGGCCCGGTGATCGTCTACACGACCTTGACGGTTCCGGCGGTCATGCTTCTCGAGGCGGTGCTCAGTTTTCTCGGCCTCGGAGTGCAACCACCTGACGCGTCGTGGGGGGTTCTGATCAGCGAGGGCGCCCAGAGCATGGAGAGTTTCCCCTGGTTGCTTTTTTTCCCGGCAGGGTTTTTCTCGTTAACCCTCTTCTCGCTTAACCTGATCGGGGATGGCCTGCGCGACGCCTTCGATGTCAGGTCGGAAAAATAGCCTCCACGTCCGCCTCTGATTTCTTACGCCAAGCCCCCCAGCCATGCCCTCTCTCCTACCATCGAGACCTTTTCTCACCCGAGCGAGCCGGGACAAACAGCTCCTCGTGCGCAGCGCGGCGCTCATTGGTCTGGCTGGATTGATCGTGGCTGCGATCACCGATTCCTTGCGAGACAAGCGCGCAGGTCGCCCCGAGATCGGAGAAATCGAGATGATCGAAAGGCTCGAAGAACTGGGCAGCAGTCTGGCGGGGCTCGAGGAGGAGGAGCGCACGTCCGAGCTCGTGCAAACCGCAGAGATAAGAATTTATCAGCTGATTCTCCAGTGGGAAGTCGGGGAGGAATTGACGCACGTCTACTCCGACTTCATCCAACTGTGCCGGAACCTTCCCGCAGATCGCGATGCGCTCGTTGAGATGGAACTCTGGCACACCATGCTCAGCCACTGTGAGACTCCGGATGCGCTGGGACACGCCCCGCGACTGGCGGCAGAGGTCGCATTTTTCGCTGGCCTCAGCGACGAGGCGATCAAGATTCTCGATGCGGGCTACGAAAGAACCGGAGTGGCGCTGCTTCTCCGCCGCGCCGTCGCGGCGGCGGTAAGGGCAAATGACCTGCAGTTCCTCCGGCACACGCTGGAAGACCCCGAGCGCTTGCGCCAGCTCGATGTCTGGACGCGTTGCGATGTCGCCGTCAAGTTACGCGCCTACGGCGAGCTGTTCCGCTCGGTTCTTGTAATGGATTTGCAGGGCTTACGTCCCGGACTCTTTATACTCAGTCTTCTTGCCGTCGCTGTCTGGCTTTCCATCCTGCTACAGTTTTCCAGTGCCTGGCAGCACTGGTTTCTCGTAAGTGCAGCGATGTTTCTCGGCGTGTGCTCTGCCTTTCTGACTCTCTACGTCGTTTTTCTGCAGGAACAAATTCGCGGCTTCGTTCCGAACGGCGACCTCGGCCACGACCTTCTCTACTGGATTGCCGGGGTGGGTTTGCGCGAGGAGGCGATCAAAGTGATTTGTTTCCTGCCCTTCCTGCCGTGGCTGGTGCGGCAAGGTTCGCCACTCCTCGCCCTGATTACCGCCGCGACTGTAGGGCTCGGATTTGCCCTCCAGGAGAATGCCATCTATTTTCTGGCAGGTGGCTCGTCGGTCACCTGGGGCCGCTTTCTCACCGCGACCTTCCTACACGCCTCACTTACCGGAATCGCTGGATACTCGCTCTACACACTTTTCTTCCCGGCAAGACGCAACTGGGAGAATGCGCTTGTTGACATGCTTTCCGTAGTCATCGCCCACGGCATGTATGATGCCTTTCTGGGGGTGCGCCAGCTGGCGGACTATTCGGTCCTCAGTCTGGTATTCATCGCCTACCTTGCCTACCGCTTTTTTCGGACTCATCCACGAACTCCGGGAGCCATCCAGAATCACCGTTTCTCCGCTCGGAATCTTCGTCCTCGGCGGCGCCCTTGTCATCGCGGCAGCTCTTAATTTTTCCCTCTGGGATGCACCCTTCAAAGCGGGAGTCTCATCATTCGGGCTCGAAGTGGTCGGCATCGCACCGGTAGCTTTCCTCTTTATCCGCCAGTTCAAAGAAATCTAGAAAAAACGAACTACTTGGAAATGAAAGGCATCATTCACCTTGTCAACAAGATGCAATTCTGACAGTAATGGAAAGGTTCAGGTTGAGCCACGGTCGATAACCGCCGATGAATAACCCTCCGTCGTCACCAGCCCCAACACCACCCTCAGGTTGGCAGACGCCATCCCCCGAGGAGCTGGATGCTGCGTTGCCCAAATACAAGGTCACCGCACTGCTGGGACGTGGTGGCATGGGGGCAGTTTACCGAGCGGTGCAACCAAGCCTCGATCGAGAGATTGCCATCAAGATCCTGCCTTTTGAGCTGGCGGTTACTGGTGAAGGCCTTCACTATACCGATCGTTTCGAGCAGGAGGCGAAGTCGATGGCGAAGCTCAGTCATCCAGGCATCATCCGCGTCTATGACTTCGGAGAAGCGCAAGGGCCGGGAGGGAAGTTTCTCTACTTCGTGATGGAGTTTATCGAGGGAGTCGACATCCACCAGTATCTCAAAGAACGGGGAGGAAAACTCAAGCCCGAGTATGCCCACGCCATTGTCTGTCATGTTCTCGATGCCCTCAGCTTTGCCCATCAAAACGGGGTCATTCACCGCGACATCAAGCCTGCCAACGTCATGCTCGATAACACCGGACAGGTGAAAGTGGCAGATTTCGGACTCGCCAAATCAACGGCCCACGACCCAGGGCTGACGATGGCCAACATGGCCATGGGAACGCCGGATTACATCGCACCAGAGTCTCTGCAAGCGGGGGCTGCCGTGGACGGACGAGCCGACCTCTATGCTGTGGGGAGCCATGCTTTACCAGCTGCTGACCGGTCAAGTTCCGCGCGGAGTGTTCCGACCGGCCAGTCAGCTGATAGAGAATCTCGACCCGCGCTACGACGCCATCGTGACGAAAGCCTTGCAGGTCGATCCTGACGAGCGTTACCAGGATGCCGCCGAGTTTCGCAACGATCTCGACCAGGTCGTGGTCGATCCGGGTTCGCTGGTAGCGATGAAGAAGACCCGGTTTGTAACTGCGAAGGCACCGACGGCAGGGGCAGCCGCAGAAGCAGGTGCGGCGGTAGGAGCGGTTGCCGTGAAGGCGGCCAGTGGCGGTGGGGTAATGAAGTGGGCCGTGGGTGCCGTGCTTGTTCTGGCCGTTGCGGCAGGTGGTCTCCTGATGCTGAAGAAGGAGCCGAAGGCTGAAGGGGGTGGTAAAAGTAGTGAGGGTGGCACCTCTGAGGTGGCGGAGCAGGGCGCGAGCAAATCGGCAGAGACCCCCCTGGGCAAGCGCCGGCTTCCGAAGCCGTTGGTGACAAGACCCCTGTCTCGGTCGCCGGCAAGGGTCCCCACGAAAATTCGCTGGGAATGCGTTTTCTGCCGGTAGAGATCACCGGCGGGCCCACCGACACGGCGGCCAGCGGCAAAACGCTGCTGTTCTCGGCCTGGGAGACGCGCCGACGCGACTACGATGCCTTCATCGAGGCGACCGGATGGAAGTGGGCGGGCAAGAAAGCGGTCAGGGGAAAGGACGGCTGGGATGAGACTCCGGAGCACCCAGCTGGGAAGCTCAGCTGGGAGGACGCGACGGCCTTCTGCGAGTGGCTGACGAAAAAGGAGCGCGCATCCGGAGCGATCCCGGAGGCGGCAGCCTACCGCCTGCCCAGCGACCACGAGTGGAGCTGTGCTGTGGGGATCGGTAAGGACGAGGACGCGGCGGCGAAGCCGTCACAGAAGAGGAGGAAAATCAAGGACTTCCCCTGGGGAGATGCCTGGCCGCCGCCTGAGGGTGCCGGCAATTATTTCGGCCAGGAGTCGGCGGCGACGCCTCTAAATGGCCTCCAAGAGGAGCGCGCCATGTTGGAGGGTTTCACGGACCGGTTTGTGCGGACGGCCCCGGTGGGGAGCTTCCCGGCAAATTCTCTTGGCTTGTATGATCTCGGTGGCAACGTCTGGGAGCTCTGCCGGGATTTCTACGACGAGGTAGAGAAACCGGATCAGCGGGTAGCGCGCGGCGGAGGCTGGGAAGTCAACGCGGCGCAATTAGCGCAACTCTCGGCGAGATATCCCTTGCCGCAGTCGCAGGCTTTTCAGGGCGGTCACATCGGCTTCCGCTGCGTGCTGGAGGTGCCTTCCGGCGGCCTGCTGGTCAGCGGGGCAGGCAAGGCCGAGGTAGTGCCGGTGGCCGGCGGGAAGACGGCCGAAGCCCGCGAGAACTCGCTCGGCATGCGGTTCGTTCCGGTGCCGATCGTCGGCGGGCCGACTGGCGGCAGGGACCTGCTGTTCTCGACTTGGGAGACCCGCCGCCGTGACTACGATGTTTTCGTCGAAGCGACCGGGCGCGATTGGCCGGAAGGAAATTGGGGGATAAAAGGGGGGTTTGTCCAGACACCCGACCATCCGGCGGTGATGGTGAACTGGGACGACGCGGTGGCCTTCTGTGAGTGGCTGACCGAGAGGGAGCGGGAGAAGGGACAGATCGGTCCGCGTGACCGCTACCGCCTGCCCAGCGACCACGAGTGGAGCTGTG
>CALSSN010000008.1 GCA_943789025.1 uncultured Verrucomicrobiales bacterium
GGGTGTGTTTGAGGTTTTTTGCCCCTGGCGGGTCTTTTTTTCCTGGTTGTGCCGAGTTTACCTGTTTTGGGGCGCACCTCTTCCTTGGCCCTTCTATGCCGGGGGGCGGCTCAGGCGGCTTTTTGTTTTTCCTCCAGACCGGCTTGCTCAAGCCTTGCCAGCACCCAGAGGTTGTGTGTCAGGACTGCCCACCCTACCATCATTTGGCGGTGCTTGAAGCCTTTGGCGCGGGGTTTGTCGCCCATGAAGTTTTTGATGATGATGGCGATGCGGGCTTCGGTGCCAGCACGCCGTTTTAGTCCAGCTCCCAGATCGGGTTCTTTTTCCAGGCGGTCTCTGAACTCCGTGACGTTCTTGGGGCAAAGGCCGTTGTAGATGCCTTCCTCGCACAGTTTCTTTTTGTTCGTCGCGCTATCAAGCCCGCGGTCTCCCCAGATTTTTTTCACAGGAAGCCCTTGCTGTTTTGTTAGTCGATTGAGCGCTGGAAGAACGTGTTTGGTATCGTTGGTTTGTTGCTTTTCGAGCAGGTAGTCAACGATCAGGCCCTGGCTGGATTCTCCCAGCCACAGCTTGTTTCCAAATTCCACCTGGGCGGTGCTTTTACCGCGGGTGATGATGTTGATGTCGGCGTCGTAGAGGCTAAGGATTTTGTCCTCGTTCTTGACCTGTCTTTCTCCAATGATTCTTTCGTGAGCTTGATCGATGGCCGGCTGGACTTGGCCGAGGATGCTTTCCAACCGATCCTTGAGGAGCTTGATTCGACCTTTGCCCAACTCGGTTTCGCTGCCCCTTTGTTCGAGCAGGGCGAGGTGGCTACGGGCGTGACGGGCAATTCTTTGACTCAAGGCTTTCATTTCCCGCAAGATGCCTTTGCGCTTTTTCCTGCCGTCCTTGATGCGGTTGGTGGCGGTCATTTTCATGACGAGGCTGTTGATGTCGCTGAGGAATTTAAGCGGATCTTGGGGTATCCGGTGTTTGAGGCCCTGGCCGCGGATGATGACGGTGGCTTTCATCAGCGTGCGGGTGAGGTCGCGGAGCAGAACCCAGTCGACGGGGAAGTGGATGTCGGCTTTGAGGCAGGTGCTGTCGAAATAGATGTTTTCAAAGTCGAGCTCTTCTTCGAGATTGAGGTTCAGTGCCTCGGAGTGGTCTGCGTGGGCAAGCATACCGATGAGGCGTTGGTTGATGTATTGGAGTGATGATTCACTGAGCCAGTGGGCGAAGCGGTCGCTGCTGCTTTTGGCGTAGGCTTTAATCCCGTCGAGTCTTTCAATGCCGAGGAACCAGCGCAGGATGGTGCTGTCGGGCAGCAGTTTGCAGAACTCGCGGTGGGGAAGGTTCTTGATAAGGCGGGCGATGTTTCCCCTCAGAGCCATCAGGCATCCCCGGCAGAAGAAGTCGGCTTGACTGGTCGACAGCTTGTCGAGGTTGATTTTCTTTTCCTGGATCGAGAGCTCGATAAATTCTTGCTCGATGCCCGAGTGGCTGAGGATTTCGTCGATTCTTATGAAGAGGTCGCGCTCCTCGCGGTAATCTTTGCAGCCAGTGACTTCAAGTAGGGCTGGACGGAGGCAGGGTTGGAAGGTAATCTGGTTCATGAATGGGCTTTAGTTTTGTTGTGGAAAACAAATTATAAGCACCATTTTTCGAGCATGAGAGGCAAATAAGCCTTTCATGCTCACTTTTTTAACGCCCCCAGCCTTTGCTGCGTCTTAATCTTGGACGCTGGGACAGGCTCTAATATATGCCCGCGTAACCACTCGAGTCCGACCTCCTCGGGAATGCGTTTCATCGCCCGCCTCACTGTGTCCTCGCTGAGCAGTCTTCTCCATGCCAAGCAGCGGAGGATTGATCGCATCTCCCCGGATGGCGTTGATGTGAGCATAACGCCAGTGCCCGTTGAGGATACTCAGGAGCACGGTTCCGAGGACATTCTTTGCACCGCTGCCCCGGTTGCCGACATAGTGGAGAGGGCAGTTCTCCATGAGTTTTTGCCAGCGTCCACCGGCCTGGAGGAACTGGAAAAAGAAAATGAGCTGCCCGTCCTTGGTGGTGGGTGTGTCCTCATCCCATTCGGCAAAAAACCGTCCGCCCGGGGTGTCCAGAGGCCACGCCTGTGAAGGGGAAATACCCTGTTTTTGTGACTCACCCTGAGGGTGAGCGCGAGAATCAGTAAGGAGCGCACTCATACCCCTTATTCTTATAGATTTAGAGCGAGGTGCTCAAGTTTCTATTGCCGCTTTTAGGGTAAAAGCACCGCCCAGGTGGAATTTGGAAACAAGCTGTGGCTGGGAGAATCCAGCCAGGGCCTGATCGTTGACTACCTGCTCGAAAAGCAACAAACCAACGATACCAAACACGTTCTTCCAGCGCTCAATCGACTAACAAAACAGCAAGGGCTTCCTGTGAAAAAAATCTGGGGAGACCGCGGGCTTGATAGCGCGACGAACAAAAAGAAACTGTGCGAGGAAGGCATCTACAACGGCCTTTGCCCCAAGAACGTCACGGAGTTCAGAGACCGCCTGGAAAAAGAACCCGATCTGGGAGCTGGACTAAAACGGCGTGCTGGCACCGAAGCCCGCATCGCCATCATCATCAAAAACTTCATGGGCGACAAACCCCGCGCCAAAGGCTTCAAGCACCGCCAAATGATGGTAGGGTGGGCAGTCCTGACACACAACCTCTGGGTGCTGGCAAGGCTTGAGCAAGCCGGTCTGGAGGAAAAACAAAAAGCCGCCTGAGCCGCCCCCCGGCATAGAAGGGCCAAGGAAGAGGTGCGCCCCAAAACAGGTAAACTCGGCACAACCAGGAAAAAAAGACCCGCCAGGGGCAAAAAACCTCAAACACACCCCAATTCAGCCACTAACGAATTACTCGGTACGCCCCAAAATTTAAAATCACCCGATTTTGGGACAGGCTCTATATAGCCCGAGCCACAAAACAAGCACCCCAGGTATCGTAATCTAGGGCACGCCCACTCATCCACTCTTCGGTCTGGATGAGATCAAAACCAGACTGGTTAAGCAAAGCACGCATTTCAGGAGTGAACACATAACGCATGTGGTGCTCTTCAGAAAATGGCTTGATGACATTGGTAGTCTTGTCTTTAAGGAAAATAGTGAAATCCACCTGCACCAGGTTCTTCTCGGCATACATGGTAGGCTCGGCAATTCGCGTTAGTTCGGCAGTCTCGTTTTCAATGCGCTTAACCCTTACCGCGGACGGTCAGTTAAGACTGCGGGGCCATACCAGGCATCAAAATAAACACCCCCCTTTGTCCAGGTGGTGGCGCGCTGTCTCAAAAGCCTGAAGGATGTCTTTATTTTGGGAAGATAACTAATCACATGAAATAGGCAGATACACATCGAAATCTCCCTTCCAGCCTGCAGTGCGAACGTCACCTTGAGAAAACGTGAGGCCATTCTCGGGCAAAAGATTCTGCACGCTTCAGCATATCCTCACTGAGCTCTACACCGTGTAACAGTAAATCCATCATTCACCAAAAGATCTGCATGTTTACCTGTCCCTGAACCAAGCTCCAAAATGGCAACCTGCTTCTGGCGCATGCTTGCGTATCAACTGGGAGACATAGGTAGCCTCACCGGGATAATCTTTATCCTGATAAAGCAGATCGTACATTTGTCGCATAATCGGTATCAAAAACTTCAGTCATCGTATTTCTTTTTTAACGGCCTCGGCCACTTCGTAAATTTCATCATTGGTTAAAGCTAGCCCGCTGGGCACATAAAAACCGCGTCGCGCAAGCCGCTCGGCCACCGGGCATTTCAATCCTGCATATAAGCCCATCTTGCGGAAAACAGGCTGCTCATGCATGCACCAGAAAAACGGGCGCGTGCCAATTTGGTGTTTACCAAGCCGTGCATCGCTTCGTCGGCATCAAAACCGATATCGTCGTTAAGAACCATACCGAATACCCAATAGATGTTTTCTGCATATTCCGTCTTCTGCAATGGTAGCTCGAACCACTCCATGATCGGCTAGCAAATCATTGTAAAGGTGTCCCGATCTCACGCTTGCGTTTGATGGCCCAATCAATGCGCTCAAACTGAGCAACGCCCAAGCGGCCTGCATATTGGTCATCCTTAGGTTGTAGCCCAGCTCATCATGAACAAAACGCGGCCGCTCTTAAAAAATAAATTACGGGCACTCCGGCATCGCTCCGCAAGCTCGTCATCATCAGTCAGCACCATTCCCCCCTCCCCGTGGTGATATGTTTGTTGGGATAAAAACTAAATGTGCTGACATCTCCGAAGCTACCGCATTTTCTGAGCTTCTCCATTTGTCATCTTATATTCCTGCCCAATCACTTCGGCAGCATCCTCAATCACATACAAACCATGCTTTTCAGCCAATGCTAGTATGGGACTCATATCGACGGGCAGCCCATAGATATGAACTGCCATGATTGCTTTTGTCCGTGGTGTGATTGCAGCCTCAACCGCTCGGCAGTCATATTCCATGTGTCGGCATCACAATCCACCACCACTGGGGTTGCCCCAACATGCACCACTGCCTGGGCACAAGATATGATGGTCATCGTCGGGATAATGACCTCGTCACCCAGGCCAATTTGCAGAGCGATCATGGCTGCATCAAGAGCCGCGGAGCCATTGCATACAGCGATGGCATGTTTGCGCCTGTATACCTCGCAAGGTCAGACTCAAATCGCTCAATAAAGGGCCCTTCAGAAGAAATCCATCCGGTTTCGATGCATTCTTGAAGATAGGTGGCTTCATTGCCCCCAAGGTGAGGTGTATTTACTGGGATCATGAGTTCTTATATTTTACTGAATCAATATACAGCATGAGCATGACTGATTCGCTAATGCCTTATTTATCGAACCCCAAAGCATGTGCCTCCCGCTCTGCGAGGTCTAAATCATGCTCCGTCATTAAGCGGGCTAACTCCTGGAAAGAAATCTTAGGACTCCAGCCCAATTTCTTTTTTGCCTTGGATGGATCACCTTGAAGGAAATCCACCTCAGCAGCTCGGAAATAATAGGGGTCAATTTCCACATAATCCTGCCAGGCCAGATCAAGCTGGGCAAACACGACCTGAAGGAAGTCGCTCACGGAATAGGCTCACCCGTCGCGATCACATAATCGTCTGGCTCATCCTGCTGCATCATCAGCCACATGGCTTCAACATAATCCCGTGCATGCCCCCAGTCCCGTTTTGCATCCAGGTTTCCGAGATACAACTTCTCTTGCAGGCCAAGCTTGATACGCCCTGCAGCGCGGGTAATTTTACGGGTTACGAAGTTCTCACCTCGTCGCTCACTCTCATGATTAAACAGAATACCATTACTCGCATGCATACCATATGATTCCCGATGGTTGACCGTTTGCCAGTAGGCAAACACCTTCGCCACCCCATAGGGGCTGCGCGGGTGGAATGCGGTGTCTTTTCATTCTGCGGGGGTGCAGCCGCACCGAACATCTCGGATGATGAAGCTTGGTATACCCGCACAGATTTTCCCGACTGCTCTCTCGTAGTCACGGATCGACTCAAGCAGGCGCAGCGCTCCAATTCCTGTGACATCAGCGGTGTATTCCGCCTGGTCAAAAGAGACCCTCACATGGGACTGGGCCGCCAGATTGTAGACCTCATCAGGCTGCACCTTGGAGAGCAAATGGCGTAATGACGAGCTGTCCGCGAGATCACCATACTCAAGGAATAAGCTGGTTCTCACTCATAGTGCGGTTCACGGTAGATGTGCTCAATGCGCTCGGTGGCGAAAGTACTCGAACGTCGCACCATGCCGTATACCTCGTAGCCTTTCTCGAGCAAAAGTTCGGCCAGATAGGATCCGTCCTGACCTGTGATTCCTGTAATTAATGCTGTTTTCATATTGATTTTTTAAGTTTTCTGTTAGCTTACTCACCAAATCGAGTTTTATCATTCTCCCCCGCGTAAGGCCCTTGCTTTACCTCGATCATCTCCGTTGGCTCCAGCATAGTGAAGCCATGGCCACCGCTGGCGAGTAATACCGTGTCACCCGTTGCCACTTCCCCGTCTTTCAAGATGATTCTGATCTTGATCGTAAAAATCAATCTTCGGACTCGCCCGCTCCTGATAAACAAAACCTCCATCGTGTCATCCAGCTCCCGGCGTACCCGGATTATGCACGTGAGGCTGGATCCGATACCCCTCAGGCCGGTTCATATAGGCTAACTGCTGGGAATAATCATCAGGAGTGACGAATTCAATCCCCTCTTTTTTGAAGGAAGCTCGGATGATGATGGCGAGGGTTTGATCCCCGTGGGTAACATGTTCAATCATAGCGAAATTTTCTATTGCCGTTTCAATGGTCTGGCTGACGGCATCTTAGCCTGTTATTGCAGGGTTCCTGATGCATCAGGAGAACTGAACCTTGTAAGAAGGCTGGCTCGCAGCAATCAATGTAGGCCTCCAGTTCCTTGATGACCTCGCACAAGCCGCTGAGCGTAATCATTAGCCGTCCATGAAGACGCCCTGCATTTCCCCCTTCTCGATCCGCTTCGCTCCATCCTATCCTCATCAGTCCGCAAGGATTTGACTCCTGCCGACACTAGCTCTTTTACGTCCAAGGGGGTCAAACAAGTACGCTGCGTCGCCCATCTGCTCTACCGACCCACTCAACTTGCCAGCTATTACGGGGCACCCTAGCGCGAAGGCCTCCAAGTGGCGGAATGTTGTCAGGGCCAATCAAGGAGGGGAACACGAGCGCTGCGGCCTGCGCAGTATAGCTCCAGCACCTCTTTCCGCGCTCGAGGAAATCGAAAAAATGCACCTGCTCCCTCATCTCCCAGTTCTCGTGTCAAGTTTGGCGACATAGCTCCTTGTTCCCTTTGTTCGCACCGCAGAACACCAATATCGTATTCATCCTCCGTGCCCCGCAATAACGTGTGCTGGCCTTGATGAGCATTGACGTGGTTTTTATGCGGCCAAAAGCTGGCCGGGTAAAAAAGATAGCGGCCTCGACAAGCCTTGTGGCAGAGTGTATCCTTCCCTGCACGTCTGTTTGCTTCATCGCATAGGCCAAGGGCGTCCTTAGGTGTGGGAAAAGGTAAGCACGCGCATTCTCTCCTTCGGGCACATGCGCGTGCAGGCGAACCTGCTCCGACAACACGCTCGTTCCATTGATGATCCGCATCGCCTTTTGAAGTACCCAGAACCTTCGATTTACGGGCAGTTGTTTCCCATACTTTTGTTATTATTTCTGGGAAGTAGGGATCTTCGTAATGGGCCAGATCCCAATTGATGCACACATAGAGCGATTCCGTGGCAAAAACCTCCCAGGGCTCTAGAAAGAGAATAAAATCGACTCCTTGGTCCTTGAGTTGCTGTTCAAAGCGTCTGAATGTTTGTTGGCCTCTCATGACCACTGCAGTGCCCCCCTCGTCCTGAGGCCAAACAACCGTGGTATAAGCCCTCTTAGCCTACCCCTCAGAATTTTGCCAATATCCGCTCAAGATCGCACGTGAAAACACGCGCCTCAGCATGCCTCGCAACGCTGTGCGGACCTGCAGTCCTCTTGGGGGTCTCAGTATATACGTACGATTGGTGATTTTTTGATACTTGTTCTCAGAGATGCAGAGTTTTCCCCAACTGAAGAAAAGCAAGTTCCATGTCACTTGGCGATATCCATATCCTCCCAAGCCCTCCAACAGCTCCCGCTTCAGCACAAAGCCGCCGCCCCTCTTGGGCAGGGTATCATCATGATAATATTCCGACTTTCATTATGGTTATTTTCTCTGCACATTCCCTAATTACTGCTAGGAATTTCCTTTTTCAACCCGTTCCTCCCGCGGCGTCTGGCGGTCGGGGTTGGAGGGGGTATGATGGGCAACCACTACCACCTGGCCCTCTCGACCCCGCGGGGAAACCTGGTGGAGGGGGGCTGCTAGGAATTTCCTTTTTCAACCCGTTCCTCCCGCGGCGTCTGGCGGTCGGGGTTGGAGGGGGTATGGGCTGCTAGGAATTTCCTTTTTCAACCCGTTCCTCCCGCGGCGTCTGGCGGTCGGGGTTGGAGGGGGTATGGTCTCTCTTCTGGATCTGTAGTTGCAGAAAAGCTTTTGAAATAATCTCTTTCTCTTCGAGGCATTGAACGATATATATGTGTAAAATTAAATGTAAATGGATTGATTCCAAACGCAGTTTCTCGTTTTTTCTCTTTGAACTCTTTGGCTTTTTCTGAATTACCTTCATTTCTGGCAGTTCTTTCTAGTCCTGCATATTTAACATATTTCAGAATGTCAAAATATTCTTCTACCTGGCGGACTTCTTTTACATTGTCTGGTATTCCTTTTATTCCTGCGGATCTACCAAGGGACAACGCAAAGGGTCTGAAGAAATCAGAAAGTGGTTTTTGCCAAAAGGCCATCTCTTTACCATAGAGCTGTGTTCTCTCATAGTCTTCAATAGCTGCTGCTAGGAATTTCCTTTGCTCTTATGAAACTTCCCCCTCCACGGGAGTCAAGGCGAACCCGAGTTGCTCTGCCTGGCGGCGCAGGAAGCGTTCTTTTCTTGCGCGGGCCTGCTCGGGGTTGCCGATGCGGTCGGGGTCGAAGGGGGTGCGGTGTTTTACCATGGCGTAGAGGATGCGGGCCAGTTTGTGTGCGGCGGCGGTGACGGCGGCTTTGGTCCCGAGCTTGGCGCGGATGCGGCGGAACCAGTCGCCTAGCGAGGACTTCGACCGATGGAACGACTGGGCGGCCATGCGAAGGGCGGTGGCGAGACGGTTGCTGACCTTGCGGGTGTGGGCCGCGTGGGTGCGCCCGCCGGTGATGCGGTTGTCGGGGCACAGGCCCAGCCACGAGGCGAAGTGTTCGGCGGTGGCGAACTTGCCCACGTCGGTGCCTACTTCTGCGAGGAATGCCAGGGATGTCTGGATGCTCACGCCTTCGACGGCGGTCAGGTCGACCCCGAACTTGGAGAAGAGGTGCTGACGCATCGGTTGCTCTGGCGGCTTGATGCTCTTTTTGACCGACGGCGGGGGCGGTCCGTCGCTGCGATCTTCCAGAGAACCCATGTGTTTGTCGATCTGTTGTTCGCACTCGCCCATGAGCTGCTGGTGGAAGCGCCACGCCTTGAGGGACTGGCACAGGGTGAAGAGGTGCTCCTCGCGCCAGTCGCCCAGCAGCGCCTTGGCGATCTGGGCCTGGCTCTTCTTGCAGCGGGGGTCGCGGTGGCCGGCGAGCACCCTGGCGTCGCGCTCGCCCGCCACGATTGCGTCGAGGATCGCGAGGCCGGTGACCCCGGTGATGTCGGTGACGGCGTGGTGCAGCTGCACGTTCATCTGATCGAGCGCCTTTTGGACGCGCAGGAGGTGGTCGCAGCTGGTGCGCATGAGGCTCTCGCGGTGGCGCATCAGGGAACGCACCGCGCAGATTGCGGCGGGCGGCCGGAAGGATGCGTTGAGCAATCCCACGCTGTGCAGGTACTGCAGCCACTGGCAGTCCTGCACGTCACTCTTGCGCCCTGGCACGTTCTTGACATGGCGCGCGTTGACCAGGCAGACCTCGAAGCCGCGGCCCTCCAGGATCTGGAAAAGCGGGATCCAGTAGACCCCGGTGGCCTCCATCGCTACGGTGGTGATCTCACAGGCTCCGAGCCAATCTGCCAGTGCCTGGAGATCCTCGGTGAGGGTTCCGAAGTGGCGCACCGGCTGCGGGTCGCGATCCGCGGGCACCGCCACGTAGTGGACCGTGGCCCCGAGGTCGATGCCGGCGGCGTCGGGGTTCATCTTGGTAGCGGGGGCTGGCGATTTCGACGCGGATTTCTTTTTGCGCTTGCGGTTGGTCTTTCTGGTCATGATGCGGTGGGTCTGGGTTGTGCATCCTGACTGCGGCGGCCCGGAGGGGCAAAAGCATGAGTATTCTCTTATGCGGGGTCGGCCTGGCTTGTGCCAGGCTCGCCACCAATGACTTCACGCACGGCCTCCGGCACCAAGCTGCTAGACGGGCTCGAGGAGCACCACTGTAAAGTCGGTGTATTGCTTGCCTCGCAGCAGGATGCACCGACAGCGTGCCTGATGGCCGAACGCCCATCAAGGAAGTTTCATCGATGTCTTTCCCCGGGCGCGCCCGGGAGGGGGGCTGCTAGGAATTTCCTTTTTCAACCCGTTCCTCCCGCGGCGTCTGGCGGTCGGGGTTGGAGGGGGTATGACCCGTTCCTCCCGCGGCGTCTGGCGGTCGGGGTTGGAGGGGGTATGGGGGGAGGAAGGGGGTGAGAGGGCCTCGTTTCGAGAAATCTGACCGCAAATTTTTACTGCCGTCAAGCCTTTGCCGGGTTCTACTGCCGATCGGCGGCGGGTTCGGGCGCGATTCGGCGACACGCGGGCACACCGGTGCGGCCCCGGCTCGATTTCGATCGCTGAAATCGGCGGGTGATCTTCCCGTGTGCGTGGAGCCCCCGCGTTCAGTCCGCCCGGTAGACGGGCCATTCGTCGGCGGGAAACGGGTCTGCTCCGTCGAGAACCAGGACTTGCCCATCGTCGAGGGGGAGTTCGGGCGCCTGCCATCCGGCTGTCCGTCGCCCCGCCACCAATCCTCGGGCGGCGGCTCGATCTCGTCGCTCCAGCCCCATTGCGGCGGCACGTCGAGCGGCTCCATCGTTTCGATGTCGAAGGGGGGGCGGGTGGCGGCGGCAGGGAGAGGATCCCTTCCCACAGCCCGTGGAGTGGAGAAAGAACTCGACTTCATCCCGCCGGATCATGGTTCCGACGGTCTTCATCGTTCCCTTTGCAGCACGGGGCAGATCATGGGGTCTTCGCCCCAGACGCGTCTGAATGAGATCCCGCCAGAGGGGGCGCAGGGCGCGGGCGCTTTTTGGCTCGGGCGGTCGGGAGGACGAGAGAGCGTATGCCGAGGCCGGACCCCGCCGGTTTCGCGCGCGCTGCTCCCACGCATCGTTGGTCGCGGCCGGCCCGTGCGGGCGTCCATGCCCGCGGCGCTTGTTCGAGTAGAGACCGTAGTATCTCACGGTTTGCTGGCCCTTCGGCGGGATGTGCTCCACGGCGGCGGCGAGGAAGTCGGTGGCCTCGAAGACCTGGAAGTTTCGCTTGGTGTGCCAGCTGCGCTTGGACCGGTAGATGACCTTCCGGGATGGTCTCGTTCCAGGTGATCTTTTCCAGCGAAAACGGGGCGCGCAGGAGGTATTCCGCCAGCCGCCTGCGTCCGTCGACGTCATGGGCGGCGACCGGTTTCTCCCCGGCGTCGAGGCTGAACCCGCTGTGCGTCCAGCCGAGGAGCTGCCGCGCCTTCTTGTCGCTGATGAGCTTCTCCCGCAGCAGTGCCTCGATGAAGCGGTGGCGGAAGAGTTCGCTCAGCGGCTCGATTGACTCGACGGGCATCAGGTGGAACCGGCCTTCCCGATCCACCAGCCCGGTCGCCGCGAGGACGTGGAGGTGCGGGTGGAAGTTCAGGTAGTCGCCAAAGGTCTGCACGGCGGCGACAGCGCCGAGCTGGCCGTGCGGGAAGGTCGTGCCGGGCGCGCATCCAGTCGCGCAGGCACTCGAGGCTGACCCGGAAGAGGTGGTCGAGGAGCTTGCGGCGCTTGCGGAAGATGCCGCGCAGGGGCCGGGGCATCGTGAAGACGAACTGGCGGTGCGGCACCTCGAAGCAAACATCGTGGGCGATCCAGTCACCCACGGCGCGGACACGGCGCTGGTGGCAGCTGGGGCAGAAATGCCGGCTCTTGCAGGTGAATGCGAGCAGCTTCTCATGGCCGCAGTCGGGGCATTGGAGGCGGGTAAATCCGGCAGCGAGGTCGCCGCAGCGGTAGAACTGGTCGACCACGGCGACGGTGCATCCCGGCGCAGCGGGCCGTGGGTCCGGCGGTGGCGGGCTTCGTAGCCGGCGACGAACTCATCCCAGGCGTGGTGGACGATTTGCCAGAGGGGCGAGGCGCGGGGTCGCCGGGGGGCGGTAGATGGATGGCATTAATGTTCAGGTGAACATTAATGCGTATCCGAGTCAATCCGTCTGACGGTTGGCCGTAGTGAAGAGCCCTGCTCTTCTCCCCGCTCAGCTCAGCTCTGCCTGTCCCGATGGTGGCGAGGACCTCCGGTCCCCGTTCTTTAAAGCCATAAAGGGTCTCGAAAGCCGAACGGTGTCCAAGATTCTCCTCCAAAAACCGCCCCAGAAGGGGGCTGGGAGGCTATAGGAGCCCCCTTGAGAAGCCCGTTTCATCCGGGTTGAAATCCCCTCGGAAGGGCTGCCGGAGTTCGCATAACGCTTGTGCGGGCCCAAAAATACCCCTTGACAGGTGGGCGGCAAAATTTTTTTCGCCTCCATATGGACAATGCAAACACTTCCGTCGCCCACCTCTTCTTCCGCCCGCTTCTCGACATCGCCGATCATCTGACCTCCTCCAGATCCTGCCCCAAACTCGCGGATAAGGACTGGCTCCAGACCGGCGTGCGCAGGGTGCTCTCCGCCTGCGACAGCGGCCTGGACTTCCTCTCCCAGCTCGCCTTCTCCGACCTCGGCGAGATCGGCCGAACCCATTTCTTCGAGACCCTCAAAAGCAGCCGCCGACTCTCCCTCTGCCAGGAGGCCGCCCACTCGATCCATGACCATCTGGCCTCGGCGGCGCCCGACCGCCTGGCCCCCATCCCGTCGCTCGAGGGCTTCGAGATATTCGCCGGAGATGGCCACTGGCACGCCGCCGCCGCGCACGACCCGAAGAAATCCGGAAAGAAGCACGCCGTCGGACATCTCTACGGGCTCGACCTCAGACACAATGCCCTCTTCCATCTCCAGGCTGCCGACCAGCAGAACAAGCTCAAGGAGCACGACATGTCGGGGCTCAAGCGCACGGCGATCGAGGACCTGCGCCGTGGTGCCCCGAAGGGGAAGAGGGTGCTTTGGATCTGGGATCGCGCGGGCATCGACTTCCGGCAGTGGTACCGCTGGAAACAGGGCAGCGGCATCTACTTCCTCAGCCACGCCAAGGAGAACATGCGCCCGGAGACCCTCTGCGAGCACCCGTGGGAGCAGGGCGACGCGGTCAACAACGGCGTCGTCTCCGACCGCGAGGTCTCCACCAGCCAGGGGGTGAGCGTGCGCCAGGTCATCTACACCGATCCCGCCACCGACAGGGAGTTCACCTTCATCACGAACCTTCCCAGATCGATCCCACCAGGCGTGATCGCCCAGCTCTACCGGATGCGCTGGGATGCGGAGAAAGTTTTCGACGAACTCAAGAACAAGCTCGGCGAGAAAAAGGGCTGGGCGTCCTCCCCGAATGCCAAAGCGATGCAGGCGTCCTTCCTCTGCATGGCCCACAACCTGATCGAGGTCGAATCCCTCCGGCTGGAGAGGGAGCACGACGTGAAAAACGTCGCCGAACACAAACGGAAAAAGAAGCGGCTGGCAAAGGAGAGAAAGAAGGCCAAGCAGCCGCTTCCAGAACTCTATGTGAGGCTCCAGCGTCTCACGCAACACTCAGTAAAGCTCATCCGCTGGATACGATACCACCTCTGGAAAGAGACTTCACTGGAGGAAGCCCTCCCGCAGCTACGCACCCTCTACGCGAAATTGTGAGCAGGAACTTTGGACACCGTTCTGCCCTGACCTGTTATTGCCCTGTCCGCTCCATGCCAGCCGCGGCTCTCGCTGTAGCGCAGATGCCGATCTTGATTGAGAGAGCTAATTGCGGATTTGAACTGAGAAAAAGATCCGAGTTCTGAATCATTATCAGGACTGCTCGAAGCTGGACGCGAAGCTCTAGTTTGAGCCGTGGATCGATTCAGATCTCCGATAGCTTCTGAGAGCGCAGATAAACGAGCATCTGCCTTTTCATTCCTTTTTGGCAATACGAAGTCCGGATCCAGAGTTTTAATGGAGTCTGAATTGGAGATGGATTTAAAGAGGGAATTTAATGCAGCCGTCATTTAATTAACGCGAGCGGTCAATCCGCCTGGCCAGAACACTAAAGGCGGGTCGGAGGATGCTACCGGACAACAGGCTTGACCTAAGCCGCCCACTAAGTTTCTGTGAAGCTATGAATTCACTGAGCCTATTCGCCGCCGCCCTTTGTCTTGGTTTCCTTTGGGAGGGTGAGCCTGACCTCAACGACCCGAAAACCCTCGACAAGATCCTTTCGGAAGCAATCTCGGAGGACCGAATGCAAGAACGTGGCCGCGAAGGAGAGAAGCTATCATACGCCCCAAATTCCCAGACTCCATACACGGGATGGGTAAAGGTGATGCACGAAAACGGGCAGGTTGAAGGAGTGGTCAACTCCAAGGACGGGAAGGCGGACGGCCCTTCGACCATGTGGTACGAGAACGGCCAGAAGAAGATTGAAGTCAACTTCAAGGACGGGAAGGCGGACGGCCTTTGGACCTCGTGGGACGACTTCGGGAACAAGGCGTCCGAGACAACCTGCAAGAACGGGGTGAAGGTGAAGGTGGAGCTGAAGTAGCAGAGAAGATCCGCTCGAGATTTCAGCTTCCCAAAATACCGCGCCGAGCTCCTGCTGACGGGTGCGCTGCTGCGTCGGCGCTGTCTAAGGCGAGTGGTATATTAGGAGGAGACAATGAGCATAGAAACTTCCAGAAAATTAGCATGGGTCGGCAAGACCGAGGCTATACGTGAACTGACCAACAGTCAGTATGAAAGGATTCTTTCGGACAGAGTGAATGCGGAGTCTGAGGACAAGTTCAAAAAAGAGACAAAGAATTTTCTCGATAAGGCACGTAAGGCTCGCGAGGAAGACGAAACCAAAGACGGCGACCGCTAGTGATTAGCAAGCCTCACTGCCGAAAAGAGAATTTTTGGGCAATTTTTGGGCAGTGAGAATTTTGCTCGCAACTGCCTGATTTGCGTAACTCCCTAAAAATAAGGGAGCCGGCTGTCGGACTCGAACCGACGACCTACTGATTACAAATCAGTTGCTCTACCAACTGAGCTAAGCCGGCGAAGGCATTTTTCCCCGGATGGGGGTGACACGCAGCCGAACATAGACGGGTTCCGAGAACTTGCAACGGCAACACGGCATCTCTTCTTATGGGGCCTCTTCACCTGCCGCGAAGAACTGTTTTCCGAAACATTTTTCCAAACGGTTAGTTGAGGCCAATAACGCTGCGGGTTTTTTCCCCGAGAAGGAAGGCTTCGTAGTCGCTGATGCCGCGGGAGGCCCGTGCCTCAATCGCTTTCTTCGGAACGCTGGTGAGCAGGCGTCGCTCCGCGGCGGACATGGTGTCGAAAAGGAGGGTGATCTCGAATATGGTTCTGCCGCGCTCAGTTCGGATGGTGGAACTGCCGACAACGAACCCGTGCACGTCAACGAAGTGGCTGCGCGAGTCTCTGCTCTCTGGTTTTTTAAGGCGGACGTGTAAGCCCATTCTCAGTTGGCTGCCGACTTCGATGTTCTCTCTGGAAAGCAGGACGAGACCGCGTTGGGTGACATTCGTGACCGAGAGCAGCGGAGAAGAATCACTCACCGTGCGATCCGGGTGCGGCGATACACCGGAGGGGAGGTTTTTCAGGTTGATTGTTTTTCCCATGAGAAGTGGCGACTCAAAGACTGCGGGACAAAAGAAAAATTACGCTAGCATTCGCCAGGAGTGTGTCAATCTGAGGACTGCTTTTTCGAGGAATTACGCAGATTTTTTAAGTGCTGCGAGCGTCCAGCGCATCTCTCAGACCATCGCCGAGGAAGTTCAGAGCAAGGAGCGCAAGAGCCATGGCAAGGGCCGGAAAGAGAAGTAACCACCATTGGCTTTCGAGGGGATTGATAACTTGCGCGCCGTCTCGCAGAAGAGATCCCCAGCTCGATGCCGGGTCGTCGATCCCGAGTCCGAGAAAGCTGAGGAATGACTCGTCGAGGATGACGGCTGGAACGGTCAGGGTGAGGTAGGTCAGGATGATCCCGGCGAGGTTGGGAAGGATATGCTTGAGGATGATGGGAGCGGGTCGCTGGCCAAGCGCGCGGCTGGCGGTGACGAACTGTTGTTCACGAAGAACGAGAACCTGCCCACGCACGATCCGTGCCATGGTAAGCCACTCGATGAGTCCGAGTGAGAGAATGAGAATGAGAATTCGTGAGTAAGGCAGAGAGGATTCGAGGAAGTCATGGAGAGTGTCTAGTTGTATGGAGAAAGCCCACTGGCGGGCACCGTCGATAGCTGCCTTCAGACGGGAGTCGAAAGCGGCGATGAAAATCATGATGAAGAGGACGCGTGGGATGGAGTAGAGAACATCGACCGTACGCATCATGAAGGCTTCTACTCTGCCGCCAAGATAGCCGGCAAGCGTGCCGTAGGCTGCTCCGATGAACAGAGCGACGATGGCACCGGCGAGACCGACGAGAAGGGACACTCTTGCCCCGGCGAGGACACGGTAGAGAAGGTCAGAGCCGTTGATGTCGGTGCCCATGAGGTAGAGAAAGGACCCCTGTGAAGCGCGGGAGAGAGGCGGAAGATACGTGTCGTCCGAAGGAAGAGAGGCGGCATCGGGGAAGAACGGCGGCAGGGCAAAAGCTGCGGTGATCATGATGCCGAGAACCCATAGCGAGGCCAGGGCGGTGCGGTTTCTGAGGATTTTCTGCCAGGCGCCAGATCTCAAGCCACGGGAAGCGGGCTCGGGCAAAAAACTCGCACCTCCTTCTTCCTCGGGGGTGGTAATTTTCGAGTGGTTTTTATTCACCTTGGGAACCTCCGTTTTGCTGGATACGTGGATCGAGAGCGGAATAGGCGAGATCGACGATCAGGTTAAAGAGAACGAGCAGGGTGCAGTAAAGAATGACGACACCGCAGAGGAGGAAGGTGTCGCGGTTCTGGATGGAGTTTACAAAGATACTTCCGGCACCGGGAATGGAGAAGACTGACTCGACGATAATCGAGCCAGTGAGGAGGTGTGCAGCGAGCGGGCCGAGGAAAGTAACGACCGGGAGGAGCGCGACCTTGAGAGCATGCCTGCCGCCGATGTGACGCGGGGCGAGGCCTTTGGCCCGGGCGGTTCTGATGTAGTCGGCGCCGAGCACTTCGAGCATGCTGTTGCGCATGAGTCGTGCGATGTAGGCGATGTAGGGAGCGGCCAGACAAAGAGCAGGCAGAACCAGGCTGCGCACCCCTCCCCACCCACCGACTGGAAACCACCCGAGTGCCAGCGAGAAGATGCCAATCAGAAGAGGGCCGGTGATGAACGAGGGGAGAGAAATAGCGAGCAGCGCTGTCAGCATGGAAGCGCGGTCGATCCAGGTGTCTTTTCGCATGGCGGCAAGACAGCCGAGGGAGACTCCAAAGAATGTGGAGAGGAGAAAAGCGACGGCGCCGAGTTGGAGGGAAACCGGAAGTTGCTGGCCGATGACTTCGCCGACTGTCCAGTTCCGGTATTCAAAAGAAACCCTGAGGTCACCATGGAGGAGGTCGCCGAGGTAGCGCGTGTACTGACTCCAGAGCGAACCGTCGAGATCATAGTGACGGAGCAGTTCCTCCTTGATGAAGGCGGGCGGGGCTTTTTCTGCGTCGAAGGGGCCGCCGGGTTGGAGCCGGGCAAGAAAAAAAGTAATACTCACGACCGCGAAGAGCACGAGGCCGAGACCGGCGAGTCTTTTTGTCAGAAGGCCAATCATCGCATGGTTGATTTCCGCTCCCGGCAGCCGTGTTCTGGATTGCCACGCGGTGTTCGCCTCCTAGAGTAGGCAGAACGACGGGTGCAGCAAGAGGAGTCCGGATTCTCCGCGACAATAACGAAGCAGCCTCGAAGCCGTCATTGATTATGGAATCACCCATCCCCAGTCGGGTCTCATTTCCGTGGCGACCATTCGTTTACGGGGCGGTGGTTCTTTATCTGATGCTTGATCTGCATTTTCTGCACGGGCCGCTCCACCACGTTATCCAAAGGAAGATGGCAGGGGAAACTGGCGGCGAGCAGGCGATTGCCGCTCCGGGTGATCCGGGCAGTGTGGTAGCTACGGTCAACCTGCGTCCGATCACGAGAAATGACCTCGATCGTGCCGCACGGGCGCACCTTTACCGTCAGGGTGTGGATTACGCCAGGGCCTCGGCGAGATTGCGGCTTCAGGCCCGTATCATCGCATTGGAGAATCTGATTGGTGATGAGACGCTGCGCCAATATACCAGGCTCAAGCGGGTGCCCGTGCCCGATGGTCTCGTCGAGCGCCGCTACGCGGAGTTTGTCAGCCAGTTCCCTGACCAGAAAGCCTTCCGAGCGCGGCTTGCAAAGCAAGGGATGACCGAGAAGGCATTACGCAAGGAGATTGCCGAAGAGGCGCATCAGGTACTCTGGATTGAATCAAAAATCGCCACTGCTCTGGAAGTAGAAGAAAGTGAGGTGTCAGCGTGGTATGAAGCGAATGCAGAAAAACTACGGGTTGGGGAGGCAGTCCGGGCAGCGCATATTTTTCTCAGCACGGTCGACCCTGAGGTGACCGGGCAGGAGGAGAGAATTCGGAAGCTGCACAGCCGAATCCTCGAGGGTGAGAAGTTCGAGGATCTGGCAGCAGACAACTCGGACGACCCGCGCTCAAAAAAGAAGTCAGGCGACCTGGGCTGGTTCACAAAGGCTCGGGTGCCGAAAGATTTTTCCGACGCTGTGTTTGCGATTCCTGCGGGTCACCTGGGGGATCCCTTTCGGACGAAACTTGGCTGGCACCTTGTCAAGGTGGTCGCGCATGCGCCTGCCCGAGTTCCCGAATTAGACGAGGTGCGGGCAGAAATCCGCGCCGAATTGGCAAATTCACGCCGCGTTTCAGCGGTCAAAGAGTTGATGCGCTCGATGCGAAGCCGACCTCGGGTGGTTTACTACGAACGGGCGATTCGCGCGGATCGAGAGCCCGAAGCTTCTGCGCTTAGGATTGATAATTTCGATGCCGCGCCAGAGGGGCGAATTCGAGGTGAATTCTCAGGGAAGATGATTGAAGACTCGCCGGCAGGATCGTAGAGTCGCGAGGAATGTTTGAAGCAGAACGCAAGGATGCCTTCAGGGTAAGAGCCCTCATCGTGGGGAGAGACGGTGAGACGCCGGATTTGAAAACTGGCTCTTTGTGCGCCGCCGTAATCGATCATGGTAGCTGATGAAAGATGATAGCCAGCTGAGTTTGAGTGGATGGAATGAGGTCGCCGCATCAGGCGTCGCTGTCCGGATAGTTGATCGTTTTGGCTTGCAGGTCTCAGGTCCAGATGCCGAGCGTTATTTGAATGGGCAGGTGACCAACGACGTGCGTCGAGCAACAGAGGAACGTGCGATCTATGCCGCGATCACTAATGCCAAGGGTCAGATGGAAGGCGATGCCTGGATCCGGCGGGGGAGCGAGGGAAGCTTTCTGTTGGATGCCCCGCTTTCTCTGGAGAGCATTTTGCCGGGCAGGCTCGAGCGTTATGCGATTGCCGATGACGTGTCTTTCGAGCGCGTGGAAGCTCCGGCCTGGCACATATTCGGTGGCAGTGCTGCGGCCGAGGCAGGGGTGGGTCGATTCGGGATGCCCGGATACGACTGCGAGAATCAGTCAGCCGGCCTCAGCGAAATGACTGCTTTGGAGGCTGAGCGAATTCGCGTGCTGATGGGATTGCCTCGATGGGATGCCGATCTGGTTTCCGGAATGCTTCTTCCCGATGCGGGGATCGATCCGATCGCTGTCTCTTATGACAAGGGGTGCTACATCGGCCAAGAAGTCATCTCGAGAATACGTCGCGCCGGAAAGACCAACAAAAAGTTGACGTATCTGGTCGCGAAGCACTCGGTCGAAAGTGTGGTGGAGGAGAATCTAGCAGGTGAAGAGCTCTTTTCAGATGAAGGGATTGCGGTGGGAACAATTACCAGTGCGGCGTGGCACCCACGACTTGACCGCTGGGCGGCTATCGCCTATGTCAAAAAGGCTGCTTTTGACAGAGCCACTGCTGGCTTTTTCCTTGAAGCCTCGCCGCGTGAAGAACATCTTTTTTTCACTGAAGACCCTGCCCCGTATAAAGCAAAATCCGCCGATGTTTAATACCGAGAGATTCTGTAATAGCATTCTTTTGGGGATGACTTTTTGTTTAATTTCCTGCGAGGCGTTTGTCGATGAGATGCGTATCCGCAGTGATCCAAATACCATCGTTAAGCCGGATTGGAACGAGCTGGAGGCAATTGAAAAAGCCGAGGGAACCTATTTAGGGGACGAACCCGTGCAGGTCATTCAACCTCCACCAGTGGTCAAGGTTCAGGAAGCCAATCCCGGAATGCGCCGCATCGAGAAAAATTATTCGCCGATCGTATCGCCGGCGATAAGGCCGCAGGCAATGATCCCCCAGGCGATGGTGCCGGAGGCCAGTGCCTCGTATGCAAATCCCCAGCCACGCCCGGGATCCGCTTACCCCTCTTCAGGAGGTGCGTCCTATGCCGCGCCGGCGCCATATCCAGCGGAATCGCGCCCATCTGGCGTCAGGTCGCAAGCTCCTCAAGCTCCCCAGTATGACCCTTCCTTGTTGAATGAATTGCAGTAGCCTATGGGGCGAATAAGGAGTAATGATCTCTCAACCCAATGATTTGCTGATTATGATCAAAAAAATTCTCATCTTCTTTGTAGCAGCTGGCCTTCTTTCCACTTCGCATGTTATAGCTCAAGGCTACGGATCGGACCTTTCCGATGCCGATCTCAAATTGGAAGAGACCTTGGAAAACTTTAAAGATCATGAAATTGCTGTCCTGCGTTTTCGGGTCGATAACCGCCTGCGTACAGTGGCTTTCGTGCTTTTCGGTGATGATGTTCCCAAGACCTGTGAAAACTTCGCAACCAAGTGCCGAGAGGGTTATTACGATGGTCTTGCCTTTCACCGCGCGATCCCTGGCTTTCTTTTGCAGACCGGGGATCCTCTGACTCGGGATGCCTCCCAGCGAAGTACTTGGGGAACGGGTGGACCCGATCACACAGTCCCTGCGGAAAAAGGAAAGAAAATACACTCAAAAGGAGCTGTGGCGATGGCGCGCCTTTCTCCAGAGGGTCCGTCCCATGGCAGTCAGTTTTATTTCAGCATGGGGAAGAACCGTGGTCTGAATGGGCAGTCGACAGTTTTTGGAAAGGTCGTATCAGGCATGGACGCTCTGCAGAGGCTGAGCGAGGTGGCAGTAGATGCGAATGACAACCCGATCGTTGAGGTGGAAATCAAGTCCGCAAGGATTCTCGAGCCTGGGAGTCAGATTCCTAAGACGGCGGACGAACTTAAACTGTCCAAAGAACGGAAACGCGAGCAACGGCGGGAAAGGGCAAATGTGTCGGAGAGTGAAAAATCCTCCTTGGATCGCCTTTTGGAAAAATACTGGTAGCTCGGGTTTCCGTTTGTGGAAGAGAGAGAGGTTCTTTATCTGAAGTTGCTTTGCGATGTGAAGGCCGCTGCCGGCGCGCGACCGTGAGCTTGATCAGCCGAGACTTACCATGCGCAAGACTAAGCAAACCCTGAAGCAGCAGGCCAAGATGGAAAGAGTGGTCTGGGGGATGCTGACGGTAAGTCTTCCGTTTTACGGAGTGGTGGGGTATTTCATGAAGGATGTGGAGGGTAGCACCACAGTGGTTTATGGGATGGCGGCGGCGGCGGTAGTGACGTTGATGATGGGATTTTTGATCAAGGACCTGCTCCTGAAAAAAAGATTTTCCGGTGAGACGCCAGGGACGACAGCGAGGCCGGGTGGTTCTGGGAATCACTTAGTTTCTATGCTTATAGTCTGGGGTCTTACGGAATCAGCCGGGGTCTTTGGTCTGGTAGCCCGCATCATGGGAGCTGATCAGAAGACCCTCATGGCATTTATTGGGCTCGCGTTGATCGCGATGTGGATACACCGTCCGCTGGCGCGTAAGGACGACCCGGCCTAAGAGCGATGCCCCTGACGAGTTATTTTTCCGAATTCCTGATACCAAGATGAGCATCTTCGACACAACAGCGGTGCTTCTTGTTCTCGCTGCCTTGTTCGGGTTTGTGAATGCCCGAGTCTTGAAGCTGCCAGGCACCATTGCTCTGATGATGATGGGGCTTGGTCTGGCGACGTTGTTATTGTTGATCGGGCAGGGCGTCCCTGAAGTGGTCGAGCCCATTCGGGAATTTGTCCGGAGTGACATCGACTTCAATGAGACACTCATGGGGGTTCTGCTCAGTTTTTTACTTTTTGCCGGGGCACTCCACGTGAATCTCGCTGATCTCAAAGAGCAGAAGTGGATTATTTTTGTGCTGGCGAGCTTCGGGGTAGTGATCTCGACATTCTTGATCGGAACGGTGTTTTATTTTTTGACGAGAGCCTTTGGTTTTGAGATCAGTTTTCTTTTCAGTCTGGTATTTGGTGCCCTCATTTCCCCGACCGATCCGATTGCTGTCCTCGGGATTTTGAAGAAAGTAGGCGCCCCGAAGAGCCTGGAGACGAAAATCTGTGGCGAGTCGCTTTTCAATGACGGTGTCGGGGTGGTGGTATTCCTCACCCTGCTCGGCTTGGCAATGGGGCATACACGCCTGGATCCCGGTCACATCGCGATGGACTTTTTCATCGAAGCAGGGGGAGGAATTGTTCTCGGCCTTGCGCTGGGTTCTGTCTGTTACTGGATGTTGAAGCAGCTCGATGATTACGATGTGGAAATCCTCATTACGCTGGCCTGCGTGACCGGGGGCTATGCATTGGCCAGTCGCTTGCACCTTTCCGGCCCGCTGGCAATGGTGGTGGCCGGTCTCTTTATCGGAAATCAAGGGCGCGCTTTCGCCATGTCAAAATTAACGCGTGGGCATCTCGATACATTCTGGGAGCTTGTGGACGAGATTCTCAATGCTCTTCTTTTCGTGCTCCTCGGTTTGGAGCTTCTTGTCCTCGTCCTGGAAGGAAAGTTTCTCCTTCTGGGGGTGCTCACTATTCCGCTGGTGCTGGTGGCGCGGTTTGTGGCGGTTGGCGGCCCGATTCTTTTGATGAAAAGACGAAGAAAGTTCTCTCGGGGTGCGGTTCGTGTGCTTACCTGGGGGGGGCTTCGCGGAGGAATCTCGGTGGCCCTTGCCCTTTCCATTCCGGATGGGCCCGAGCGGAATCTTATTCTGACCGTGACTTACGTGGTGGTTGTTTTCAGTATCGTTGTGCAGGGCCTTACCCTTGGCCCTTTGATGCGGAAGATCGGGGTGATCGAATCCGAGCCCGAATTGAAGCGGTAGTATCTATCTATGAAAGAGGAAGAATTCTTCTCGCGCGCGGGCTTGGTGTCCATATGGTGAAAAAGTTGCCTGAAGCCTCCGATTCTGAACCAATCATGAAAGCATGTTTCAAACGTATTCTTGTCACCGGCGGCGCCGGATTTTTAGGCTCCCATTTGTGTGATCGGCTGGTCGAGCAAGGACACGATGTCATCTGCCTCGATAACTTTTTCACAAGCCAGAAGAACACCATCGAGCACCTCTTAAATCGCCCGAACTTTGAGCTTCTGAGGCATGATATCACGCGGGATATCTGGTTGGAGGTCGATGAAATCTACAACCTTGCCTGTCCTGCCAGCCCGGTGCATTACCAATACAATCCTATAAAGACAACCAAGGTGTCGGTGGTGGGGGCAATCAACATGCTTGGCATGGCCAAGCGAACAGGGGCAAAAATTTTCCAGGCCTCGACCAGTGAGGTCTACGGAGACCCCGAAATACACCCGCAACCTGAAAGCTATCGCGGCAACGTCAACCCGATCGGAGTGCGTTCCTGTTACGATGAGGGGAAGCGCTGTGCCGAGACTCTTTTTTTTGATTACCACCGCTCCAACGGGGTGAACATCAGAGTGGTAAGAATTTTTAACACCTATGGCCCCCGGATGCACCCATACGATGGGAGGGTGGTATCAAATTTCATCGTGCAGGCCCTTAAGGGAGAAAATTTGACGATTTACGGAGATGGCTCGCAGACGCGATCTTTCTGCTACGTGGACGACCTGATCAACGGCTTCCTGGCATTGATGGACGGACCGGATTCTTTTCCCGGGCCGTGTAACATTGGCAACCCGGGTGAGTTCACGGTGCAGGAACTGGCAGAACTCGTCGTCGAAATGACCGGAACCGGGAGCGAGATCATCTACATGCCGCTTCCCGCAGATGATCCCACCCAGAGGAAACCGGATATCACCCTGGCGAAAGAGAAGCTGGGATGGGAGCCAGAAATTCCGCTCCGTCAGGGCTTGGAAAAAACGATTGATTATTTTAAGTCTGTGGACCTCGATTCTTTTCGACAACCGACTTCGCACACCGCTCACAAGAGCACCGAGATGGAGAAGGGAGTTTCCTGAAGTTGACGGAGGAGAAGGCTCAGGATTCGGCTGAATCACTCGGTCACTCGGCTATTCGCGCCCGGGGAGGAGATCAAGCGCTTCGATTTCGTCCTCTGTCAGGTATTTGTTGGCTTTCTTGCGGATACGAAGCAGGTGCTTTTTGTGATCACCCTGCTCAGGATTTACCGAGTAGAGGGCGATGAGCTCCTGGTAGGGACGAAGCTCTTTGGGATGCTGGCGCCTGAGTTTTTCACAAGTAGCTGCGAGATCTTCCCACCGACCTTGTTGCCGGTAGCTGTCAATGAGGCGGTAATGGTAATCGATCCCAGGAGGCTCTGGCTTTCCCCCGGGTCGAAAGACCGAATCGACGAGGGCGATGAGCGGCGAGGTTGCAAGGGCGAGAGCCTCGGGAAGAAGGAGAAAGGCAATCAGAAGGATAAGGCTGAGAGTGACAAGGGTAGGAATGAGACCATCCATGATCCCGGCGGCACGGTAGGCCTCCTGCAACTGTCGCCATCCGCCCCAGGCACAAGCTGCAGCGGCAGGCCACCTGAAAATTTTCCCCAACCAGCGACCACTGCTCTTACCGGGAACCCGCATGCGAGCTATTCTTCGCCATCGCCCCGGACCTGCGAGATGACTTCCTGGTCTTCGGCCGTGAGCTTATCTGTATCGTATGTGAAGGTTTGTCCATTGGCTTTCCTGAAAGTCCCCGCGGTGCCGGTGATCGAGACAAGAGAAGCTTCGAGTTTGTTGCCATCGGTGTTCGTCCAGGTGCGGAGCGGAACCAGCTCTTTTTTTGCGAAGAAGTCGTCCCCACTTGATTGTCCTCCACCCTCGGGCGGTGTGGCAGCCTTGAGGGCTTCTTTGATCGCCTTCTCGCACGCATCGTCGGCCGGGTGGCCCGCATAGACACAGTTGCCTTCGGTGTCGAAGACCAGCATGTGAGGGATCCCTCTCAGGCTGGGCGGGCGCTTCGTGCCCTTGGTCATGGGGAAGGTAACTTTATGTTTTTCAGCAAAGCTGGCGATGGCCTCTGCTGAGGAATTTTGAACGTCTTCTCCGATGAGGATGAGTCCTTTCTTGCGATACTTTTTGTCCATCTCAACGAGATGGGGCATTCCAGCCACGCACGGGCCTCACCTGGGGCCCCAATATTCGATGGCAACGACGCGACCGTCGAGAGCAGAGAGGTCAAGGTCATCACCAGCGACAATCTCTCCGATTTTCCAGTCGGAGAGCAAATATTCCGGGGCTGCGAGCAGGCCGCCGGCAAACAGACTGCAAGCGAGAGCGAGGGTGGCGGAAAAGATTTTTACTTTCACAGAACGAGTTTAACTTGCATCTGTTGGAATGTCTAGCATCTCTCGCTGAAGGGAGACGGAGTCGCGTGAACGGCCCGGTTGAAGAGGAGTCGAGGTCGCGCGAACCCGGCCAGCTACTACTCTCTTCTTTTCAACTGGGGGAAAAGCACAACGTCACGGATACTGGCTGCTCCCGTGAGCATCATCACGAGACGGTCGATGCCGATGCCGACGCCACCGGCTGGAGGCATGCCGTATTCGAGAGCGAGAAGAAAGTCCTCGTCAACTTTCTGGGTTTCCTCCCCGGCCTGGTGCTTGAGACGCGAGCGCTGCGCGTCGGGGTCGTTGAGCTCGGAATAGCCGGGACTGATTTCCTGGCCATTGATGATCAGTTCATAGACATCGACGAGAGATCCGTCTTCGGCGTTCTGCTTGGCAAGGGGCACAAGTTCTTTGGGGACGTGGGTGACGAAGCACGGATCGAAGGTTTTTTCTTCGACGAGTTTCTCAAAGACCTGTTGAGTCACCTCGTAGTCTTCCATGGCCTCGGAGATCTCGATGCCAAGCTCCTGGCATCGGGTGCGCCGCTGCTCCGGCGAATAACTGAACCAATCGGAGTCGATTTCCTTGATGCAGTCACGGTAGGCCCTCCGCTTCCACGGGCGCTGAAGGTTGATGCTGCGAATTGTATTTCCTTCTTCGTCGTGGTGTTCGACCTGAAGGCCGCCGCAGAAGTTCTCGGCAAGGTGGCAGATCATTTCTTCGACCATGTCAGCCATGGCAGGGAAGTCTGCGCAGGCCTGGTAGATTTCGAGCATGGTGAACTCGGGATTGTGCCGCCGCGAGATCCCCTCATTCCTGAAGCTGCGGTTGAGTTCGAAGATCTTCGTTAAGCCGCCCACCATCAGTCGTTTCAAAAACAGCTCAGGAGCGATGCGAAGATACATGTCCATCCCTAAAGCATTGTGGTGGGTTTCGAAGGGCTGAGCGGCTGCGCCACCCGCCACGTCCTGGAGCATGGGAGTCTCGACTTCGAGGAATCCGCGTGCTTCAAGAAACCGGCGAATTTCCGCGATGATCTGGCAGCGTTGTAGGAATATCTTCGTGCTTTCAGGATTGGCGATGAGATCGAGGTAGCGTTGGCGGTATTTAATTTCCCGATCGACGACCCCATGAAATTTGTCTGGCAGCGGGCGGAGTGCTTTCGAGAGGACGGTAAGAGTTTCGATGTTGATCGTGGGCTCTCCGACTTTGGTGGTAAAGGTCTTCCCGCTGACACCTACCCAATCTCCGATATCGAGCATTTTAGTGAAAACGTCGAAGGCCTCGTCGCCCACTCCTTTCTTGTTGAGATAGCATTGGATGCGCCCGTGAGCGTTGGCGATGTCGAAGAACTGGCTCTTTCCCATGTCACGTCGGGAAGTGATACGCCCTGCCACCGAGACGAGAGAGTCCTCCGTGAAGTTGGACTTGAGATCCGAAATTTCATGGGTGGTAGAGAAATACTGCCCGAAGGGGTCGATCCCGGCTTCTTTGAGAAGTTCGAGTTTATCTCTCCGAATCTGGAGGAGTTCGGATTCCGCGATTGGTTCGTGGGGCTCTTGGTTCTCGGACATGATCGTTAGGAACAATAAATCGGGCGCAAACAACCACCGATCACAAGAATGACCAAGGGAAAAACCATTTCGTTTTGTCTGGGCGCTCGGAGCATGGGCTCCTGAAGCGGCAGAGACATGGCTCAGGTAAGCGAAGAGCGAAACAAAAGAGGTGCTACTTGAGGAATAGCAGATACCTCTCCATAGTGGCGCGGTGTCGTCGAAGAAGTACATTGTTACCGGCCTTAGTGGGCTGCTTGGTTCTCATTTCAAAGCGAGGTGCGAAGGCTCCTGTGATCTGATTCCTCTCGATCTCGGGAGCGGGGTCGATGTCACGAACTCTGCGCAAGTCGAAGCGCTGCTAGGGAAGCATGCGGATGCCAATGCAGTTCTACATCTTGCCGCATTCACTGATGTCTCGGCTGCGAGCGCCGAGCGAGGGGACAAAGACAGTCTCTGTTATCAGTTAAATGTGACAGGTTCGGAGAATGTGGCTCGGTCTGCGGAGAGGCATGGGCTGCATCTGGTGCATGTTTCCACGGACTTTGTTTTCGATGGTGCCAAAGAAGAGGGCGAATACTTCGAAGACGATCTACCCCATCCAATTGAATGGTATGGAGAAACAAAATTTCTCGCCGAGGAGAAGGTGCGAGGTTCAGGCGTTTCAGCGACCATCATGAGAACAGCCTTCCCGTATTTCTGTGGCGAAGGAGTCCGCAAGGACATGGTCGGGAACATGCGGGAAAAGCTCGCCTCGGGAGAGAAGTTGAAGCTTTTCGATGATCAGGTGATCACGCCGACCTTCGGCGGGGACATCGTAGCGGCGCTTCATCTGCTGGCGGAGACTTGTCCCGCGGGGGAGATTTTTCACGTGATGGGCGCGACGAGCCTGAGTCCTTATCAGTTCGGGCTTGCCGTGGCTGAGGTCTTTGACCTCGATTCCAAGCAATTGGAAGCGAGCTCGATGGTCGATTATTTAAAAATTGATGCCAGGCCGCGGCAGAGATTCCTGAGGATCTCGAATAAGAAGTACAGTGATTTTGCTGAAGAGAATGGAGTGAGACGGCCGTTGGGAGTGAAGGACGGGTTGCTCGAGGTCCTGCATTCATTGGCGGGGTAGCACCGGACCGAGGCCGAGAACAATGGCAAGGCGAGGAAAAGTGCACACGATCCTGCTGGCGCACTTTGATTTCTGCAGATCAAAACGATTGCGAGTGCGATGAGAAGGATGCAGGGGTCGTCGGTCAAGTTCGAGGATGCTATTGATCATCTCGAGCAAAATTACCCTGCGCAACAGCGCTCTTCGACAGAACGGCGGAGGCGGACCTGCGCGTTTGCCGTTTCCGGGCAGTAAGCCATGTGTTTTTCGACATGGAAAGCGGTTGCCAAATTGCTTTTCTCCCTTAGCCTACGCGTCCAACTCTGGCCTGTTGGCGCCCCACTGCCAGTTCTTCGGGGCAACAGTCGGCATCAGGATTAACCAAACAACCTAACACTTAACCAGCATGCACATGATCGCTGAATCAGCAGACCCAGCTCTCCTTGAGCTTATCGATAACAATTTTAATGAGTTTCGCGAGGGATCAATCGTCAAAGGGATGATCCTCGAAATCAAACAGCAAGTCGTCCTCGTCGACATTGGCTACAAGTCCGAGGGAGCCATCGCAATCAGCGAGTTCGAAGACGAGGAGTTTGAAGTGGGTGATGAGATCGAAGTCTATCTTGATCGCCTGGAAAATGACGAGGGCATGGTCGTGCTCTCGAAAGAAAAAGCCGCCCACAAGCAGAATTGGGACAAGATTATCGGCGTATTCAAGGAAGGTGGTCTGGTCAAAGGCAAGATCAAGGCGGTCGTCAAAGGCGGCCTGATGGTCAACGTCGGAGTGGAGGCTTTCCTGCCCGGTTCTCAGATTGACATCATTCCACCAAGAGATCTCAACGAATACGTAGGCAAAGTGTTTGAGTTTAAGATCGTCAAGATCAATGACGATCGAAAAAATATCGTTGTCTCTCGCCGTGAAGTCATCGAGCAGGAGCGCTCCGAGCAGCGTGCGGCATTCCTCGATTCGGTCAACATCGGCGACAAGGTCGAGGGGATTGTCAAAAATATCACCGATTTCGGTGTCTTCGTAGACCTCTCGGGAATGGATGGCCTGCTTCATATCACTGATATGAGCTGGGGTCGCATCAACCACCCAAGTGAGATGGTCGCCATTGGTCAGATGGTGGCAGTGCAGATTCTGGATGTAAACCGTGAGCGGGAGCGGGTCTCACTGGGGCTCAAGCAGATGCAGAGCAACCCCTGGGAAAACATCACTGCGCGCTACCCTGTCGACAGCAAAGTGCGCGGAAAGATCACCAAACTCGTTCCTTACGGTGCCTTTGTGGAACTGGAAGAAGGCGTCGAGGGTCTGGTACACGTTTCCGAACTCTCTTGGGTCAAGCGCATCACTCGTCCCTCGGATGTGCTTACTCAAGGCGATGAGATCGAGGCGGTTGTTCTCGGAGTCAATACCGAGGAGCAGAAAATTTCACTCGGCGTACGGCAACTCGACACCAACCCATGGGATGACATCGATGGGCGATACCCGATTGGCAGCACGATCAAGGGCAAAGTGCGTAACCTCACGGCATATGGCGCCTTCATCGAGATGGAGGACGGCATTGATGGCATGATCCACGTGTCCGATCTGAGTTGGACCAGAAAGATCAATCACCCTTCCGAAATTCTGAAGAAGGGCGAGGAAATCGAGGCGCAGGTCATCGAGATCGACAAGCAGAACCAGCGCGTCAGCCTGGGCGTCAAACAACTTGAGTCGGATCCATGGAGTGAGATTGATACCCGCTTTAAAGTTGGTGACCTCGTTAACGGGAAGGTGGCAAAAATCGCCAGCTTTGGAGCCTTCGTCGAGTTGGAGGGTGATATCGACGGGCTGGTCCATATCTCCCAGCTGTCTGAAGGTCATGTGGCGAAAGTTAAAGACGTGATAAAGATCGGCGATCCTGTGGAGGCTCGTGTGATCAAGGTGGATAAAGTGGAGCGGAGAATTGGTCTCTCGATCAAAGCTGCGAACTACAGCGAAGAAGACCTTCAGCGCGAGACGCAAGCCTTCGAGGCACTTCGGCCAAGCACGGATATGGTGGGTCTGGAACAGGCCTTCAATCTTTCCGAGTGGACTCCCGGAGGAGCTGCTGAGCAGGAAGAGCAGAGTTAAGCTTTTACCCGAGCGCTCTATGACCCCTTCTTTTTTGGGAGAAGGGAGAAATGAACAAAAAAATCCTGCCCCGAATCCGGGGCAGGATTTTTTGTTTTGAGGGCAAGGCTGAAAGCTTATTTTTAATTAGAATAATTATTGATAAATACAAGAAGGCCGTTAAGGTTATAAATCGTGGTCGAGAAAAATTCACACTGTGCCAGTCCTTTGCCCATGCCGGTGCTTCCGGGTGGCATGCGGATGACGACGCAAAGACGTGAGGTCTACGAAGTTGTGGCAACAAGTTGCGACCATCCCTGCGCTGGCATGGTCTTTGATCGCGTCAAAAAGCGGGCTCCGTCTATTTCCCTGGCGACGGTGTATAACGTCCTCGAGACCCTGAGTCGTTGTGGCCTTATCAAGCAGATCAACGTCGATCGCGATGCCACCCGCTACTGTCCTAATCTAGAAGATCATGCGCATTTTTACTGCGAAGCATGTGGTGAGGTGACCGATATTTATCGGAAGGGGCAGGGCAACATTGAAAAACGATGGGAGCTCCCGGACGGCGCCCGTGTCACTGCGGTTGATGTAGCCCTTAAGGGGCGCTGCCCGCGATGTGTCGAAAAGTCCTGAACCTGAACGCGCCTGCTGATAAAACCTATAAAATTTTGTAACCCGACAATCCGTATGAGTCTTCTTATCACCGACCTTCACGCCGCTATCGACGGCACTGAAATTCTTAAAGGCCTGAATCTTGAAGTCCCGAAAGGCGAGGTCCATGCAATCATGGGGCCGAATGGCTCTGGGAAGTCAACCCTCGCCAAGGTTCTCGCCGGCCACGAGGATTACCAGGTCACAAGCGGGAGTGTCAGCATGGACAATCAGGATCTTTTTGCCATGGAGGTCGATGAAAGATCCCGGGCAGGATTTTTCCTCGCTTTTCAATATCCAGCTGAGATCCCAGGGGTTTCGAATGCGAACTTCCTCCGTGCCGCTCTCCAAGCCCGTATGCCGAAAGGCGAGGATCTCGATGCGGTAGAATTCTACAAAGAGATGCGCGATAAGATGGGGAAGCTGGGGATGGACCAGAAGTTTACGGGTCGGGCGGTTAACGAGGGCTTCTCGGGAGGCGAAAAAAAGCGTAATGAGATCCTCCAGCTGATGATGCTTGCCCCAAGTTACGCGGTACTCGACGAGACCGATTCGGGCCTCGATATTGATGCCCTCAAGGTTGTGGCTGAAGGGGTCAATACGATGCGCTCGCCTGCGAGAGGCTTCCTCGTCATCACCCATTACCAGCGCCTGCTCGATTACATTGTCCCAGATGTGGTCCACGTCATGGCGGACGGAAAAATTGTTAAGACAGGCGGGAAAGATCTAGCTCTGGAATTGGAAGAGAAGGGCTACGACTGGGTCAAAGAGGAACTGGTCACCTCGTAAGTCATTTTATTTCATCCTATACATTTCTGCTCATCCGGGCACTACCAAATCATTCAGCTATGGACAAAGAATCCCAGACAGTTACAGCGATCGCCGAGGAGAAAGACACGGTCGGTGATTTTACCTTTCCTGAGCGCAACAAGTTTGATGCCGGATATGGATTGAGCGAAGCCACCGTCGACTACATCTGTGATGTCAAAAACGATCCCGACTGGGTGCGTGATTTTCGCAAGAAAGCCCTGCGTATTTTCGAAGAGAAGCCCATGCCTACTCACTGGGCGACAAAGGATCTCGAAACGATCAACTTTGACAAGATCCGCTACTACCTCTCTGACGGTGAACGTCCCAAGCGCTCGTGGGATGAGGTCCCCGATGACATCAAAGAGACCTTCGAGCGACTTGGAATTCCCGAGCAGGAGCGCGCATTCCTCGCCGGGGTCGAGGCACAGTTTGATTCTGAGGCGGCATATTCCAATGTGAAGGACGCTGTCTCCGAGCAGGGGGTGATCTTTGTCAACTCCGCTGAGGGTCTGAAAGAGCATGAAGAAGTCTTTCGCCCATGGTTCGGCAAGGTGATCCCCTCCTCGGACAATAAGTTCTCGGCCCTTAACAGCGCTGTCTTCTCAGGGGGCTCGTTCATTTACGTTCCTCCGGGAGTCAAGGTGACCCACCCGCTGCAGGCTTATTTCCGGATCAATTCCGAGAACTTCGGCCAGTTCGAGCGCACCCTCATCATCGTCGACGAAGGTGCCGAGCTCACTTACATGGAAGGTTGTACCGCGCCGAAGTTTGAGACGGCCACTCTCCACTCTGCGGTTGTCGAACTGGTGGCCATGAAAGATGCCAAGCTCCAATATATCACAGTTCAGAATTGGAGCAGTAATGTCTTTAATCTTGTCACCAAGCGCGGAATCGCTCACGAAAATGCAGAAGTGCGTTGGATCGACTGCAATATCGGCTCTCGGCTGACAATGAAGTATCCCGGAGTGGTGATGAAAGGTAAAGGCGCCCGCGGAGAAGTCGTCTCGATCGCCCTAGCCAACGATGGTCAGCACCAGGACACCGGCGCCAAGATGATTCACGCAGCGGATAACACCACTTCGAACGTGGTCTCCAAATCGATCTCAGTCGGCGAAGGGCGATCCACTTACCGCGGACAGGTGCACATCCCCAAGCACCTGAAAGGCTGTGTGAACAATACCGAGTGCGATGCACTTCTCATCAACTCGAAGTCGAAGACAGATACCTACCCTGCGATCAGCGTAAAAGGAAATAAGCACGCCACACAGCACGAGGCTTCCGTCTCACAGGTCAGTGAAGAGCAGATTTTTTACATGCAGCAGCGTGGGCTCTCCGAGGCCGAAGCCATGTCCCTGTCTGTGAATGGTTTCGTCAATGACCTTGTGCGTGAGTTTCCGATGGAATACAGCGTTGAGTTGAAGCGTCTGATCGACCTCGAAATGGAGGGGAGCGTGGGTTAGCCCATGGATATCACGGTGTCGGGGGTTCGCTCGATGCTTTCGATTCTCGAAAAAAGTAAAACCAATCTCTTCCGAAGCCACTGCAAATGTCCCTCACTGCGACACCATCCATCTTTGAAGTCCATCCGGACTGTGAGGATTCCGCGCCGGTATGGCTTGCGGAAGCCCGCAATGAGGCCTGGGAGCGCTTCACTTCCCTGCCCATGCCTGGCCCGAAGGATGAGCCATGGCGATTTGCCGGAATTCGGAAGATGGCGCTCGAAGGATTCGGTGCTGCGCAGGCTGTTGAGGGGTCTGTTGGGGGAGATGAAAATGCTTTTGTCTTCGTGAACAACCGGCTGACTCAAAGGCCGAAGCCATCTCAAAATGGCGTAATTGTCTGCACGATCAGTGAAGCAGCAGAACAGCATGGCGAACTTTTTCGGCGGTTTTTTCATGCGCAGGGAGCACCGCTCGGCTCGGAAAAGTTCCAGCAGCTTCATCTCGCCAGTAAGCAGTCAGGGGTTTTTGTTTTTGTCCCGCGAGGAACTGTTGTGGAAGCCCCGATTGTCGTGGAACACTGGGTGGGTGAAGGCGCAGTTTTCCCTTACACACTGGTGGTTGCTGAGGAAAATTCCGAGGTGACGGTGATCGACCGGATGCGCTCATTGGATGACACCGGAGCGGGGTTTGCGCTCGGTCTCTTTGATCTTTATGCCGCTGAGGGCGCACATGTGCACTACCTGCGCTCGCAGAACCTCAATCTTGCCAGCCGTTCGCTGGCGGTGGGTTCCAGTGTTGTCGGTCGTGGGGCTGATGTGAAGAGCCTATTGCTCAACCTCGGCTGTGGCTGGTCAAGGAACGAGCATGTCAGCTACCTGAACGGCGAAGCAGCCAACAGTGACATGCTAGCGGTGAGCATTCCTACGGGAGAACAGGAGTGCGACCAGCGCACTTTCCAGCACCATCGGGCTGAGCACACGACCAGTGATCTCCTCTTTAAGAACGTGCTCTATGACAAATCGAAATCGGTCTTTGGGGGTCTGATCCTCGTTGACGAAGGTGCTCACCACACCGACGCCTACCAGACCTGCCGCAATCTTATTCTCAGTGATACTGCCGAGGCGCATTCAATGCCGGGATTGGAAATCAATGCCGACCAAGTAAGGTGCAGCCACGGTGCCACCACCGGGCAGATCGGCGAGGAGGAGGTTTTTTACCTGATGGCACGAGGCATACCAGGCCCGGATGCGCGGCGTCTGATTGCTCTGGGTTTTGCCCTCGATGTGTTGGAGAAAATCTCTGATCAACGAATTCAATCCGAAGCCGCCACCGCTCTGGAAGCGAAGTTCGCGGATCTTTTCTAAAAAAACGCGGCGCGCTCCGGGCGCGCCTCCTTGAACCCATCCAAACCAAAAACCTGAAGAGAGCAATGAGCAACACAAGTCAGCCCGAAATCACCTGTTACCTGAAGACCTACTGTGGTTGGAGCGAAGGAGTCCGCGCGATCATGAGAAAATATGACCTCAAATTTGAGGAAAAAGACATCATCGCAAACCCCGCATTCCGTTGGGAGATGGAGCAGAAAAGCGGACAACCGCTGAGCCCGTGCGTTATCATCGACGGGAAGATGCTCGCTGATGTTTCAGGCGATGAGGTCGAAGCGTGGATGACCGAAAACAACTACTTCCAGAAAAGTGATACCGATGCCGATGCGCCGACTGACTCTGCCTGCACCGACGAAGAGCATGCCGAGATGGAGCGCCAGGCAGCAGCAGCAGAGTTTGGCCAGACAGGGACGATTAAGATTATTCGGGAATAATTCAGGAGAGAAAATTGCCCTCGATGTCCGCCCAGCAATTCCCCTGCAGTCCGTCGGAAGAGATCGAAGGTCTCGTCTATTTTCGGCGTCTTTGTGACAAGGTGCGTCTGATGGCGGACGGCAGGCTGCACCCTGATCTGCATGCCAACCTCGGGAAGGCTATGGATCATTGGTGCTGCCAGTTCCTTGGCGTGGACTATCCTGACCTTGCCGACCAGATCCTGAGCGGAAAATCGGATCAGGAAGTTTTGGCCTGGGCACGAAAGAATGGAGTCGAACGGGATGACAGCCAGCGCGATTGGTGGAATTCTTTCATGCGAAACGTCGGATTTCGGGATCATCTTGCCGGGCGATTGGTCGAGAGAATCGAAGAGTCAGGATTGAAAAATCGCAATGATATTCTGACCATGTTCGATTACATGGATGCCGATGAGGGGCGCGGGTGAGACGCAAGGGAGGCGCGCTGGAGAGAGAATCGGTGATCATTGGCCTATTCCCGTATTGACGGCTGTGGCGGGATCTCTCACACTCAGGGATGGCAATTACAGAAACATCTCATCCCGCGCTTCAAACCTGGACAACTAAAATGGAGGAGTTGTGCGAACCGGCGGCGGTTCGGTGGTGCGATGGTTCGCAGGAAGAATGGGCGGAATTGACCAGCCTTCTGGTGGAAGCAGGCACTCTGATCCGCCTCAATAAGAAGATACGTCCGAATTCGTTTTTAGCCCGTTCTTCGCCATCGGACGTGGCTCGGGTCGAAGATCGCACCTACATCTGCACCAAGCGCGAGGATCTCGCTGGGCCGACCAACAACTGGGCGGAGGCAACTGAAATGCTCGAAAAGATGCACGAGGTCTTCAAGGGCTGCATGCGGGGCAGGACCATGTATGTCATTCCATTCTGCATGGGCCCGATTGACTCCCCGCTCTGTAAGATAGGGGTGCAGGTGACTGATTCCGCATACGTGGTTGTCAATATGCGGATCATGGCGCAGATGGGAGAGCCCGTGCTTCGGCGCCTGGAAGATGAGAAATCGGGTAAGGCCGAACGCAGGCGCGACGGCCATACCTTCTTCATTCCCTGCGCGCATTCAGTGGGGGCTCCTCTTGAACCGGGCGAGGAAGATGTCGCGTGGCCGAACAGTGACGAAAAGTATATCTGCCATTTCCCCGAGACCCGCGAGGTCTGGTCCTATGGATCCGGTTATGGAGGCAATGCCCTTCTCGGAAAAAAGTGTCTTGCCTTGCGGATCGCTTCTAACATCGCGCGCGAGCACAATTGGATGGCGGAACATATGCTGCTTCTTGGCCTCGAGTCGCCTGAGGGAGAAAAAACATACATTGCCGGGGCTTTTCCATCGGCCTGTGGGAAAACCAACCTTTCGATGCTTATTCCCCCAGACGTGTACCGAAAAGCGGGCTGGAAGACGACGATTATCGGGGATGATATCGCATGGCTCTGGCCGCACGAGGACGGCAAGCTCCACGCGATCAACCCGGAGACCGGTTACTTCGGAGTCGCGCCGGGGACGAACCACGCCTCGAACCCGAATGCCATGAAGGCGATGGAGGCGAATTGCATTTTTACAAATGTGGCGCTTACCGATGACGGTGATGTCTGGTGGGAGGGGATGACCGACGAGCAACCAGCGCATCTGATCGATTGGAAAGGTAATGACTGGACCCCGGAAAGTAGTGAGACGCCAGCGGCACACCCGAATGCGCGTTTCACGGCTCCGGCGGGACAATGTCCGACCATCGATCCGGACTGGCAGAATCCGGATGGCGTAGCCATCAGCGCCATCATCTTCGGAGGAAGAAGGCCCACGACCATGCCTCTCGTCTACCAGGCCTTCAACTGGTCGCATGGCATTTATATGGGTGCCACCATGGGCTCAGAGACGACTGCCGCCGCGATCGGTCTGGCCAGGACTGTGCGCCGCGACCCGATGGCGATGCTTCCATTCGTCGGCTACAATATGGGTGATTATTTCAGCCACTGGCTGACGATGGGGCGTCGGATCAAACATCTCCCGCGGATCTTTCACGTGAACTGGTTCCGTCTCAATGAAGAGGGGTCTTTCCTCTGGCCGGGTTTCGGTGAGAATATGCGCGTGCTTGATTGGATCGCTGCCAGATGTAGGGGAAGGATCGCCGGGCATGAAACCCGGATCGGGTGGACTCCCCATTTTGAGGATTTCAACACCGAGGGATTGGACGACTTCAGCGAAGAAGATTTCGAAAACTGCATGGCTTTCGTTCCCGACGAGTGGAAAGCAGAAATTCTTTCCCAGGGTGAACTTTTTCTGTCTCTTTACGATCATCTTCCGAAAGAGCTCATCTTCCAACGCGAGTTGCTTGCCGCACGTTTGAGCTGATGCCTTTCCTCGGGGAGGCTGGAAGAGCCAGAAGCTGACTTTTCGGGATAACGATAATCCTTTTCGCAAACTCCTGAAATGGCGGTGGTGAACAGGTGTTTCTCGAGAGGCGGAAGCGGGCGGATTTTCAGGTGTTGCCGAAGCCTTCGAGGCCAGCTTTCGTGCTACGATCCCACTCTGAGTGTCTAGCGATTGCATTCTCAGTGCCGTGAGGCACCGTGTCGGCCCTACGCAGAATTTGTCATGGCAGAACACCCCTTTCTTACTGAATCTTTTCATATCGAGTGGTCACAGCTCACCGCTGATAAGGTTCTTGCTGATATCGAAGAGGCGCTCGTCCGGGCGGATGAGAACATCGATCAGCTCACTGAGCTGGACCGCGGGCGGATGGATTTCGACTCTATCTTTGTGGGCCTGGAGAAGGCCAGTCGGAAGTTGAGTCGTGCCTGGCGCCTGGTCGAGCACCTCGACGCGGTCTGCAATGATGCTCCTCTGCGGGATGCTCTCAACGTCATGCTTCCGAAAGTGATCGGCTTTCATTCCCGGCAGTATCTCAATAAGGCGCTTTGGGATTTGCTGAAGACTTACGCAAACACGGATGAGGCGCAGAGCCTTGAGGGAGTGCAGAAACGGCTTTTTGAAGAGACGATGAAAGACTTCCGGGAAAATGGGGCCGACCTGCAGGGGGCGGAGCGAGGGCGTTTGGCTGAGATCGAAGCGGAACTCGCCAAAGTCACGCAAAGCTTCGGGGAGAAGGTTCTCGACAGCACCAATGCCTGGGAACTCGTTATTCCCACCGAGGATGAGGCCCGTCTCGCTGGGCTGCCTGGCTCGGCGAAAGCGGCTGCTTTGCAGTCGGCGATTACGGCTGGAAAAGGAACCGAAGCCGATCCTGCCTGGCGATTCACGCTCCATTTCCCGTCGTTTTTTCCGCTCCTTGAACACGCGGATGACGAAGCCTTACGAAAAGAGGTCTGGGCGGGACGCACTACCATCGGAAGAGGTGGCGACTACGACACAACCTCGCTTATCTGGAAAATTCTCGCGCTCCGCCAGGAGAAGGCAGAGCTCCTCGGGGTAGGTGATTTTGCAGACTTCGCTACCTCCCGGAGGATGGCGAAGTCCGGCACTCGGGCGCTCGCGTTCATCGACGACCTGCACGGCCGGGTTCAAAAAGCCTTCAACCGAGAGGTTGCCGTTCTTCAGGAGTATCGCGCCGAGCAGACCCACACGCCTGTGGAGCTTCTCGAACCTTGGGACGTTGCCTACTGGGCGGAGCACCGTAGGAAAGCGCTCTACGAGTTCGACGATGAGGAATTGCGACCGTACTTTCCGATCGATGGGGTGCTTCGCGGGATGTTTCAGATCTCAGAGCAGCTCTTTGATATTCGGATCGTGGAACGCGAATGTGAATGTCTCGAGTCGGGCTCGGGAAAGACCACCGAAAAGGTTGAGGTCTGGCACCCGGACGTGAAGTTTTATGACCTGCGCAATGGCGACGACGTTCACCTTGGATCGTTCTACGCCGACTGGCACCCGCGTTCGAATAAGCGCGCGGGGGCGTGGATGAACTACTTTGATACCGGCTGCCCGCCTCACGGTGAGGAAGACCGTGTTCCGCATCTCGGGCTGATCTCGGGGAATCTGACCCCGGCAGTGGGGGACGCTCCTGCGCTCCTTCGCCACGATGAGGTGCAGACGATATTTCACGAGTTCGGTCATCTCCTCCACCACCTGTGTGGCGAGGTTCCCTACCGCAGCCTGAATGGAATTCATGTGGCCTGGGATTTTGTCGAGCTTCCTTCCCAGATCATGGAAAATTTCTGTTGGGAGCGTAAGAGTCTCGACTTTTTCGCCCGGCATCACGAGACAGGTGAGGTGATCCCCACAAAACTGTATAAGAAGATGTTGGCCGCGCGGAACTACCTTTCCGCCAGCGCCACTATGCGCCAGCTGAGCCTCGGAAAGCTCGATCTCGAGCTGCATATGAACTTCGCTTCGAAGCCCCCCGAGGACCTCGACAAATTGACACGCACCCTACTTGCCGATTATCAGATGCCGTTGCGCACTGCTGTTCCGACCCCTGCCCGGGCGTTCACGCACGTATTTTCACACCCCGTGGGATACGCTTCAGGCTATTACTCTTATAAGTGGGCCGAAGTCCTCGATGCCGATGCCTTCACTCGCTTCCAGAAAGAAGGTGTGCTCAATCCCGAGACCGGTCGGTCTTTTCGTGATGAGATCCTGACCCGCGGGAGTTCCGACGAACCGGAGTTGCTGTTCCGTAACTTCATGGGGCGCGATCCGGACCTCCATGCGCTCCTTCGGCGTAGTGGCCTGACTGGGTAGAGGGTAGAGGGTAGAGGGTAGAGCGAAGGCTCCGGATTCATTCAGGTCGCAAGGAGGACGTCTCGTCACTTCTTCGATGCAGGCCAGGCAGTAGTTGGCAGGCAATAAGGGTTCGCCGTGTGTTTCTTGTCTTGCGCCTTTACTTCAGGTCTGCCGTAGCGAGCATTCCCTCAGGAGTGACCACGCTGTCCGCGTTTGCCTCGTCGGTGTCGGCTACCAATTCATCGTGGAACTTTGCAATGAAACTTTGCACCGGCCACGAGGCAGCCTCTCCAAAGGCGCAGATGGTTTTCCCTTCGATATTATCAGCGACCGACTTCAGAGTTTCGACGTCTTCGGGGGAAGCTGAGCCGTTGGTGATGCGGTCTGTAATTTTCTGCATCCAGAGAGTTCCCTCACGGCAGGGAGTGCATTGGCCGCATGATTCATGGGCATAGAAGTGATTGATGTTATTGAGGACCCAGCTCATTGAGCGGCTGTCATCCATGATAATGACGCCACCTGATCCTGCCATCGACCCGCAGGCCATCAGGGTATCGAAATCCATGGGAATATCCTCGACGCCGATCTCAACCTTCTCGTCTCCCTGGTTGATGATAAATCGCTCATCGGCCCGGAGCACTTTGGCGGAGGATCCACCAGGAATGACCGCCTTGAGCTTGCGGCCTTCCTTAAGGCCACCGCAGATGTCATAAATAAGTTCACCCAGCGTGACCTTTCCGACTTCCACTTCAAAGTATCCCGGTTTTTTGATGTCCCCACTGACACAGAGGATGCGAGTGCCGGTGTTTCGAGGGGTGCCGAGTCTGGCGTATGCTTCACCTCCCATCTCGAGGATATGTTTCACATGGCAGAGGCTCTCGACGTTGTTGACGATCGTCGGCGACATGTAGAGCCCGAGAGCAGCCGGAAAGTAAGGTGGCTTGATACGGGGATAGGGGCGCTTGCCTTCAAGGGATTCAATAAGCCCTGTTTCCTCACCACAGATGTAAGCGCCGGCACCGCGGTGAACGTAAATTTCGAGGTCGAAGTCAGACCCGAAGATTCCTTTTCCAAGATAGCTTTTCTCCCGAGCCTCGGCGATTGCGGTCTCGAGAATCCGTGCTCCTTCGGGAAACTCCTCGCGGATGTAAATGTAAGCGACATGAGCACCTACTGCATAGGAGGAAAGAATCATCCCCTCGATGAGTTGGTGGGGGTCCTGATGGACAATGTAGCGGTCTTTGAAGGTGCCCGGCTCGGACTCGTCGCAGTTGCAAATGAGGTAGACGGGTTTCGTGTTATGGGGCGGGATGAAGGTCCACTTCACCCCGGTGGGGAAACCTGCCCCACCGCGTCCTCGCAGCCCACTTGCTTTCACCTCGTCGGTGATCTCTCCGGGCTGCATAGCGAGCCCTTTTTTCGCCATCTGATAACCGCCATCGGCTTCATAGGTGGCGAGGGATGGGTCCCAGCCCTCCCGATCGATGTTTCGGAAAATCAGCCGGTATTCGCGCTTGTGAGGAGTCTTGCCCTTCCTGTATTTGATGTCGGCCATGAGATGATGAGTCGCGCACGCACGCGGTTGCGTTAGTTGTATTTTTTGAGGAGTTTTCCAGCGTTCATGGGAGTGATCTCTTCATAGAAGTCATCGTTGACGAGACAGACCGGACCGGTGCCGCATGAGGCGAGGCATTCAGCGAACTCAATGCTGAATTTCCCATCCTTGCCGACTGCGATCGGGTGATGATGCGATACGCCGGAGCGATCGATGCCAGCTTTTTCGCAGAGCGCCTCCATGAGTTCTTCCGATCCAGCCATGGCACAGGAGAGAGTTCTGCAGACACGGATGTGAAATTTTCCCGGAGCGCTCTGGCGGAAGCCCGGATAGAAAGTCACCAGCTCAAGAACATTGATAGGTTCGAGACCAAGCTTGTCAGCGATCCATTCGACAGTTTCATCATTGATATACCCGTGCTCTTCCTGGAAGAGGTGAAGTAGCGGTAAGGTCGCGCTTCGTTTCGATTCTGGGTAGTGCGTGATTGCCTCGTCGATTTTTTCGAGCAGCTCTTTCTTGACGTCCATGCGTAGCGGGTTGGTGGCGATCTCTCAGGATACGTGAAAAGGAACAACAAACTCTGATACGAAACAGCCAGCAAGCGAGTTTGTGAAATTTTTCACAAGCATCCGTGGTTTTTTTAAGAGGTGATGTCGTGAGGGGGAAAGGGCTTCCGGTGTTTCCGTAAGCGGTGACTAGCGGTCGCACTCTCCCATGACGAAGTCCAGGGAGCCGAGAATGGCGACCGTGTCGCTCATCATATGGCCCTTAAGGAGTTCGGGAAGGATGCTGAGGTTGACGAAGGAGGGGGCACGGATTTTGAGACGGTGTGGGACGCCACCGCCTTTGCTGTTGATGTAGAATCCGAGTTCTCCCTTCGGGTTTTCGGCACCGAAGTAAATTTCTCCCTCCGGGGCGTCGATCCCCTGGGTTGAGAGGATGAAGTGGTGGATGAGTTCCTCCATTCCCATAAGGACGCGCTCTTTCTCGGGGAGTACACCTTTGGGATCGCTGACGTTGATCTCGCCTTCGGGCAGGTCGGCGATGACCTGATGCAGGATGCGAGTGCTTTGTTTCATCTCTTCCATCCGGATGAGATAACGGTCGTAACAGTCTCCCACTTCACCCACCGGGATATCGAAGTCGTATTTTTCGTAGTCGAGATATGGGTTGGCTTTGCGGACATCGTAGTCCACGCCCGATCCGCGGAGGTTTGGTCCCGTGAGCCCATAGGCGATGGCATCTTCCCGCGTGATGACTCCGACATCGCGTGTTCTGTCGACAAAGATTTTGTTCTTGGAGAGAAGGTTTTCCATCTCTTCCAGATGGCCCGGGATCTCTTGCAGGAAAACACCGAGCTGGTCGAGGAAGCCACTAGGAAGATCTCGGATCTGCCCTCCGACCCGGGTGTAGGAAGTGGTGAAACGGGCACCGGTGAGGAGTTCGCAGAGATTGTAGATCTTTTCCCGCTCGGTGAAGGTGTAAAGAAAGACGGACATGGCGCCGACATCGAGCGCGAAGGCGCCGAGGCCGAGGAGGTGGGCAGAGATTCGGGCGAGTTCGCAACAGAGGACGCGAATGGCTTTTCCTCGCGGGGGTAATTCCCAGCCCATGAGTTTTTCTACGGCCAGGGCGTAAGCGACGTTGTTGGCGAGGGGCGCCAGATAGTCGAGCCGATCGGTGTAGGGAACGAACTGGTTGTAGTTCATGTTCTCGGCGATTTTCTCATCGCCCCGATGGAGGAAGCCGACGTCGGGGGTGGCCTTGGTGATGATTTCTCCATCGAGCTCGAGAACAATCCTCAGGACGCCATGAGTCGCGGGGTGGGATGGTCCCATGTTAATGGTCAGTTTCTCGCCAATCATGTCCTCGGTCGCCTCGTGATACTGCGCGGCGGAATCGGGAGCTGAGATTTCTTGGAGAGTCTTACCCATAACGGTGACACGATTCGCTCATCCCCACCCACCAGCAAGCAGGTTTGTGAAATTTTTCACAAGCCGGAAAGAGTGGGGCACCGTTCATGCGAGTCGCTGCCAAGAAAGTCCAACTGCTCCAGCTGCCGTCATCCTTTTGGAAGTGATTCGCCCAAGACGCTGCGAATATGCCACGATGTGCTTCCGCTATTTTTCGGTGGCGACCCCTCCTTGATCGATGGTAGTCCTTTGTTCGTGTCATCGTTGACTGGTGGCGGTCATTGTTATGATCAATATTTCCATCCATAACCTGCGCAAGCGCTTCGGATCGAACGAAGTGCTTGACGACATCACGCTCGACATCAAATCTGGCGAGCTCTTTTTCCTGCTAGGGGCCAGTGGGTGTGGGAAGACGACCCTTCTCCGCCATATCGCTGGCTTCACGAAACCCGATCGTGGAAAAATTCTCTTCGATGGCGAAGATGTTACCGGGAAACCCGCGCACCTGAGGAATGCGGCGATGATGTTTCAAAGTTATGCGCTCTGGCCGCACATGGATGTGCAACACAATGTGGCTTTCGGTCTTGAAGAGAAGAAAGTGAAAAGCACGGAGATCGAGAAGCGGGTGGGTGAGGCTCTTGGTAAGGTGCGTATGAGGAAGTATGCGGATCGAAAGATCAACGAACTATCCGGAGGTCAGCAACAGCGAGTGGCTTTGGCGCGAGCCCTTGTGGTTCGGCCGCAGTGCCTGCTTCTCGATGAACCTCTTTCCAACCTCGATGCGAAACTTCGTCTCGAAATGCGTTCGGAAATTCGGCGTGTCTGTAAAGAATTCGGGGTGACGGCAATCTACGTGACCCACGACCAGGAGGAGGCCCTCTCCATGGCGGATCGCTTGGCCATCCTCGGAAACGGGAAGATCCTTCAGGTCGGTACGCCTGAGGAAGTCTACCGTCACCCAACCTCGGTCGAAGTTGCATCCTTCATCGGTGAGACAAATATCATCAAAGGGACTGTCAAAAAAGAAACAAGCGTTGCGGGAATCTGGGGGGTTGAGACGTCCTGTGGGAATTTCAAAGCCCGGGTAGCAGATGCCGATTGGATGCCGAAAAAAGGCCAGCCTGTCGATCTCTCTATCCGGCCAGAAGCACTTCGTTTGAACGAGAACCCGACTATGGCCAATTCGGTCAAGGTCGTAATTAAAGACGCAGTCTATCTTGGTAAGACCGCGCAGTACGACGTCGAGACATCTTGCGGGCAGTCGTTTCAGGTCTCGGAGCTGAACCCTCTTGTCATGCACAAACCGGGAGATTCCCCCATTCGCATCGAGTGCGCAGAGGAAGACGCGGTGATTTTACGGCGTGCTTGAGGTGATTGAAAGATTGCAAGTCTGCTCGAGACCTAGTGTAAAAGATGATGGCTGAAGCCGAGAAGAAACGCTCCATTTTTTCCTTGTCGCCAAGGCTGGTGATGGGTGGTCTGCGCCTGCTTCGTTACCTTTTCCTGCATCATTTTCGCGAAGTTTTTGTCGTGACGATTCTCGTCGCGGTGCTTGCTCTTCCTTTCGTCATGCGTGGAGCTGTGGCAGACCAGGCGCCCTCAGGTGGGGAGCGTCTGACAATTCTCACTCCGCATAATGGAACGATTCGACGCGAATTCGGAGATGCGTTTTCCCGCCACATGCGTGAGCAACTGGGGAGAAAAGTTTCCATCGACTGGCGAAACCCAGGCGGTACCTCGGAGATCGCGAGAGTCATCGATTCCGAGTTTGCCGCCAGTTTTGAAAATTACGGGAAGAAGAAGACGCAGGTGAGTTGGAAAGAGCGGCTCAAGAAATTCGATCCACGCCGGGGCGCCACTGTTACGAAAAAGAAGGCTCTCGACCAGAATGCGCGCGCCGAATTCCTTGCTTCCAACGTGGGGATAGGCATCGATCTGTTTTTTGGTGGTGGGACCTACGACTTTCAAGTGCAGGCTGAAAAAGGGCATCTCGTCTCGCAGGATCACGAGGAAAGGTATGGCCTTGGTGCGCTGGTCACAGAGGAGCCTGAGTGGTTCAAAGAGGATGTTCTTGCCATGAGTTTTGGTGGCGAGCCGTTCCGTGATCCGGAGAACCGCTGGGTGGGCACCTGCCTCTCGTCGTTCGGGATCTGTTTCAACCGAGACGGGTTGCAGCGCTTGGGGATTCAAAAGGTTCCGGATGCCTGGGAGGATCTGGCTGATCCCCGGCTTCGCGGGGAGGTGGCGCTCGCTGACCCGTCGAAGTCAGGATCGATTACCAAGGCTTTTGAGATGCTGATTCAGCAACAGATGGCAATAGCTGTGGCACAGGAGGTAGCGCGGGCAGGTCAATCAGAGTTGGAGCTGAGTGACGAGGAGATTGTCCGCAGCGCCTTGGCTCAGGGGTGGCGTAATGGTCTGCGCATCATCCAAAGAATTGCAGCCAACGCGCGGTATTTTACCGATTCCTCGTCTCGCATTCCCCTTGATGTGGCGCAGGGGAACGCGGTGGCAGGTATGTGTATCGATTTCTATGGTCGCACTTTCGTTGAGCTGGCGGCGGCTGGTCCAGGTGGTGTTTCGCGGGTTGGCTACGCTTCGCCTCCCGGGGGGACATCCGTTGGGGCCGATCCGATCGGGATGTTCCGCGGCGCACCGCGGCCTGATCTCGCCCATGCGTTTATGCGATTTGTGCTTTCGCCGGAGGGGCAGAGGCTCTGGAATTACCGGGCGGGTGCGCCGGGCGGGCCATCGGCGACCAGCCTGCGCCGGCTTCCCGTGCGTCAGGATGCTTATCTCTCGGAAGAACTCGTACATTTCACAGACCCTGAAGTTTTACCTTACCAGTCCAGCAGCCTTTTCACGTATCACCCGAAATGGACAGCAGGCGCGTTTGACGCCATACGGTTCATCGTGCGGCTCATGTGTGTGGATTCCCATGATGAGTTGCGTGAATCCTGGCGGGCGATTGTGGCGGCGGGGATGCCGCCAGACGCGGTCCGAATCTTTGAGGATCTCGGTATGGTGAATTACGGGCTTGCCATGGGGGGTATCGCAGAAACTTTGAGCAGTGGCAGAAAACTCGAGGAATTGCGTCTGGCTCGAGATCTTCTCGATAGTTTCAGTGGCCAGTATAGACGCGCGGCGAGGTTAGCCCGGAGGAGTGCGCGGCCGTCCTTAGAAAAGTGAAACTCCAGGTGTGACCTGCCGCTACGATCATGACATCTTCATCCCACCACCCCCGACCTCGGAATCGAAAATGAGTCGCTTGCTCCCATTCATCGGCTTTCTAGCCATCGTTGGGTTGTTCGCGGTTTTCTTTTTCTACCCGATCGGCCTCATCGTGAGGGACGCCTTTATCGGCAAGGATGGCGCCTTTACCTTCGCTTACATTCAGGAAGTCTTTCTCAATGAAATGTATCGGGATGGCCTATTCAACGCCTTCCGCATGGGGTTGTTCAGCACTCTTGGTTGCCTCATTGTTTCGATACCTCTGGCGCTGCTTGTTAACCGTTACGAATTTCACGGGAAGCGTTTTGCCTCGGCAGCGCTGCTCTTACCACTGGTTCTTCCGCCTTTCGTGGGAGCCATCGGGGTCAGGCAGATTCTCGGGCAGCTGGGGGCTTTCAATGCCTTCCTTCAGGAAGTCGGCTTGCAGGATCCGGCTCACCCTGTGGATTGGCTCGGTGAAGGTCAGATGTTCGGGGTTGTGGTGATGAATGTGCTGCACCTTTACCCGATTCTTTATCTCAATGTGTCTTCTGCTCTGGCAAATATTGATCCCACGATGGACGAGGCGGCAGGAAATCTCGGCTGTGTCGGGATCCGGCGTTTTTTCCGTATCACCGTTCCCCTTGCCATGCCGGGAATTTTTGCCGGTTCGGTCATTGTCTTTATCTGGGCCTTCACGGAACTTGGAGTACCTCTTATTTTCGACTATGGCCGGGTGACTTCAGTGCAGATTTTCCATGGCATCAAAGAGATCGGCGGGAATCCCTTTCCTTTCGCTCTCGTGTGCGTGCTGCTCTTTTTCAGTTCCTTTATTTTTCTCGTCAGCAAGCGCTTGTTCGGCGGAATGAACACTGCATCTCTCGGTGGTCGGGGTGGCGCACCTCGCCACCTGATCACTCTCAGCTGGTGGCAAGGTCTGCTCGTTTTAGTCCCATTTTTCCTCGTCTTTTTCCTCGCTGTCATTCCTCACATCGGGGTGGTTTTTCTTTCTCTGTCCGGAGGATGGTATGGGTCGATCATGCCCGAGAGTTTTGTCTGGGATCACTACCGCGCTGCTCTTGGGGACGATCTGGTCATCGGATCAATCTGGAACAGTCTGACCTATTCTGGTCTGGCGACGCTGATCAATGTTATCGTTGGTGTGGCGATTGCTTACATCGTTGTGCGAACACGTGTTCCCGGGCGCCGATCGCTTGACACTATGGCGATGATGCCGCTTGCGGTTCCAGGACTGGTGCTGGCTTTTGGCTACCTCGCGATGAGTCGGGAAGGGAGGCCTTTCGATTGGATGGTCATGGCGGGTGATCCGATCGTGCTGCTCGTCATCGCTTACGCAGTGCGGCGCCTCCCCTACGTTGTTCGCTCCGCTGTGGCCGGTTTTGAGCAGACCAGTGTCACCCTGGAAGAGGCAGCGCAAAATCTTGGTGCACCACCATTGCGTGCCTTGAAACGTATCACCCTGCCGCTCATTTCTGCCAACCTGATTGCTGGGGCTCTGCTGGCTTTCGCTTTTGCCATGCTGGAAGTGAGTGATTCCCTTATCCTCGCCCAGCAGGCCGAGCATTATCCGATCACCAAGGCGATCTACAGCCTTTTTGGGACTCTTGGAAACGGGCATCTGCTTGCTTCAGCTCTTGGCGTTTGGGCCATGGCATTTCTTGCAGTGACCATTCTCGGGGTCAGCCTGATCCTGGGAAGAAAAATGGGCGCACTGTTCCGGATCTGAAAAAATCAAGGCATTCACCTGACCGGAAAGACAGAGAAATCTGCTCGTGCCGACTGGTAGCTGCAATCCTATTTCCCTTTACACTGCTCAGGTTTGCGCGCTTCTTGCCGGCAAGCTATTTTTAGATTGCCTTACGCATGGACCCCGAGCCCCAGTTTACCCGTAGCAATGCCGCAGGCGTTCTCCAGACCGAGGAGATGTCCGCCGGTGGTTTTCTGATCGTCCCCTCGGCTCTTTCTGCGCGGAGTTTCTCTGAGCTGCTCAAGTTTCTTGAGGCCGCTGGAAAAACCCCGTGCTTTTTTGCTTTTGATGGCGCTGTGCTGGATCCCGCTCTCGCCGCGGAAGCCGGAGCAATTGTCCGGCTTCAGCCCGAGGCGGTGAAGGCTGGATTGGATCAGTCTCTTTCTCCTGTGACAGTGGGCGTCTTCCTCCCACAGGCGGCAAAAATGCGGGTTGGAGGTTCTCTCTCTACCGCGTCGGAGGAGCTGCGGCCTCTCCTCGAGGCGGGTTGTCCGATCCTCCCCCTGTTCACAGTGATTGCCGCAGAGCAGCGGTTGGGGGCTGACCCCGGTATTGGCGAGCCCGAGCTCTACCTTTCTTTCGGCCGATTACTCAAGGGAGAGGCATTGACGCTTCCCAACCTGCAGGAGGCAGTTCTTCTCGCTGGTGAAGCCGCGTTTTCTAAGAAGCCCTTTTTTAAGGGTCACCTGGGAAGGGCCCTGCTTAGCGGGATCAAGCGCTACGGGGGTAAGGTCTCACTTATCGATGGCATGGATGGGTCTGAACTGCGCTACGACAAACTCCTCGCCGCAGCTCTGGCATTCTCAAGGGTGCTAAGGAAGGAGACCGAGAATAAACGAATCGGAATCATTCTCCCTCCCGGCAAAGGTGCAGTGATCGCCAATCTGGCCGTCGCTCTGGCAGGGAAATCCCCGGTGAACCTGAACTTCACCGCTTCGCATGAGTCGATCAATTCTGCCATCCGCCAGGCGGGTCTCGATAAGTTTATCACCGCCGACCCATTTGTGCGAAAAATGCCGGGTTTTCCCTGGCCTCGTAACCGTGACTTGATCCTTCTGGATCGTTTGATGATTCCTCTGAAGAGGAGTAGCATGCGCTGGTATTTGATTTCGAAACTGCTTCCGCCCGCCATGCTGGCAGATCTGATCGGGCTTCCGAAAGAGGCAGGTGATGAGGAGGCGACTATTATCTTCACCAGTGGCAGCTCAGGAGAGCCAAAGGGGGTGCCATTGACGCACCGGAATATTCTCGCGAATTGCACTCAGTTCGGAGTCCGTCTCGGGCTTACTGCGGAGGATTGTGGCCTTGGTTGCCTGCCCCTCTTCCATAGTTTCGGATACACAGTGACCCTCTGGTATCCCCTCCTCGAGGGGGTTCCATGGGTTTACTACCCGAGCCCGATGGATGCGCCGAAGCTCGCCGAGCTGATTCAGAAATACCGCTGCAGCCTCATGCTCTCGACAGCGACCTTCCTGCGCGGATTTTTTCGTCGCGTGAAACGTGAACAACTGGCTACTCTGAAATACATGGTGGTCGGTGCGGAGAAACTTCCCGTGAAGGTTGCGGAAATCTTCCACGCAAAGTTTGGTAAAAAAGTTTATGAAGGCTACGGGCTGACTGAGACCTCGCCGGTGACGAATTTCAATCTCCCGGACCTCGAAGCCTCCGGCGCGGGTGGTCGCGTTGTCCCAAGTTACCGTCTCGGCACGGTCGGGCATTCAGTGAGCGGACTCGCTATCCGTATCGCGAACCCGGATACGGGATGTTTCCAGTCCTTGGATCAGTCCGGGATCATCTGTTTGAAAGGTGCCAACGTATTCCGCGGCTACTTTAATGATCCGATCAGAACCAAGGAGGTGATTAAAGACGGGTGGTTTTTCACCGGCGATATCGGCAGAGTTGATCCAGAGGGGTTTCTGGTCATTGAGGGAAGGCTGTCGCGCTTTTCCAAGATCGCCGGTGAAATGGTTCCTCACGAGAGTTTGGAAGAAAGTATTCTCAAGGCTCTCGGACTGGACGCTGAAATCGAGCGGAAGATTGCTGTTGCTGCCGTGCCTGATGATAAAAAAGGGGAAGCGATTGTCCTTCTCAGCTCGATCTGTGACGAGACGATTTCGCACGAGATTATCGACCTTCGATACAAGCTCTTGAATATGGGAATTCCCTCGCTCTGGACGCCGAAGGAAATTATTCCCATCGATGAGATACCAGTGCTTCCGACTGGGAAACTCGACCTCAAGGCCTGCCAGGCGAGGGTCAATGAGTTCATGGAGGCTCAAAAAAAAGCTTAACGAGTGCGCCAGTTATGATGGTCTCGCTCGCCCGGTGGATGGAGGAGGCGCTCTACGATCCAACGCAGGGATATTACACCCGGAATATTTCGACGGTGGGGAGAGGTGGTGATTTCTCCACCGCAGTGACCCTTAGTCCGGTTATTGGGCAAGCAGTCTGGAGCTGGGTTCGCGAGGAGTCGAATTACCATCGGGGAAGAGTGCTCCATGCGATCGAGATCGGAGCTGGTGACGGAGCACTCATGCAGGCTGTGCTCAGTTCGCGCGGGTGGCGGGAGCGGTGGATGCTGAGGAAGAAGAATTGCGTCCACTTCCACATCGTCGAGCGCAGTCCAGCTCTCGAACACTTGCAGAAAACGCGCTTGAGGAATCTGGGTGTCACGTGGCACCAGAGCATGGAGGCGGCGCTCGCCGCATGTGGTGGCCGTGCTTTTATTTTCAGTAACGAACTGGTCGATGCTTTTCCCGTCGTTCAGGTCCGATGGTCGGGGAGTTGCTGGGAGGAAGTCTGTCTCGACATCGCTACCGACCCGCCACGAGAGGTAATGCGGAAATACTGCGGTTCTGAAGAGCCGACGGATCTGCCCTTGTGGCCTGGTCCGCCTCGTGCCGGCCACCGGGTGGAGCGTCACTTCTCGTATCGTGACTGGCTGGCTTCATGGCTCCCGAAGCTCCAGTCTGGCAGTCTCCTCACCATCGATTATGGCGGGGAGTTTCCCGAACTTCCATGCCGCCGTCCGGGGGGAACTCTCCGGGGGTACCTCCGCCACCAGCGTGTTGAGGGGTCGGACGTGTATTTGAACAAAGGGAAGCAGGATCTGACCGCGGATGTGAATTTCAGCGATCTTCAGCGTTGGGGGGAGGAGTTTGGGTTGGAAAACCTGCCCCTGGAAACGCAGAGGGAGTTTCTTTTACGCAGTCGCTCGCAGCTGGACGCATGTCTCGACCCAGCCGTACAAGCCGTGCTTCACCCTGACGGGGCTGGAACCGCTTTCAAAGTGCTGCGTCAGAGGAAGACTTCATCGACTACGTGAAACATGACAGGAAGTTGTTTGATGCCCGGGGGGAAGCCAAGCGAGCAGCGTCGTTGTGGGCTTCCGAATCACAGGCAAACCGGAGGCCGAAGGGGATCACCTGCGTGCAGTGCCTCATTTTTTCGTGATCGCATTGCGGGCTTTTAAAGCAGCTCGCTGGCTGTGCCGATCCTCGCCAGCACTCGCTCCTGACCGAGCAACTCCAGCATGGGGAGAAGCTCGGGACCACCTCCGCGACCGGAAGCAGCGACTCGAGCGGGGAACATGAGTGCACCTTGCTTCAGTTTCTGCTTTTCGGCCGCTGCAGCAATCGCTTCATTAATTGCTTCCGCCTGCCAGGCTTTGACCACAGCGAGATGGGAGCGCAATCCCTCCAACAAGCCTGCAATCCCCTCACGTTCTGTCATTTTTGCCACTGCTTCTGCATCTGGTTCGTAGTGGTCGGAAAACATGTAATCGGTCATCGCAGGCAGCTCACAGAAGGTGCGCACCTTGCTCTGGTAGAGCGGGAGCACCTTGAGCGCATAGTCCTGGGAGAAAAGCGGCAGGGAGGAGTCGATGAAGGCGAGTGCCCCTTGAGCGAAATCCTCGGGCGAGAGCTCCGCAAGATATTGGCCATTGAGCCACCGGCATTTCTCGAGGTCGAATGAAGCGTGGCTCCCGTTGATCCCCTCAAGACCAAATCGGGACACCATTGCATCGTTTGAAAGCTTTTCGCTGTCGTCTTTAGGGGACCATCCGAGAAGGCAGAGGTAATTTTTGACCGCTTTGGGCAGGAATCCACTGTCACTGTATCCCTTCAGGCTGGCTCCGGTATCACGCTTGCTCATTTTCGAACCATCTTCGTTGAGAATAAGTGGGATGTGCGCAAACACCGGAGGCACTGAACCCAAGGCCTGGTAGAGGAGAATGTGTTTCCAGGTATTCGCCAGATGGTCTTCCCCGCGCAGAAGGTGAGTGATCCCCATCTCAATGTCATCCACCACATTGACGAAATGGAAAATGTAGCTGCCGTCGGGACGACGGACGGTCATATCCGGCTCAGCTGTCGGATCGAAGCTGATCGTGCCGCAGATCTGGTCCTCGACCACTACCTCTCCGGCTGGAAATCGAAACCTCCACGCCCCTCCGTCCTCGTAGACTACTCCCGCCTCTTCCAGTCGCTTGAAATAGTGGTCGTAAATATCCTTCCTCTCACTCTGAAAATATGGCCCATGGGCGCCACCCACTTCCGGCCCTTCGTCCCAGTCGATTCCGAGCCAGCGCAGCCCATCGAGAATGGCCTGCCTGGCTTCCACGGTATTTCTTGCCTCGTCGGTGTCTTCGATACGAAGGACGAAGGTTCCTCCGTGATGACGGGCAAGCAGCCAGTTGAAAAGCGCTGTCCTTGCTCCTCCCACGTGGAGGTATCCAGTCGGCGAAGGAGCGAACCGAGTCCTGATTTTCGGGTGTTCTGCCATCGGGCGGAGACCCTTGCCCAGCCCACCGTCGTTCGCAAGCCATCGTCGGTAGCTCGCTCTCATCGGTTGCAAGGTAAGCGCGCAGAACCCATGCTCAGGGGTGAGCAAAGCAATCAAGATTCTCATTCTCCTCGCCCTTGCGTCTCTCGTCACTGCCGTGGCGCTTTCACTCTTCCTCCGCACGCGTCTTTCCGTCGACTCCGTGGTCGCCGAACTCGAAAAGACCTGCAACCTCCGGGCTCAGGTCGGGGCTTGTGAAGTGAAAGTCTTCGCGCGCCCGTCGCAGTTGGTGATCGAGAAGCTCCTGATTGCCCCGCGCGACGCAGTCGTTGAGGCAGGGATACCCCACTCCCAACGCGAACCGATCATCGATGAGGCATCGATTCTCGGAGCCGACAAAGTCGAACTCGAAATCAACCTCCGAGATCTTCTCGGCTGGGAACTCAACATCCGGAAACTCGCCGTGCACGGACTCAGAGGGAAAATCGAAATCGACCAGACCGGCGGGGACAGCGTTGCGCCGCTCTTTGAGAAGGTCGGGAAAAAAACTCCTCAAAAAACACCCATGTCCGAGGACAAGCCGGTGGATGGAGACAACATCAAGGCCGAAAAGAAACCCGTCTCCCTGCCCTTTCCAGCCACCATGGAACTTGCCGCGATCAGCGCTGGCAGCCTTAGCATCATCAACCACCGCCAGGGATCCCGCGCCAACTTGGAGGACTTTCAACTCGAGCTCACGAATATCACCGTGGACACAAACGACCTCAGGGCAAAAAACCGCTGTGATATTACGCTCTCCACCCATCTCACTATGGCGAATCTGAAAACAGGCGAAGCCTTCCTCGACTTCAACATCCGGGGCGAAGGCCAGGCCCGACCGCTCGACACGCGTGACGGAAGTTTTTCCCCATCCCTCGACGCTGAGGTCACAGTCACTGAAGGGTCCTCTGTTTCCGGTCTGCCTTTTCTCAGCATGCTCAGTGGCTCGATTGATGCCCTGTCCCGAGTTGGGCTTAAACTTGGCGATCTCAAGTCCCGCAGTCTCCTCTCTCAGGACATGACCACCTCACTTCTCTACGAGGAGGGAAAACTGCTTTTTCGCAATCCGCTCGACTTCGATTTCGACCGTTATGCGCTTGGTCTTGGAGAAGGCAGCTGGCTTAATCTCGAGACCCTTGTGCATGAATTTAAAGGGCGAATCACCATTTCCGAAGAGTTGACGGCCGAAGCCCGGGACGGAGTGGAGAAATTCATTCGAGACAAAGCTGGAAACACCGCTGCTGACGTCGCCACCGACAGCATCCTGACTCCACTCATGAATAAGGCTGGCCGGCTCACACTCAGCTTCCTTTCTTCCGGACCCCTGCCCGACCCGGATGTCGGAGTGGTGACGCAGATCGGTGACATCGGTGGCGTCCTGGAAAATATCGGTGAAAAAATCCTCCAGAAAAAAGGTGGAATCGAAGGGCTTCTCAAAGGACTGCTCGATTAAAGACCTCATTCGGTTCCAACCTGATTAATACGTGGTATCCGGGAAACCTGATCGCTCTGTGAAAGGTAAGCCACTTCTCGTTGCTGCGCTCGCATCCTGTCTTTTCACCCACCCGCTCACCGGCGAAGACAGGGTGTTCAGCCTCATCAAAAAACTTCAGGCAGGCGAATCATTGCCTATCAACCAGACAGATGAACAGGAGTTTCTCAAAGACCTCTTATCCAGGCTCGACGTTCCGGTGGCAAGCCAGGTGCTCGTTTTCTCCAAGACGAGCATGCAGAAATCCCAGATCAATCCGCGTCACCCGCGCGCGCTCTATTTTTCCGACGATCTCTATGTCGCCTGGGTGCAAGGAGGCTTCGTCGAGGCAATCGCCCACGACCCCGATGCCGGACCGCTTTTCTACCTGATCGAACGCACCCCGTCCGCCCCGGCGCCCCGTATCACATCCTCCGAGGACTGCCTCTCCTGCCACGAAGGAACCCGTACCCGCAACGTCCCAGGGGTCCTCGTGCGTTCGCTTTTCATCGACCCCACCGGTCAACCGATTCACGCCGCAGGTTCATATCTTACTGATCATGCCAGTCCTTTGGAAAAGCGGTGGGGAGGGTGGTATGTCACCGGCCAGCACGGCGACCTCAGGCATATGGGAAACACGCTCGCTTCGTGGCTTCGCGACGAGCAGAAAGTCCAGTTCGACAGCGAAGCAGGAGCTAATCTAGACTCTCTCGAGGGACTTATCGACACCGCGCCCTACCTCCGAAAAGGCAGCGATATCGTGGCGCTCATGGTTCTGGAACACCAGGTAGGAATGATCAACCGTCTCACCGAAGCCGAGCGGTATTTTCAGAACAGCTTTCGGGTCAGCCGCAGCCTGTACCCAGATCTAGAGGAAGCGACCACTCTTGCCGAGCTGACCGGCACCCCGCTCTCGGTAGCTACCAGCTATGCCGAAAAGATTGTCGGCTACATGCTCTTTCGCGATGAGGCGGATCTTCCTGAGGGCGGAATTGACGGGGATCCGTCATTCCAGGAAGCTTTTCAGAAAAATCGCCGCCCTTCCAAAGCCAGCCACGCGCTTAAGGATTTTCACCTCGGCACCCGCCTCTTCAAGAACCGCTGTAGCTACCTGATTTACTCGGATGCCTTCCGAGCGCTCCACCCGGCACTCCGAGATGCCGTCTACCATCGCCTCTGGACAGTCCTCGAAGGGGAAGATGCCTCAGGCGACTTCGACCATCTTGGGCCGAGCGAACGCCAACGCATTCAAGGGATTCTCCGGGACACCCTGCAGGATCTCCCGAAAGAATTCATCAAGCCTGAGCAGGGAGTAGCACTGCTAAAGGCGCGCCAATTAAAGCCCAAAAAAACCAGTAACCTCACAGCAGGGAGGCCTAGATTCTGAAGACAAACCAACCGAGCACCGAGCTCCAAGCACTTGAAGCCAGGCAACAGGTAATCGGCAACAGTTCGAAGGATTATTTCCTCTCCAACAGCTTACTTGGTCGGCATGACGTATCCACCGGAAGGCGCGTAGGAAGGAACCGAAGCAGGTTGGGCTGACACAGCCGACGAAGGAAATCAACGCGAGAATGGCCAAGGAGATCTTAACGATTTTTTTCATGATAATGTTTTACGATACTGGTCTTTCTTCGTCGCCATGACGACGACTGGGACTGGTAGTGCATGAACCGAAAAAGCACCAATGGTTTTTCATCCGTTTGCCTTCTCCAGAGACACCTCACGTGCAGAGGGTCCGCTCAGCGGTTGATTCCAGTCAGGTCGACCCAGCGCGAGACCAGCCAGCGCACAGCGAAAAGATCCCAGATCGTCTTTCTCAGTCTGCCGAAGTTTGTGTATTTACTCTGCCCTGCCGCTCGCAGCCGGTGGTTGGTCGGCACTTGATTGATCCGAGTGGCGCCAGCCAGACGAAAAAACACAGGGAAAAACCTGTGGATGCCATTCCAGGTCGGGAGTTCAGTTGTGAACTCTTGGCGCACTGCCTTGAGTGAGCATCCGGTGTCGATGATTCCGTCCTCGAGAAAGCGACTGCGAACCGCGTTGGCAAGTTTGCTCCCGAGGCGCTTCGCTCCCGAGTCCTGGCGGTTCGGACGATACCCGCAGACACAATCGTATCCTTCCAACCCGGCAAGAAGTGCAGGAATATCCGCCGGGTCATTTTGACCGTCAGCGTCCATGGTAACAATCACGTCCCGCCTTGGAAAACCTCATTCCGGCGAGCATGGCCGCACTTTGCCCCATATTTCTGGGCAGAGGAAGGTAACGGGCCATCGCCAGTTCGCGGTCAAGGCGGGTAAGGATTTCCCGCGTCGCGTCCTCGGACCCGTCGTCTACCATGAGGATTTCGAGTTCAGGTTCAAGCCCATCGACCGCAGCGACAATCTCCCGCACGACCTCCTCGATACATTCTTCCTCGTTAAAAATAGGCAGAACGATCGAAACAGATCGAATCGGATCGGTGCCCCCGGACGGGCTCTCATTGATTGCATCACCCATTGGCTTTTGCTCTGCGACCAGAGGCGCGACTCTATCGGGGGAGGGTTGGCTTTGTCAACTGCTCCCCGCTCCCTCGGAGGTCGTAACAGCGGAGGCGTGGACCCGCTCCGGTCAGGTGATCCTCTTCATTCTGCATGAGGAAAAGCAGTCCCTGGGAGAGAGCGGGAAGCGTCCAGCTTTGGGGCGCAAGAAAGGGCTGGTGACGCGCGAGCACCTTCGCGCCATCGCGATCAAGCTGGAGCCAGAGGAGGCTGCCAAGCTCTCCCAGACAGAGCGTGGCTCCATCGGCTTGGAGGAGGCTGGCTCTCTGGATCCCCAGGTTGTAGGGTCGACCATCCACTATGTCCTGCCAAAGGATCACTTCGTCCCAGAGTTCTTTTCCCGAATCGAGATCAACCGCGACGAGCCGCGCGTTCTGCTGGTTGCGACCATCGATGAGAAAAAGTGTCTCGCCTGCCGCATCGAGAACAGGGTTCATCCAATGTGCACCCAAATCCTCATTTTTCCAGATTTCTGAGAATCCATCTTCGGTAAGCTGCAGAAGCACCCCTCCTCCTCCTTCATAACATTGGGTCACAAACACCCGGTCCCCGGACAGGATGACTGGGGACGAGGCATTGACACTTTCATAGTTCTCTCCCCGCCAGGGAAATCGTCCGATAACTTTGCCTGCCAATGCCGGATCAATGGCAATCAGACCGCCTTGCGGTGGTCGGCTTTCACCACCACAGAAGACTAAGATCTTGTCTCCCATGGCCTGCGGTGAAGCGTAGGAAGCACCCCATGTCTCTTCCGCCCCCCAAAGGTGCTTCCCGGTCTCTTTCTCCAGACCGACGACGCAAGGGCCTCTCTCGGCACCGATCATCACCACCACTTGATTCCCCCAGATCAGCGGGCTCGATCCGGCTCCGAAGAAAGACGACCGAATCGACATCTCCGCTTGCAGGTCCCTCTCCCAAAAAAGCTCGCCAGTGCTCAGAGAAAGGCAACTGATCCGACTGGTGACGCCCAGAGTAAAAACCCGGTCTCCATCGATCACCGGACTCCCACGCGGACCGTTCTGGTAACCATAGCGATCCCGGTAATCGACCGGATAGGCATAGTCCCAGAGAGCCTCCCCATTGAGAACATTCCGGCACTCGATCCGCTCGTTCCCCGCGGCTCGGTGAAAGAGAACCAAGCGATCTCCAGAGATCACTGGTGAGGCGTAGCCTTCACCGCGCTCTAACTCCCAGAGAAGCGCCGGGCCATCCTCTCCCCAGTCTTTCAAGAGAGGGCGCTCAGATGTCGCCGCATTATCAGTGGCCCCCAAAAAGCGTGGCCAATCAGTAATCACAGCTCCCTCGGCGAGCGCCCGCGGAGAAGCGTGCCAGGTAAGGCGCCCCTGTTCCTCTTCGCACCAAGCGGTCAAGGAACTCCACACAGTGACGGCGACGAGTGCTTTGAGACCACGAATCGCGAACTTTCTCATACAGATACCATCGGTTGACCTCCGTCTCGAAACAGGCTGGACTTTACTCGCGAATTCGGATGCTCTCAACGCTGCCGAGACTTTGCTCGCTGCCGTCAGGAAGACGGACGCGAAGTTGGCCGTCGGAATCGAGCCCGAGCGCATGACCGGAATGTGCCCCGCTCTCAGAATTCCACACCACATCACGACCGAGCAGCCAACTGCGGGTGGAAACCTCACCAAGTAGCACACCAAAGCCGCTCTCGATCTCCGGGAGGAGAGCAGCCAGGTGACGCAGGTAGCTGATGGCCACAGCTTCGCGGGAGCAGGCGAACCTCGGCGCAGCGGTGGCGAGTGAGGTTGCGCGCGCGCGGAGCTCGGCAGACAGATCCTCTGGCCGAGCGTGGACGTTGACTCCGGTTCCAAGGACCACAAAGCGGGAACCCTCTCCCCCTACTCCATCATTTTCCTGACCACTCTCAGCCAGAATACCAGCCACCTTGCGATCACCAAGATAGATGTCATTCGGCCATTTAATGAGAGCTTGAAGCTCGGGAATTTCCTCCTCGATCGCACGGCAGAGCGCCAGGGCGATGAGCGTCGTCAGGCGCGGCCAGCGCGGCACAGACAGGTCTCTCCCGGGCCGAAGAAGAACCGTCATATAGAGATTCAGGCCGGCTGGTGATTCCCAGTCATTTCCGCGCCGTCCGCGACCTGCCGTCTGGCTGTCGGCGAGCACTACCAGCCCGTGCGGGTATCCCTGCCGAGCAAGTGCCAGCGCCCGGTCATTGGTCGAAGTCAAGGAGCTGTGGTAGTCGATCTGATGACCGATGGAAGCACCCGCCAGGGAACGGGAAATTCTACGATGATCGAGCACAGTCAGAATGATAAAGCAGTGAATTGGGAAGCAAAATTTCAGGGGGCATCGAAATCCATCCCGAGATCGAGAGCACGGACCGAATGTGTGAGCGCTCCGCAGGAAATACGATCCACCCCGGTGGCAGCAACTCCGGCGATGGTCTCAAGGACGATCCCTCCCGAGGCCTCAAAGAGGACTTTGCCATCCGCCAGAATCACCGAACGACGCATGTCATCCAAAGCCATGTTATCAAGCAGGATGATGTCGACACCCTTGAGCGCCAGAAAGGCGGAGACCTGGTCGATGGCGTCGGCCTCGAGTTCGATCAGCATTTTCGGGTTCGCTTTCTTCGCTGCATCAATCGCTTTCTGAAGAGCGCCTGAGCTCTCACTGGCGAGAAGGTGATTGTCTTTGACCAGGATCTGGTCGTAGAGGCCCATGCGGTGATTGGTGCCCCCTCCTGCCTTGACCGCCGCCTTCTCAAGGAGGCGCCATCCCGGGGTCGTCTTTCGGGTGTCGAGCACCTGGGTGCCATACGGTTTGACCGCCTCGACGTAGACACGGGTCATGGTGGCGACTCCACAAAGGCGCTGGAGGAAGTTGAGAACCGTGCGCTCTGCAGTGAGAATACTCCGCGTACTGCCAGTCACCGTCATGAGGACTGTGCCGCGATGAAAGGCTGCCCCTTCAGCAAGGCCAGTATCCACCTCGAGAGAAGCGTCGACTTTTCGGAAGACCGCAATCGCGACATCCACACCCGAGAGCACCCCCGGTTCGCGAGCGACAATGCGCCCAGTGGTGGTTTGCTCGTCGGGCGCAAAAAACTCACTGGTGACGTCGCCTGGACCCATGTCTTCCTCGAGAGCCAGATCGATTAATTTCTCTACCTGTGGATACATCATGACCCTGCAGTGTGTCGCGTCCTTGATCGTTGGGCAATCGGCGTTTAGATGGCAACTGTGACGGAACATCCTCCCAGCACACAAAAGTGCGATCCCAAGGCGCAAAGCCTCCCAGAAGGACAGGGCTTTTCCGGTCGGAACAAAAAGATCTGGCGCGCCGCGCTGGGGTTGTTCCTCGCCCTCGGCCTTCTCACCAGCTGTGCGCTGGTCTCAGGGTTCCTGTACTTTTACAATGAGACGAAACAGTATGAGTTCGGAATCCTCCGAACCATGAACGATCCACAACGCGTTTCAGAACTCCCTCCTGAGGCATTCCCTTTTCTGCATGGTAAGAAACCGCAGATCCTCGGCCTCGATGAGTTCCCGGAAGACCTCCACAACGCACTCATCGCCCGAGAAGACAGTCGTTTCTATGCCCATCACGGGGTGGACTTCCAGGGAGTGGCAAGAGCTATTCTTCGCAACCTGGAAGAGCGCAAGATCCGGGAAGGGGCAGGCACCATCACCATGCAGGTAGCTCGAACAGCCTATGGCTTCCAAGCTCGCACCTTCCGACGAAAACTCATCGAGACAATGCTCGCTCTGCGCATCGAACAGCACTTCAGCAAAAAAGAAATCATTGCGATCTACATGAACTGGGTCTTTCTCGGCATGGACAATCACGGTTTTGCGCGAGCAAGTCAGGCGTACTTTAACAAGCCAGCGACCTCCCTTGCTCTCGGGGAGAGTGCCATCCTCGTCGGAATGCTGCGAGCACCCAATCGCCTCGACCCAGTGCGCCATCCCGAGGCGGCACTCCAGGAGCGGGACATGGTTCTCCACCGCATGGTTCATGAAGGACTTCTCGCTGAGGCCGAAGCCAAAGCTGAAATGCAACTCCCTCTGACTTCTCGTGGGCCCCGGTGAATCAGGCAACACACATGCCCATCGCAAATTGAACATCAACACCAGAGCAACCCTCTAAATAAAAGATGGATGTTATCGACCAACTGGGAGTCGCCCTCGGCCTAGCCAGCCTCGCTGGGCTGAATCTTTACCTCACCGTTTTCGCGACAGGGCTCGCTCTCCACTTCAATCTGCTCGAACTGGCAAGCCGCTTTCATGCATTGGAAGTACTGTCCCACCCGCTCGTCGTTTCTGTCTCTGGCGCACTTTTCTTCGTCGAATTCTTTGCCGACAAAGTGCCGTGGGTGGACAGCCTCTGGGACTCTGTGCACACCCTCATTCGGCCCGTAGGAGCCGTGCTTGTTGCCCTGCCCGCTCTCGGTCAGGCGGATCCTGCCCTCCAGGTGATCGGGGCACTTCTCGCTGGGGGTCTTGCCGCGACGACCCATGCCACGAAGGCTTCGACGCGACTGCTCATCAACGCCTCTCCCGAGCCGGTTTCCAACAGCGTCGCGAGTGTGACCGAAGACGTCGTTGTTCTCTCCGGGTTGGGGGTGATCGCCTTCAGCCCACTGCTTGCACTTGTTATGGTAGGGGTCTTTCTGGCCGCCGCCCTCTACCTTCTCCCGAAGACCTGGCGGGGGGTGGCAGAGCTTCGAAAGCGCGTCGGCGCGTGGTGGAAAAAATCACCAGGCGAAAAAATCTTCAAGGTTTAAGCCATTTTAAAAACGTCCGGTCAGCAAATTGAGGAAGGACTTTCCCGAGTCACTCAGGGTGGCCCGTTTCCCGATGCCATTGAGGCGCCCCATGGTCGCGTAAGCATGGAGAAGAGATGAGTCTTCTACCCAGGTTACGGTGGGCCCTACGACTTTCTTCGTCGAAGCCTCAATCGCCAAAGGAATGCTGGACCGTGAAAGCGTGATCTCGAAAGATGGGACGTTCCCTCCCTTCGGACCTTTCCAGAGCCATGGATAACGCTTCAGAAGTTGCATGTCCCCTCCATTTTTGGGAAATGCGACCCGAAAGTAAGGTTGCATTTCAGCGACGAATTCCGGGATGGTCAGGTTAGGATTTTCCCGCAGGCGGAGATAGAGATCAGCGATGTCCAGACCGATAAGGTTGAGGCCATTGAAATCGCCATGATGGTTCGGGTCCGCGAATCTCTGATCGTGCCACCGGGGAAATTGATCGTGAATCATCAGATTTAATTCCAGATGCAGATGCGAACGTTCGACATTGCGACTACCAGCCCACCCAGTGCACCCCATCTGCCCGATCGACTGCCCGATCGGAAGGCGCTGACCGACCTTCACATCGATTTTCTCAAGGTGGCCGTAAAGACTGAAGAATGGCCCATTCCCCCAATCGTGCTCCACAACGACATACCGCCCGTAACTGCTCCTACCGGACAGGGTATTCACATGGACCACTCGCCCCTTGCCGATTGCCCGCACCTTATCGAGTGCCCGTCTCGAGCGATCCCGCTTCACCGGAGCAATATCGATTCCTTCATGGAAGCGGGTAAAAATCATCCCCTCTTTGGTTCGCTTCTGATTGCGAACGTAGCCGTATTTTCCGCCTGTCCACGGTTTCGAATTGGCGCCCTCGAAGTGCCTGTCGGTGTACATATAAAACCGCGACGGGTCCGATGAGAAAATGCCCTTATTATCGGTCGGAAGAACCAGCTCCAATCTACCCGCGGAAAGGTCGGAAAGAGGCACCAGCAAGACAAGAATAAGCAAATTCTTCCACTGTGATAGAATGATCAGCTTCATAGAACGGCAGGCTAACCTTAACGAAGAAGCGGGTCAAAAAGATCTTCCTGAGTTTCCGCTTCAGGAGGACCAAACGGAGGTTCCGGAAGCTTTATCCACCCGACATCTTTGTCTTCAAAGAGATCCAGCATTGGGTCGCTGATACCCTGAAGAATCATAATGATCCCGTCCCGCACTGCACGGTCGATCATCAGGTAGTCCGCGGTGCGCCCGTCTACTTTCACCAGAAGAATTTTTCCCTCGTTGGTACTTGTCGTCGAAAAAAGCCGCCGTTGTCCGACACTTCCCAGCACGAGAACAGCGCCATTACTGTTTCCATCCTCCGCGCGGAAAGGGTAAAAGGCTTCCACCTGCCTGTGCGTGAATTCCGGCGTTATCCGAAAATACCTGATTTTTGGCGGATAACCCACGTGCTCCGGAAAAACCATACTCTCACCCTCGATCGAAGACCCCTCGAGGTGAAGCGTGATCATGAATGGATCTTCTTTGTTGTAGTTGGCACACGAGGTAAGGAGACACGAAGTGACCAGTAAAATGGAGATCCAAACAGGCTGCATGCAGACAGGAAACGGCCTGACGCGGGACTTTGCAAGCTCAGGCAGACGACCGGCGTCAAAGGGATTCAGAGCGGCCCGCAGAAATCCCCTCAATGAGTTCGTCTCAAGCGCTTCTTTTGCTGCGCTCGTATGCGGAAACACGATGATAAAGAAAGCCAAGACAGGAATCGCTCCTTAACCGTTGCCAAAAACCAGCCCTTTGTGCTATAGGTTAAGGTTCGCCTTTCTACCGATCAGGCGTCGCCCGAGGCCATCAAGCACAAATGACTTTGCTCGGGTGTAGCTAACAGTTTCTGTCTCCTCCCCGCACAATGGAATCAACCATTCTCAAAGAAGATGATCTTCAGCAGGCCAACAGGAACCTCTGGCTGAAAGCGCTCAGTGCCTACGAACTGGGCAACTTTGAATACGCGATCAATCTTCTCTCAACCGTCGTAAAAAACGAACCCGGGTTTCTTGAAGGCCGCAAATCTCTTCGCAAGGCCTGTCTGCATCAGGGCAAGGGGAAGAAAAAGTTACTTAATCTCTCAGGCGGCGGGTTCTCCGGGATGAAAATCCAGAGTATCATCAAAAAAGACCCTGCGCTCGCGATGGAAGAATGCGAGAAAGCTCTGGGGAAGGATCCTCTCAGCCTCGCTGCTAACAATGCCCTTTTCGACGCATCGATTGCCGCCGGGTACCCTGAGACCGCCACCTTCGCGCTCGAAACCATCCGACAGAAGTATCCAGATAATACTGCCAACCTTCACAAGCTGGCCGAGCACCTGCTCAATCTGGATCTGTCTGACGAGGCGATGAAAGTTTACGATGGGATCGTCAGAGTCGACCCCACCGACATGGATGCGGTAAAAGGAGCCAAGGACGCCAGCGCACGGGCTTCCATGGCGAAGCAGAAGTGGGACTCAAGTACAGGCATGCGAGACCTCCTCGCCAACAGCGACGAAGCTGCGGCCCTTGAGCGGAAAAACCGCGCTGCGATGACCCACGAGCAGCTTCTGGAGCTCCGCAACGACCTCGCTGGACAGTATGATGAGAGAAGCGGCGAACTTGGCTATGCCCGGGAGATGGCTGAACTTCACGAAAAGCTCGATGAAATTGATGCAGCTCTGCAGTGGTACCACTACGCGCTCTCCCTGAGCGCCGGCGATCCGTACTTACAGCGCAAAATCGACATCCTTAACGATCGCAAAGGAGAACGTGTGATCTCCGAGCTTAAGGAAAAGCTGGCCAAGGCCACCGACCCGGGAGAAAAACATGAGCTGGAAGGCGAGCTTCATGGCATTGTGGCAGAACGCTCAGAGCAGCTTGTCGAGGAGGCCAAGGGACGAATCGAGCGTAATCCGACCGACAAACAGCTCCGCTTTGAACTTGGACAACGCCTCTTCAACGCAGAAAGATTTAAAGAAGCCATACCGCAACTTCAGCAGGCCCGGAACAACCCTCACATCCGTATTCGCGCCATGCTTCTACTCGGAAAATGCTTCGAGCAAAACAACATGCTCGATATGGCAGCCAACGAATTTTCCGAAGCCATCAGAGAAATAACCGCCATGGACGACACCAAAAAAGAGCTGCTTTACTCCCTGGGACTCGTCCACGACAAGATGGGCCAGGCTGCTGAGGCGCTTGAGTCTTTCAAGCAGATTTACAATGCGGACTATGGCTACCGTGATGTGGCCGAACGCGTCGAGGCGTCTTACGCAGGTTAGTTAGCCCGCTCTTTGTCGACTGCGGCACTTCTCAGGCTGCCCTGGAAATTTCCTGCACGGAAATCGCCTCACAGCCATCATTCTTTGTCTTTCCATCGATTAGCTTCAGGCAGGAGCAAAACGATGCTCTGCGCGACCAGCTGGGCAGTAAGGAGAAAAAACACACATTCTTCGACAGGGACGATTCCCAGGGTGATTCCCGTGGTTTTACCTTCGCCAAAAAACCAGAGGCCCGAACGTATGGCCACCGCATCACAGAGTGAATAATAGACCCCGGCGATCAGGGTCGGCCCGAGAATGGCATATCGGTTTCTCAAGAAGATCCGCCAACCGATCACCCACTGCCCGAGAAGGAAGGGAAGGAGCCAGAAAAGCAGGTGCCTGAAATATGCGAACTCGTCCATCACACCCGCTCATTTTCTCTGTCTTTACTTTCCGGTTTGTCGTTGTTGCTCGGCAGAAAGCACACAACAAGAAGGCCCACAATCAAGGTCTCAATCACAAAAAACGCATATTCTTCTGCTGGCAGCCGCCACGTCTGGCCACCCAGAACCACCTCCACTTGCGTCACCCGCTCCCAGTCAAAGTCCCAGATCCCTCGGGCCACGGCAACATTGTCCCATGGCGAAGTAGCGAGGAAAGCAAGCGCGGCCACGGCACCAATACAGACGAGGTGCGCGCGAAGCAGTTTCCTTCGTACGATCCACAGCAGGATGAGAAAGAGCGGCAGATTGAAGAGCAGGTGGAAGTCCAGATAGGTCATGCCTTGTTACCAACCTATATGCCAGATCGCTGAGTTCGGGATAAAAATCGGTTGGCAGCCTTCACCTGCGAGACGAGATCTCACCCATGCCAGATCAGCAACTAGAAAAAACCTATGCCCTCATTCTCGCAGGAGGAAGCGGCACCAGGTTCTGGCCGGTGAGTCGAAACCACATCCCCAAACAACTTCTTAATCTCTTTGGGAAAAAAACCCTCCTCGCAAACACGGTCGATCGCGTCTCGAGTTTGATTCCGAAGGAACGCATTCTGATTTTAACGAACGCTCTGCAAGCCCCCGAAATCGCAAAACTCCTGCCAGACTTTCCCGCGGCTAACATTATTTCTGAGCCCGAAAAGCGAGATACCGCACCCGCCATCGCCCTCGGCATAGGTCTTGTTGCTGCACGTGATCCGGAAGCCACTATGGTAGTTCTGCCCTCCGACCAACTGATTCAGGACACGGCGGCCTACGATCAGATCATGCGGGCGTCACTCGCCACTGCCGGTGCTTCCGACCTTCTTCTCACCATTGGCATCCGACCCACCTGGCCATGTCCGAGTTACGGATACGTCGAACGGGGCGACGCAATCACCCCATTCCCTGGATGCGGAGAAACAAGAACCCACAAGGTTCTTCGCTTTACCGAAAAACCAGACCCCCAGACCGCAAAAGGCTTTCTTGAAGCTGGAACTTTTTCCTGGAATGCAGGCATCTTCATCTGGTCGATCGCTTCGGTGTGCAAAGAGCTGGAAACCTACTGCCCCGAGCTTGCCTCATTCATTACCAAGTGCATTGCGTCCCGTAACCCTCAGGAAACGATCTCCAGCGATTTTTCAAATCTGCCCAAGCTCTCCATCGACTATGCCCTCATGGAACGTTCTTCCCGGATCGCAATGATGGAGGCAACTTTCGACTGGGACGATGTCGGTTCGTGGCCTTCTGTTGCAAAATATCTCGATGCGGACCCTTCTGACAACCGCGCCAATTGTGACCTCACCCAGATTGAGTCTGCCGGAAACATCGTCTTCAGCAGAGAGGGAAAAAAAATTGCGCTGCTTGGAGTCGACAATCTCATCGTGGTGGAGACCGCTGATGCGATTCTCGTAGCGAGTAAAGAAAAAGCTGATGAAATCAAAAAAGTAGTTGAAGATCTTCCCGAAAGGCTCCGCTAATTGTCTCTCTGAGCATCTTCTCTTCCTTGCGTTCGAGAGAGAAGTCCGAGAAGTTATTCCTATCAAACCCCTCAACCACCTCACTTAGACCATGAAAGTAATCGGAATCGACTACGGCAGCGTCCGCATCGGCATTGCTTCAAGTGACGACGCTGGCATCATGGCGCACCCCGAAAAAACGATCAAGATCGCAGAGGAAGGCTCTCCGGCAGATGCGATCAAAGATGTCGTTTCCCTCATTGAAAAAAAGGGGGCAGAGGTCGTGGTCGTGGGGCTTCCCTTCCAGCTCGACGGGGAAAAGGGGAAAGCTGCTGAAACCGTCGAAGCCTGGGTTGAACAACTGACCGAGGAACTTCCGGATATTTCCATCGAGATGGTGGACGAGAGGCTCACCACCGCCGCCGCCCAGGCGAAGATGAAAGAAATCGGAAAGAAGACAAAAAAGTCGAAGTCTATCATCGACCAAGTAGCTGCCGTCGAGATCCTCCAGACCTATCTTCAATCCCAGCAGGATTCAGCCCTCGATGGCATCGGTAAGGGTAGAGTTGACCCCGATCTGGCAGCTTTTCACATCGACGATGATGACGACGAGGAGAATGAATTCAGTGACCTCGGTTTCGGTGGAGGCGGAGGAAGTTGGGATGTCGATGGGCGAAACGACGACTACTAGGCTCCGACTCACCCTTGCCTACGATGGGGCACCTTTCTCAGGTTGGCAGAGTCAGGCGAACGGAAATACGATTCAGGATCTACTCATTCGGGCGGGAGAGAAGGTCTGTGGCCGGCGGCTTCTTTTCCAAGGATCGGGGAGAACGGATGCCGGGGTGCACGCAACCGGACAAGTTGCCCATGTCGATATTCCCCAGCCCAGCAATATGGGAGCGAGCGAATGGCAGGCAGCCCTTAATTCCAAACTGCCACCAAGCATCAGGGTGGTTTCGGCAACTGCGTGCCAACGAAGTTTTCACGCCCAGCACAGCGCCCTTGAGAAATCCTACCGTTACCGTATCGCCCAAGGTCCGGTCCTGATGCCACAACTCCATCAGCGCGCCTGGCACCTCTATGACGAGTTTGACCTTCACGTCATGCAGGACGCCGCAACCCTGCTGGAAGGGTATCACGATTTTTTCTGCTTCTCGGTCTCCCGCGGAAAAGACAGCCAGGGCCGCAGCCAGGACCCCGATGACACTCGAAGAACGCTTTCCTCGGTTATTCTAACTCGCCACTCTCTCGCTGAGCATGCAGATACCTCGGTGATCGACCTCGAATTCACCGGCAACGGATTCCTATACAAGATGGTGCGCATGCTCACAGGCGCCATTGTGCGCGCAGGCCAAGGGAGAACCGACCTCCATGACATCGAAACGATGCTCGCTGATCCGACAGGAGAAAAATGGCACTTTTCTGCGCCTGCTGACGGTCTCACTCTTATCCGAGTGACCTATCCTCTGGATTTTTAGGGAGAGAGGGTGCCTTCTGTCTTACCGCTCGAAAAAGAGAAATTTTTTTACCTCTCTTCTTGCTGCCCACGTCTCGCCCGACAGGCTTTCACTGTGTTGCTCATAAGCATGGCGATGGTCATGGGACCGACTCCACCAGGAACAGGAGTGATCGCGCTGGCAAGCGGCTCGACAGCAGAAAAATCGACATCTCCGCACAGCCGATACCCGCGTTTTTTTTCTGGATCATCGACCCGGTTGACTCCCACATCGAGCACCACGGCTCCTTCCCGGACATGCTCTGCTCCTAACATCTCGGGAACACCTACCGCGGCGACCAGGATGTCCGCCTGGCGAGTGACTGCCACCAGGTCTTGTGTCCGGGAATGCGCAACCGTCACCGTGGCATTGGCCCAGGGACCTTTCGCCATGAGAAGTAAAGCGAGGCTTTTTCCTACAATCAAGCTCCTGCCGACAATCACCACGTGCTTGCCGGCCGGATCGATCGCATAAGCCTCAAGCAATCGCTGACACCCCAGTGGCGTACACGGGACAAAACCGCTCGGATCCTCCAGAGCAAGCTTCGCCACATTCTCTGGATGAAACCCATCCACGTCTTTCGCAGGATTGATGGCCCGCACCACCTCCCCTTCATCCATGTGGGGAGGAAGGGGTGATTGGACGAGAATCCCATCGATATCTTCGTCGGCATTAAGGTCAGCCACCACCTCAAGGAGTTTTTCCTGGGAGGTCGAAGCTGGTAACTCGAGTTTTCTGGAATGCATCCCGAGGTCGAGACAGGTTCTTTCCTTGGAGGCCACGTAGACCTCGGAAGCCGGGTCGCTGCCTACCAGAACCACAGCAAGTCCTGGTCTTCTGCCCTCGGCCATAAGCTCTGCCACTTCTGCACGACACGCGTCGAGAACGACGGAAGCTACTTTTTTCCCGTTAATCTGATCCGCCATTGATTTCAATCATCAGTTGCTCCACCCGCAAACGTTCAACTTCACAATCAGCATCACGTCCGATCTTCTGTAAAGGTCCCAGGGTTACCTCTACCGTGCTGAAGGGACGAGGGATATGCAAGCGATCCCAGCTTTTTTCCAGCCTCCAGGATACTCTCGGTCGCATGCCGATCGGGAAGATCGGGGCGCCGGTCAGTTGAGCGATCTTGATCAGGCCGGGCTGCATTTCGTAGCGCGGCCCACGCGGCCCGTCAGGCGTCACCACGAGGTCTCCACCCTTGCGCACCACGTTGACTGCTCCGACCAGCGCGCCGCGCGCCTTTTTTGAAGAGGATCCGCGCACTGATCCCGCACCGTAGCGCGCCATGACCTCCGCTATAATCTCCCCGTCTCTACTTGCACTCGTCATCACAGAGCCATGGCGATCGGGGAGCACCGCACGATACAATTCAGGAAGCATAAGCACCCGGTTATGCCAGGCCGCCCAGATTACCGGCTCACGCATTCCCGGGTCGCCAAGCATGCCGGATCTGTCGTCAACCTCAAACCGAAGGGTTGTGCCGAGCGCCTTCAAGCATGTTGCGATCACCCAGCCAACGAGTTGACTATTTTCTGCCAGACGTTTGAGTGACTTGCCCACCGTTCCGAATCAGCAGTGTGAAGCTAGAGAAACCCTCCGTCTCTCAAAGTTTTCGTGAGACCAGAAAACCGCTGCATCCGCTCCGTATAAAAATCTCGATCGTGCGTAACCGGGGCACATCTTGAGGCCTCGTCCAAACGGACAAGACGATATGCCAGGCTTTCATAGTCTTCGCCACCGACTGTTTTTATCGCCTGAATCGCGGCCCCCAGGGCAGCAGCTTCTGCCGACTCGAGACAAACAACCTCAGCGTCAAAACAATCTGCCGCCATCTGCCTCCAGGTCGCGCTTTTCGAGCCTCCGCCGGTCAGGCGTATTTCTTGCGGGGTCATCCCGAGATCACGGAACCTCTGGAGACCGTAGGCAAGGCCCAGTGTCGCCCCTTCCATGGCCGCTCTGGCAATGTGCCCTGGCGTCATGTTTCCCTGATCGAGGCCGTGCAGGACGCCCTTCCCGAAGGGGAGGTTCGGCGTGCGCTCGCCATTCAAATACGGCAGAAAGGTAAGACCATCCGCGCCAGCAGAGATGGACGCGACGGCCGCTTCCAACTCGTTCAGATTCATTCCCAGAAGCGCGCGCGACTTCTCCGTGACCACAGTCACGTTCATCGTGCAGACCAGGGGCAACCACTGGTCGGTGCTGTCACAGAATGCCGCTACTTCGCCCATTGGGTCGACGACCGGTTCCCCGGAACAACCGTAAAGCGTTCCCGATGTCCCGAAAGACGCAGTCACCACACCGGGGCAGATGTTCCCGGTTCCGATAGCGCCCATCATGTTGTCCCCACCTCCAGCACTTACGATGACCTCTTTCCCCAATCCCCAGGAAGTGGCCAGCTCTGGCTTCAGCGGACCGTGCGGATGGTTCGAAGATCCGAGCTCGGGAAGCATCGCTTCGACCCGAGGATCGACAAAGTCAGTCAGCTCGCGATTCCAGCATCGGGTACGCACATCGAGGATCCCGGTTCCCGAGGCATCGCCATACTCCATGCGATATTTTCCAGTCAGCCAGAAGTTCAGATAGTCATGAGGAAGCAGGATCGTTCGGATCCGCGCGAAGTTTTCCGGCTCATTCTCTTTGATCCAGAGAAGTTTTGGAATCGTGTATCCCGGAAGGATCGCATTCCCCGCCATGGCGATCAGCCCTTCGGATCCTCCGAACTCGGCTGCGAGCGCCTCGCACTGCGAGACAGTGGACGTATCACACCAGAGTTTCGCATCGCGCACCGGATTTCCTTCCTCATCGAGAGCAACGAGGCCGTGTTGTTGGCCGCTTACGCCGATTCCGACCACTTCTGCTTTTCTCTCTCCAAGCGAGGCCAGACAATCTTTGATGCACTGGGTCGCCGCTTTGATCCAGTCCCCGGGCCTTTGTTCGAGGTGGCCATCAGGCAGGCCAGAAACAAGCTCGTAACTGCTCTGGGAACTGGCTAAAACCTCGCCGCTTTCCGAGTCTAAAACAATTCCCTTCGTGCTCTGGGTTCCACTGTCAATTCCTAGAGTAAGCATTTTTGGATTCCGGTTTACCTAAGCGCTAGCCTAGTGCATGTTCGACAAGAAAGGCGAACATTTTCAGAAATTTACAGGTTTTCAGGCAAGGAGCCCTTCACGCGCCCTCCACGCCAAAGCACTTTCAAACAATCGGATATGGAATTTGACTGGCTCGACATCAGTTTTGATCTCAAAAAAATCACACCTCGTGAGATTGAGGAAGCTTTCGAGGACCCTTTCGCGCTCCGCATTCTTCCCGACACTGAGATTGCTGGTGATGAGGCCCGCTATTTCTGCCTCGGAAAAAGCATCAGCGACCGCGCTATCTTCAGCGTGTTCTGGACCGATGGAAAAAACTATCGCGTTCTCCTTGCCCGTGACATGACTGATGCCGAGTCAACCTTTTATCGCCGCAAGATCGCCGAGATCCACGGTTGAATCCTTAGACCCATCTTCTTCCTGACCACGTGAAAACAATTACCAACTGGAGCGACATTCCGGAATTTTCTTCCGAAGATGAAGAGGCTGATTTCTGGCAAGTGACAGAACTGGATCCTTCGCTCATGAACGGATCTATCCTGATTCCTGACACAAAGGAATCCACCACAATTACTCTGCGTTTCGACCCGCGCATGCTCGCACGCGTCAAGCGGGTTGCTCGAAGTCGCTATCTTAATTACCAGAGCATGATCAAACAGTGGCTGAGTGAGCGGCTGGAGGAGGAGGCGCACCGAACCGCATCACCCAACGACGATAGATAAATAACCGGCCCGGCCAGTAACCGAGCCTCATTTCTTCCGACTGCTCGACCTGCCCGGCACCTCCCGTGTCTGCTCAAGAAAAGCTGGGATCAGCCCGCTGCTCACATTTTCTCTGTTCATCCGGGCTAAGTTGATTTCTCATACCGGAGCCACCATGGATGACCGACCAGCCGCTGAAGCTCTCATCGAAGACCTCCGCACCCGTCTTGACCACCATAACCGCCTTTATTACCTGGAGGCACAACCGGAGATTTCGGATGCGGAATACGATGTCCTCCTCGGCGAGCTCAAAAAGCTTGAGGACTCTTACCCCGAGCTCATCACCTCAGACTCGCCCACTCAACGCGTCGGTGGGGCACCTCTCGAGGGATTCGAACAACGCCAGCATCAGGTGCCCATGCTCTCGATCGAAGATATCCACGAACTCAAAGACGAGGAACTTGCGGAAGCTGGGAAGGGGATGCGCGAAGCTCATCTCGTCGAATGGCACGAACGATTCAGGCGTAGCATCGACAGCTCCCAAATAAAGCTCACCATCGAGCCTAAAATTGATGGTGTCGCGGTCTCCATTCTCTATCGCAATGGCCGGCTTGCATATGCTGTCACTCGAGGTGATGGCGCCGCCGGTGACGACATCACTCAGAACATCCGCACGATCAAAAGCGTCCCCTTGCGCCTGACCGGAACCCCGCCGGCTCTGTTTGAAGTCCGCGGTGAGGTGTTTATGGAGAACGCGGCCTTCGCCGAACTCAACGATCAACGGCAAGCCGCCGGAGAGACCGCCTTCATTAACCCCCGCAACGCCACCGCTGGAACCCTCAAACAGCTCGACTCCCAACTCGTCGCGGAGCGCCCACTCGACTGCATCTTTCACAGCTTTGGACACATTGAAGGCACTGCTCCATTTTCCACCATGTGGGACTTCCACCACACCCTCCCGCGTCTTGGCCTTAAGGCTACCCAGTGGCTACGGAAGGCCGACAACATCGACGAACTTATCGAGGCCATCAGGGCCCTCGATTCCGACCGCCATTCCTTTCCATACAGCACCGACGGCGCGGTGATCAAGGTCGACGACATTTCCCTGCACCGACGCCTCGGATCGACCTCCAAATTCCCGAAGTGGGCGGCAGCCTACAAGTTCCGCCCGGAACAGAAAGAGACTGTTCTGCGCGATATCTCGGTTCAGGTTGGCCGCACTGGGGTCCTCACTCCGGTGGCGGAACTCGATCCGGTTTTCGTCTCAGGCACGACGGTTTCCCGCGCCACCCTCCACAACCAGGACGAGATTTCCCGCAAGGATGTCCGCATCGGCGACACCGTAGTCATCGAGAAGGCCGGCGAAATTATCCCTGCTGTGGTAAGCGTGGTGAAGGCGAAGCGTCCAGCCGCAGCCGAGCCTTACATTCTCATCGACGCAGTCAGCGGTAGCTGCCCGAGTTGCGGCGAGCCTGTCACCCAGGCGGATGGGTTCGTTGCGCTCCGGTGCACCAACCTCACCTGCCCAGCCCAGGCCGTCACCCGGATCAGACACTTCTCGAGCAGGAAAGCACTCGACCTCGCGGGAGTCGGTGAGGCGGTCGCTATCAAGCTGGTCGAATCTGGCCTCGTGAGCTCACCGATCGACCTTTTCGATCCCGCCAAAGTCCATCTCGACTCGCTTGCCAACCTCCTCCTTGACCCTGCGCAACTGCAGACCGGTGAGGAGTCGAAACCGCGGCGCTTCGGTGAGAAAAAAGCACAGCTCCTCCTCCATAGTCTCGATCGCGCGCGGAACAGTCAAGCCCTCCATCGCTGGATTTACGGACTCGGCATTTCGAATATTGGTGAATCCGCCGCCAAGGAACTCGCCCGCCTCCACGAAACCTTCTCTGATCTTTCTTCCTCTCACGTTCTTCGACTGATCGCTGAAGCTGCAAAAAAAACAGCGGAACAAAGAGAGATTTCCCCCCGCAACCGCTCCAGACCGCCAACCAGTGAGGCCGAGAAAGTCTCCCGCCAAGAGCGCTACGACTTACTTAAAACTCAGATCAGGGCGGTTGAATCCGAGCTCTCGAATTTCCAGATCAATGCCGACGTCGGCCCGGTCGCCGCCGCGAGCGTTCTCCAGTATTTTGCTTCCGATGCGGGGCGCGCCGAGCTCTCGCGAATCACCGAGCTCTCGCTTAATCCCCATTCTTCAAACTTCAATCCGACTCGTGCACGGGTTTCCTCAAGCGAGGGCAGCGCTGATCTCACGGGATCCACCTGGGTCATTACCGGCACACTCTCGGAATCCCGCGAGCACTTCAAAGCAATCATCGAGTCCGCTGGAGGGAAGGTTTCTGGCTCGATCAGTGGAAAAACCACCTACCTGCTGGCCGGCGAGAAGGCCGGCTCCAAACTCGCCAAGGCAGAGTCTCTCGGGGTGAGGGTTCTCGACGAGTCTTCCTTTCACGGAATTGTGGCCGGAAGCCCCGAGCCATCCGCCGCGGACCTCGAAAAAAAAGAAGCGACGGATCCGACTCCTGATCAGCCGGAGTTGTTCTAAATCCCTCTCTGTGCCCTTTCTTACACCGCTGTGCACCTTTGCTAGCCTTGGGAGGTGAGACTGCTCTTCCTTCTTCCGGTTTCCTCGCGTTGACGCTCGGCTCCTGCACTTCGCCCACCGGTCAGCCTCTCTCATCCCACCACCGGCACCTCGAATGGCCGAGCAATGGTCTTCCGAGCGATCGTCTTTCGCCACAAGAGATGCATTCCACTACCACCAGCACCAGCATTGTCACCACCAGCTACCGGGTGACTTCTGAGCAGACGGGATCGAGGCAGAGCACCCGCTCTCGCAGCAGCTCCGTGGTCCCGGGAGTGGGGAACTCCACCATCATCATCGAAAGAGCCAATCATTTTATCAGGTGGCCATAGGCACCACTACCGCTATGGCTTCCCACAGGGGCGACGCCAAGATCCTAACTGCCGAACTTGGAACTCTCCACGACGGAGTTCTGGTTTTAAGCCATCTGTTCAGAATCGGACGATCTTCCTCGACGCGACTTCGACCCGCAGTAAAGCACCAAAATCCGACACCAGAAAACCAGCTTCCAGCAACATCGCTCCCGCCATCCGCCATCCGCCTGAGGGATTTTCCAGCTTATGCCCCCTGATCTACACGATTTCTGCGTTCTCTTACCAGGAAGGCCCGAATGTTTTCCGCGATCTCTGCAACCAGCCTTTGCCGCGAAGCCAGAGACGCCCAGGCACTGTGGGGAGTGATTAGAAGGTTCGGGATCGTGGCATCGAGCAGGGGATGCTTTTTCTCCGGAGGTTCCTGAGAAATGACATCCAGAGCCGCACCGCCTAAGCTTCCCGATCGCAGCGCTTCCACCAGCGCCGGCTCGTCCACCAGACCACCGCGACCGGTATTGATGAGAAAGGCCCCCTGGGGCATCCAAGCGAGAGTTTTCTGGTTGATCAAGCACTCCGTTTCCGGCGTCAGTGGGCAATGAAGGCTCACAGCATGACAGCTTTTAAAAAATATTTCTCGGCTCAGTCTGGGCCATCCTGCGTGTGTTGTCTCCTGCGACTGACCCACGCGCCCGAGCGCGACCACTTCCATGCCGAGAGCTTCTGCCCCCACCCCCACCCGGCGCCCTACCTCTCCCACTCCCACGATCCCGAGCCGACGCCCGGCCAGCTCGACTATGGGATAATCGAGACGGCAGAAGATCGGGCTCTCGGCCCAGAGCACTGCTTCTCCGGCATAGCGGTGAATGTTAGTCGCCAGATTCAAGAGCAGTGCCAGTGTGTGCTGCACAACTCCCGGGGTTGAGTAACCGGCCACATTGGCCACGCCAATGCCGCGCTCCCTGGCTGCCGCAAGATCAATATTATTGGTCCCGGTCGCGCAGACACAGACCAGTTCGAGCCGTGACGCAGCCTCCATTTCGAGAGCCCCCAGAACCACCTTGTTGGTCAGCACAACCTCGGCATCTGCAATGCGTTCCGCCACCTCATCTGGAGCAGTCACCCCATGACAGGTCAGCGATCCCAGCGCCTCAATCGGCCCGAGATTGATATCCCCCGCATCCGTGGTGTCCGCGTCTAGAAAAACGATTTTCACTGCGCAACTATCTCCTGACTCAAGGTATTCTCGATCCTGTTTCTTCCAGAAGCTTACGCAGAATTGCTTCCAGCTCTTCCACTTTCTCAGGCATTGTGCTGGTGAGGTATGAAGCCTCGCTCAGGTCATCTTCTAGATTGTAGAGTTCGAATTCCCATTCTCAACCATAGTTGAACCATTTTCTTTGTAACCCAAAACCGCTGTTTCTTAATTGTAATTTTTACATGATATGTCTGGAAAATACAATACTAAATACAGTATCTGAATTCTGGTGTGTTTATCTAGTATTTTTTATATCGCTTAACATTAATAAGTTATATAAAAACTTTTATTTTGGCGCGAAAGATGCGGTTAAAACCCCAGAGAGAAATTTTTTGGTATAACAAAACTGCCTTACAGCCTTTTATCCCTCCCCCAACCCAAAAAAACCCCAACCTAACAAACCCCAGCTTTTCATCCCTCTCCCGACCCAAAAAACCCCGACCCAAAAAACCCCAGCCTTTACCCCCTCCCCCCCTCGCTCTAGATCCGCTTAATTGTTTTTTCACGTTGAGAAAGTAGAGCATATTTCTTGGTTGCCCCGCCCTCGGCTTCTCGGGCACTTTTTTGTGTCTTCTTGTCTGGGTGGGTTTTTTGTTGGTATCATTGTTCTTCTCTCCCCGGCTGCCGTAAAAGCCCCTGATGCGCTATGACGGTCAGGCATGGGAGCTGATGCATAACCGGGTGAGCTAACTTTTCGGGGACAGAGGCGGCCAGGCCTGGGAGACGACCATGCTTCCTTTCGGGAGACTGATTCCCCATTCCATTGTGGCACCGTCGACGGCACGCGCTTCGCGACGTTCCTGACGCTCAGTCTGGCCGGAGACGAGCTCACTCTCGATTTCACCAGGGAGCTGATGACGAACGAGGAGGTCGGAACCGATGCGGTCACCGATTATCTTTTGGTGAGTTCCTCTTCGGCCGATTACGTGGGGCACCTCTTCGGCCCGTCCAGTCTCGAGATGGAGGACGACCTGCTGTGGCTGAACCGGACGATCTCCAAACTACTGGCACTGGTCGAGAAAAAGGTTGGGCTGGTCAATGTCCACGATCTTTCTCTGGCTCTGCAGGAAGCGCTGCGGCGACGCTCAGCCGACACGCGTGCGGAGGGCGAGCGCAGTCGGCTGCAAACGCTTTCGCCTCGCGAGCGGGAGGTTCTGACCCATGTGATCACGGGTAAACTCAACAAGCAGATCGCAGCGGACCTCGAGATCTCGGGATCTCGGAACAGACGGTGAAGCTGCACCGCATGCATGTGACCGACAAGTTGGGGGTGGCCTCGGTGGCGGAACTCGTCCGGCTGGCTGGTCGTGCGGGGCTCGATCCGGCCGCCAGCCATTGACTGATTGAACCAAGGTAGCATGGCGGTGAGCGCCGGGTTCGTATAGGCTGAGGATCAGTGATTGTTACTCCTCGGCGGATTCAAACAGCTAAGGAATATATAGACGGAGACGACGATAGCTCTGAGCATTGCAGCGAATTTTCTCCAGCACATCGACGGAAACTGGTTTGACTGTGTGCTTCTTGATCTGCATCTGTCGGGGCAAGCGGATGGCTTTGTGGTGCTCGACGCTCTCCGCAACCCGGGCACCCGCCCGCCCATCATCATGATGACGGCTTGTGACGAACTCGGAAACGCGCAGCGTGCGGCGCGTCTAAGTACCACGGCCTATTTGCTGAAGCCAATGGACGAAACGACCATCACCGGTGCCATCAACCAGGCCATGGTAAATCCTAAGGGATAAACTAAAATTTAATTGCAAGCGGTCGCCTTTCTGATAAGAGCAACTAATCAGTTTTGCGGCGCTGCGGGGGGACGGTGCATTCAATTAAATCCCGATCTCCACCGCTAACGTCAGCAACATGTTCCAGTAGCGAATCGGTGAGAAGAACACCAACTGGGAAGGTGGCTATCGTGTGCCAACGCTTATCCGCTGGCCCGGGGTGATCGAGGGCGGCACGGTCGTCAATGATATCGGCTCCCACGAGGATATGCTACCGACACTGCTCGCCGCTGCCGGTGACAGCACCGTCAAGGCGGATCTGCGTGAGGGGCGCCAGGTTGGAGACATGACCTATAAGGTGCACGTGGACGGATATGACCTCGGGCCGGCCCTCAAGGGTGAGTCCGAGTGGCCGCACAAGGAGTTCATCTACTGGACCGATGACGGCAACGTCGCCGGGCTACGTTACAACAACTGGAAGATGGTGTTCCTCGAGCAGCGTGGACATGGCTTTGACGTCTGGCAGGAGCCCTTCGTCGAGCTCCGCCTGCCCAAGCTGTTCAACCTGCGCACCGACCCCTTCGAGCGGGCCGACCATGAGGCGATGTCTTATCCTCAGTGGCGGATGGAGCGCGCGTTCCTGATCGCCCCGGCGGCCGCCTACGTCGGGCAGTGGTTGCAGAGCTTCAAGGAGTTCCCGCCGCGCCAGGAACCAGGCAGCTTCAACCTTAGCAGGGTGATGGAAGCTGTGACCGCGGGCGCCAAAGGCAGCGGCAACTGATGCTTCATTGACCTGACCCATCTAGGGCCGCACCTGTTCTATCCGGGTGCGGCCCTTTTTAATATCAGCACTATGACTCCTCACCAAGCGATCGGCCAGATCTCGAAGGCAATGAACGCGGCTGTCATCGGGCAGGAACCGGTGGTGGAAAGCCTTCTGGTCGCCTTTCTCGCCGATGGCCATGTCCTCATGGAAGGCCTGCCGGGCGTTGCCAAGACCCGCTCGATCAAAACCCTCGGCAAGCTCGTCGAGAGCGATTTCAGCCGTGTGCAGTTCACGCCGGATCTATTGCCCTCCGACGTGACTGGCTCGGAGATCTATCGCGAACAGACCGGCAACTTCGATTTTCAAGCAGGGCCGATTTTCGGCAACCTGGTCCTCGCCGACGAGATTAACCGCGCGCCAGCGAAGGTGCAGGCCGCGCTGTTGGAGGCAATGGAGGAGCGGCAGATTACTGTGGCAGGAACCACTCACAAGCTGCCCGACCTGTTTCTCGTCCTGGCCACCCAGAACCCCATCGAGCAGGAGGGCACCTACCCACTGCCGGAGGCGCAGATGGACCGCTTTCTACTTTACGTCAACGTCCCCTACCCGCCGGCCGACAACGAGGCCGCAATTCTCAGGCTGGTTCGTGGTGAAAGAGCTGGCACTAGTGCCAAAGCGCCGGAGCCGATTGACCAGGAGGTGATCTTCGCCGCCCGCAGGGAGGTGGCTGGAATTCACGTCGGTGAGGCCGCCGAGCGTTATATTGTTGACCTCGTAATCGGCACGCGCGAGCCGCAGCGCCATGGTGAGGATCTGGCAAGGTGGATTCGCCTTGGCGCCAGTCCGCGTGGCACACTTGCTCTCGATGCCGCCGCACGCGCCCACGCCTGGTTGCAGGGGCAGGACTTCGTCTCGCCGGAGAATATTCGCGCCGTCGCACCGGCCTGCCTCGCCCACCGGATCCATCTCAGTTATGAAGCCGAAGCCGTCGGCAAGACGCGTAGCGAAGTAGTCGAAGCGCTTCTCGAAACGGTCGCCAGCGTGTGAGCCCTATCCCCATGGACGCCCGGATCACGATCACACTCGACGAGTTGGTCCTTCTCCAGGCCGACGCCCGTGGCTTTTCGTTCCTGCCACGCCAACCTGTCCACTCTCTGCTCTCTGGCCGTCACGCCTCCAGGCTGCGCGGCCGCGGCCTCGCCTTCGAGGAGCTCCGCCATTACGCCCAGGGCGATGACGTGCGGACGATCGACTGGAAGGCGACGGCACGGCTGCGCAAACCGCATGTCCGCGTCTATGCTGAAGAGCGCGAGCGTCCCGTCCTGCTGGTGGTCGACCAGCGCTCACCGATGTTCTTCGGCAGTCGCCGGGCGATGAAATCAGTTGCCGCTGCCGAGCTGGCCGCGCTCGCCACCTGGCGTACGCTCCAGGCCGGCGATCGGGTGGGTGGTATCATCTTCGGAGATAATGAGGTCATCGATCTCCGTCCGCAGCGCAGCCAGACCGCGGGGCTGCGGCTGCTGCACGAGGTGACCCGCCTTAACCAGGCGCTCGCTGAAGGTCCTGCTGCTTCGGGTGATATCGGCATCAACACTGCTCTTGAGGCGGCCGCTCGCCGCGCCAACCATGACCATCTGGTCGTCGTGATCAGCGACCTCGATGGGGCGGACGAAGACACTCAACGCCTCGCCACCCGACTTGCGGCCCACAACGATGTGCTGATCGTCGCGGTCTACGATCCTCTCGGTGCCTCGCTTTGGAACCATCCCGGCATGGTCGCCTCGACCAGGGAAGGTCTATTGCCGTTGCCGGCGGGCAGCGGCTTTCCAGCCGATTTTCAACAACAGTTCACCGACCTCCTCGATAGGTGGCGCGAGATTTTCCGGGCCCTGCAGGTGCCTGTTCTCCCCATTTCCACAGCCACTCCTCCCGCCGGGCAGTTGCGGGAGCTTTTCGGCCAGCACTTTTCAGTTGGGAAATGAACGATCACGCCACCAGTCTCGATCGGCTCCATGATCTGGCACTTCCCCCCGAGGTGTCCTGGTGGCCGTTGGCGCTGGGCTGGCATTTCGTCGTCACCTGCGTCGGCATCATCGCCTTCGGTCTCGCGGTGCGGCTCTGGAAGCGTCGCCAGGCCAATGCCTATCGCCGCGCTGCGCTGCGCGAACTGCAGCAGGCTCAGGACCTCGTCACCATCGCCGAAGTCCTGCGCCGCACTGCGCTTGCTGTAGCACCGAGATCGGTGATCGCCGCGAGCTCGGGCAGAGACTGGGTGGACTGGCTCGCGCAACAGATTGGAGAGCCGGTGCCTGACGAGGTCCGCACCGAGCTGGCTTCAGGAATCTACAGCCGCCGTCCCCACGGCCGCGACATAGAACCCGTGCGCGCCTTCGCCGCCCGTTGGATCTCCTGTCACCGTCCCCGTTCATGCTGACATTCACCCATCTCTGGATTTTCGCCTTGTTGCCGCTCCCGTGGCTGTTGCGGGCGCTGCTGCCCGCCCGGAAGGTTTCCGCTGTGGCGGTGCGGGTGCCCTTCGGGAAGCGGCTGCGCAGCGCGGTGGGAGGTGGCTCTTCTCAGGCTCCTGTGACCGGGTCCATCGGCGGGAGACTGCTGCCGGCCTTGATCTGGTTGCTCCTCGTCACTGCCATCGCCAGGCCTCAGTGGCTCGAGCCGCCGGTGACTAAAGACCTTCCCACCCGCGATCTGCTGCTGCTGGTGGATCTTTCGGGTTCGATGCGGCAGCAGGATTTCACCAGCGCTGCAGGTGCAATGGTCGATCGCCTCAGCGCGGTGAAGGAAGTCCTCGGCGATTTCCTCACCAAGCGGGAGGGCGACCGGGTCGGCCTGGTGGTCTTTGGCGATGCGCCCTTTCTGCAGGCGCCCTTTTCGACCGATCTGGACCTCTCCCGCCAGTTGCTTGAGGAAACCGCCATTGGCATGGCTGGTCCGCGTACCGCGTTTGGCGATGCCATCGGTCTCGGGGTGAGCCTTTTCGAGGCAAGCGATGCCCCCGCGAAGACGATCATTGCCCTCACCGACGGCAACGACACGAAAAGTCAGGTGCCCCCGGTCGAAGCAGCGCGCATCGCCAGCGAGCGGGACATTCGCATCCACGCTGTGGCCATGGGAGATCCCTCTACCCTGGGCGAAGAAAAGCTGGATGAGGAAACGCTGCGCCGGGTCGCCGAAACTGCCGGAGGATCGTATTTCTTCGCTGCTGATCGCCAGGAACTGGACGGAATTTACGAGCAACTCGACCGCATAGAGACCCGCAAGGTGAAGGTCATCAGCCACCGTCCGAAACGGGACCTGTTTTTCTGGCCCCTGCTGATTGCGCTGCTCATATCGGCGGGTGAGAAGACCCTGGCCGTCCTGCGAAATCACGGCCCTCGGCCCGCGCCGCAACGCCTGAGGTGGTTCGAGTGCATCCGCTCACCGGGAAACTGGAGGTGGTGAAATGAGCGGTCTGGCATCCGGTTTCCACCTGATCCGCCCCGCGGCGTTGCTGCTTATTCCAGTGGTGATCGGGCTGTGGTGGATCTGGCGCCGCCGTTCCGACCCGTTGCGAGGCTGGCGGAAGCAGATCGACCCCGCACTGCTCAGCGCTCTCGTCGAAGGGCAGCAGTCTGGCGGTGGCTGGCGCGACGGCGGGTTGCTCGCGGCCTGGCTGATCGCGGCGGTCGCCATTGCGGGCCCCACGTGGAGACTGGAGCCCAGTCCCTTTGCCGAGGACACCACACCGCTGATGGTTGTTCTGAAGGCGGGGGTCTCTATGGACACCCCCGATCCGGCACCCTCGCGCTTGGAACGGGCACATCTGAAGATCGTCGATCTCGCCGCAGAACGAAAAGGACAACCGCTCGGCCTGGTCGCTTATGCCGGCTCGGCTCATCTCGTGCTGCCGCCGACACGGGACACCAACGTCGTGGCACAGATGGCGGTCGAGGTCAGTCCTGCGATCATGCCCAAGTCTGGCGATCGCTTGGATCTCGCGCTTGCCGAAGCCGCCCGCGTGCTGGACCGCGGCGGGAAAGGCGGGAGTCTGGTCGTGCTGGCGGATACTGTCGACACCGATCCCGGCTTGTTGGATTCGGTCGCTGGGAACCTTCCTTACCAGGTTCAGATTCTCGCCATCGCCAATCCCGATGCTTCCCCGAGCGATTCCCTCGAAGATGCGGCCCGCAGGCTGCAGGCGAAGCTTGTGCCGCTGGCTATCGGCAATGGCGATATCGAAGCCATCGTGCGCCGGGCTGCCAGTGCGCCAGTGGCGCAGGGCGGAGAGGCGGGTGAGCGATGGCAGGAGGCCGGTTACTGGCTTCTGCCGGTGCTCGGGCTGATCGTGCTCGCCTCGTTTCGGCGCACAGAGAAAGTGGAGGCGAGTGCATGAAAGGTATCCTGATTGTTGCAGCCGTGACGTGGAGCGGGCTCTGGTTCACGCCGGACCAGCGTGGGCAGCGCCTTTTTCGCCGCGGTGAATTCATCGCAGCGGCCCGGGTTTTCGAGGACTCGATGTGGCGGGCGAGCGCCTGGTATCGTGCCGGGGAATTCGAAAAATCGGCGCGGACATTCGCCCTCGTCAACAGCGCGGCAGCACATTTCAATCAGGGCAATGCCTGGTTGATGAACGGCAGGTATGAAACCGCCATCGCTTGTTACGACCGTGCTCTGGCGATTCGTCCCGATTGGAAGGAAGCGGCAGAAAACCGTGCCCTGGCGGCCGCACGCGCTGAACTGGTGAAGGCCAGCGGCGGAGATATGGGTGATCAGAAAATCGGAGCAGACAAAATTGTTTTCGACAAGGACGCAAAGAACGAGGGCCAGGACACCGAGGTGAGCGCTGGGCAGGCGATGTCGGATCAAGAGATTCAGGCCCTCTGGCTGCGGCGTGTGCAGACCGAGCCGGCGGATTTTCTCCGGGCCAAGTTCTCTTATCAACACGCCCGTGGGCAGCAAGGAGCGTCACCATGAGACATCTGTTCACCGCCTTCATGGGGAGCTTCCTCCTCGCGCTTGCGCCCGTGACCGCGGCCGTTTCACCGTTGGCGGTGGATTTGCCTGAGACTGCAGCCTGGATCGGCCAGCGGGTGCCGTTCACCATCGAGCTCCGCGCCCGGGGGTCATTTTCCGGCAGTGCCAGCTTCGATCTCCCCCAGGTGCCCGGCACCTTGATTGTCAAGATCGGCAATCCGGTGGTCGGTTCGAAGCAGTTGGATGGCGAGAACTGGGTGGTGCAAAGCCACGAATTCGCCCTGTTTTCGCAGCAGGTGGGCACACTCGAAATTGCCTCGTTTCCAGTGCGCTTCGAGCGACGCGAAGGATTTACCGGTGCCGCCGAAGCAATGCAGGCAGAGACGCCGGTCCTGAAATTCCAGATCGAGCGGCCGCCGGGCAGCGAGGACATCAACTTCCTCGTCACCACCGATTCGCTTGAACTCAGCGAGTCGTGGGAGCCTGAGCCTGGTCCGGCCCGGGTGGGAACGGTCTTCAAGCGCAGCATTGTCCAGCGGGCCCGGGAGATCCCCGGTATGGCGCTTGCGCCAGTGCCAGATGCCGCCCCTGATGGCATCCGTGTCTATCCGGGCGCAGCGGCGACCAACGACAAGCTTGCCCGCGGGGAATTCCTCGGGGAACGCCGGGAAACCATCACCTATCTCATCGAGAAACCAGGCACTATCGAGCTGCCTGCCCTGACTTACCAATGGTGGAATCCGGAGCTGGAGAAACTCCAATCGAAAACCCTTCCAGCTGTCACCTTCGAAGTCGCTGCGCCTGCCGCTGTCACCTCTTCTGGAGAAGTCGCGCCTTCCGGTCCCCCCTGGGAGTGGCTACTGGCATCCGGCGTGGTTATCGGCTTGCTGGCGTTCCGATGGCGCGGGATTTTCGCGGGCTTGCAGCGATTCTGGAGCGTGTTGAACCCGCCCCACCAGGTCGCCGCACGCCGCCTGCTACAAGCCTGCCGCCAGCACGACGCAATGGCGGCGTATGAGCAATGGGCTGCCTGGCGAGACACTCAGCCGCGCGGTTGCAGTCCGGACCAGGACATGGCATCCGCGCTCGCGGATCTGCAGAGCCACCTTTTCGGTGTCGGTGAGCAGGGGCCGTGGCGAGGTGATGACCTCGCTCGGGCATTCAGGAAATTCAATCTACCTGGCAAGAAAATTGATACTCAGCGGCAACGCCCTGCATTGCCACCACTCAATCCACCCGCAGCGTGATATCGCTGCATCCCATCGATGGGCAGGCGAATGCTGGCCAATCTTCGCGAAGTAAACGCCTTCAGTTTAGGATTCGGCGGCGTAGCGACTCAGCCGAAGTTTCTTGCCATCGCTCTGTATCCCTCCTGGAACCTGAGCTCGGGGGGCAAAGGCACTACAAAGTTGTCGCTGAGTTCTGGGTTTTCAGTTCCGTCTTTCTTGGCGGGCAGGCCTTCTTCCAATCGATCCCGAGAACCTTGTAGACCTGCGCCTGCTCGGCGTCAGGGACGCTGGGCTGACGCAGACTGAAGATGCGCCCGTCTTCAAGAGGCAGGCGCGTAGTCACCAACGAGTGAGTGCCCAGAAGACGACGCAGCGTGCTCCACTCGCGGCGATCCCCGGCTTGCTCAAGGTAGTGGTCCACCCAGCTCAACTGATGGTAAGCCAGCACACTGATGAAGATGTGCCCGTCCACGCGCCCCTCGAGTTGGTGGCAATCGGGCCGTAGTTTGAGGCTCTTGCTGCCAGTACGCGTTCAAGCACTTCCTCGTCGATCTTCTCCTCGAGATGGGGCAGCCACAACGGCGGCACACCCTTGAGCAGCTTCCCGCATGGTTGGGTTGGTTGGCCGCCAGCCATACCTGCTTGGCTACTGCGCGCTCACACGCCCCGTAAATCGGCCTGCGCCCGGGACACTGCCCTTCGGCGTGCCTCGTCGATAGCCGCCCGGACGCATCAGCTTGATAGCGTGCTTGCGGTTGTATGCGCAGACTTCGCACAACTCATCGAGAAGCCGTGAACGGGCCTCCCTGCCTCTGCTCTGGTAGCGATCTCGCATCTTCTCCAAATATTCCTGGGTACTCTTTTTGCTTATGCTGGATGTTCTGGCCATCCGGTGTCATCCATTTTGACGCAACGTTATCAAGCAGTTGCCTCACAATTGCACCTCCCGGTGTCAATAATTGTGAGGCAACACGGGCTATCGAAAGAAGAATAGAATAGAATAGAATACCCTTGGATCGTGCCGGGATTTCTTCTACAGTATTCAGTATCAGATCCCTTCGCTCCGAGTGCCCGCTCACTCACCCAGAAGCGTCCATGAAGACAGCAACGACTAAACGCCATCGCCTCCTTATTACGGACGATAATGCCACTGTTCGGAATCTTCTCGATTATCATTCGCGACAACGCGGGTTTGATCCCCTCCTCGCGAGTTCTGGAAAGGAAGCTAAAGAACTGATCTCTGACGACATTGACGTTGTAATCCTCGATCTTCGGATGCCCGAGGGAGACGGCATGGAATTCCTTCAGTTTCTGGCTGAAAAATTTCCTGATATTCCCGCTGTCATTCTCTCATCCAAAGAAGAAGTCGAGGCTGCGGTCAATGCGATGAAAGCAGGCGCAGTTGATTATCTCACCAAGCCTATCGATCTCGATGAGGTTTTCACCGTGCTCTCCCATGCCATCAAACACGGAGAGCTGAAAAAAGAAAACAGAGCGCTCAAGGAAACTCTGGGTTTTTCGAGGCCAACGAGTGACTTTATCGGACAAAGCAATACAACCAAGGAGATCCTTTCTAGTATACAGCGCGTCGCAAATCTCGATTCCACTGTCCTTCTTCTCGGTGAGAGCGGAGTGGGAAAAGGTCTTGTTGCACGGACCATCCACTACAGCGGCCCATTTGCAGACCAACCCTTCGTAACCGTAAGCTGTCCGACCCTGCCTCGGGATCTTCTCGAGTCAGAACTCTTTGGACATGAAAAAGGAGCGTTCACTGGAGCAGTCCAGAAACGCGTCGGAAAAATCGAGATGGCAGAAGGTGGAACGCTTTTTCTCGATGAGATTGGTGATCTGCCCCTCGAGCTCCAGCCGAAGCTGCTCAACGTTCTCCAGGATCGCGAATTTTTTCGCGTGGGCAGTAACAAGGCCATTACCGCCAAGGTGCGCGTGATCGCCGCTACGAACATTGACCTCGAGGAGAAAGTGCGGCGCCGCGAGTTCCGAGAAGATCTCTTCTACCGGCTCAATGTCATCCTCCTGAACGTGCCGCCGCTCCGCGAGCGCCCGGAGGATATTGACTCACTGGTTAGGCACTTTCTTGATCAACTTTCGCAAAAGCAGGGACTTCTTATCAAACTCGATAAAAATGCCGCCCATAAAATTCGAGCTTATCCCTGGCCTGGCAACGTTCGCCAACTGGAGAATGCCATCGAGCGAGCAGCTGCATTCTGCACGAATGGGATCATCTGCTCCGCAGATCTCCCGAGAGAAATCGTGAAAGATACGACGGCGGAGGAGGAGTATCCGCTTTCTGGGAGAAACCACCTTGCCGGAATTCCGCTCCGCGAGCTGGAAAAATCTGCTCTCATCCAGACCCTTCGGGCATGTGGCGGAAATAAAGCAGAGACCGCACGTCAACTTCAGATCACCGAAAAATCGGTCTACAATAAACTGAAACGTTACGGACCAATTCAAAGCTTCACGGACTGATCCCGCGAACCGCTTCAACCCTGTCGGTAGTCAGGCTGAGCACAAGCCTCAAGTCCCTTACCCATTTTTCCGTCGCGTAGTGCGCTAGACTCTCCTTTTCCCTAGCATTCAATTCGCTGGTTTTCATCCGGCCACTAAACCTCACCAAGCCGAGCAACGCTGCTGAGCCACTTACTTGGTGGGCAATGGATTCGACGCTTTCAAAGCTGCCTTTACTGGCGGCTTCTTGGAGCTCATCCAGAGATCGTAGCGCTGCTTTGATAAAATCACGATAAATCTCCACACATGGAGACCGTGGCCCGTCGACCAGCGAATCAAACTGAGAAAAATCCACAAGCTCCCCAGCCTCATGAGATTCGGCCGATCCTTCCTCAGCTTGAAACTCCTGTTCCACACTCTTTTTTAAGGCTGTTCAGGAAAAAAGCAACCGACGACCATGAACCTGCCCCGAAGCAATCTTTTTGCGACGCATCACAACTCTCTTCCCTTCAGGCTTCCGTGATTCCTGTCAGGCACTTCACAGCGGCATCTGTTTCCCCACTGCAGGCACCTGTTCTTGTTGCTCTCGCGGTGAACACTTTTCGATTAGGAGTCTCTGCTTTCTCTCAAAGCCACCACGCGATCAATCAGCGCACTCACTTGCTCTGACCTGAAGGGCTTGGCGAGGTAATCGTCCATGCCCGCAGCGAGGCATTCTTCGCGGACTCCAGGGAGTGCGTTGGCAGTCACGGCAACAATAAAAACGTGCCCGCAGTCTTCTGTCTTCTCGCGGAGGCGTTGTTGACGGCAGGCCTCTAATCCGTCCATTCCCGGCATCTGTATGTCCATGAGGACAAGGTCGAATTTCCTCGCACGGAGAGCCTCAAGCGTTTGCTGTCCGTCCATTACCAGTTCGGCGTCGTGACCGAGGCGGTCGAGGATCACTTGAAGAATCCTGGCGTTGATCTCGTTGTCCTCGGCGAGGATTATACTCAGAGGCTGGGATAAAGCCGCCGCACCAGGCTGTCTCTTTTCCTCGAGATCGGTGCTGCTCTGCTCCTCGCTTTTCGGAGCAACTTGAGGGGCGGGCAGGGTGAACTGAAAAGTGGAGCCATGGCAGTACTCGCTCTCGACGGTAAGTTTTCCTCCCCACCTTTCCACAAGCTGTCGGCAAATGGCAAGACCCAGCCCGGTTCCTCCATGGAGTCTTGTGGTCGAATAATCGGCTTGGCTGAAAGGCTTAAAGAGTTTGCCTTGTTGCTCTCCAGTGAGGCCGATGCCGGTGTCGCTCACCCTGACAACCACACCCTCAGCAAGGACTCCACCAATCTGCAGCGGGTCGATGGAAAGCGTGATGTTCCCGGAATTAGTAAATTTTACAGCATTGCTGACCAAGTTGGTGATCACCTGCCGCACTCTGAGGGGATCGACACGTAAATCGACGTGTAGGCCCTCGGTCTTCTGCACCTCGATCTGCAGGTCTTTTTTGGTAATTCGGGGTTCGAAGATCAGGGCAACCTCGCGAATGATGTTTTCAATATTTGCCGGGATCGCTTCCAGCACGACACTCTCGGTTTCCAGTTTTGAATAGTCGAGGATATCGTTGATCACGCTCATCAGAGTCTCGCAACTTTCCTCGATCACCTGCATATGCTCCTGATCTTCAGAGGAGAGACGACTTTTCTGGAGCAGATCAACATAGCCGATGATGCCGTTGAGGGGCGTTCGAAGCTCATGCGACATGACGGAAAGAAAGTCACTTTTAGCTTGGGTCGCCGATTCAGCCTCGATTTTCGCCCGGGCCAGCCTGTTCGCCATCGCTCCGGTGTCGCGAGCGAGTAACGAAAGTTCATCGTCACCCGGTGCTCTCATGAGATGGTGGCGAAGGCCGGCATCTTGTTCGAGGTTGGTGACGTCTTCGGTAAGGGCCTCGATGCGTCTTAAAAAGCGACGTTCCAACAGGCGCCAGGTGAAAACGACAAAAATCAAGGCTCCCAGGGCCAAAGCACCGAAGACATGCAAGAGAGCGTTTTCCTGAGCCAAACGTGCGGAGCGCGGGGCGGTGATTTTAATTTCGCCTATGGACTCGCCCAAGGGGGAGACAAGCTCCAAGCCGGAGCGCAGTTGACCGCGGTTGGTCACCATGACACCCGAACTTGCGGATGCCCCGTCACTTCCAAGGACCAGCTCAGCCTGATGATCCTCGCCGGCTATCATGGTCGTCAGCAAAGATTGCGAAAGCCATTGCCCGGCGAGAAAGGTTCCTTGGGCTGGAAGACTTCGATCGTCATTGGTGATGGCACTCGCACAGAAGAGGAGCAGCCCTCGTGGAGTGCGGAGGATCCCTTCGCTGTAGTCGCCCACCGATGACTGGAACAGATCAGGGGTGGCTTCGATGATGGCCATGATCTCCTCACTGGTATCAACGGTCAGATTCTCCTCGGCTTTTAAAGTCTTCGCGACGACCCGTTCTCTTGCAATGTTCCAGATCGCCACGACATCGATCTGCGAACCGGCTAATTGCTCACTATAGAAGTTCGCATCGATGTAATCAGGATCTTCTCCCCGGGTGAAGTTGATCGTATCATCCCAGGGAGCATATTCATTGATGTAGGATTTTAAGGACTCTCTCTGTTTGTACAGCCCGCTTTCAAGCCGCTTGAGACGCATTTCCATAGCGCGCTCATCTGCTTGATCCGCTGAGGGCAACAGCGTAAAAAATGCCGCCATAGCAACCATTCCAAAAAATCCTGTGGTGGCAATCAGGACAAGCCAGAGGCTCTGGGCACGGAGTTTCATGAATGCAGGGTTTTTCTTTTACAAATCACCAGGATCAAGAGCGGGCTCTGAAGATCCCGGGGATGGTCATTGAAATGGATTGGATTGCAGTCAAAACGAAACAATGCTCAAGGTTTTTCTCGTTTCTGATCCCCTATGATTTCGCTTTACCGTCACGATCCAGAAAATCATCCTACCCCAATTATGCTGTCAGGCCAGCTTTGATCATTGGTCCTTGTTTGTCCGGGAGACCTGCTTTCTCAGTTGGAAGATCCTGCGAGCGTCTTTTTTGGGAGCGACCGCAGCAGAGACAACCCATTCTTTCTATATGAAGACAGGCAATCTCACCCGACGCTTCCCAGTTCTTGCCTTCGCGACCTTCGGGTTGCATGGCCTCATTCCTGAATCCGTCGCCCAGACACAGAATCCTCTACAAGTCACCATTCTCTATGGGGATCGGTCTCACGGCTCTGGTGCTCACGAATTCAAGGCAGGCTCAGTTCTCCTCGCGACCTGCTTCGAGCAGCACCAGACGGCCATTCCGGCAGAAGTGACCACCCATAGGAATTGGCCCACCGGCAAGCTCGAGATCCTCGACCAGGCAGACGCCATTATTTTCTACACCGACGCCACGAAGATCGTCGCGCAAGGCTGGGAAACGATCGATTCCTTCGCTTCCAAGGGCAAGGGAATCATGTTTATGCACTACGCAGTTCACCCTTCGGAGCAGCAGGGGGAGCAGTATTTCAAGCGGTGGGTGGGGTGGCTACTTTTGGGATGGAAAATCGGTCAACCCGTTCTGGAGGGCGAAGATCAAAGCTCTTATTGGCTACCCTGCAGCACCAGGAGTTAAAGAGATTGAAGCCATCGATGAGTTCTACCAAACCCTCAAATGCACCACCGGTGTCCCGGTTGAACCGATCGGCCTCGCCATTCCCAGCGTCGCAAAGCTGGCAACCATTGACAACCTTTGGACCAAGGCGGGTGTGGCCACCGTGGTTAGAAAAACACCCGTGCCCCTCCTCTGGGGAATCACTTGTCCTGATGGCGGACGCGGTGCCGGGTTCACTGGTGGCTACTTCCACCACAACTGGAGTGCATGACGAGCTTCGCCAGCTCCTCATGAACACCATCGTCTGGGTTGCCGGTGGCGAGGTTCCAGAAGGTGGGGCTCCCGGCAGGCCACTGACCGAGGACGAACTCAACGCCAACTTCGATGATTACAGCAACTAGAGAGGAGCCGTTCGGCTTGCTCTACAGTCACCGGCAAACCGACCGCCTTTCGAGCAGAATGACTTTTTCGCCACCCCAGAGGAACGCGCTGCAGCCCCTCGGAATTGGTAAAAATGCCGCGGACAGATCATCGAGAAACTCATTGTCCCAGTAAAAGAGTAGAGCGCCTTCGCATTCCCGATCGTCCCCGCTTATGATCCTCCCAGGTCGTGCTTGGGGTTGCCTTAGTCCTCACCCCCGCTTAAACAGTCTCCGTGTTCAGAAGGAGGAAAAAAAACCCCGAAGAGGATAAGGCAAAGCGCCTAAAACCGAGCCGGTCAAGCTACCGGGAAGCTCTCCAACTCGCCTCCTACCTCCGACCATACAAAGGAACGTTCATTCCGGCCATCCTAGCGCTTTTTCTCACTGCGGGGCTCTCGCTCGCCTTTCCGTATTTCATGGGGCAGCTCATCGGACAGGGCACCAGCAGTGGTCAGGCGCCCACGCCGGAAGCCATGACCGCCAGTATCGACCAGATTGCCATGACCTTGGCCGCTATCTTGCTCGTCCAAGCCACTATCGCCTTCTTCCGCATCCGCCTTTTTGCCGTGGCCGGTGAGTCCGCCCTTGCCGATATGCGCCGCGACCTCTACGGCCATCTCATCCGCCTCCCCATGCCTTACTTCGGCGAGCACCGGGTCGGTGAACTCTCTTCGCGTATCGCTTCTGATCTTACCCTGATCCGTGAGACCTTCCTGCAGACCTTTCCGCAACTTGTGCGGCACAGCGTCATGCTCGTCGGCGGGCTGGTCTTCATTTTTATAAGCTCAGCAAAGCTCGCGTTTTTCATGCTCGCCTGCCTTCCAGTTGTCCTCCTCCTGGTTGCGCTTTTCGGCCGGAAGGTGCGCACCTACTCGAAAGAGGCCCAGGACCAGCTGGCAAGCTCTCAGGTCGTCGTCGAAGAGACCCTGCAGGGAATCACCAGCGTCAAGGCATTCCACAACGAGACGCATGAGACCCACCGTTACGGAGCCGCCCTCGACCGGTTCCTCGCTACCACCATGCGTGGCGCCAGCGTCCGCGCGGCCTTCGTCGCATTCATCATTTTCATCCTGATGGGTACGATCACCGCCGTCGTCTGGTTCGGAGTGAAAATGCTCGCCACCGGTGCCATCTCTCAGGAGCAGCTCTATCAATTCATTCTTTTCAGCATCTTCGTCGGGGCCTCCATGGGTTCACTCCCCGAGGTAATCTCCCAGATTCAGAAAGCTGTGGGTGCCACCGAAACCGTCCGCGACCTTCTCAATGAAAACGTCGAAGGCAGGGATTATCCTACCACCGCAGATGGCCTCCCGGCGCGACTCAAGGGCGAACTCACTCTCCGCGACCTCCACTTCGCCTATCCCTCGCGCCCAGACCTCCCGGTCCTCAAAGGGATCAAACTTGAGGCCAGGCCCGGCCAACGCATCGCTCTGGTCGGAGGTTCCGGAACGGGTAAAACAACCATCACGAACCTGCTCCTTCAATTCTATGCTCCCGAGTCAGGCAGTATTCTTTTCGATGGCCAGCCCGCCACCAGTTATCCTCTGGAATATCTCCGGAGTCAGATGGCACTCGTCCCTCAGGAGGTGCTTCTCTTTGGAGGAACCATCCGGGAAAATATCGCCTACGGCAGACCTGGAGCCAGCGCTGCAGAGATCGAGGAGGCCGCTCGCCGTGCCCAGGCCGAAAGCTTCATTCACAGCTTCCCGGAAGGCTATGACACCCTGGTCGGAGACCGCGGCATCAAACTTTCGGGCGGGCAACGTCAGCGGATCGCAATCGCCCGGGCTCTCCTCGCCGATCCTGCCATTCTCATCCTCGATGAAGCCACCTCAGCGCTCGACTCCGAAAGCGAACGCCTTGTGCAACAGGCTCTCGAAGAGCTTATGATCGGCCGCACATCCATCATCGTAGCCCACCGCCTGTCTACCATCCGCGATGCAGACCAAATCCTCGTCCTCCAGAATGGAAAAGTTGCCGAGTCTGGAAGCCACGAGGAGCTCGTCAAGGATCCTGAGGGCCTTTACCGAATGCTCAGCAAACTGCAGTTCGGTCTTTAAGCCGATTCTCCTTTTTCAAAGTTTTTCTCCTACTCGCCACGCTTTTTCATCCGCTTCCGCTCGTGCGGATCGAGAATGTATTTGCGCAGCCTCAGGCTCTTCGGTGTGACCTCCACCAACTCGTCATCGGCAATGTATTCGATGGCACGCTCAAGGGAGAACTTGATCGGCGGGCTCAGCTGGTTCGACTTCCCATCCCCCGAGGAACGGTAGTTGGTCAACTGCTTCGCCTTAGTTGGGTTGACGGCAAGGTCATCTGCCCGCGGATTTTCACCCACAATCATTCCCTGGTAGACTTCGTCTCCAGGCCCGACAAAGAGCTTGCCGCGCGTCTCCAGAGTATCAAGCGTGTAGGCCATTGCCTGGCCGGTCTCCATACTGACCAGCGTGCCCGTATTCCGGGTGCGGATCTCTCCGAGCTTTGGCGCATATTCCTTGAAGAGATGACTCAAAATTCCCTCGCCACTCGTCAGGTTGAGGAGATCGAATTCGAAACCAATGAGCCCCCGGGTCGGAATGGTCGCTTCGATATGCGTCCTGCCATTTTTTGTGATGAGATTTTCCATGCGCCCTTTTCTCTGGTTCAGGCCTTGAATGACACTGCCGGCAGACTCATCGGGAACTTCCAGATATAAGGTTTCGAAAGGCTCGCACTTTCTGCCTTCGATCTCGCGCTCGATCACCGTGGGTCGTGATACCAGGACTTCATACCCCTCGCGCCGCATCTCTTCGACCAGAACGGCCACCTGCATCGCTCCTCTTGCGTTGACAGCGAAAATCCCCGCTTCATCGGTTTCCGCCACCTGAATGGAAACGTTGGTTCGGGCTTCCCGCCAGAGTCGGTCACGAATCTCTCGTGAAGTCACCCGATCTCCCTCTTTTCCAGCAAAGGGACCGTTGTTGATCATGAACTGCATCTGCACGGTAGGGGGATCGATCTCGACGAATGGCAGAAGTTCTGCCTCTTCTTCCAGGGCAAGAGTATTTCCTATATCCACCTCCTCGAAACCAGCAATTCCTACAATATTTCCCGCGACTCCCTCCTCGGAATCCCGCGTCGCCAGCGCGCTGTATTCAAAAACCTTAGTGACTTTCGCCCGCTCAGGTTTGCCATCACTGGAAAGACGCCAGATGCGGTCTCCTGCTTTCACGGAACCCGCAAAAATCTTGCCGATCGCAATCCTTCCGACGTAGTCGCTCCAGTCGATATTCGAAACCAGCATCCGGAATGGCGCAGCCGGATCAGCCTTGGGGGCCGGGACATAATCTTGAACCAGTTGAAAAAGCGGAGTCATTCCATCCCGCTCGTCATCGAGGTCATTGACTGCGAATCCTTCCTTCGCACTGCCATAGAGAAAGGGAGCATTGAACTGCTCGTCGCTGGCATCCAATTCGAGAAAAAGCTCGAGCACGTCATCGTGAATGGTCTCCGGACGCGCGTTCGGTCGGTCCACTTTATTGACAAACACGATTGGACGAAGTCCTTCAGAAAGCGCTTTCTTGAGAACAAAGCGTGTTTGCGCCTGTGGTCCCTCGTAGGCATCGACGACGAGAAGAACTCCGTCTACCATCTTCATCACCCGCTCTACTTCGCCACCAAAGTCCGCGTGCCCGGGGGTATCCACAATATTAATCAGCCCGCCTTGCCATGGAACTGACGTGTTTTTTGCCCGGATGGTGATGCCGCGCTCGCGCTCTTGATCCATGGAATCCATCGCTCGCTCATCGATCGCCTGGTTTTCACGAAAGGCGCCGGACTGCCGTAAGAGCTGGTCGACAAGTGTGGTCTTTCCGTGATCGACATGCGCAATGATGGCGATATTCCGGATAGCTTCGGGACTGAGACTGGTAGACATGGTCGGGTGCCGACTTATGGAAGACGGGGGGCGTGAATGGAGCGCCGTATTGGCCATCTGTAAACAGGCAGTTCTTCGTCCCTGCCTGAACCATGACGAGAACCCCCGCTCCGAAGGCATTTTGCCCGTGCGAAAAAGAGAAGACGCCCTCGAAAACAACCATTCGCTCGCTCTTGCCCCGCCCGCGCATGCGTGGAACTGTCCACCGCACCGTATCCGGTTCCCATCGTCTATGAGCAAAGCCCAGAAACCCGCAATCACCCCCACACGCGCCGAAGATTTCCCCGAATGGTACCAGCAGGTCGTCCGAGCCTCCGACATGGCCGAGAATGCCCAGGATGTCCCGCGGCTGCATGGTCATCAAGCCGTGGGGTTACGGGCTCTGGGAACGGATCCAGCAGTCAGCTCGATTTTCAGCATGATCAAGGAGACCGGCCACAAGAACGCCTACTTCCCGCTCCTCATTCCCGGTCTGCTTACCTCGAGAAAGGAGGCCTCGCACGTCGAGGGCTTCGCCACCGAGTGCGCGGTGGTCACCCACCACCGCCTGGAACTCGAAGGACGGCAAGATGGTGCCGTCACGGGCGAACTGACTCAGAGCCCTACGTCATCCGGCCGACCTCGGAGACGGTCATCGGCGCCGCCTTTGCCCGCTGGGTTCGAAAGCTACCGGGACCTGCCCGCTGCTGATCAACCAGTGGGCCAACGTGATGCGCTGGGAGATGCGGCCGCGCCTCTTCCTCCGGACGGCGGAATTCCTCTGGCAGGAGGGCCACACCGCCCACGAAAGCGCCGAAGATGAGCGCACTGGAGGAAACCCGGCGGATGCACGGCGTCTACCGGGACCTTCCTCACGCGAGCACCTCGCCATCCCGGTCATTCCCGGAGAGAAAACCGAGCGCGAACGCTTCCCTGGAGCGCTCCAGACCCTCACCGTCGAAGCCATGGTCGGCGACCGGAAAGCGATTCAGGCAGGCACCTCGCATTTTCTCGGGCAGAACTTTTCCAAAGCCGCTGGGATTGCATTCGCCAGTCGTGATGAAGGGGGGAAACAATTCGCCTGGACTACCAGCTGGGGGGTCAGCACCCGGATGATCGGCACGCTTATCATGGCACATGGCGACGACGACGGGGTCATCATGCCGCCACGCGTGGCACCTTCCCAAGCCGTGATCATCCCGATCACTCCGAAGCCGGAAACCCGTCAGGGCGTGCTTGATGCATGCGACGCCCTTGCCGAAACCCTCCGCAACCAGACCTTCGATGGCCAGCCGATCCGAGTCGAGGTTGACCGCCGCGATATCGGCGGTGGCGCTAAAACATGGGATTGGATCAAAAAGGGCGTGCCGGTGCGGATCGAGATCGGCCCGCGCGACCTCGAAAACCGGAAAGTCGCGGTCACGAATCGCACCGACAGTCACAGAGAAAAAGCCTTCCTCGCCAAAGAGGAGTTCATCCAGAATTTCTCCGAGCGCCTTGCCGACATCCAACTTGAACTGCTCCGCCGCGCCACTGCGCTACGAGACGATCACACTCGGAAAATCGACAACATGGACGAGCTCGTGGCTTTCTTCACTCCAGCAGACAAGGAGAAGCCAGAGATCCACGGTGGCTTCGCTCTCTGCCACTGGGCAGGTTCCTCCGAGGACGAGGAAAAACTCCAACAGGACCTCAAAATAACTATCCGCTGTATCCCGCACGGAGATACCTATGCCGAGGAAGGCAGCTGCATCCTGACTGGCGAGCCAAGCCAGCGCCGAGTGGTTTTTGCCAAAAGCTACTAGGGAAGGTCTGATCCATTGCTCCAACCGTCACTTGGAATGGAATGGAATAAGGTTGAAATCAGCATCGTTGCGCTTTGAGCTCACTCAAGAACCCCTCGGGTTGCTGCCCGCATCCGGTGTGGCTTTGTTGCTCATTGGTCGTAGATGTTCATCCACTTCCGCCTCACGCCGTACCACACAGAGCGCGGACAACAATGACGGGCGCCGCTATGAATCAGACCCTTCCAAGGCTCCCCGGGGAGGAGGTAGGGCTAGAATTTTGCAATCTGATCTTCCATAGAAATATGGACAGCATAGCGTCTCCGGGGCCTGCTCACCACAGCTGACCGGAGGAGGGTTGCTGCCGCAGCGAGACAGGCATCCCTGGCGGTGATCTATGCCTGCCATCCTCGTACGCCGCGTCGGAGCTGGGGCGCTCCAAGCAACCATCATTTTTTCACGCCATTCACCTCAACTCACTCTTCCTCCTTGGCGAGTGCTGCACGGAGTCGCCCTGGGATGTCGGTGGTGATTGAGAGGACCCCACAATCCCGGAGTTGCCGAGCGGTTGGCGCATCGTTGATCGTCCAGACATGGTACTCATATCCATCGCGCTTGAAGGCATCGACAAGTTCTCGGGTCACGAACTGCTTGGAGGTACTGACTCCGTCCGCACGGATTCGCTTGAGGGTGGCCACAAACTTGTTCCGAGACGGCGTTATCTTCCCGCTCTTCTTGTCTTTTTTGAATTGGGTGAGAAGAAAGGTCCTGTAATCAGGTGCCGCTTTCTCGATCGCTGCGATCACCTCGTGCTTGAATGAGATGATAACGATCTGCTCCTGCCGGAGGCCGGAATTTGAAACTTCCTCGAGAAGAATTGGGGCGATCACCGGGCCGCACTTGATCTCGATGTAGATCTTTCTCCCATCCGGGACGGTGGAAAGAACTTCGGCGAGCGTGGGCATGGCAACCCCGCGAAACTTCTCGCTGTGATGCGAGCCGACATCCAGCTTACGCAGCTCCTTGAGAGTGGAATTCTCGACGACCAGCGGGTGTCCGGTGAGTCGCTTCGCGTCGCGGTCGTGAAAGCAGACGATGTGGCCGTCACTGGTCAGATGAAAGTCGGCCTCGATGGCATCCGCCCCGCGCTGCCAGGCCAGTTCGAAGGCGGGGAGGGTGTTTTCCGGAGCGTCTTGCGAGGCGCCGCGGTGGGCGACAACGAGGGGAGTATCCTCGGCGCAGAGGGAACTTAGAAAGGAAAGAAAAATCAGAACGCTGCGAGCTCTTTGCATAATGTGATCACCCGCTGGAGAGAGTGTTGTCGTTCTTTTTCTCTTCTCCAGCTTCGGTTTTTTCCGTCTTCTTTGGCTCTTCCTTTGCCCTGACGAACTCGATGGCCGTGAACTTGTTCATCTTGATCACTGGCACGTGCAAAACTCCGTCGGTGACTGTCAGCACGCCGGTTTCCTTGTAACGGACATCGACGTCGCTGCCGTCTTCCGGGCTGATGTTTTTGGTGATGATGTGGGCGCGATATGTCTCGCCATCCTGAAACCCTTCGCCACGGAAGTCCGGGCGTGAGAACTCATTGTTGTAGTGCCAGCCGTCCTGGATGGTGGCTGGGATGGTCACTCTTGTCCAGGTGCTCGCAGTCGCGCCACTGGCATAGATAAGAACCAGAAAGCGATCCCGAGTCCGGTTGTAGGAGGCCATGCGGTAGCGTTCCCAGCCGGTGAAATCCGGACCGTAAACGGCAATGTCATTTCCTTCCTCTCCGGCAATGGCATGGCGGATCACCTCGTCATGGCCGCCTGCGATCTGCGCATACCATTTCCAAATGTAGTAGTGGAGGTGATTGGGGTCGGACGGGTCGATGTAGTCGTCGATGGTGAAGGGGAACTCGAGTTCCTCATCTTGAACCTTGAAGCGCTTATCCACCCCTCTGAGTACCACTTTGGAGGTGACCACATCAGGTCCTCCACCTTTGGCTGGGATGACTATGTCAGGCCGCAGTTCCTTGATCCGGCCATTGTAGTCGTGCCGCTTGGTCAAGCCCATCGACCACCCGCTCGAATTGTCCGACCATGGAAAGTTCATCGTGTTGAGCCCGCGCTCAAGGCACTGACCCATCAAGGTGATCACCTTGTGATAAGCATCCACTTCATTCTTCGTGCCGTCGCCATTGACGTCGGCAGAGTTGTGGGTGTTGTCCCAGGTGATCCACGACTCCGCGGCCAGCACCGACTTCCCCCGGTAGCCGTATGCGTCGAGCTTGTTTCTGGCCAGTTCATAGTTCCCCCAGGCGGAGGAAACGTAGCTGCCGTCAACCACCCCGTAACCGTCGTTCTGATCGGAGACGTTCAGGTTCAGGGCATCCACCTGATCCATCATTTCCCCATCGGAGATCAGGCGGTCATAGAAATAGCTGATGGCTTCGCCTCCCGTTGCATGAAGCCCCGCGACCGTGGGACATCCCAGGCAGGGCGAGCATCCTGAGGTCGAAACGACGACCGGCTCGGCGGGCTCTTCCTCGTAGACTTTTCGAATCGCCTTGGCTCCTTCGGTAAAAATTTCGGAAACGAGAAAGTCAATATCCCCGTCTTGAAGAAAACCTTCAAGGTTCGCCTCATGCGCAAGTTGGTAAGCGTGCACACGTCCTTTAAAGTGGCGGGCAATCCGCGTCGTAAAGGCGGAATAATGATCCTTCTTAGGCTTCCAGCCACCTGACTCACCGCTCTCTGACGCCCAGGCCGGGCAGTGCCAGAAGACGAATTCGACCTTCAGTCCTTCCGCATTACAAGCGTCTACTGCTTCCTCAATCGTCTGGAGATAATTCGACATATGCTTCGTGTAGTCGGTGCTTTTCTGTGTCGGCTCCGACGCGCTCCAGGCCACCCAGAACTGAGCGTAGCTGCTGTATTTTGAAAGAATCGGCCGTGTCGCATCATAGGCATTGTTCTCCGGCCTGCCGCCGAAAGGCTGCCAGCGAACTCCCACATGCATGTGGTTGGTCGTCCACGCGTAGTCCGGCGATTCCTGGTCGTTGTAAAAAAACTCCGTGAGGGGAGCAGGCTTCGTTTTTCTTTTTTCCCCCTGCTTCTTCCTGGCACTTGGCTGCTTCGGCTTCTCCGCTTCGGCTGCCTCAACTGGAGCAGCTTCGACTTTTTCGGCTGGAGCGACTGGTTGCGCTGGAACTGCTTCGACCTTTTCGACCGCTCCGGCTTGGCTCTTCGAATCTTCTGCCAGGAGAGGGAAAACGGAAAAAACTGTGAAACAAATGAGGGCTACCGTTAAAATGGAGTGCCCAGAGGGGTGAAGAAATCTGCTTAAAATTGGCATGATAGGCGTCGTTTTATTTGGCTGCTGATCGGAACGTTGTGGGTCGTGAAACTTCGGAATTTCCCCGGCCCGAAAATGAAATGGAGTTTCCGATTGTCCGCTCCGATGGCAAGGAAATAATTGCCGATTTGCAAGCTTTGCGCAGCAGCATCCGCAACAAACGAGGGTAGCGCAGTTTTTCTTTCACATCCCGGGCAGGATGACGTTGAATTCTCTCGTTTCCAGAGATGGATCAGGGAATGGCAGAAAGACTCTTCTTTACCTCTGCGCTCCTGACCGAGTATAAAGTGAACTCCGCCGAAGGCTCCAAAGCTCACCTGAGTAAATAAAATAAACCCTCATCATCCCCAACTGGTTTCGCCGCCCACGGACCGGCACATGCAGCGGTTTCCGATGCTGTCGGTAACGCGTTGACTCTTCGCCGCCACTGCTTCTCGGGATCCTTTTCACCCACCGTGCTACAAGGGTGTCGTGTCCGCCTGCAAAGCGAAAGACCTCTCCACAAAAAAGCCCCGGCCGCATGCGCGACCGGAGCTTTTGTTTTTGAATGAGTTTAAATCCTGCAGGTTTCAAGCCTGGCAGAAGTCTAACTGACCTCGCCCCGGGCCATTCCCTTCTCTTCGAGAGCAGCCTGGGCGGCGGCCAGCTTGGCGACGGGGATACGGAACGGGCTGCACGAGACGTAGTTGAGGCCGGTGCGATGACAGAATTTCACCGAATCCGGATCACCGCCGTGCTCGCCGCAGATGCCAATTTTGAGATTTTTCTTGGTCTTCCGACCACCCTTGACACCAAGCTCGACGAGCTGGCCGACTCCGGTCTGGTCGAGGCTGGCGAACGGGTTGTTGTTCACCACCTCGGCGTCCTGGTAGTCGGGCAGGAACGAGCTCGAGTCGTCCCGACTGAGGCCGAGACAGGTCTGGGTGAGGTCGTTGGTGCCGAAACTGAAAAACTCGGCGTGCTTGGCCACATCGGCGGCGGTGAGAGCCGCACGTGGGATCTCGATCATGGTGCCGACGGTGTATTTGAGCTGGGACTTTTTCAGCCCGCGCTTGGCACGCACCTCCGCAGCCGCTTCGTCGATGACTGCCTTCTGGAGCTCGAGCTCTTTTTCGTACGCCACGAGCGGGACCATGATCTCTGGGAGCACTTTGGTTCCTTTCGCCTGGACGTCCGCAGCAGCCTCAAGGATGGCTGTGGCCTGCATCTTGGTGATTTCCGGATAGACGATTCCAAGACGGCAGCCGCGGTGACCGAGCATCGGGTTCTCCTCGTGGAGCTCTGCAATGCGGGATTTGATCTTGCCAGGACTGATCCCGATTTTTTTTGAGAGTGCAGCGATCTGCTTGTTGTCCATCGTGCCGATGAACTCGTGCAGCGGTGGATCCAGGAGACGGATGGTCGCGGGGCGGCCTTCCAGAGCCTCGAAAATCCCAGTAAAGTCCTTCTTCTGGTAGGGGAGGAGTTTCTTGAGCGCCTTGGCGCGGCCCGCAACATCCTCAGCGAGAATCATCTGGCGGACGGCATCGATCCGGTTACCCTCGAAGAACATGTGCTCGGTCCGGGTGAGACCGATTCCTTCGGCACCGAATTGGATGGCGTTCTTCACCTGAGCGGGGGAGTCGGAGTTGGTGCGAACGCCAAGCTTCCGATACTTGTCCGCCCACTCCATGAGTTCCGCGAACTTCTTGTAAGTAGCCGAGCGCTTGGCGGAGGCATTGTTTTCGAGAAGTGCCTGGATGACCTGCGAAGGCGAGGTCTTGATCTCACCGGTGTAGACGTTGCCAACAAATCCGTTGATCGAGATGAACTCGCCTTCTTTCACCGTTACTCCCGCGCCGCTGAGCGTCTTCTTGCTGTAATCAATGGCCATCCCATGGGCGCCGCAAACACAGACTTTACCCATCTGCCGGGCAACGAGAGCCGCGTGGGAAGAAGCGCCTCCTTCGGTGGTCAGGATCCCCTCGGCGGCAATCATACCACGAAGATCTTCGGGGGAGGTCGCACGGCGGACGAGAATAACTTTGGCACCTTTCTGGGCTGCTGCCACGGCAGTCTCAGCAGTGAAGTAAACCTGGCCGGTGGCGGCTCCTGGGCCTGCTGGGAGACCGGTTCCGATCGTCTTGGCTTTCTTCTCGGTCGCGGCGTCGAAAATGGGGGACAGAAGGTGGCTGAGGTCATCAGCCGGAATCCGAAGGATCGCTTCTTCTTTTTTGATCAGCTTCTCTTTGACCATGTCGAGCGCGATGTTGACGGCGGCGAAACCGGTGCGTTTTCCGTTCCGGGTTTGCAGCATCCAGAGTTTTCCTTCCTCGATCGTGAACTCGACGTCCTGCACGTCGCGGAAGTGCTTCTCAAGCGTCGTCCGGACCTTGAGGAGCTCCTTATGCGACTTGGGAAGGTCCTTCGCCATCTGCTTGACCTGCTTCGGGGTACGAACACCGGCCACCACATCTTCTCCCTGGGCATCGATGAGATATTCCCCGTAGAAGACATTTTCGCCGGTTGCGGGATCCCGCGTGAAGGCGACTCCGGTGCCAGACTTTTTGCCTGTGTTGCCGAAGACCATCGCCTGGACATTCACCGCAGTACCCCATTCGGCTGGGATGCCGTATTTCTGGCGGTAGACCTTGGCGCGGTCGTTGTTCCAGGAATTGAAGACGGCATTGACCGATCCGTAGAGCTGCTCCAGGGGATTCTCCGGGAAGTTCTTCCCGCTACGCTTCTTGATCAGCTTCTTAAACTCCGCGATCACCCACTGGAGATCTGCCTCTTCCAGAGCGGAATCATCGGCGACCTTCGCTTTGGCCTTCGCTTTGTCTAAAATGACTTCGTAGGGGTCATGGTGCTCGCCGGCATGCGCCTCGACCCCCATCACCACCGAACCATACATCTGGAGGAAACGACGGTAGCAGTCCCACGCGAATTTCGGGTTGTTGGTCTTTTTGGCGAGGGCTTCGACCACGGCGTCATTCATTCCCAGATTCAAGACTGTGTCCATCATCCCCGGCATCGACTCGCGGGCTCCGGAACGAACGGACAAAAGTAAAGGATTGCTGAGGTCGCCAAATTTCTTCCCCATGACTTTCTCGATCTTGGCGATATTCGCTTTGATTTCCGCGTCGAGTGTCTTCGGGTAGTTTTTCTTATGATCGTAGTAATACGTGCAGACCTCGGTGGTAATCGTCATCCCTGCCGGGACAGGAAGCCCGATGCGGGACATCTCGGCGAGATTCGCGCCCTTCCCTCCGAGCAGCGCTTTCTGAGACCCGTCACCATCGGAATTGCCCGGGCCGAAGAAGTAAACGTATTTCGCGTCACGAGCTTTCTTTGGAGAAGCTTTCTTCGTGGCTTTCCTGGCAGTGGGCTTTTTGGCGGGGGCCTTTTTGGTGGCTTTTTTGGTGGCTTTCTTGGGCATGACTTTTTTAGGCGTTACTGAGTTTCGCTTGGAGATTGGCTCTGATCCGACGCGGAAGGCATAGAGATTGCCTATGCTGACACGCGGAAAAGGATGGGAAGACTAGCAACCGCTTGATGCGTGTCAACGGGCATTAAGCAATCCTTGCAGAAGCCAGAAATGTCGGCTGCAGGAAAAAGGCAATCTGTGTTCTCAGAATCCGCGTGGCGAGACAAAACGGCTCGATCAGCTTTTTCGTCTCTGGGAACGCCTGCCCCTCTTCACAGCCTGTTTTTTGTCTTTGCCCTTGGGTGCGCCGCCGGCTCCTCCCTCACCTGAAGCCTTTTTGCCGGATCCCTTCCCGTCAGGCGATGATTTCCTGGCCCCTCTATCACGGCGCGTCGGTTTCCTCGATGCAGGTTTCCTCTGGCGAGGCCGCCTCTCCTTGCCCGCCCCCTGCATGTCAACCAGACGGAAATCAAGTTTTCGGCCCTCAAGGTCCACCGTCTTGAAAGAAACTACCACCCGGTCGCCTGCGCCGAGAGTCTTACCACTTGGAAGGCCACTGTAGCGCATCGCGGAACGATCGAAGTAGGCGCGACGCCCGGGGAGGTCGCGGTAGTGCACGAGGCCGCGAACCTGCCAGACATCAATCTCTACAAACAATCCAATCCCCGCACATTCCATCACGGTGGCCTCAAAGTTCCGCTCGGGCTCGCGCTCGGCGATGCCGGCAAAAAACTCAAACTGCATGAGTCGTTGGGAGTCCTGCTCTGCCTGTGCCGAAGCCCGCTCGGTCTTGGAGATATGCGCAGCAGCCTGTGCCATTTCGGCAGCATTCATCGGGGCTTTTCCTTTCTCGTGGTAGAGGCAACGATGCACAATTAAGTCCGCATACCTCCGGATCGGGCTGGTAAAATGGGTGTAGTCACGCTTGGCCAGACCGTAATGACCATCCGATTCGGTCCGGTAATCGGCACGTTTGAGACTCTTGAGGAAGCCGATTTTAATCGCCTGCTCCGCCGGGTGGCCTTTCGCGGCATCCAAAAGTTTCTGCGCCTCCGCGCGGTGACTCAGATCCCCCACGCGGAAGCCGGCAGCCCTGGCAAGCTCCCGAAAATCAAGGAGCCGCTCTTCAGCCGGATCCTCGTGAACTCGGTAGACGCACGGCTTCCCCCGCTGTCTGAGTTCGCGGGCAACCGCCTCGTTGGTCGCCAGCATGCATTCTTCGATCAGCTGGTGGGATGCGTCATTTTCGGAGACGACAAGATCGACAGGCCTCCCTCGGGCATCGAGTTTGACCCGAACCTCAGGAAAATCCATGTCCAGCCCACCGTGCTGGAAGCGTTTCTTCCGAAGCAAGCTGGCAAGTTTCCACGCCTCTCTTATTTTTTCCGGGACAGGATCTCCCTCGGCTGCGGGTTTGCCATCGATGTATTCCATCGCCTCCTCGTAGGTCAGACGTGCCTTACTGTGAATGACTGCCGATACGAACCGCGTCTTCCCACGCTTTCCTTGACGGTCGAATTGCATGACAACACAGCGCGTCAGCCTGTCCTCATGAGGGACGAGCGAGCAGATCCCATTGCTCAACTCCTCGGGAAGCATCGGAATCACCCGGTGTGGAAGGTAAGTCGAGTTTCCCCTCCCACGCGCTTCCTTATCCATCGCTGAGCCCGGCTTCACATAGGTCGAGACGTCGGCGATGTGCACCGCCAGTTCCCACCCCTCATTTTCCATGCAACGGATGCTGATGGCGTCATCGAAGTCCCGAGCGTCTCCGGGATCGATGGTAAACACGAGGCGGTCACGCCAGTCTTCCCGGCGGGCGATCTCGTCTTCTGGAATCCTGATCGGAATGGCTCGTGCCTCGTCAAGAACCGCTTCGGGAAACTTCTCTCTGATGGCATTGGCGAGAACAATTTCTCGCATGGCAAGCCCATCGTCCCCAGGCATGCCAACTCTTTCCAGGAGCCCTGCTTGCGGTGGAAGCTGCGGGTCCGACCACTCAGTGATTTCGACCAGAACGCGTTCCCCATTCCTGGGGTTCCGAAGGGTCTCTTTGCTGGAGAGTTCGAGTCGCGGTGGGTACGTGGAGGAGTCGGGTTTGAGCGCGAGAGCCCCCCCTTTTTCTACGATGAGGCTTCCAATCACCCGGTGTTCGGCGCGGTCAAGCACCTCGATCACCCGTCCATCGACGGCCAGATCATCGGAGGACTTGAGATCGATCACCCGGTGCTCACCTCTCGGATCGGAAGACCAGGATCGCGGCATACTCCTCGCCGTCAGAGCCAGGGCGACCCTGTCTCCTGGGAGCGCATTGGCCATGCTCTCAGGAGAAACCTGAATCGAAACTTTTTCCGGAAGCCGAATTCCCTTGGCAACCGTCGCGCTCTTTTCGAGGACGACAAAGCCCGACCCCTTGTAGCGGACCCGGAGCACGCCAGTGGCGTCTGATTGCCCCGATGACGGGTGGTTTTGCTGGGAGTAAGCGAGGACATAACGTCCACCACGTCGACATTCGATCTCGCCCTGGTCCGCGAGCTCGCGGAGATCCTGCCGGAGTTGCGAGCGTTCATTCTGCGGAACATCGAGGAGCCTCGAAATTCCCGATTTTGTCTCGGGACGGTAGCCGTCCGACTTCAAGAGTTTCAGGACCTGGTCTCTGAAGGTTTCTTGGGGATGGGTTAGGGGTTTTCTTGCTTGGTTCTTACTCACTGGGATCGTCGATCGGGGGGCGTTGCATGTATTTACTTCATAAATTCATTGCCGGACATGCCCGACATGGGTATATTCAAACAGTTAGCTTGAGATAGTATACACACGAAAAATAGAAACTACCGCTTGGACAATGAAAACAATCTCGCTCCGCACTTTCTCGCGAAACAAAGAGAAGAAAGCCTACACCTTACTCGAACTTCTTATTGTTATCTCAATTATCGCTACTCTCGCAGCGATCGCCACTCCTGTTTCCATGAGTGTGATGAATCAAGCGAGAAAGACCGAGTGTAGTCAACAGATATCAAATCTTATCACAGCGCTTAATGGATACAAGATGGAGTATGGACATATTCCAATCAAAACTGGTTTGACTGAAACAGACGTACTGAAGACGGATTCTGGAGATGGAATCAATCTGATTAAGTGCCTGACCGGAGAAGATAACGTGAGTTTTAAAAATCCTCGGGAAATAGTCTTCTTCGAGCCGAATTACACCGACACCAAGGTAGGTGGACTGGATGCAACCACAGATGCACTCTACGATCCTTGGGGTGGACCTTATCAAATACTTCTCGATGTCAATTTTGATAAAAAGATAGATCCAACTGCCCTCGGGCTCAGAGGGTTGCTCCCGGTGAGAAGAGAATTTCTCATCATCAGTTTAGGCAAAGATAGTAACGATATGATCTTCTCTTGGAAGAAATAAAAAACCCGAATCTTTCCGGGTCGCTTGTGACGCGAAAAGAAATTTTGAAGCTTGGGACTGGTCCTCGCTCTTCCATGAAGGCGAGGAAAGAATCCATCAAACAGACAGTGGACTCCATCCAGATCATGGGCCTGAGAGCCTCCACTCGGGTGGGCATCACAGAGGAAGAGCGCGGGACGTTGCAATCAGTCGCTTTTGATGTCGTCATTCATCCAGTGACGAACTTCGCCGATCTCGCGGATGAGATCGGAGAAACCATCGACTATTTTCAAGTTTCCCAGAAACTCCGGGAAGTAGCGGCAGAACGCCCCCGAAATTTGATTGAAACTCTCGCCAACGATCTGGCTGCTGCCACCCTCGCCGGTTGGCCCGTAGCTCGAGTCGGCATCACCGTTCGGAAGTTTATCCTTCCCGACTCCGAGCACGTCGCAGTCTGCATCGAACGCGAACGCTCGAGTCGCCAGGAGATATTATAAACCAGTCCGAGCGGGCCGAGCGGGCACTGTGCACCTGCACAAGGTAGTTGTGAGTAAAGAGATCGGATGCTTCAGTCCGCAGATTAGCAGGAATTGCTTCCAGACACGCGAGAGATAGCTTCAAAGCTCGAACGGATCGCCTTCAGCCCACTCCATCTTTTTTCATGGCCCATCAGCAACGTAAACCCGACGAGGATGCCGAGCTCGTCGCACGCGCCAGAAAAGGAGATACGACAGCCTTTGACGAACTCGTCATCAAACATTCACCTAAGCTCTACGGTTTGATCTACCACATGACCTCGAATCGTGAGGACACCCATGACCTTCTTCAGGAAGTCTTCGCGAAGGCCTACCGTTCGCTGAAACGATTCCGAGGAAAATCCTCCTTTTATACGTGGATTTACTCGATTGCGGTCAACATGACCCTCAACTTTCTTAAAAAACGGAAACGCAGGCAGACGATGAGCCTCGACGACGTAGACAACCATATCGCGAACGACAAGGACTTCATCGCGATGACCTCGAAAAGCGATCCCGTGCGCGAAGTCGGGATTCACGAGCTTCAAAAAAGATTGAACGCGGCCATGCAGAGCTTGTCTGAAGATCATAGAGCCGTTGTCACCATGTTTGACATCCAAGGCATCCCTCACAAAGAAATCAGTAAAGTGCTCGGAATTTCCGAAGGAACTGTCCGAAGCCGTCTCTTTTACGCCCATCGCCAATTACAGAACTTCCTCGAAGAATTCAGGAAGTCATAATTCGAATCTTTTTCTTATACCGCTCCGATGACTACGAAACCTTCTGAGGAAAACCCCAACGATCCTGCAGCATCTGACCAGATGGAAGAGGCCTGTGAACTGAACCAGCTTACCCAGCTGCTCCGCCTGAAGCGTTACGAGCAACCTCCCAGCGATTACTTCGAGAATTTCCTCCGGGAGTTTCATAGTCGTCAGCGTTCAGAGCTGCTGCGTAGGTCGACGGCACGTATCTTCCTGGATCAGCTGACCGCTCGTGTTGCGGATTTCGGTGGCTCGAGGGCCTTTGTGGGAGCAGCTGCGTGCTGCCTCGCTGTGACTGGAATATTTCTATTTCAAGGCTTCGGAGCTCCGTCGGATCTCTCCCCTGCCGGCGTGGCGACAGCCGAGACGACCGAGAAAGCCGAGATGGCGGCAAGGCCTGTTCTTCCTGTGGCCGAACCCTTGCCCCTGCCCCGGGATCTCGTCGATGGCCCGCTGGAAATTTACCCGGTAGGCATTCAAAAAGTGGGAGCTTCCTACTACATTCTTCAGAAGCCCCTTCTAGAAGCTGAGCCAGCTGAGGAGACGGATCCTTCGAGTTATCGCTTGCCTTTCCTTGACCTTGACGAAGTCGAGTGAGCCTCTCCTTTCCCCCCTCCGTCTGGGACACTGGCTACTCTGCCTGCTCGCAAACTTCGAGAAACGGGTCTACCTAACGCGGCATGATCCGCGTCAGCGACATTCGCCTTCCAGTAGGACATTCGGACGCCCAGTTCCTCAAGAAGCTGGGCTCCATCCTCGGCATCAGGCCGGATGCGGTTCGTGATTCCCGCATCCATAAACGGGCCATCGACGCCCGTGGCTCCAGCCCGGTCGCTTTCCGCTACACGGTGGATGTCCAGGTTTCTCGCGAGGATGAAGAAAAGATTCTGGGCAAACCGAGACTGCCCAGCTCCATCCGTCGCGCTCCGGACGAGAGTTACCAGGCCCCTTCGATCACCGAGGCGAAGCGTGGGCAAGGAAGGCCTGTCATAGTGGGTGCTGGTCCATGTGGTCTCTTCGCGACTCTTCTGCTCGCCAGGAGCGGTCTGGAGCCTCTTCTACTTGAGCGCGGCAAGCCGGCGGGTGATCGGGCTCGTGATGTCACCGGCTTCTGGCGACGCGGCACAGCCTTTGATCCGGAATCGAACGTCCAGTTCGGTGAGGGTGGAGCGGGAACATTCTCGGACGGGAAACTTTACACCCAGATTCGCGACCCGGAATATCGTATCCCGTGGCTGCTCCGTGAACTGGTGGCCGCCGGCGCACCCGAGGACATCCTCAGCAAGGCCAGGCCACATATCGGAACTGACCGATTGATCACTGTGATCCGTCACCTGCGTGGAGAAATTCTCTCGCTGGGGGGAGAAATTCGCTTTCAAACGCCTCTGACGGATTTGCGGAGTGAAAATGGCAAGCTTGTTGCCGTCCAGGCAGGAGACGGATGGATCAAAACGGACACCTGCATCCTCGCTCTCGGTCACAGTGCTCGGGATACTTTCTTCAAGCTGCACGCGGCAGGAATCCACTTCGAGCCCAAGCCATTCTCGGTAGGAGTCCGTATCGAACATCCGCAAGAGTTCATCGATAAGGCCCAGTACGGCGCTGGCGCTGGCCACCCGCTGCTCGGTGCGGCACCATACAAATTCGCCGCGAAAGCGCGGACAGGCCGCACCGCTTACAGCTTCTGCATGTGCCCGGGAGGGCTCGTCGTCGCGGCGCCATCCGAAGCCGGGATGGTTGTCACTAATGGCATGAGCAGTTACGCCCGCGCCGAGGCGAATGCCAATGCCGGTTTCATGGTCGAGGTGAAGCCGGAAGAGATCGGAGCGACTCCGGAGACCCCACTCGCCGGCATCGACTACCAGCGTCGGCTGGAACAGCGCGCTTACGAGTTGGGCGGGAGCAACTACCGCGCACCGGCCCAGCTTCTGGGAGACTTTCTCGCTCGAAGACCATCCTCCGGTCCTGCCAGCGTAGCACCCTCTTACCAGCCGGGAGTCACCTGGGGTGACTTGCGGGACTGCCTCCCGGAATCGGTGAGTGAAACTCTCCAGTCCGCTGTCAAAAAAATTGCCAGACAGCTCCGAGGCTTCGATCTTCCTGATGCGGTGATGACTGGAGTCGAGACCCGGAGTTCCTCACCCGTGCGGATTCCCCGCGATGCCAGAACCCTCGAGTGCCTCTCGCTCCGAGGACTCTACCCGGCAGGGGAAGGTGCAGGTTACGCCGGAGGCATCATCTCTGCCGCGGCCGATGGGCTGCGGGTCGCTGAAGCGATTCTCGAGGGGAAAGTGACCGGAAGTGACTGAACTTGCCTCGCTCCTAAGAAACCTCTCCCGCCACCCTCCCCCTGCCATTGTTCGATGAACGATTCTCCAGAAACAGGTCCCTGCATCCTCCTCGCTCCGGACAAATTCAAAGGGTCGCTCACCGCCGCTGAGGTTCGGGAGGCCTGTGAAAAAGGTCTCAGTGGAATTTTTCCCGCCGCTACCTTCCTTCATGCCCCGGTGGCCGACGGAGGAGAAGGTACTACCGAGGCGATCATCGATGCTCGCGGCGGAAAACTGGAACAGGTCGATGTCCTCGACCCGCTTGGGCGGCCGATAACGGCCTGCTTCGCGATGGTGGAAGTGCAAGGAAAGCGGGTGGCGGTGATGGAGATGAGTGTGGCTTCGGGTTTTGAACGCGTCCTTGATGTGGTTCCTCCCGAGCCCGGGCGTGCAAGTACTTTCGGGACCGGCCAGATGATCAGGGCCGCCGCCATGCATGGGGCAGAGCAGATCCTTATCGGAATCGGGGGCAGCGCTACCAACGACGGAGGCGCTGGAATGGCCGAGGCCTTGGGGTATCGGTTTTACGACAAGGAAAACTTCATTCTTCCCGCACTTCCCGATCGCTTGGAAGAGCTCGTGCGCATCTCACCACCTGCAACAGTCGGCACTCTGCCGGAGTTGCTCGTCGCATGCGATGTGGACAATCCTCTGCTTGGAGCGCGCGGTGCCACCCGTGTCTATGGACCCCAGAAAGGGATTCGAGAGGAAGAGCTTACACGTTTCGAAGCCCGGCTTGTGGCTATGGCCGACGCGGCGGAGACGATGGTAGAAAAACCGCTCAGGGACCTCCCGGGCGCCGGCGCCGCCGGCGGGCTCGGGTTTGGACTGATGGCATTCTGCGATGCGCAGCTTCACCCTGGTTTCGAACTCGTCGCCGAGATCACCCAACTTCGAGAGCAGATCACCGCCGCGGACCTCATCATCACAGGTGAGGGCAGTCTTGATGCCCAGACCCTGCATGGCAAAGGACCCGCTGGAGTGGCGGCCATGGCTCATGCGCAGGGAAAACCTGTCCTCGCCATCTGCGGTGTCACCGATCCCGAGGTGCCCGGCCTTAACAAAGTATTCTCTCTGATTCTTCCTCTCCGCCCGCTCGCGAGCTCCACCGAAGAGGCCATAGCCCATGCTGCAGAGCTCATCAGCCATGCTATCCGCGAATCCCAGGACTTGATCCGCCCTCTGGTCAGGGCTAGTTCCTGAGTCACACTATTGATTCCTATGAAAATCGTCGCACTGTTCTCAGGTCAAGGCGCCCAAAAAGTGGGCATGGGCAAGGATCTTTACGAGACCTGTTCCGACGCGCGGAGCCTCATCGATGAGGCCGACAAGGCGCTCCCGTTTTCTCTCTCCCAGGTTATGTTCGAAGGACCTGAGGAAGATCTGACCAGAACATCGCGATGCCAGCCGGCTCTCTTCGTTCACGGCCTCGCTTGCCTCGCTGCAATGCGCGCCCGCATTCCAGAATTCGAAATCTCCGCGGCAGCCGGGCTCTCGCTCGGAGAGTTCACTGCCCACGCCGCTGCGGGAAGTTTCGACTTCACCACCGGTCTCAAGCTCGTCCACCAACGCGGCGCTTTCATGGAAGAGGCCTGCGAAGCCGCCGGAGGTGCGATGGCCGCCATGATCGGGGCAGAACCAGAGGTGGTTCAAAAACTTGCGGCTGACTGCGCTATCGACGTCGCCAACTTTAATGCCCCGGGGCAGATTGTGGTTTCTGGAAGCGAGGCCGGAGTCTCCAAAGCGGTGGCCGAGGCCAAAACTCACGGGATTCGCATGGCCAAATCCCTAGTCGTCGCCGGCGCCTACCATTCACGGCTCATGACCAGCGCGCAGGAGCAACTGCGTCCTGCACTTACCGCCGCGGACATCTCTTTGTCTGCAGTTCCCGTCTGGTGCAATGTCGACGCCCGGCCGGTCACCTCTGCCGACGACATCCGCGAGACACTTGCCCGGCAAGTCACCGGTTCCGTCAACTGGTCCGGCTCGATGCGCGGCCTCCTCGATGGCGGCGCAGATCTTTTCGTCGAGTTCGGTCCCGGACGAGTACTGGCAGGCTTGATGGGACGGATTGAAAAAGGCACATCGATTCACTCCGTCGAGGACTGTGCAAGCCTTGACGCCACAGTCGCAGCGCTTGCATCCGCTTCGTGATTCTTGATGCCATGCTGCCGCGCAGGCGCTGCCGCCCAGAGTCCACCCATCACGCATTCATTATGCGTTCCACCTGCGCAAGCGCTCACGCAATCTTCCGTGACGCAGTCCGCCTGATGCGTTTTCTACCGCCATCGAGAGGGCTCGCTGCTGTCCGAGCAACACGACCAGCCGCTTCCCGCGGGTGATGCCGGTGTAAATCAAATTCCTTTGCATCATCATGTAGTGCTGGGTGCTCACCGGCATCACAACCACTGGGAACTCTGAGCCCTGGGATTTATGAATGGTGATCGCGTAAGCGAGATCAAGCTCATCCAACTCCCCTGCTTCGTAGGTCGCCCGCCGTTCGCCCTCAAAATCTACGATCACTTGGGTTGGCTCAGAGTCGATGCGGCTGATTTTTCCAATGTCCCCATTGAAGATCTCCTTGTCATAGTTGTTCCGGTTCTGGATCACTTTGTCCCTCACCCGGTAAGTCACCCCGAAGCGATCCACCTCCCAGCGCATCGGATCAGGAGGGTTCAGCGCCTCCTGGAGAAGACCATTGAGGGCCCGCGTTCCGAGAGCATTGCGGTTCATTGGGGTCAGAACTTGCACGTCGGTAATCGGATCCACTCCGAACTTACCGGGGAGCCGATGACCTACGACCTCAACCAAAGTCCTCCGGATATCCTCTGGTTCCTCACGCTCGAAAAAGAAAAAATCAGATTCGGCTGGGGATCTCAATTCCGGAAGCTTCCCGGCATTGATCGCGTGCGCTGCCGTCACGATCCGGCTTGCAGCCGCCTGGCGAAAAATCTCTGTCAAACGTGCAACCGGCACGACCTCACTCTCGATGATGTCCCGCAGAACCATCCCGGGACCGACCGAAGGAAGCTGGTCCGCATCTCCCACCAGAATCAGGTGACAGGCAGGAGGAAGCGCATCGAGCACGTGCGCCATCAACCCAAGGTCGATCATGGAAGCCTCGTCCACGACGAGAAGATCGGCCTTGAGTGGGCGCTTGCGATCCCGCGCCCAGCCGACATCAGGCCGATACTCGAGCAGGCGGTGTAAGGTCTGAGCTTCCAGGCCGGTGCTCTCCGCCATCCGCCGAGCCGCCCGCCCGGTGGGCGCTGCGAGGACCGGGGAGATCGACTTGGCGCCAAGGATCTTGAGGATGCTGTTAAGGACGGTCGTTTTCCCCACGCCGGGTCCTCCTGTGATCACCAGCACCTTCTCGCAAAGTGCTGCAGTGACGGCCTCCCGCTGCCCATCCGCCAAGGCGATGCCAATTTCCCCCTGCACCCATTCGAGGGCTCTTTTGCTGTCGATCTCTGGGTAAGTGGAACCACCTGAGGAGAGCTCTTGCAGACGCTCTGCAATCATCACCTCCGCGTGGTGAAGCCATCCGAGATACACGAGTCCATCATCTGCAATCAGCTCACCTGTGATGAGCAGGCGCTCCAGTTCCGTTTCCACCAGATCGCAATTCACTCCAAGTACCTCGGAAGATTGCGCGGACAGATCCTCCCTGGGAAGACCGCTGTGGCCATCGCTGGAGCTCTGTTCCAGAACGTGCTGGATCCCCGCCCGCACACGGCGATTCGAAGCAACCGGAATGCCCAGGCTCTGGGCGATTTTGTCCGCACCTTGAAAGCCGATTCCATGAATATCCCGAGCCAGCTGGTAAGGGTCGTTTTTCAGGGTCTGCTCGGCATCTTCACCATAGGTTTTATAAATACGCAATGCCCGCCCGGTGCTGATCCCATGTTCGTAGAGGAAGACCATGATCCGATGCACCGCTTTCTGCCTCTTCCACGACTCCTTGATCTCGCGTCGGCGCTTCTTTCCTACCCCCTCGATTTCCTCTAACCGCGCACTCTGGTTCTCAATGATGTTGAAAACATCTTCCCCAAACTTTTCCACGATCTTTTTGGCGTAGGTTTTGCCGATTCCCGCAATCAGGCCACTGCCTAGAAACCGTTCGATCCCCGCCGTCGAGGTCGGCGGTCGGGTTCGAAGCGACGTCGCTTTGAACTGCCGCCCGAACTCTACGGACTGGATCCACTCGCCTTCTGCCTCCAGCGTCTCGCCTACGGTCACCTCCGGGACATTCCCCACCACCGTCGCCGGTTCCCGACGTCCCTGCACGGCAACTTTCAGCACCGAATAGCCATTTTCCTCATTGTGGAAGGTCACGCGCTCAACGCTCCCTTCCAGAATGGATTTTTCCTGACTGTTCCTTCCGGAGCTCACACCACCATCATAACGAAAATTAGACGCCTGCGCGACGTCCAAACGCTGTGTCTGCAATGATTCATGCACGCGCAAAAATGACCTCGCATTTCTGGACGGTGCAATCCGAGGTTCTCGTCTGCCGATCCCTCTGCTCCACAGGTTGCGGGTAGCTTCGTTCAGGTGCAGCTTCCGCAACCTGACTAGCTCCCGTGACCCAGCTCCATCTCAATCTCAATCTCAGCCCAGAGGCCTTCGCCGAGCGTGCCTCGCAAGCGCATGCCAACCTCGTGCCGCTCTTCACTGAGCTCGCATCCGACTTTGAGACCCCACTCTCCGCTTACCTGAAGCTTGCTGATGAGACGCCAGCTTTCCTTCTCGAGTCTGCGGAACTCAATGACCATGCAGGCCGTTACTCGTTTCTCGGGACCGACCCCTCCGCGATGATCACCGCGCGTGGGAACGAGGTCACCATCACCGACTCCTCCGGCCAGTCAGTCATTTCCAGCGCCGATCCACTGCGCGTTCTTGAGGACTACATGGCACAATTCATCCCCGCCGAGGAACCCGGGCTTCCTGTCTTCCATGGTGGTGCCGTCGGCTACCTCAGCTACGACATGGTGCGCTTTTTTGAATCCACCATCCCCGCCCCGCCTCCTGATCAGATCGGCGCACCGGAGATGACTTACATGATCGCCGATACGGTCGTTATTTTTGACCACCGCTTTCGCAAGATTCAGATCGTGGCTAACGCGCACATCCCCGAAGGGGAAGATCCGCTTGCTGTTTACCAAACAGCTGCTGACAAGCTCACGGGCATCATCGAGCGTCTCAGCCAGCCCCTTGCTACCAGTCCGCTGGAAGCATTTCATCGCCCACCTGATACTTCCGTGCTCGAGGGAGCCACCAGCAATACCACTCAGGCGGAATACGAAGAGATGGTGCGACGGGCCAAGGAATACATTGTCGCCGGAGACATTTTTCAGGTCGTTCCCTCCCAGCGCTTTGAAGTGCCCTTTGAGGCGGATCCGCTTCATCTTTACCGTGCCCTCCGCCATGTGAACCCTTCCCCATACATGTTCTTTCTCAAACTCCCTGACGACCTGAACATCGTCGGAAGTTCCCCGGAAGTGCACGTTCGCGCCATCAACGAAAAAATCGAGATCCGTCCGATCGCCGGGACGCGCTGGAGAGGCGCCACCCCGGAGGAAGACGATGCTCTGGCAGAGGAGCTGCTCAATGACCCGAAAGAACGTGCTGAGCACGTCATGCTCGTCGATCTTGCCCGCAATGATGTCGGGCGTGCCTCGGAGTTCGCCTCGGTGGTGGTGGACGATTTTATGATTGTCGAGCGCTATTCCCACGTCATGCATATCGTTTCGAACGTTTCGGGAAAGCTCGCAGAGGGGCGAAGTTCCTATGATGTCATGCGGGCAACTTTTCCTGCCGGCACCGTCTCCGGATCCCCCAAGGTCCGCGCCATGCAGATCATCAACGAACTCGAGACATCCAAGCGTGGCGTTTACGCCGGAGCAGTAGGCTACTTCGGATTCGACGGCAGCCTCGATAGCTCGATCGCCCTGCGCACCTGTGTGGTCAAAGACGGTGTCGCTTACATTCAGGCTGGTGCCGGCGTCGTCGCCGATTCTGACCCGACCTACGAGTACAACGAAACCTGTAACAAGGCTGCCGGAATGCTGCGCGCCATCCACCGTGCCAAGGAACTTTCCTGAACCACCCTTCTTCCAACAACCCTTTCTCCTCCGATGCTTCTTATCATCGACAACTACGACTCCTTCACCTACAACCTCGTCCAGTATTTCGGCGAGCTCGGGGCCGAGATGGAGATCTACCGCAACGACGAAATTACGGTCAATGAGATCTCCCAGCGCAATCCGGAGCGCATCTGTATCAGTCCTGGTCCGTGCAGTCCTGACGAGGCCGGAATCAGCTGCGCCGTCATCGAAGAGTTTGCTGCACGCCTCCCGATTCTTGGAGTCTGCCTCGGCCATCAGTGCATTGGCCAGGTCTTCGGAGGAAGCATTGTTCGCGCCCCACGTCTCATGCATGGAAAAACCTCTCCCATTTTTCATGATGGAAAAGATGTCTTCGTAGGAATGGAGAACCCGTTTGAGGCCACCCGCTACCACTCGCTTGTCATCGATCCTCCAAGCGTCCCCGATTGCCTGGAAGTCTGCGCCAACACAGCGGAAGAAGAAATCATGGGAGTGCGACACCGTGAATATCAGGTGCACGGGGTGCAGTTTCATCCGGAGTCAATTCTCACCTCGTCCGGCAAGCAACTGGTTCGAAATTTTCTTGAGATTTAACTCTTGCTCAGAAATACGGCGAGGATGATGCTACATGAACACTGATGCCTGATCTCGACTCTTTAAGGCAAGCAACCGAGGATTCCCCTGAGGATATCCGGCTCATGATTCATTATGGCCACGCGCTGCTTGATGCCGACCAGGCCGACAGAGCACTCGTCGCTTTTACCCGGGTGCTGGAACTGGAGCCGAGAGATCGGGAAGCGCGTCTTGGTATTGCTCAGGCTCTTTTTCAGAAAGGCGAAGTCTCGGAGGCAGCAGTTCGGGCCGAAGCAATTTTGGCAGAGGACAGCAGCTTTGCCGGAGCTCATATTTTACTCAGCCTGCTCCACCTCGCTGAGCACGATCAGACACGAGCGATCGAAGAATACCTCTGCGCCGTGTCTGCTGACCGCTCACTTGCAGACCGGAAACTCGAGTCGGTCCTCGGTCTCGTGGGCCCCTCGTCCCAGGCATCAAAAACTATCGCTGAAGACTCGCGAGCAACGCAGGGCTCGGACCCCGAAAGCAATCATTTCTCGGGAGATTCAGGCTCTGATGATCTCCCTCCGGGGATGGAATCCGAGGAGGAGAACTTCGCCAACCCGGTCAACCCGCGTTTCTGTTTCGAAGACGTAGGGGGTCTTCAAGAAGCCAAACAAGAACTCCGACGACGCTGGATCGCGCGCCTCGAAAATCCCGGCCTCGCCAAGGCTTACAAGATTGCTCCCAACAACTGCGCTCTCCTCTATGGCCCTCCGGGATGCGGGAAAAGCATGCTCGCCGAAGCCGTCGCAGGTGAAGCCGGTTGCCGGGTCATCCATGTGGGCATTCACGAGATCCTCGACCCGTATTTCGGATCCAGTGAGCGCAATCTCTACCATCTGATGGAGGTGGCACGAGAAGAGGCTCCCATTGTTGTTATTTTCGACCATGTCGATACCATCGCAGGTGACCGCCAGCGTCTGAGAGACAACCAGGCGAGGAACCTCGCCAATCAATTTCTCCATCAACTTCACCTTCTCTCCACCAGTACCGTTCCTGTTTTCGTTATCGGATGCACAGACTCGCCGTGGCACGTGGATCGTTCTTTCCTTCGCCCCGGCCGCTTCGGTCAGCCCATCTTTGTCGCCCCTCCCGAATACCTAGAACGCCTCGAAATTCTCGAGAAAGTTGCTTCCAGTCGCCCTGTTGAGGACCTCAACATCGAAGACCTTGCGGCGTCCACCCGTGGGTTCAGCGGCGCCGACCTGAAAGCGATTTTTGAACTCGCCAGCGAGAAAGCCCTCGGCACGGCAGCAACAGAAAATGCTTTTCATCTCCTCGGAGACGAGGCCCTCAAAGAGGCCGTGCAAGGCATCACCTCCTCGACCAATGCTTGGTTCAAGCTGGCTCAAAAAAGCATGCCGAAAGTCCGAGGAGACGAAGCATTCTCTGCTATCCGACAGGCGGTGACCGATAACAGGAAGGCTTGAAAGGCCCCAGCTGGATGCACTGGCGGAAGGCAAAAACGGGATGAAATGGCGTATTATAACCGTCGGGAAACCTGCGCTCCGCTACGCCCAGCTTGGCACGGATGAATACCTGAAACGTCTCCGTCGCCATACCCGGATCGATTTGAATCATCTCAAGGCGGGACCTGAACCACGGCTCTCGGCACAACTTGATGAGGTCGCGGGAGAAAAATCGCTGCGGATCGTACTCGACGAAAGCGGTCGGACCGACCTTGACACGGAAGGTCTCGCAGGGTGGCTCAATGATGTGGAGCTGCATCGCGCCTCGAGCGAAATTTCGGTCCTCATCGGAGGAGCAGACGGTCACAGCGCAAAGACGCGGAACTCTGCTGATCTGCTGCTCGCACTTTCGCCATTCACCCTCCAGCACGAACTCGCCCTGGTGGTCTTTCTTGAGCAACTTTATCGCCTCTATACCCTGAAGGCTGGTGCGCCATATCACCGGCCGTAGCCAGACGTTTAGCCTGGCTCGGCTCGGTTGCTTGTTACGATCTATCCGGAAACCACGCCCATCTCGCGAAGGCCGGACAGAGGGAGATCCCAAAGACCAAGCGAGGAGATCACTGAGCGCAGAAGTAGAAGACAGGCGACGGTATCAAAGAGGGCATCGTGCCATTCCATACCTTCCTCGACCTCTGCGCAAAGAGCCGATGCTTCATCAATCACTCCCAGCGCGGCACAACAACTCGCCAGAGAATAGTCCGAGAGTCCCGGAAGCGTCCGTCGTGCCAGCACGAGTGTGTCGAGCCACGGAGCGAAACCGTGCATAGGAAAAGCACGCAGAAACTTTTTCTCAGTGCCAACTCCATGGGCCACCACCACCCTCCCGCCGAGACGCAGGTTCAATTCGGGCCAGATGTCTCTGAGAGGAGGCGCGTTGATGAGGTCATTTGGTCCGATTCCGTGAACCTCACCGGCCCTCCAGACTACTTCCTTGGTCGGCGCCAGATAACTGCGAAAAAGACAATCCACTTTTTCGGGATCACCTCCATCAAAGACTCCAAGGCCAACCTGAATCGCCTCCTCCGTGCTCCCTTGCTCTGTACCAGCTGATTCGAAATCGATCCCCGCAAATTCGCAGGCAGCTAAAGAACAGTCCTCCTCGATTCTCCTCGCCAAACAATCGGTTTCCTGCTTTTCTCTGGCCATTCTGAACTTAGATCCTAGGGGAGAACCTTCCAGACGATCACTTTTCCGTCTTTACCACCTGTTAGGATGCCCGAATAATCTGGGTAAAAAGATATTGCGAGACAAGCGTCATCATGCGCCTTCTCGACAGCGATTCTGCCCCCATTTCTTGCATCACGGAGCACTATCTTTCCACTCTCTAAACCCACCGCATAGAAGTCGGCTTCACCTGCGCCCGAAGCGACTACGCTCCTCTTATCCTGCACCCGAACTTCTTGATGGATGTTTCCTCCATTTGCAACCTGCACGGTTTGATTCCCAATATGCGCGAAACGCCCATCTTTCGATACAGACGCCGCGCCACGTAAGTCTTTTCTCTCCCAGAGTATTTTCCCCTCATTGACACCATAGCAAAGAGCGCCACCCGCTTGCAGAGAAGAGGCCACTATTTTTGCGCCTCCATTGACGACGGCAAGACTGTCCAGCGTACGCCCATGAACATCCAACTCCGAAGTGATCTTCCTTGTCGAGAGATTCCAGACTCGGAGCGCAGTGTCCTTTTTTTCGCTTCCTATCGCGTGCAGAGCCACCACGGACCGTCCGTCGGGGAGGAAAGCAAGGTCCCGTATGCTTCTTCCAACGCTGGAACCCACGGTTCTTACTACCTTGCGCTCTGCCATCGACCACACCGTGATCTCCGGCGAAACAGCCCCTCCCGCAGCCAGAAACCGGCCGTCTACAGAAAAGGAAAGGGAAGAGACTGGACCACCGGGGACTGGAAGGGTCTGCAGCAGGATCCCCGTCGCCGACTGCCAGAATTTGATTGTTGCGTCGGCGCCTCCGGTAGCCACAAACGGGGCATTAGGAGAGACTTCCACCGCGTGCACTGCACCTGCGTGACCAACCAATTCCATGTCCTTCTCAAGGTGCATCACGGGCACGTCGAGAAGAGCCTCATCGATCCTGTGATCATCAGCTGCCCTGACAGCAGGTGAGAAAGACGGTTCCTTGACTTTCGAGCTCGAGATTATCTCTGAACCGCCAGACTTCTGCTCTGGGAGAAGCCTTTCAATTTTTTTCATCTCTTGCTCTACGACCTGACCGAATTTTTTGTCCCCCGTCTTCTCTTTTCTTTTTTCTTTCGATTTTTCGTCAGGAGTTGCAGTGACTTCAGATGTCTTTTCCCGAGCTTCCGTGACCTTGCTCTTCGTCTTCACAGCTTTTTCTCCTCCTGAATCAGCTCCTGCGCTTGCAGCAGTCTCTCGGTCCCTGGCCGCTCCGATTTCACTCTCGGGTTGCTTGCTGCTGAACTCCACTTCGACCTTGTCTCTGAGAAAGAAGAATCCTCCGCCCAGAAAGAGTGCGAACCCTAATCCGACACCCAGTCGCAATCTCCACTTGCTTACGGCTGCTTCTTTTCGCTTTTCAGTAGCCAGGTCGACCCTCCGCGTGCCAGCCTTGTGACCTGCGCGCTGTTGCCTCCGAGAGGCGCGACACGCAGTGCTCAGTGCATCTGACAATTCGCCTGCTCCGAGATAGCGTTCTTCCGGATCAGCCTTGAGACAGGTTTCAATGACCTGGTCGATGGCCGGGGCCATGTTACACTGGGTTGAGGCCAAGGCGAACTCCCCGCGCGGAATCACACCTGTGAGCATCTCATAGAGCACTATTCCCAGCGAGTAGATGTCCGCCCGATGATCCACTTTGCCGCCGTTTCCGTAGCGCTCAGGAGCTGCATAGTCAGGGGTTCCCAGATCTTCTTTCGCAGTCTCCTCTTCACCGCCCATACGAAGGCTTGCGAGGCCAAAATCGAGAATCTTGGCATGCCCCTCCTTATCCAGCATGATGTTCCCCGGTTTGATGTCCAGGTGTACGACTCCCTTTTCGTGGGCATAACCAAGGCCAGCGCAGATTTGGAGGAAAAGATTGAGCATCTTTTTCGTCTCCATTTCTTCGGAACGGATCAACTCGTGTAAGGTGAGGCCGTCCACGTATTCCATGACAAAAAAGAAATACGCACCAACCTGACCAAAGTCGAAGATGCCAACCACATACGGGTGGTTCAGCTGTGCCATCGCCCGCGCCTCGCGACGGAAACGCTCGGCATATGCCGGATCCTGACCGACTGATGGAGGAAGAATTTTTAAAGCCACCAGTCGGTCGAGCTGAGGCTGGCGTGCTTTGTAAACCGCCCCCATTCCACCGCAGGCGATCAACTCGATGATTTCGAGTTGCGGGAAGAGTCCCTGCAACTCCTCGACCGAGGGAGCATGGAACTCAGTTGGAGACGAATCGGAGTGGCTCATCGAATGAGAGTGGGCTCATTGAAGTACACTAAGCGACCGAGTGTCTTGATGACAATTTCCATTTCAGTAAATTGAAGAAAAAGATTCATCACTATCTCTCTTGGAGTGCCCATTTCATTACGGCAGGAATCCTTTGCCCCTGACTTCCTCAAGGAGGTAGCGGGTCGGTTGATTAAGGGGCATTTCGAATGCTTCGTCCAGGCTCAGCCAGCGGAATTCCTCCGCCTCGTCATTGAGCACCACTTTGCCACCAGAGGCGCGAGCGACATAGTTGAAGAGGAGAAAATGTGCTTCCTGATGAAATTCGGTCGGCAGGATGCAATCCTGCACACAGACCATGCCGATCTCCTTGATCTCGAGACCCGTTTCCTCGCGTGTCTCACGACGTAGGGCCTCGATACAGGTTTCTCCCCGCTCGATTTTCCCTCCGGCGATTCCCCAGAGGCCACTCCACTTTGCCGTTCGAACCAGCAGAACGCGATCTTCGGTGTCAAAAATAAGAGCCCCCACCGTGGCCACCGGCCTCTCTGATCTCATCTTAGAGGAAACGTGTTCGGTTTCCAAGAAACCTGAAAGTTGGCTGAGGTCGCGGATCACGAGGTGCGGGTTGGCGCGGGAGAGCCGATCGAGACACTCGTAGCCAGTGAGCGTCGCCACGGTCAGGAGGCCCGCAGCATGGCCGGCATCGATATCATGCCGCATGTCACCGACAAAGGCAGTCTCCGATGGAGACAACCCGACCTCACTGATCTTTCCCGGACAAAATTCCGCCTTATCCACTACAGCAGTCCAGCTCTCCTCAAAGTAATCTCTCATACCCACCGCCTCAGCTTGTTCCTCCCAGTGCGATTGCGGAACGCTAGTAAGAATGAAGAGCCGCATTCCCCGCTCTTTGGCCGCATCCAGAAACCGCCGCGCGCCATCAATTTCGACGACCTTCCCTCCGCCTTCAGGAAAATATCGAAGATAAAGTGCTGCCGCATCGGCAATCGGAACCTCCGGGAGATAACGTTCGTAAAACCGGGTGTAGGGGAGCTCAAAGTGTTCAAGAAACTTTTCCCGCGTCAAAGGATCACGTCCGAAATGGCCGAGAACGGCGTTGGTAGTAGCCACCACCGGATCGAGATCATCGACAAGCGTTCCCGACCAGTCAAAAATAAGGTTCTTGATCACTGAGACTTTGAGTAGGGGCCTGAAAAAATGTTTCGAGGCAATTGCCGGGCCTTACGCATGATCATTTCTTTCAAGCATCAACTCCCCAAACGGAACCGGATTTCCTGGACCCGAGTGCTGCCAAACCTCTCTTGCAGACGTTCAAGAAGCAAGCCCTTCATCCCCTGGATGGTGTAGTGGACAGTAGGCTGGACTACGTTTACCAGCAAGACACCGCGCCGCAGACCTGAGGGCCGGGTATGGGGCGCTAAGACCGGTCCGACGATTTCGCCCCAGGCCGAGCAAATTTCTTCCTCGGTAAAGACATTCCGCATGCGGAGCCGATTCAAACTTTCCGGAATCAGATCGGCCATCGCCCGCCCGGGTCGTACTCCTTCGGCAGGTTCGGAAATACCTCGCCAGGCATTGATTTCACGCTGCGCCTTGGACACATAGCGTTTGCTGACCGGACGTTGACCCATCTTGCAGAAAACCACCGGAGCCAGCGAAGAGCAAGCGAGATCGGCGAAGCTTTTCGAAAGGGGCGCAGCAATTCCAGAAAGGGAGTCGGCACAAAAGCACTCTTTATCCGCCGTCGTCACCAATCGCCTCGACCGGACACCCTTCCATCGCTTCCTCGCAGAGCTCACGCTCCTCGTCAGTCTCCGGTTGCTTGAAGACAAAGGAATATCCACCATCGTCTTGGCGGTTGAAATTTTCGGGTGCTGTCTCCCTGCAGAGGTCGCAGTCGATACACTGATCATCGACGTAGAAAGATCCGGAGACGTTGTCTTCGTACTTGTTTTCGAGGTCGGCCATAAGAAAATTATTTTAAAAGTAGTTTGAGTCGGCGTCCTATTGACCGACGGGCGGGAATATAGGGAGGGGGTTTGACCTTGCAAAATGTATTTTCGGCCCGTCTTTTGAGATCCGCGAGGGCGCGCTCCATGCTAAAAACCGTTTTCTTGCTTATATTACCATGCCCGAGGACCACCCGATTCCCACCACCATCCAGGATGATGACTCTAGCGAACTCCCTGCAAAGGAAGGCTGGCATGTTATCCACCTCTTTTATCACGTCGAGCAATCGCAGTGGGACGCCCTCGACCACAGTTCGAAAATCGCCGCGGAAACCTCGCTCACCGAACTCATTCACGACATCCGTTCCCATCCGGAGACCCAGCTTCTCGCCTTCAGCATGCTGACTCCCAAGGCGGATGTCGGGTTCATGCTGCTGACACAAGACCTCCACGATGCCAACGTTTTTGAGAAACGTCTCACCCGTTCTCTCGGACCGGATGTCCTCACCCCGACCTATAGTTATCTTTCCATGACGGAGCGGAGCGAGTACACGACCTCTGAGGAGGAATACGGAGAGACTCTGGAAAAGACTCGAGGGATCAAGAAAGGCACGCCGGAATACGACGAAGAGATCACTAAATTCCACCAGCACATCGAAAAATACACGCAGGATCGCCTCTACCCGAACATGCCCGACTGGCCGATTTTCTGTTTCTACCCGATGAGCAAGCGAAGAGGAGTCGAAGGACAGAACTGGTATGCCTCCGACTTTGCAACGAGGAAGGCTCTCATGAAAGGGCATGCTGCCATCGGGCGGACCTGGGCTGGAAAAATCCGCCAGCTGATCACCGGATCAGTCGGACTCGATGATATGGAATGGGGTGTCACTCTCTTCGCCAAGGACACCCATCATATCAAAGGCATCGTCTATGAAATGCGCTTTGACGAGGTGAGCAGTCAGTTCGCCGAATTTGGTGATTTCTACATCGGCATCCAGCTCCCTCTCGACGAACTTTTCCGCCGCGCTCTCGGCGAGGCTTGAAGCAATCACTGCGATTCTTTTTCCAGTGTTCACTCCTCTCATCATCAACGGCCGGGAATTTTCCTCACGACTCTTCGTAGGCACGGGAAAGTTCGCGTCCAACGAAGTCATGCGGGCGAGCCTCGCAGCTGCGGGAACGCAGATCGTCACGGTTGCTCTCCGGCGCGCGGATCTTTCCGGCGCCAAAGACCCCTATGCCAATATCCTCGAGTTTATCGATCCTGAGCGGTACCTTCTGCTTCCCAATACCTCGGGTGCAATGAACGCAGCCGAGGCAGTCCGCCTGGCCAGGCTCGCACGCGCCGCCGGCCTGCCCGATTGGATCAAGCTCGAGATCCACCCCGACCCGCGCCACTTGCTCCCGGATCCGATCGAAACCTTCAAGGCCGCCGAGGAACTCGTGGCCGACGGGTTCACCGTCTTTCCATACATCAATGCGGACCCGGTTCTGGCCAAGCGTCTTCAGGAAGTCGGCTGTGCTACGGTCATGCCTCTCGGGGCACCCATCGGCACCAACCGCGGCGTCGAGAACCGCGAGCAGATCCGGATCATCATCGAGCAGGCCACCATTCCGGTAGTTGTCGATGCGGGCCTCGGTGCGCCCAGCCACGCAGCCGAAGCGATGGAACTCGGAGCCGATGCAGTCCTCATCAATACCGCCATCGCCATTGCCAGCGACCCACCTCGGATGGCAGAGGCGTTTCAGTCTGCTGTCGCTGCTGGCCGGAGTGCTTTCGAGATGGGACTTCCCGAGCAGGGCGAAGAAGCTGCGGCTAGCAGCCCACTCACCGGGTTTCTCAATGCATAGTCCGGAGCGTCTTCGTTCAGGATCACGGCACCTGCGAGCCGCTGGTTCCGAAGTTCAGGTTTTCAAGTAGCGCTGGCCGGGGAGCTGCTTGACGAGGCGCTTGATTTCCAGCCGCATCAAGGCCGTGAGCACCGAGGAAGTGGGCAGGGCCGCCTTGCGGGTGATTTCGTCGAGAAGAGTCTCTTCGCCTGCACCCAGAGCCTTGAGAACGGCGGATTCTTCGGTAGAAAGTGACAATACGGGTTGGGGCGCGTCCGGTTTTTTCTCTCCCGGGGTGGGGGAGGAAGGGCCACGGAACATGTCTCCGAGGTCATCGAGCACATCGGACCCATCCATGATCAGCCGTGCTCCGTCCTGGATAAGTCGGTTGCACCCTTGCGAGGCAGGTCGGTCGACCGGGCCGGGCACCGCGTAGACGCTGCGCCCCTGTTCGCCGGCCTGTTCTGCGGTGATCAGTGCTCCGCTCCGCCCCGGAGCTTCGACCACGACTACCCCGCTCGACCAGCCCGAGACGATGCGGTTGCGTAGAGGAAAAGACTTTTTGTCCGGCGGGTAGTCGATCGGGAACTCGCTGACGACCGCGCCATGGCCGTCAGCAATCCGCTCGGCCAGACCCTGGTTCTCGGCGGGAAAAAGCTTGCCCAGTCCGGACCCGATGATTGCTACCGTGCGCCCGCCCGAGGCCAGAGCCCCCTCGTGGCCTGCGGTATCGATTCCGCGCGCCAGTCCGCTGGTTACCGTCAGGCCTGCCTGAGCGAGTTGAAAGCCGAGCATGCGGGCGGTCCGGATCCCGTAGTTGGTGGCTCGCCGCGACCCGACAATGGCGATGGCATGGTGGTCGCGCGTGAGCACTTCCCCCCAGACGTAGAGCACCAGTGGCGGGTCATAAATCTGGTGGAGAAGGCGCGGGTAAGCTTCATCTGAGGGAATCAGAACATGGACTTTTCGGTCGCGGATTTTCCCGAGCTCCGCGCCGAGATCAATCGCGGTTTCCCAGTTCGCAATTCGAGTTGCGAGTTCCCGTCCAATCCCGTGGACAGATGCGAGAGCATCAGGCGAAGCCGCGAGTACCGCTTCGGGTGAGCCGAACTTTTCGACCAGTCGCCTGACCCGGATCGGACCGATGCCGGTCAAGAGATTGCATGCGATGCAGGCTTCGCGCTCGTTCATCGCTGTCCCTACCGACTACCGGCCTGGTCCCTCTTCCACCCTCTCGTTGTTGTCTTCCTCGACCTTTTTCTTGCTCAGGATGACGTCGTCGGTCCGTTTCAGAGTCAGGCTGGTCGAGATGGCGGCCACATACCCGAAAGTGGCAAAAAGGTATCCGCCGAGAAAGGTATAGAGCAGCAGGCGTAAGAGAGCTCCGATCATGACGGGAAGTTAGCGTATGGTTCTTGGAGAGAGCAAGTCCCAGTATGAGGGATGGCAAGTTCATCATGTGCGTGAAAATCTTCGGCTCGATTTGTCATGAGATGGATCGCAAAGTCAGACTGGACGGAGGATCATGGAATAGTTAGGATAAAAATACTGGCTGGTGCTCAGAGAGAGAAACTTAAAGCTAAATGTTTTCATCAGCTTTCGAGCTTTCAATCCAGCGCTTTTATATTTTATTTTTATGCCTGCGCAAGATTTGCTGTCATTCCCAACTCCGGCTGAGGCAGGGTGGGTGTTGGATTCTACGACCCTTAACGGACGTCTCGCTGAGCTCGTCTCTCCGCGTCTTGCTCACCGGCACCGAGTTCTGCCCGTGGCCGTGGAAATAGAGGAGCAGGGCAGTGGGCGGCAGCGGCTTATTCTGGCGGCGCTTGATCCAAGCGACCTGCAGGCTCATGCGGCCATCGGACGCTCGGTCCAGTGCGACGTCCGGTGGGTCAGCTCCAGTGAGGAGGAGCTGCGGGAGGGGCTCGAACTGGTCTACGGTGTGGGCGCGGAATCGTTTGATGAGATTATCGGAGACGCTGGAGAGCAAGTTGACGGCCTGGATGGATCGAGCGTGACGCACCTCGACGACGACGAGGAAGGTGCGCTCATCGGATTCGTGAACCAGATCCTCCGGGATGCTCTCGGGCGACGGGCAACAGACATCCACATCGAGCCGCTGGAGGCTGACCTGCGCATCCGTTACCGCGTCGATGGAGTCCTCCAGAACGCTACCGTTCCGAGTAATATTCAGGCACTTAAGGCGCAGCTGCTTTCCCGACTCAAGGTCATGGCGTCTCTGGACCTCGCTGAGCGCCGTCGCCCGCAGGACGGTCGAATCAGTCTGACGCTGGACGGCGAGCCGATCGACGTCCGAGTTGCCACCATCCCATCTGTCGAGGGGGAAAGCATCAGCCTGCGACTGCTCAGCCGCCAGAAATACTCTCTCGACCGACTTGGTTTCAGTTCCGGCATCCGAGCCAGAGTTGATCGCCTTCTCGCTGAGCCGAACGGGATTGTTCTGGTCACGGGACCGACCGGTTCCGGAAAGAGCACCACTCTTTATGGATTTCTTGCGTCGCTCAATTCCGAAGATCGCCGGATTATCACGGTGGAAGACCCGGTGGAGCACAAACTTCCCGGGGTCGTCCAGATTGCGGTCAAGGCGGAGATCGGCCTTTCCTTCGCCAATGGTTTAAGAAGTATTCTCCGGGGCGACCCCAATGTCATCATGGTGGGGGAGATCAGGGACACCGAGACTGCCAAGATTGCCATTCGTTCGGCTCAGACTGGTCACCTCGTTTTCAGCACCCTGCACACCAATGACGCCATCGGAGGAATCACCCGGCTTCTTGATATGGGTATCGAGCCGTATCTGATCGCTTCTTCGGTGCGGGCCTTCTTTGCGCAGCGTCTCGTCAGGACGCTCTGCCACAGCTGTCGTCGGCGGGTGCCGGTGCCGGCGGGCTTGGAAAACGAGCTTCCCCCGGAAATCAGTGAAGTCTGGGAGGTGGGCGAGGACAGTGGGTGTAAGAAGTGCCGCGGCACGGGATACCTCGGACGCATGGCTATTTACGAGCTCTGTGAAGTGACTCCGGAGCTTGCCGAGATGATAGTCTCGGGTGCCTCGTCCCGCTCCCTCCAAGAGCATGCTGTCGCCAATGGCTACCGGCCGATGAGGTCTTATGGGTGGGAGAAAGTTGCCCTCGGGGACACCACGGTCTCCGAGGTGCTCTACGCAACCGCCGCTGACTGACCAGCTGTTTTTTTCTCCGACGTCATTCTCTTTATCGCACGCGATGCCTACTTTTTTCTACGAAGCGGTTTCGGCCTCCGGCAAACGAGAGACGGGGTCAGTCGATTCTCCAGGCAAGACCGCTGCGCTGAGCCTGCTCAAGCGCCGTGGGCTCAAGGTTTTTCAGATTTCAAGTTCTGTTGCCCCCTCTGGGCCCGGTGATTCCGCCATGGCTGGTGGCAGGAGGGCGGACTCTGCTGCGGCCAGCGCTGGCCAGTCTGCGAAGACGGAGGCCGTTTCTCACCGTCTTTCCAGCAATGAACTGGTGCGCTTTACCGAGGAGATGGCGGACCTTCTCAATGCGGGGTTTAACCTCGAACAGGCGCTCCAGACTCTTGCCCGTTCATCAGGGAAAAAAGACAGCGCTTCCTCCCGGGTCACTGAGGTCGCAGCGCTTGCTCGCGAGCGGGTGCGCAGCGGAACCCCTTTCGCCCGTGCTCTTCACGAAGCCTCTCCCAGTTTTGACCACCTTTACTGCAACCTGGCGATGGCGGGGGATCAGGGCGGAGTGCTTGGATCGGTTCTCGAGAGGCAGGCTTCGTATCTGAAGGCCGCTGCAGAACTCCGCAGCAAAGTGACCACGGCTCTCGTTTACCCTGCCATTCTCCTAACGGCCGGGGTCGGCCTCCTCGCTATCTTCATCGGTTACCTCGTGCCGAAGCTGGTGGTTCTTCTGAAATCGACAGGTGGCCAGAGTTCGCCTGGGGTGCGGCTGGTCATCGATGGCAGCCTTTTCCTCAACCAGTACTGGTGGCTGCTCTTGCTTGTGGCTGCTGGGGTGGCGACCGGGCTTGTCTTCTTAGCCAAGAGCGAGTTTGCCCGCCCATACTGGGAGCGGTGGCAGTTCCGGATTCCTCTTTTCGGCGCTGTTCTGCGAAACAGGTTTCAGGTGACATACCTCGAGACGATGGCTAATCTGATCCGCAATGGACTTGATCTGGCCCGCGCCCTGGAGCTCGCCTCGACAATCACTGACAACCAATTTCTTATCGGCCGATTGAAGGCCATGACGGCCAGTGTTTCTGAAGGGACGCGCTCACTTTCCCGAGCCATGGCGGAAAGCGAGGTCTTCGACCACCCTGCGCCCGACATCGTGCGGGTAGGAGAAGAGACAGCGGATCTCGCCACCTCTCTGGGCCGTGCTGCAGCTCGGTTTGAGAAAGCGCTTGAGGTCAGGATCGCTCGCATCACGGCAGTGATCCAACCGGCGGTACTGGTTGTCCTCGTGGTGGTGGTCGGCGCGATCGCTTACATGATGTTGAACGTGATTTACGATTCGATGAATTCTATCCGCGTGCGTTGATGATTGCAAAAGTCGCCGGTTCACGGATGGTTGGCTCCATGAAAACTGGATCTTTGATCCGTCGCACGGACAGGCACGGTGGCCGTCCGTCCGGACGACGGGCAGCAGCGGCTTTCACTCTGCTGGAAATGATTTTCGTGCTCGCAATTATCTCTGCTCTGGTCGGGATGGGGATTTTTGCCGTCCGCGGGATCGGGGAAGATGCGGATCTTGTGCGTGTCCGGGCTGACCTGAAGACGCTCCAGATGAACCTGGTGCGCTACCGTACGTATTCGATGTCTCTACCCACCGAGGCACAAGGTCTGCAGGCGCTGGTAACCCGGCCATCACTCGCTCCCCAACCGAAGAATTGGAGTCAGAAAATGACTGCGGACGGGCTCAATGACCCGTGGGGAAAGCCTTACCAGTATCGGAACCCAGGAAGACGCAGTGGTGAGGCCTACGACCTGTTTTCGATGGGTGCCGATGGCCAAGCGGAAACCGAAGATGACATCGGGAACTGGTAGTCGGGGGTGCCTTCCCACCAGAGAGTCACGGCCCGGTGCGGTCGCGGCCTTCACCCTGCTCGAAATCCTCACCGCCCTGCTTGTCATCGGAATCATGACCGGAGTGGCGGTTGGCCTGATCTTCGGAGGAGATGCATTTCAGCTCACCCACGCCCGGGATGATCTTGTGGGGATGGCGCGCCGTGCGGCGCGTGTGGCCGCAGAAGAGGGCCGCGATTATACGGTTCATCTGAAGGAAAAAAAATGCGTTCTCAAAGCACCTGACGGAACGTTTTTGGGTGATCCCATTTCCTTCCCCGAAGGTGCCAGGGTGAGCGTCAGGCAGTTCGGGAGTAAAAAATTTCAGCCGCCCGGGCGCGATGGTTTTCTCTGGCCTTTCCGACCCTCCGGACTTTCGATTCCGCTGACCGTCCGCCTTCAGAAAGGAGCGAATGTATGGGAAGTTGATTTCGGGCCACTTGTCGGCTCGGTGGTCGAGACACGTTCCACAAGCTACCGATGACACCTTTTCCAGAGCAACCATCGATGACTGTTGTGGGTGGTTTTACCCTGCTGGAGACCGTCCTTGCCATCGGTCTCTTCGCCATAGTTGCGGTCGGGGCGGCTACTGCCATGAAGACAGCGGGCGACCTCGCCTGGGACATCCACGTCGCCGAAGAAGAGGCCAACAGTGCCCGTTCTGTGCTGGAGGAAGTTTTTGTCAGGCGTCGGTCTCAGGGAGACCAGAATTCTCGGATTGAACTCGAGGATGGCACGGTGGCTCACTGGGAGGTCGAGCCTGCCGACCTCGCGTCGGATGAGGGGCTGGTCCTTTCAGGGCTCGTCCGTCTCGTCATTCAAATCAGTCGGCCAGGGAAGCCGGCGGAAAGTTATGAGGTGCTTGCGCATGAGAGCCCCTGAGAGATCACGACGGTTTGTGTCATCGGCCCGCCCGGTTGGAACGAGGGGGTTCACTCTGCTCGAGATCACGCTTGCCCTCGGCGTGTTCGCGGCCTTGATGGCCAGCGTCTACGGGATTGTGGTTTCCGCCACCCAGCTTTCCGGGGATCTTGCATACTCGCAGGAGAAGGCGATCCAGCGCCGTGCGTTCATCAACCTTGCCCGGCGCGCCTTCGCGGAGCTCCCGCCCGGGAGTGGCCTCGAGTTGCGGTCGCGTGACTCTGGAGGTGGGATTGTGCAGGAGGTGGTTTTCCCTCCCGAGTTGCCGGTGCTGCGTTTCGGGAGGGCAGACATGGATCCGAAAGGCGAGATTATTCTGCGCGCCGAAGAGCGGACAGGCGGCTATCTTACCGCGGTTCTGGCTTACCGGGACGAGGCCGGAAAAGACGGTGGAGACGACATCATGGCTCTGGATCTGCTGCCTGATCTGAGTGCATTTCAGTGGCGGTTTCTGGATGTCGGCTCGGGAGAGTGGGAAGAACAGTGGGAACCCGAACGCGGACGCACACGCCTTGTCGAGTTGACCTGGGAGGCGGAGGACTTGCCTCGGACGCGTATCGTTTTTACCGTCCATCCGCTTGTGGATCCGGCTCGGGGTGAGCCCGAAAGACAACCTGATCAGGACGACGAGGATGAGGACGACGAAGAAGAAGAGTCGTCTGAGGATTCTGAGGAAGAAAATCCCGGGGACGAGGAGGCCGCAGCAAGAGCATGAGGGGAATCTTTTCAGCCGTTTTTGATGTAGGCCGGGCAAGGACGGGAGCAGCTCTTCTGCTCGTGCTCTGGGCGATTGCTTTTCTGATGTTCATCCTCGTTGCTACTTCCGCCATTGTTGGGGACAATGCGCTGTTTGCTTCGAACGCCAGAGCAGACATAGAGGCATGGCTGCAGGCCCGATCCGGGCTTGCCGTGGCAGCAGACCCGTCCCTCGAGGCGTGGGATCCGGTGCTTCGCAATGACCGCGACCAACAAGCTGGCTTCCAAGCTTCAGTGACCTCCGAGTCGGCCCTTCCGAATCTGAATACGATGCTGCTTGCCCGCGGCGAGGCCGGTCATCGCTTCCTGGAAGACCTTTTCCGCCTCTGGGGGATGTCTGAGGGTGAGGCGGAGGTTCTTGTGGAGCGGATGGCTGATTACGTCGATGCGGACAACGCCGCTCGTCTCAATGGTGCCGAGTCCGAAGCCTACGCGGAAAGCGGGCGCGAGTTTGCGCCCCCGAACCGTCCCTTTCTTCTTGCCGAGGAAGCAGCTGGAGTGATGGGCGCCGATGCTCTGGAGGCGCTCCAGCCGGGGTGGACGGATCGCTTTACCACCTTCAGCAGTGGCGCGATCGACCTCACCTTAGCGGGTGCCGATGTGATCGCTTCGGCTACCGGGGTATCTCTCTCCATGGCCGAGGATTTTGTGTCCGAGAGAAATGGCGCGGACGGCTTGCCCCAGACGGAAGATGATCTCCTCCCGGAATCGGTGGAAGAGGCGATGCTCAGTCTTGGAATCGATGTGGCGGGTGTGCCGGTGACGATCGATGACAACATTGTACGGATCGAGAGCAGCGGGTGGGCAGGCGATGGAAGCCTGCGGATCGTCGAGGTTCGCAAGCGTGGGTCAGTGGGGGATTCGGGATTGCTCTATTACCGGGAGGGGAAATAGTAAGCGGTATGGGACAATGGACACCACAGATCTGGATGCCTTCATCGACGGAAGCTGGCGCGTTCACGCGTTGGGCGGTCGTGGATGAGGAAATCCGCGACCTTGGTGAGGCCATGCCCGATGAAAATACCGGGAGTGATTCGATCACGATTGCCATTCCAGTCAGTCAACTCATTTCCCTTCCTGTCCTCGTTCCGGTTGATGATAGAACGGTGGCGGAAGGGGTCGCCATGACTGAACTGGAAGACCTCGGGACACGGACTCCCCTCACGGGCAGTCAGATTTCCCACGCAGGATACATCCCGTATTCCCAGAACGGAACTGATCCCCAGAGAGGTTGGGGCTATGGCCTGACGGTGGTTCCCGCATTGCCCGAGGGAGAGGATATTCACTACGCTCCGTCTCCCCTGTTGCTCGAGCTTCCCGAAGATGGGGTCGCGATCTGGAAAGAATTTGGCCAGCTGGTGGCGGCATGGACATCGGAGGGGCACCTGCGGCATTGCAGTCCGCTGTCCAGTGGTCGGCCTGACAGCAACCTCGCTCATGAAATTATAACTATTACGCGTCGCCTTAGTGAGGACGGTCATCTCGGCTGCTGGCCGATGATTCGCCTCTTCGGGAGTGAAGTTGCGGACGAGGCGGATGCGGATTTCTCCCGAATCATCACAGAGGCAACAGAGAACGCTCCTGCCTTTAAAGAAGCGCTCAGGCCTTGTTTTCCGACGGATCCCCTGCCCCCTATTGTTCCGGAGGCGCTGGCAGCAAGACTTGCCGCGCGGCGCAGGATTTCTACCATCCTTCTCGCAACAAGTTCATTTCTTGTCGTTCTGATTCTTGGACTGCTTTTTCTGGCAGGAGCTACCAGGCTCAGTGAAGCCCGTCTGAATGATCGCCAGGCATGGCTTAATGAGAACGCTTTAGATGTCGAGAGGATTCGCTCCACCAGAGAGCGCTGGCAGTCGATGGCCGGGGCGCTCGAGCCGGAAGAATTTCCGATTGAGCTCCTTTACCAATGCGTTCTTCTGATGCCCGAATCAGGAGTGCGGTTGACTGATTTTGAATTCGGAAACGGAAAGCTCGCTGTCTCCGGGGTGGCGACCACGGCGAGGCAGGCGCTCGCCTACCGTGATCAGTTCGACCGGGAAGGGCCGCTGGCCGTCTTTCGTTGGAAACTTCCTGTTCCGAACATCCTGCGTGACGGCCAGGCGAGTTTTCGGGCAGAAGGAGAGAATGTTTACGCAAACGATGACATTTAGAGAGAAAATTCTCGGTTTGGGAACAGCTGTGATTCTTGTTTTGGCAGGCCTTTCCTTTGGCCTTTCCCAAGTCAAGCAGTGGCGATCTTCGGTGTCTTCCCGTGCCATGGCCATCGGGCTGGAAGAGGCGGAGGCCGAAACCCTTCTTGCTGAAAAAGAGCTCTGGGATGAGCGGGCGATCTACCTCGATGCTGAGCTGCCCGATTTCCCCGGTCGGGGCGAAGCGGCCTCGACGCTCTTGAGTTCCTTGAGCGACTCGGCGAAGACTGCCGGCCTGGAGGTGACCAGTCCGCGGGTGGCAGAACTCGATCCGTCGCCGTATTACCAGAGCAGCACCTGCCAGATTCGCGTAGAGGGTCCTTTCGAGGCGGTGGGTCGCTGGGTGGTGGCGATTCAGGAGGGAAAATCCTTTCGGGAAATCAGAGAGATGAAACTCACCGGAGATAAAAAAGAGAAATCGAAGGTGACCGGAACTGTTCTGGTGGTGCAGTATTTTAGGCCTGAGGTGAGCTTATGACGACTCCGATCCGACCGCGTATTTGCCTTTGGTTCGCGCTGACTGTGTTGCGGGTTTTTGGCGTCTTCGGAGGCGTTCTACACGCAGAAGTGACCGCCGCGACCGAAGGGGTCCAAGGGGTCCAAGGGGTCCAAGGGGTCCAAGGGGGCCCGCGTTTCAACTCAGCCCGCTACGAAGATCTTTGGACGCGTTCGCCATTCGGAATCGAAACAGCTCCTATCATGGTCATTAAACAGGGCCCTTCTTTTGCCGAGAACCTCGCCATCTCAGGGATCGTGCGAGGGGATGGAAAAGAGTCCGTGACTTTGGTGAACGCGAAAACAAGAAAGTTCTTTCGGGCGACCAAAGGTGGTGGTGCCGACTATGAGCTGGTCTCCCTGACCATTGATCGTGATCGGCGCAACAGCAGAGCAGTGATCAGGCATGGCGGAGAAACCGCGGAAGTCAGGTTCCCTGAGGCGAACATGAAGCCAATCAGTAAGCCGCTGCCGAAAGGGAATGTTACGAATTCCAAAAAGGCGGCAGAGGAAAGTCGTCCTGAAGTGACTCCGCCGCCGCGCCCGGACCCGCGAGCCCCCGCCCGTAGAAGAAGGGTGATTCTTCCTCGGCAGTAAGCATTTGGTTGGCCCGATTTCTCGCAGAGATGATTTGAATGGATACGGTTGCCTTTTGGTTCACAACATTTAGGTTTGTCAAAATATTTAAGTTGCCTGACCTCCTTAGGATACACCGCTGTGGCGACTACCCAGAGAAAATGATCAGCTGTTTACGATTATCACTCGGCCGAAAGCTTCGGATAGGAAGAGTTTTCGTCCTGTTGGGCTTGTTTGTTTTTTCTTCCATCCTATGGGCTGAGCCCCCTGACGATGCATCGTCGCGACCTGAACCACCTAATTCTGACACCTATCTGTTTCAGTTAGTGGATCAGCCGCTTACTTACATTCTGCTTGAGTATGAAAAACTCTCGGGGAATCGCGTGATTGTTGATGCTGGGTTGGAGGGGGTTTCGATGACCATTGATCGGGGCGAGTCCATGTCCCGTGCGGATGCTTTAGATTTTCTTGAGAAGTCTCTTCTTCTCAATGGAGTAGCGATAATTCCTGCTGGCGTGGATTTCGTCAAAGCGATCCCATTCCAGCCGTCCCGTCAGCCTAACAGCGAAGCGATTCCTCTCGTAATCTCTCTGGATGACTTGCCCAAGGGAGATGCGATCGCCACCTACGTCATGCGATTGAAGAACCTGGCAGCAGCCGAGGCAGTGTCCGTCTTTCAGAATCTGATGCCGCCTCACCCGTACGGGAAAATTTCCCCAGTGGAAGGCTCTAATTCGATAATTATCACCGAATCTGCCTCGGTGATCCGTCAGCTCAACCGCATCAAAGACGAGATTGACCTCCCTCCGGAAGAGACCATACAGAAAGCCTACCAGTTGGAGCGTGCGGATGCCACAACTGTCGCGACGGCCATTATCGAAATGCTCGGTTTCGGAGAAGGAAACGAGCGCCCGCGCTCCGCTCCTCCCCAAGCAGGTGAGAAAAACGCAGCGCAAGGAGCCTTCAAGAAACCAGTTGGGAAGGAAATCTTTGGTCGTTCAAATTCAGATGCAAAGCAGGCAGGCGCCCAGCCTGTGATTCGCGCCATCCCGCGAACGAACCGCATCGTCGTCGTCGCCCGACCGGTGGATCAGCTTCTAGTTGAACAGCTGGTCGATGAGTTTGATGCCCCGGCTCCGATGCGACGCTTCTTTACCACCAAGCTCCAATTCATCAATGTGGTAGATTTCCTGCCGGTCGCGCGTGATGCGATTTTGCGGGGGATGATCGAAGAAGGAGATGTCAACAGTGGACAATCAACTTCCGGAGGGGTGTCACAGGGTCGGGGAGAAGGACAGCAGGGGAGGAATCAGGGCGCGCGAACGAGTGGTGGTGGTGGGGATTCAGCGCTTTCTCGAGGGCTCAGCCTGGAAGAACCAGACCTTTCTTCGAGTCCTGTTTCCGAGCTGGTGGGAAAAACCCTTCTGGTCGGCGACCCGAGTGTCAATCAGCTCTCTGTTTCTGGTCCGCCAGAGCATATCGAAGCGGTTGAGGAGCTCCTCAAGATTGTCGATCGGCGCCCGCGCCAGGTTTACATTTCGACCGTGATTGGTCAACTCACCTTGGGCGACGACATCAAGACCGGGGTCGATATCCTGCGCACGGTGGAACAGTTTGATTTCAATGGCCAGGCTTCCAGAGGAGCAGGGATTCTCCGCAACCGCACGGATGGCTTGATCGAACCAGGTCTTCTTGACTCTGTGGAGAGTTTTCTTCCTGCCACCGCGGGGCTCACGCTATATGGCGAAATTGGCCGTCATCTCAATGTGTTTGTCTCTGCTCTCGAGAAGACCCAGCGATTTAAGGTGCTTTCCCGTCCGTCAATCATCGCTCTGAACAATCGACGCGCTGTGATTGCCACCGGGCAACGCATCGCGGTTCCCACGTCCACGCTGACGAGTCTCGATAGCGGGATCAACTCGCAGGGTGCGGTCACAGCGAACATTGATTATCGAGACGTCGTTCTCAAGTTGGAGGTCGTTCCGCTGATTAATTCGGATTCGGAAGTCACGTTGACGATCTCCCAGGTCAATGACGAGGTGATCGGGAGTTCCAATGTGGGAGGGAATGATGTCCCGACGATCGGAACCCAGGAGATGGTGACTACCGTGATTGTGCCAACTGGTCGCACGATTCTTCTCGGAGGTCTCGTCACCGAGACCATGGAGAACACTCGGTCGGGACTTCCTTTTCTGATGAATGTTCCGATCTTGAAGCATCTTTTTGGCTCGACGGATAAGAAGAAAAAGCGCAAGGAATTAGTAATTTTTCTGCAGCCTCATATCATCAACGATGAGGCATCACTGGGTCTCACAACTCGTGATTTAAGAGAGAGAGCCGAGGTCTTCGAAGATGCCGAGGAGTTTGTAGCTACTGCCGAAGAGCCTCCGGCGGAGGAAGGAGCTATTCTTCCCGAGAAATCAGGCCCATCGTCATTCCCGGATGGAATTACGGGTGACGAAACAGAGGTTCGACAAGGTAAAACCGTCTCACCACGGGACAGTCGGAACGTTCCGTTTTTGTTTCGTCGGTGAAAAGCAGTTTTCTGATGCTTTTCAGCCTGGAAACGAGCTGAGAGTGTCGCAACGTAGCATCCTGAGGAGCTTGTGACGATTGAACTCAAGCCTGCGGACGGTTTTCGGAACGCCTTACGCCATAGGCCATAGGCCATAGGCCATAGGCCATAGGCCATAGGCCATGGGCCGTATGCCAAGCCGAAGATTTGGCTTTGTCTACGTCCGCCTATCTTCGGATGTCTACGCTACCATTTTCACGCTCGCTTAAAGCTCGGTTCAAGTTTGTCAAAGCTCGGCCAACTTCGCGTTTTGGCACCCGCTACCAATGTGAAAAGAAGACCTTTCGTAACTCTCACATGGTAAGCTATCCAAGATGCAATTTTTCTATTAATTTTTTACTTTTATTGTCAATAAATTGAGTTTATTCCCATGCAAAAAACACCAGAATAAGTCAATTGTTCTCCCAAAATTAGAAGTTTGAGGGAGGCTTTTCTTGCCCTTCGTGTTTCTTGAGTTCCTCGATCTGATCGCGAAGGAGTGCGGCTTTTTCATACTCGAGCCGGGCGGCAGCCTCCTGCATTTCGCCCTGCATTTCACGAATCACTTCGCTGATATCGAAGTCCTCGCCGGCCTCGGCGACAACTGAGGAAGCCGTCGTAGAACCGGAGGCTGTGTAGCCAGACTGGAGGCTCTCTTGAACAGGGCGGATCACTGAGCGCGGCGTGATGCCATACTTTTCATTGTGCTCCATCTGCCGGGAGCGGCGGTATTCGGTGATATCGAGGAGCTGCTGCATTGAGCCTGTAACCTGATCGGCGAAGAGATACACCTCACCATCAATATGCCGGGCGGCACGTCCGGCGGTTTGAATAAGCGATGTGGCCGAGCGCAAATACCCTTCCTTATCGGCGTCGAGAATACAGACGAGTGAGACCTCAGGGAGGTCGAGTCCCTCTCGGAGGAGGTTGATCCCGACGAGAATATCGAATTCAGCTGCGCGCAGGGCGCGAAGAATTTCCACTCGCTCGACCGCATCGATATCCGCATGCATGTAGCGAACTTTCAAGTTCACCCCACGGAGGTAATCGGTGAGATCCTCGGCCGTGCGCTTGGTCAGGGTTGTGATCAGAACCCTCTGTTCGATCTCCACCCGCTGGCGGCAGAGTTCGATCGTTTCGTCAATCTGCCCGGTAAGCGGGCGCAGGCGAATGACCGGATCGAGAAGCCCGGTCGGACGAATAATCTGCTCGACAATGAGGTCTTTCCCTCGAGTCTCGACGTCGAATTCTTCCACCGGTTGCGCGCTACCCGAAATACGTGGGAGTCGCGCAGGCGGGACCAGCGTCCCCCTACTCCTCCCTTGTTTCTTTTTCTTCACCGACGGGATATACTCGCTGTTTCCAACCCGACTGTTCTCGATCTCGAACCTCGCCGGAGTCGCGCTGACATAAAGACATCGAGGCACTTTGGCCATGAACTCGTCGAATTTAAGTGGGCGGTTATCAAGCGCGCTGGGCAAACGAAAGCCGTGCTCGATCAAGTGCTCTTTCGCGAGCGATCGCCCTCATACATTCCTCCAATCTGGGGAATAGAAGCGTGGCTTTCATCGACAATGAAGAGAAAGTCGTCACGGAAAAAATCGAGGAGTGTACCCGGGGTCGCTCCCGGCTCGCGGCCGGAGAGGTGGCGCGAGTAGTTCTCGATCCCCTGGCAGAATCCCATCTCCGTCATCATCTCAAGATCATAATCGGTGCGCATCTTGATCCGCTGAGCCTCGAGAAGCTTGTTCTCGTCCTCAAAAGCAGCAACTGTCTCTTTTAATTCCTCTCGGATCGAACGGATCGCTTTCTGGAGCTTGTCGGCAGGGGTCACAAACTGCTTGGCTGGGTAAAACGTATAATTCGGCACGGTGGATGTGACTGTTCCGGTAAGTGGGTCGATGGAAGAAATACGCTCGATCTCATCCCCGAAAAACTCGACCCGCACCGCTTCGTCTTTGAGGTAAGCAGGAAAGACCTCAATGACGTCGCCGCGGACCCGGAATTTTCCCCGCTCGAAGGCGATGTCATTGCGCTCGTAAAGCATGCCCACAAGACGGCGAAGGAACTCCTCGCGCTCCATCTCAAGTCCCTCGGTAACCGGAAGCATCATGCCCTCGTAATCCTCGGGCGAGCCGAGGCCGTAGATGCACGAAACCGAGGCGACAACGATGACGTCCCTCCGGGTGAGAAGAGCCCCCATGGTGGAGAGTCGGAGGCGCTCAATTTCCTCATTAATCGACGAATCTTTCTCGATGTAAGTATCGGATCTGGGGATGTAGGCCTCGGGCTGGTAGTAGTCGAAATATGAAACAAAATACTCGACTGCATTCTCGGGGAAGAAGTTTTTGAATTCCGAGTACAACTGAGCCGCCAGAGTCTTGTTGTGGGACATGACCAAGGTCGGGCGGTCGGCCCGGGCGATCAGGTTGGCCATGGTGAAGGTCTTGCCTGATCCGGTGACCCCGAGAAGCGTCTGGTGGTGGTTGCCGGCCAGAATTGACTTCGAGAGTTTCTCGATTGCCTGCCCCTGATCACCACTCGCCTCGTAGTCGCTCTGGAGCTTGAATTCGGACATCTCTCGTTAAATTTTCAGGATTGTTTGAATCTTCGGGATTGTCAGCTGCGAAAGAGAAGGACAGGATGAGGGAGATGAGCAAAGAAGCCAGCGCCCCCCCCGTGACCATAGTCGATCTGAAACGCGTGGCCAGAGATGGCGAAACGCACTTCGCCACCATCCATGCGCAGGTGGATAAGGCGACGCAAAAAACGACCAAAAGCGGGAAGCCTTTTCTCGACTGGCTGCTGCGCGACGCTGACGAGTCCCTGGCCATCAAAGTCTGGGACAACCACCCGAATTTCTCTCGAGCCGAAGCACTGGGCAGTGGGAGTTTCGTTTCGGTGATCGGGCATTGGTCTGCCGGAAAATACGGCCTTGAATCTCAGGACTGGAATCTCCGTGAGTTACGGACAGAGGAAGTCGAGGCGCTGCTCGCCGCAGAGGGGGGCTTCGCGAACCAGCAACGCGAAGACTACTCATACCTTGAAGCCCAGATCGAGGCATTGAATGACCCTCGGTTACGAACGCTTGCTGCCCAGTTTCTCGAGAAGTTCGGGGAACGATTTCGACGCACAGCGGCTGCGCGCGACTACCACCACGCGCGGCGCGGTGGACTGGTCGAGCACGTGGCCCAGATGATGCGGTCTGCTAATGCCCTCTGCGATGTCTATACCGAGGTAAACCGTGAGCTCGTTCTCACCGGAGTGCTCTTCCACGACTGCGGGAAATTGTGGGAGAACTGCTTTCCAGAAAAAGGATTTTCTATGCCTTACTCAGAAATCGGTGAGCTCGTCGGTCACATCCCCATGGGCATGGAAATCGTCAACAAACTTTGGCGGGAAATGGAAGAGATACACCAGGACGACTGGGCTGTCGGCAGCCCTCCTGCTGGTGATGTCAGACTTCACCTCCTGCATCTCATTGCCTCTCACCATGGTGAGCATAGCTTCGGCTCACCCACTCTGCCCAAGACACCCGAAGCACAGCTGCTTCACTATATTGACAACATTGATGCAAAGATGGAGATGTTCCGCGGTGGCTACTTAAAGGCTCAACCACTGGCAGCAAAGGTCTTCGAGCGCGTTCGCCCACTTCCCGGGAATCTGGTGCAGCCTCTTGCCACATTCACACCCCTCGAGACAGACCCCACTTCCCCTCCCGAGAACGCCAGCCCGCCAGCCACCGAGGCTCCTTCCACCACTTCAGACTCACTGAAGTAGACTTACCAAAATCTTATTTCGTCAGGAAATCGAGGCTCCTCGGGTCAAGAGCATCCTCCCCGTGAAGGATCTCCAGAAGAATAGGCACCTCTGAGTAAGATTCCAGAATCTGCCGGTTGCTGACACTCGCCACATCACGCTCGTCACCCGTATGGTTAAGGATTATTCCCCGGCACTCCATCTTCCGGTCACGAATGGCGGCCACCGTGAGCAGGGTGTGATTGAGAGCTCCCAGGCGGTTATCGACAACCACGATAACAGGGAGCGCCAGATCTTCTGCCAAGTCGGCCATAGTCGCTCCATCCGGCCCGAGCGGCACCTCCCAGCCACCCGCTCCCTCAACGAGCACATGGTCACAACGGTTTTCCAAGGCATGGTAACCTGCGCAAAGAACGCTGCGATCAAGAATCCGATTTTCTATCACAGCGGCGGCGGCCGGACTGGCCGGCGTCATCAACCAGAGGGGATTGATTTCGTCGGCTGTGACTTCCACCGAGGACGCGTCGTGAAGCACTGCCACGTCTCGTCGGTCCCCGCAGACGACCGGCTTGTATCCAGCCACTTTCCCCCCCATGGAAGCAAGGGCACGAAGAAGAAGTGCCGTGACATAGGTCTTGCCCACGCCTGTGTCGGTTCCGGTAACAAAAAAATCCATGGGCGTAAGAGGAAGAACGTTGTCTGTGTGAACTCGCGGGTCAGCACATTCTACCCTATCGCGGCGCGAACAACGAGTTCCAGTTGCTCACAAAGCTCCTTGAGTCGGGCTTCATCCGGCCCTTCCAGAAGGATCCGGAGCTTCGGCTCGGTTCCTGAATAACGAACAAGGACGCGCCCGGTGGCTCCCAGTTCTACCTCGACTTTATCAATCGCTCTCTGGATTTCAGAGACTTCAGAAAGCGGAGGTTGCGAAGAAACAGGCACCGCTTTTTGCGCTTGCGGGAATTTTTTGAGACACTTTCTCAGAAGACTGAGCTTTTGTCCCGACTTGCGCAGAATCTCAAGCATTTGAAGTGCCGCAATCAGGCCATCCCCGGTAGTGGTGAACTCCCTGAAAATGATGTGCCCACTCTGTTCGCCTCCGAACATGTAGCCTCCTTCCCGCATTGCTTCGATGACGTAGCGGTCGCCCACGCCCGTCCGCTCGACCCGGGCTCCCACTTCACGCAGGGAGGTATCCAGCCCGAAATTACTCATCACTGTGGTGACCAGAGTATTTCCAGCTAATCTCCCTTCCGATGCGAGATGGCGCCCGGCGATGGCCAGAAATTCATCGCCATCCAAGGCGGCTCCTGTCTCATCGACCAGAAGAATCCGGTCCGCATCCCCATCATGTGCGATGCCGATGTCTGCGCCATGCTCTCTAACTTGCGCTTCGATGAATGAGGGATGGGTGCAGCCGACTCCGTTGTTGATATTCATCCCGTCCGGCCGATTTCCAACCTCCACTACAGTTGCCCCGAGCCGAGTGAGCGCCTCTGCCGTGATGCCGGACGCCGCGCCATGGGCTGCATCCACCACGATGGTCAAACCCTTCAGATCGAGACTTGGAACGCTGTCGAGCCCGAATCGCAAATAGGCCTCCCGGGCGTCATCAGCCGTGCGCACCACTCCGACTTGGTCGCCAGCGACAAAGCCCCCTGCACCAGCAGGACGCTCCATAACCGATTCAATCGCAGCCTCGGTCACATCAGGTAATTTGAATCCGTCGCCAGCAAAAAACTTGATGCCATTATCACCAGCAGGATTATGCGAAGCGGATATAACCACCGCAAAATCTGCCTCCAGGCGGACGGCATTCGCTGCCACGGCCGGCGTAGGGATGACACCAAGAAGATCAACGTCCGCTCCCGCGGAAGCCAACCCCGCCGCCAAGGCTGCCTCGAGCATTTGTCCGGAGATCCGCGTATCACGTCCGATCACAACCCGCAGCCGACCACCGCCCTCCTTGCCAAGAACTACCGCCGCCGCCCGCCCCAGACGAACCGCAAAATCTGGAGTCAATGGTTCCTGATTCGCAGGTCCTCGGATCCCGTCTGTTCCAAAATATTTACCTGTCGTCATATCAGATGATGAAAGATGCCTCCTTGATGCGGTCTTCAGCGTTGCGATCAGGAGCCAGCTCAACCTGCCCGGGAACAAAATCGTAAACCGGCGGAATGGTGCCCCGACGACGAAGGTGCATTTTAATCAGATACCAGATGGCGGTAGCCACAAGCAAGGCTCCCAGTTTCTGTCGCCAGTTTTTCATCAGGTGCATTATCTCCGGGTAGACTTGCCTCTTTCGGACGCTTTGATTGTGTCGTTTCCTCGGGACTTCGGCTTGCCCTGTTTGGCCCCTGGTTTCTCTTGACTTGAATCCTTCTCTCCCGCATCCGCCTCATTTCTTTCTGAGAGAATTTCCACCAAATGTTCCTTGAGTTGCTCTCGATCAAGGCCCTGCTCCATTTTACCTCGGTAGCAGATTGAAATGTTGCCCGTTTCTTCAGAGACCACAATTGCCACTGCGTCGGTCTCTTCACTGATGCCGATTCCGGCCCTGTGCCTGAGCCCCACCGATCGATCGAGAAGCTCACGCTGACTGACTGGAAAAACACAACCAGCCGCCCGAATACGATCTTGGGCGAGAATCATGCCGCCGTCGTGAAGCGCGGTTTTTGGGTGAAAAACAGTCAGTATCAATTCATTGGAAAAGGCAGCATCCAGAACCACACCGGTCTCGACGTAGGGTCGTAATTCTTCATCCGTCTCGATGGCAATCAGAGCACCATAGTGCTTGTTCGACAATTGCTCGACAGCAGCACAAACCTTATCGATCTGATCTGTTTTTCGTCTGCTGAAGACAAAGAAACTGCTGCTCCCGAGCTCGGCCAGAGCACGACGCATTTCAGGCTGAAAAATGACGACAAGACCGATAGAAAGAAAGAGAAAAAAGTTTCTCATGATCCATCCGATGACCTGGAGATGAAGCAGCTCCGAGAGAAAAGTAAGCAGAATAAGAATAGCTAGGAGACCGGTCAGGATCGCCGCCCCACGGGTGGCCCGAAAATAACGATAGCCGTGGTAGAGAAGCACGGCGAGAACCAGGATCTCCACCCCGTCCTGCCATCTCAGGCTGTTAAAAAATTCTTTCATTTATTCGCTGTCGACCTACCTGCCATGTTCGCGAACCTTCTCGCAACCTTTCTCAACTAGCAAGAGCTCGCCAATCAGCCACCAGACAGGATCGCTTCGGTCATTTTCAATGCCTGCACGTTTTCGGCAATGTCATGCACCCGATGAATCCGTGCGCCCAACTCCCGCGCCAGACAGGTAGTGGCTACAGTCGGCCAGAGCCTCTCCTCCACTGCCTTGGCGCCCAGCAACGCAGCAAACATGGATTTTCTCGAGACGCCGATGAGAACCGGGCGGCCGATGTGATCGAGGAGTTGGGGGATCGCGCGAAGGAGGGCAAGGTTGTGATCAAGCGACTTGCCAAACCCGATTCCCGGATCGACCACCACCCGGTCTCTGGCCACCCCGGCGGCCTCCGCGAAAGCGAGCTGGCGGCTCAGGTAGTCTCCTACCTCTTCGACCACGTCACCATAGACGGGTGCCTTCTGCATGTTCCGTGGATCTCCCTGCATGTGCATGATCACCAGACCAGCATCACAGGCAGCTACCACCTCTGCCATCCGCGGATCGCCGCAAAGACCGGTCACATCATTGACGATATCTGCTCCTTCTCTGATACAGGCTCTCGCGACGTCTGACTTCGAAGTGTCCACAGAAACCGCCACCCCCCGGCAGGCGGCACGAACTTCCTGCACCACAGGAACCACTCGAAGAAGCTCCTCTTTTAGACTCACCGCGGCGGCTCCAGGGCGGGTTGACTCACCGCCGATATCGATGATACCGGCCCCGGCATGAGCCATTCTTATTGCGCTCTCTATGGCGTCTTCCACCCGAAGGTAGATTCCACCATCAGAGAACGAATCCGGCGTCACGTTCAGAATTCCCATCACCACTCCACTACGCGACAAGTCGAAGTCAAAGGAACCTGCTTTCCACTGGTGGATTCTCGGATGCGTCTTGCCTACCATGGTGAGGGAGACTAACTTCTCATCCTTCATCCGCAACATCTCGAGGCAGCCACTTGAACCAATCGATCCACTTTTTTCTCTCTCCCATAAGGATCCTCTTCGGGATCATGCTCTTTCTTGGCTCGACAGAAACTTTGCTGCCCGCCCGGGAGCCCGACCAGCAGGTTCGATCCATCTACCACAAAAACGGCAGCAAAACCCTTTCCGAACAGAACCGGCGCACCGGTGTTCTCAAGGAATACACCTACGACAAAAGAAACGTCCTCATCGCGCAGAAACAGTTTCAGATCGATCGCAAAGGACGCGCCAGACGAGGACAGATATTCGACGCCAAAGAAAAGCTTCTGGCCCGAGTCGAATACGGCTTTGACGATTTCGGCAGGATTGAGGAGGAGCGGATGTTTGACGCTAAGGGCAACGTCATTCGTAGGATGCTCTATCGCTACGACTCCAAGGGCAAACAACTGCGCCCAGTTGCCTATACCTATCAGCCGGGCCAACAAGCACCTCGAAAAGTCAACGCCGCCAAAATTCCCCAGACGATTCTTACCCCGAATATCAACGGCTTTGGCGAAATCCCAGGAAACCGCTACGAGGAGGGCGGAATGCGTGAAGCACCCGGCGTGAGCACCCGCCCGATCAGACGCCTGAAGAGTCATGTCTCCCGCCTATCGGCTTCTTTTTTTCCTTATTCTCGCCGGGTCGTTTTTCACCGGACGACACCTCGTGACGGATGAAAAAAGCCCCAGACATCTGGAAAGCTCCGATGCTTCGGGAGAACAGATCCGCATCCTTCAACAACAGGTTCAGATGCTTCAAGAGCAAGTGATCGCCCTTGAAGAAGAAAACCTTAATCTCTTCAAGCAAAGTTCCTCACCTCAAAAATCCCCAGCGGAGGATTCTCGGGAAACTCAAGAGTCAAGCGCACAGGAAGATCTTTTCCGAAGGGCTCTCAGGTATCTTCAGCAACCTGAGGAGCCGATTCCCCTGATCATTCCGACAGAAATTCAAGCCATGCGCACAGCCGTGCGTGAAGCGCTCGTGGGTGAAGATCCAGAGACCTGGGAGACAAGGGAAGCAGTCTGGAAAACCATCGGCCTCATTCCTGACGACTGTGATCTTCTCCTCTGCTTCGAGGACATGATCCTCGAAAACTTCCCCCTGCTGCCCATGCAGGATGGCTCACTTCTCCAGCTCGAGGGCAGCTCGCTCCATCTGAGCCAGATTGTTCCTGCTTTTTCAGCCCTGCTGACCGCCGAAAAAGGAACTCTCTGGGGGGATGAAGAAAGGGGAAAGGACGATGCCCGCTGGCTTCACAAGCTGGCCTCTGATCTTGGCGATGGCCTGCAGGCTCAGACGGAAGCGTTACTTGCCGCGCCTTTGAACGTAAAGGCCGGAGTAGGCAGCACCATGGAAGCGCTTTTTTTTCGAGCGCCAGCCGCAATTCGCGACCTTTTCCGAAGCCTGCCGCCAATCGGTGTCGCCATGCTCCAGAAGAACCCAGAGGCCGAAGGAGGCACCACTTCTCCCTCCCGGGTTTCTTTTCCTCCCATATCGAATACCCTCGGCAGACAAGCTTCCTGGGACGGCACCTGGGGCGGGACCCTGACCGCCCTTCTCCTGAAACAGTTTCTCCCGGAAGCGACGGCAACCGCGGCAATTAAAGGCCTGGTCAGTGACCGCATGATCGGCTTCTTTGACGACCCCAACGACCCCAACGACCTTCAACTCGCTTGGTCGAGCCGCTGGAATTCCGTCCCGGAAGCGCGGATTTTCCACAGCACTCTCAAGCTCTACTTCACGAACCGGTGTGGAGATCCAGACACCTCCAAAAACTCGCCTGATCGCTGTCTTTTTTCGACGAACAATGGGCGTAAGGTCGACATTCGCTTCGCGTCCGACCCCACTCACGTTATCGTGACTCTAGCTTCCAACCCAGGCTGGCTGGAGGCACTCATCGCAGCCGGTTCTGCAACCAGGCCATGATCGCAAAAAAAGGCATTTACACCGGACGCGTCCAGGGGGTCGGATTTCGCTATTCCATTAAACGGATCGCAATGGGATTCGACATTCAAGGGAGCGTTCGGAACCTTGAAGATGGCACCGTCGAAGTTCAGGCTATGGCCTGGGAAGAAGAAGAGCTGACTGATTTTTTCAGTGAAGTCGAAAACAGCCACCTCTCTGCTTTTATCAAAGAGGTCGAGGTCACCGAAATTTCACCCATGGAAAAAATCGAAGGTTTCACCATCTTGCGCTAGACGAAAGGTGCTGAGAGCACCAAACTTCTTTTTTCACTTTCACTCCTGAGAAAATCAATGACCGAAGACTCGACCCCGGCCGTCTCTATCGACAACATCACCAAGGTATTTCCGCTTCCGTTACGCAAGGGAAAAGGACTCCTCGCCGTAGACAAGGTCAGCATCCAAATGACCCCGGGGGAAATCTATGGACTGATCGGCCCCAACGGGTCCGGAAAATCCACCACCATGAAAATTCTTCTCGGGCTGGTGACTCCGACCGAGGGGCACTCGCGGATTTTCGGCAAAGACAGTCGAAAAGTGGAAAGTAAACACGAAGTCGGATTTCTTCCGGAAAACCCCTATTTCTACAAGCACCTCACAGGCGCGGAAACCCTTCACTTCTATGGGAAGCTTTGCGGACTCAAGCGGAAACAGATTCGCGAGAGAACCGAAGAGCTTCTCGACCTGGTCGAACTCCAGAACGCGAGGGACCGGCGCCTTGGCGGCTACTCTAAGGGCATGCTCCAACGAATCGGGCTCGCGCAGGCGCTCATTCACAGACCGAAGCTTCTTGTCCTCGACGAGCCGACTGCGGGTGTGGATCCAGTGGGGAGCCGACAGATTCGTGATCTCATTCTTCGATTGAGCGAAAAGGGTATTACCGTTTTCCTCTGCTCTCATCTGCTCGAACAGGTCCAGGAGATCTGCCACCGCGTCGGGATTATTTTTCGAGGCAAACTCGTCCGAGAGGGCACCCTTGCCGAGTTGATCTCGGTCGAAGACCAGACCGAAATCATCCTCCGAGATGCTTCCCCCGAACTTCTCGAGAAAATCCAAACTCTCGTCGATTCAGAAAACACGGAGACAGTCCGAGTCGGCAAACCCAGAACCACCCTCGAAAGGCTCTTTCTCGACCACGCCGCCTCTGACCGGCAGAACAAGGAGTAGACAAACTGATCGTCATGGATGCCCAGACTCTTCCCAACAACCCTCACCGCAAGTTTTCCCCAGGCCGGATCTGGGCGCTCGCAACCAGCACTTTGACCCAGCTGGTGCGCATGAAGGTCTTTTACTTCCTGCTTATTTTCATTGCCCTCCTCTTCGTAGCCGGATTCCTCTTCATCAGCTTAAGTTTCGAACAGGAACTCAAGCTGCTCAAGGACATCGCCTTTGGCGCGATGTCGCTCTTCTCCATCATTTTCGCCATCGTGGGAACCGCGATTCTTATCCCGCGGGACGTCGAAGACCGGACTCTTTACACCATCCTTTCCAAACCTGTTCCTCGCCTCGAATATCTCATCGGAAAACTCTTTGGGGTTCTCCTTCTTGTCGCCATCAGTCTCATCGCGATGGACCTGATCTTCTCGGCGATTCTCTACCTCAGGCAGAACGTTATCCTGACCGAACAGATCGCATTGCTTGAATCGGAAGGAAATGCCACTCCCGAAAACATCGCGGACGTCACAAATCTGGTGAATGCCCAAGGAGTTAATTGGGATCTTCAGGCAGCTGTTTTTTCGATCTTTCTCAAAGCAGCCGTTCTGGCCTCCTTCTCAATGCTTCTTTCCACCTTCGCGACGTCGACCATGTTCACCATTGTCGTTGGCTTCGCTATCTTCTTCATTGGACACGGTCAGTCTCTCGCGCGGGACTATTTTCTGGGCGGAATCGAAGTCGAAGCAATCCAGAAATTGATCACTGTAACCCTGGTCGTCCTGTTCCCGGACCTCCAACTCTTTAACCTCGTCGACGGTGTGGTGTCAGGCGAATCGGTCCCCGTATCTCTGCTGCTTAAAATCACCGGGATTGCTACTCTCTACCTCGTGATCTATAACCTCGCCGCTTATCTTGTCTTCTCCGAGAAGGAACTTTAACCCATCAGATGACTTTCAAAGGACGCAGGCCCATCCTTCTTGCTCTTGCGGTGATTCTCATCACCGGGGCAGCTCGTATCCCACTGGAAGCAAGAATCGAGCAGGATCTCATCGATAACCGATTTCGAGATGGCACGCCTGGACTTGAATTGCGGGAACAGCTTGGACAGATGGGTTTCGTTGCGGCTTTCGGTGGATTTCGCTCCCTGGTTGCCAGTGTTCTCGACATGCTTGCATTCGTCTCTTACTCCAACCAGGAATGGGGAGAAGTAGACAGCAGGTATGCTTTAATCTGCCGGCTCCAACCGCGTCTGATCAAATACTGGGACCTCGCCAGCTGGCACATGGCCTACAATGCGGTCGCTTACTACACACACAGAAATCCTGCAACAGAGCACCTGCGCCAAGCGGTCAAAGACCGGCTCGTCGCCGGTTACGTCGAGCGGGGAAAAGAGTATCTTGAGCAAGGACTCACCTTCGTTCCCGAAGCTGGAGAATTACACACCAGACTTGCGGAAATCTACCGGAAGCTCGATCCAAACCCTCCAAAGGCTGCCGAACACTACCTGCAGGCCTATCAGCACTCGGGAAGTGAGCACCTCGAACGCGCTTATGCTTACGAGCTCGTCAAGTGTTCAGAAAGAAGCCGTTGGGAGAAAGCGTATGAAGTGCTCTGCAGGCATCTTAAGGACGCCTCGAATCCCTTGAGTCTCACTCGAGACCTCAAAAATCTCGAAGAGCGCCTCCAGATCCCTTTCATGCTCCGCGTCTCGGAAAACAGATAGCCGCCGCGCCCCTGTGCGCAGCATCAGATGGGACTTGCAATAAAAGCTCACCGATCAAAGATTAAGCCTTCGCCTTCCATTACCTTCTTTCGCGTTACGAGCAGATGAAATTCGCCATTTTCGGAGATGTCCACGCCAACCTTGAGGCTCTCCATGCCATGCTCACCGATGCTGCTGAGAACGATTGTACTGACTTCATCTGTATCGGAGATATTGTCGGCTACAATGCCAATCCTTCGGAGTGCCTGCGCGTTATCCAAAAACTAGACTGCCCTGTCATCAAAGGCAATCACGACGAAGAAGCTTCTCTGGACACTGATCTCGTCGGCCTCAACCCGCTTGCCGAAGCAGCGCTTAGCTGGACCCGAGCGGCACTTTCAGAAGAAGAGAAAGAATGGCTGAGGAACCTCCGCCTGCTGCGCCAAGTAAGAGATTTTACCATCGTCCATGCCACGCTCGATACCCCCAGTGGTTGGGCTTATGTCATGAATAAATTCGATGCCATGGCGAGTTTCAGCTACCAGTTCACTCAGGTCTGTTTTTACGGGCACACGCACGCACCCGTCACTTACGTCAAGGAGGGTTCAGTCACCGAGCGCAGAGAACCTGTCATCCGGCTCGAAACAGGAAAAAAGTATTTCGTCAATGTCGGCAGTGTCGGTCAACCTCGTGATGGGAATTGGCGCTCATCCTATGCGATTTTTGACTACGACAACAAAGTAATCACCAACCGCCGGGTCGAATACGATATTCAGACAGCGCAGTCGAAAATCATCTCTGAGGGCCTGCCCGAAATGCTAGCCAGCCGACTGTTGCTCGGAAAGTAGGCCCTAATTCAACTCTTGCCACCTGTGGCCGAAGAACCTCGCCCCGCCACCCGGCAGGATCCCGGTTTCATCATCGTGAAGCCGAGCTCCCTCGGCGATATCGTCCATGCGCTGCCATCTTTTGCCGCTCTCAGGAGAGCATACCCCGAATCCAGAATTTCATGGATCGCAAACAGCGAGTGGATTCCCCTCCTCAAGCACGTTCCAGATCTCGATGTCCTGATTCCCTTTCCGCGTTCTGACTTTCGCGGTCCCTTGGCCCTTCCACGTTTTTTCAAGTGGTGCTGGAAACTCCGGGAAAGCAACGAATTTCCGGGGGAAAGAATCTTTGATCTCCAAGGCCTGATAAGAAGCGCCCTGATGGGACGAGCCCGCCCGCAAGCCAAAGTCGTAGGCTCGCTGGCCTCACGAGAGGGAGCCCACCTTTTCTATCACGTCCGCACTCCGGATCCGGGGTTCTGTCACGCAGTCGATCACTGTCTTTCGATCATGCAGGCTGATGGCATTCCGATCCCTGATTCCTCGGAACACGTCGAGTTTCCTCTCGGTCGTGGCGACCGCCCTGAAAAACCACTTCCTGATTCTTTTGTCCTCCTTCACCCCTACTCACGAGGAGCCGGAAAAAGCATCGCCCATGAGGATATTCCATTCCTTCTCGAAAGCTTCGCTCCCAGAAAAGTCGTTGTTGTAGGACATCCTGCGGAAAATGCTCTCTCACCGGAAGGGGATCATATTACCAATCTCTGTGGCCAAACTACCCTCGGAGAACTCCTCTGGCTCTGTCGCAACGCATCTTCAGTCGTAAGTGTCGACAGCGGCCCTCTCCATATCGCGGCAGCGGTCAACCCCAATGTTGTCGGAATTCATACCTGGTCCGACCCGAGACGGGTGGGTCCCTACACAGCTTCCTCCCTCGTCTGGAAAGGAGGCATTCTTGGAAGAGTAGCAGCTCTCACAGCGGAAGCTGCTGCTGCCAGCACCTTGCCGACGCGAAGTGATCTGAGAGAGATCGCGACTGCTGGAGCGGATGCCTGATTTCCGGCAGCATCGTTTTTTTGAAGATCAGGCAATCCACCCGACGGGGGCAAATATGGTCACTCGACGACCCAATGTCCTTTTTGAAAAGATCAGCATGGTGGAGAATTAGCAGCAAAAACCTCCCTGAAGCGGAAATCTCTTGCCTTGTTTTTTTGAAACTTTTGATTGATTGTCCTTATATCTTAAATTTAAATAAGAGTTGGAAGGGCTAAAAGCCTAAAAAAACAATTATTCCTCAAAAAAAATAAGCACAAACGTTTTAGGTAGCTTAGTGTTCCAGTAGTATGGGTTGTTTAGACACATCAATTAAAAGCGCCACCAATCAATCAATAAACCAATGGTAAATAAAAAAGTTCAACAAGAAGAAGCAGCCCAACTGGCAGATTTTATTATGTTCGCCCAGAGATCCTTCCTTCTCGATCTTTCGAAGGAGTTGAATAAAGGTGACGTCTCGTATGCTCAATTCTTCCTCCTCGGCTACCTGGCCAAGGAGGACTGTCTCACCATGTCAGATATTGCGAAAAAGATGGGCCACTCGACCGCCGCCGCCACGGGTCTTGTCGACCGACTGGAAAAACTGGGATACGTCCAGCGACAGCACGCTGCTGACGACCGACGCAAGGTCATGGTCAAAATCACTTCGCAGGGAGAGCGGCTCGTCAGCCACCTTCGTGGCGGGATCGAAGACGGCGTCTCCAAGCTGCTTTCTGATCGAGATAGCTCCGTGAGTGAGGTCCTCCAGAATATTGAAGATCAAGTCGCTTCCTGAAACGGGGCCTCTTCCCGCACCCGATTGTCATGTGCCCCTGATCGGTAGCAGGTGGGAAGATCGGCTCCGCTGACTTTCGAAGATCCCGTTTGCCGGCCAGTCAGGGCGTGGCGACGGGATCTTTGCTTTTTTCATGCTCCACATCAGAGACTCCTTGGTCGATCAGTTTCCACCACTGCTCGCGATTGGAGGGCTGAAACATGCTTTTATTACCAGGGATCTTTCAGTCCCGGAAGCCCTGACCACAGATCGCGCTGCTGCGTTAAGGGCTTTGACCCCGACCCACTCCCACGTCTGCCAGCAATTGGGGTTCTCATGGGCGGAGCTCGTCACGGCAGAGCAGGTGCATGGAGATGCGGTCGCCATCGCTGGAGTCAATGACACCCGACGACTGCCCAATCCCATTCCAGGTGCCGATGGCTTAATTACCCAGGGCCCGGGAGCCGTGCTTGGGATTCACGTGGCGGATTGCGCTGCCGTCTCTCTCGTTGATCCGGAACATCGGGTGATTGGCCTCGTCCATTCCGGAAAGGCTGGAAGCGAGCTGGGAATTGTGGGAAAAGCGATCGCAGTCATGAAGAAATCTTTTGGCTCAAAACCGAGGAACATCATCGTTCATCTTGGTCCGTGTATCCGTCCACCCTGCTACGAGATTGACATTCCCAATCTTATTCGCTCTGGTGCACTGGAAGCGGGAATTCTCTCTATCAACTATCACGACTGCGGAATTTGCACAGCAGAGCAACTCAAGCGCTACTATTCCTACCGCATGGAAAAAGGAGCAACCGGGCGTATGCTGGCACTTCTGGGATGGGAAAACTAGGGAGGGGCCGATGCATGGCGGTGCCCGTCATTGTTGTCCGCATTCAGCGTCGCACGGCGCGAGGCGGAAGTGGATGAGCATCCACGACCAACGACCAACGCGCAACACAGCCACGCTGAATGCGGGCAGCAACTTGAGGGGCTTCTTCAGCGAGCTCAGAGCGTAGCGATGCTGACCTTAATCCAATTCCATTCCAGGTGACGGGTGGAGCAATTGATCAGACCTTCTTAACTGGCAAGCGCTCTCATCCGGCCGCGCCACTGCCGCGCAATTTCCGCGTAAGTCACGCGCGCTCAGACGCGCCTTTTCTCTTAAAAGAAAAAGGAAAAAGGGCAAAAGATTCAAAGCGAAGACCTGCCGCGCAGCCTCGTGCCCAGCATGCCCACAAGCCGCAGCAGCAGCAGCAGCAGCACCGCCCGGGTCGGGGGGCCGGCTCAGGGCTGGGGCTGGCCTGCGAATCCACTCGGGCAAGGATCTCGTCCAAGGAAAAGCCCACAGCGCATTCCAGCCAACCCTTCACCGAGTCGGCGAAAAAAAACATCAAGGGCAGGACACAGGAAGTGACACAAAGAAGCTGGGTGGACACCTTGGCCGAGAAAGCAGAGCATCAGCAGTCAATCACTGAGACACAGAAACACCACTGACACGGGTGGAGTTGTTCCCACTTTTGTTCCCACTTCGTAGCCCCAACGGTATCAGAAGCAGCATAACCCCTTCAGATAGAGGGGGTGGTACGGGTAGCGAGAATCGAACTCGCGTCTCAAGCTTGGGAAGCTCGCGTCCTACCACTGAACGATACCCGCGATCTCGAACTGAAGCGTCTCTATAGTGACAAGGCGTTGTCTGTTACCTGAGGGATGGCGGGAAGCAGGCTCTTTTCGAAGCGGATTTCTACTTTGCCAGCTTGGCTTTTTGTTTCACAATCGCTGCGGCTTTGGCTTTCCGCTTGGAAAGAATGGTTTCGTATGGCTTTTCCCCCTTGATGGATTCAAGCTTAGCCAGAACCTGTTGGCGGTTAGTACTTTCCAGCTCCCGACTTAAGGCAGCGAGGACAAAGGCGTCATCTTCGCCGAAGGTTCGCAGCGACCAGGGCATGCCTCCGGGCTTGGAGCACCCAGGCCATTTGGCAATCCAGCGACTGTAGGTATGAGTTTCCCCATTTTTCTGGATGACCGACCTCGTGCCGAGAGAAACCCCGACAACGCCCGAGGTATTGCGCCGTGTGACTCGGCCCTTGCCGGAGTTACGGGCGGGCAGGGTGGGTAAGAGTATGTCGCGTCGTGCGCGTGCAGCATCCTCCGCGGCTGTCCAGCTGCCATCGAACTTCGAGATGGCGAAGGATTCGTGGAGTTTTTTATCATGGCGTTGGATGCGAAGAACAACAGTTTTTTCTTGTTTGTTGCGCGTGATATTGAGGTTCTTTTTTCTCATAGGAATTTTGGGTTTTGGGGCGTGTCGGGGTGGTTATATTCGGGGTTGTTATATTCGGGGTTGTTATATTCGGGGTTTGAGCGAGGATTTTGATAGGATGCTCTCCCATAACGTTGAGCACTTTAGAAAAATAATGTCAATAAAAATTAGAGTTTCATAAGGGTATTTTTTCATGCGCGATCAGATCTTCCAATGTTTGCCGTTCTCGGATGACATGTAATTTTTCGCCATCCACAAGAACCTCGGCAGGCAGCGGGCGGGAGTTGTAGTTGCTTGCCATGACGAAGCCATAGGCGCCTGAGCTGAGCAGGGCGATAAAATCTCCCTCTGCCAGTGCAGGCATCGGCCGATCCTGGCAGAAAAAGTCCCCGGTCTCGCAGATTGGCCCGACGATATCGACTGCTTCGGTGGCAGCCTCGTCGGCTGGCTTTCGCAGGGGAATGATGTCGTGATACCCCTGGTAGAGGGCGGGCCGGATGAGGTCGTTCATCCCGGCGTCGACGACTTTGAAGGTCTTGGCCTGGCCCCGTTTTTCGAACAGCACTTTGGTAATGAGAAGGCCAGCATTGCCCACCATGTAGCGTCCGGGTTCGACGATGATTTTCAGTCCAAGCTCACGCAGGGCAGGGACGATGGCGCCTGCGTAAGCAGCAACCGTGAGTGGCGTAGCAAGTTCGTCTTTGTTTTCCCACCAGCTTGGATTTCCGCTATCGAGCGCCCCTTGGTAGATGATCCCGATGCCGCCTCCGACGCTGAAGAACTCGATCCCGTGATGTTTCTTCAGTTTTGCCGCGAGGGGAGCAACTTTGTTGACTGCCTCGATGAAGGGTCCGACGGAAGTCAGCTGCGAGCCGATGTGCATCTGGAGACCGACCAGTTTGACATGAGCGAGTTGCTGCGCAGCGGTGGCGTAGATTTCTTCGATGACGTCGAAATCGACGCCGAATTTGTTTTCACTTTTTCCGGTGGAAATATATTTGTGCGTTTTGGCGTCGACGTTCGGGTTCACCCGCAGGGCGACCGGCGCGATTTTCCCCTGTTTTTTGGCAATTTCGTTGATGTAGTGGAGTTCTGCTTCGGACTCGACGTTGAACGAGTAGATCCCCTGCTGCAGAGCGTAGGTGATTTCGTCTTCGGTTTTGCCGACGCCGGCGAAAGTGCACATTGCCGGATCGCCTCCGCCCGCGATGACCCGGAAGAGTTCCCCGCCCGAGACGATGTCGAAGCCGCTCCCTTGTTTGGCCAGAAGATTGAGAATCGCAAGGTTGGAGTTTGCTTTGACGGCATAGCAGACCATGTGATCGAGTTGAGCAAGAGCGCTATCGAGGCGCGAGAAGTGATCGGTGACCGTGGCCTTACTGTAAACGTAAAGGGGCGTGCCGTGTTCTTCAGCCGCTGAAATGAGGTCGGTTTGTTCGCAGAAAAGTCTGTCGTTCTGGTAGTGAAACGAATGCATGGTCTTGCAGGTAAGTTCGAGTGGAAGTGGGCGAGGGATGCGAATTTTTTCAGTCACCGAGCAGAAATCCGGTGCCCGGAGGAGAGGGGGGCATGTGCAGGTCGAGCAGGAGCGAGGGAGTTGGCGGAGGCAGAGATAGAATGCGAGAGCACGGGAAAAGAGGACGGATGGTCGGGCTAGCGGGATTCGAACCCACGACCTCTTCACCCCCAGTGAAGCGCGCTACCAAGCTGCGCTATAGCCCGTCATTTTTGTGATCCGTTTCGGCCGGGATGTGACCCCGGCCACCGGATCGCGAGAGTATGTGCAGGGGCTGTGATTGCAAGGATAACTTGGAGATCAGCCTGCCCTTGCAGAAAAGCCTTGTCCGTCGCATCTTCCCCGATCCATGGCAAAACAAATGCATCCCCCCAGTGAAAAGCGGTCGATTCCAGTCGGAGTGGTCGGCGCGAGCGGGTATTCCGGGGCGGAGCTCGTCAGGTTGCTCATCCAGCACCCGTGGGTGGATTTACGCTGTGTGACTTCCCGTGGTCATGTTGGGGAGCCGCTTGCCGAAGTCTTCCCCAGACTCAGGGGCATCGGGGCTGCCGACGAGCTGGTCTTTTCCTCCCCGGATGTCTCTGCGATGGTTGCTTCAGGAATCGAGGCTGTCTTCCTCGCGTTACCGCACGGGTTGGCGGCTGAGTTTGCGCTTCCTTTTTTGGAAGCGGGCGTCCGAGTCATTGACCTGAGTGCAGATTTCAGGTTGGATGACGCCGCCCTTTATGAGGAATTTTACGGCGCAAGCCATCCCGCGCCACGGTTGCTCGAGGAAGCAGTTTACGGGTGCCCAGAGATCCATCGGGACGGGTTGGCGGGAGCTCGGATCATTGCTGCTCCGGGATGTTATCCAACGAGTATTCTCCTCCCGCTGGTGCCACTTCTTCGCGAGAGCTTGCTCGAGCTGGACTCGATTTGTACGTTCAGCATGAGCGGGGTCAGCGGAGCCGGAAAGAAGGGAAATATTCCATTCCTTTTTGCCGAATGTAATGAAAGTGTCCGCGCCTACAGCGTCCCACGCCACCGGCACTTGAGTGAGATCGAACAGGAGCTCGGCAAGGCGGCAGGCGAAGCAGTGGTGATTTCTTTCACACCGCACCTGATTCCTGTAACCGCGGGCATTGTCACCACGACCTATGCGATGCCAAAACCGGGAGCTTGCGAGCGTGTGGGTCCGGTGCTGGAACAGGCGTACGAGAAAGCGCCCTTTGTCAGGCTTCTCGGTTCGGATTGCCCTCCGGACAGTAAGAATGTTGTCGGGACTAATTTTATTGATATTTCATGGTCGCAGGACCCGAGGACTGGGCGCCTTGTAGTTATGAGCGCGGAAGATAATCTCGGGAAGGGAGCAGCCAGTCAGGCAATTCAGGGTTTTAATATTGCCTTTGGCATTTCAGAAACTGAGGGGATATTGCGGGTCTGAAGTTCCCGTGTGGAGCTCGATGAGAGTAAAAAAATGGCGAAGACAAGTATCAGAAAAGTAGCGAACGGAGGCATCACGACTCCGAAGGGGTTTACCGCTGCCGCTTCCTCATGTGGGATAAAGCCAGGCGGTGCGGCGCGAAAAGATCTTTGCATGATCTATTCGAAGAAACCCTGCGTGACGGCGGGAACATTCACCAAGAACAGGATCAAGGCGGCTCCGGTTAAACTTTCCCAGATTCATCTCCAGCGGGGTAATCCTCAGCTCATCGTCGCCAACAGCGGGAATGCCAACTGCGCCACTGGAGAACGCGGTGTCTCCGACGCCCACAGCATGGCGCAGCAAGCCGGGGAAGTGCTCGGAATCCAGACCAATGCGGTGCTGGTATGCTCCACAGGGATCATTGGTGTGCCCCTCCCGATGGAGCGGATTCTTCCCGAGTTTTCGAAGCTTGCCGGGAAGCTCTCCCGCTCGGGTGGGGCCGATGCGGCCGAGGCGATCATGACCAGTGACACGCACCAGAAAGCAGCAGCGGTCCGAGTCAGCGATACCAGAGGGAAGGCTTACACCATCGGCGCAATCGCCAAGGGAGCGGGAATGATCTGCCCCGATATGGCGACCATGCTTTGCTTTGTGACGACCGACGTGATGATCGAGAAGAAAGTGCTCAGAGCAATCACTCGGGAGGCAGTGGACCTCTCTTTCAACAGGATCACAGTGGATGGAGATATGAGCACCAACGACACCGTCCTGGTGCTCGCGAATGGAGCAAGCGGTGCCGTGATCGAGGAGGGCGTAGTGGGTGAGGAGGACGAGGCTCTTTTTAAGACGGCATTGGTGCGCCTGATGCAGACGCTCGCCAAGATGCTGGTGTGCGATGGCGAACGGGTGACGAAACTTGTAGAGATCAAAGTGACTGGAGCTGCGACCGAGCGGGACGCGCGTTGGGTGGCCGAGGCGGTTGCCAATTCTACGCTCTGTAAATGTTCATGGAACGGCGGTGATCCGAACTGGGGGAGAGTTATCCACGCGATCGGATACGCCAATGCAAGACTCACCGAATCGCGAATCAGTATTTCTTTCGGCGGGATCCCTGCCTGCATTGACGGGGTCGACGCCCATACTTCGATCTCTGAGCTTCAGGCAGTGGTGGCGCAGGCAGAGTTCACCGTGCAGATCGATCTCGGTCTTGGAGACGCCGCCTGCACGATGTGGACGAGTGATCTTTCGCCGGAATATGTCAATTTCAACCGTGCGGAATACGCGCTTTCCCGGACTCGGAAAGGGTGAGCTCAGAGATCAGTCGGCCCGTCGCATGGGTCGTCCTGGTCGTCCTGGTCGTCCTGGTCGGGCGTTCGGCTCAGACGGGTCTTCCGGTGCAGGATAAAATCAAGCCCAACTCCGGCCGCGGTTCCGACAGCGTAGCGCACGAGATCGATGGCCAGAAACCCTTGGCCAAACACGAGCCGGCCGATCTGGTGGCCTCTGATTGAAACCAACCAGTTCCAGTCGAGTAACTGACTGAACTCGACAAGGAAGCTGATGGCAAGCGCGCCGAGAGCGATCCGGTACCAGCGGGCCGGAGGAAAAACAAAAGCAAGGGACAGATAGACGGCAAGTGTCCAGAGGGCATCTCCGGCGTTCTGGGTAAAGAATCTCGAGAGAGTCTCAGGGAAGGATCGCGAGGCAAGACCAACTGCGATGGTAATGACAAGGAGCACGAGAAGGACCGGTCGGCTGCGTCGCGGATGCTCTGCCGCGTAAGGTGAGAGGGGTGATGGATTCATGGTTGCAGGGTTGCAGGAGGCACGGGTTTGGTATCAGCCTAGAAGCGGAAATGGAAATCGCCAGATCTTTGGTTCGTATTCAGGAGGATCACTCGATGGGAAGGAAAGTTTTCTTCACTTTCGGGATGCGTGCGGAAACGTGAGGAAGGCCGCGTCTTGTCCTCATGAACCGAGCTCTGAGCTGGCGTGAAAATGGTCGCGTGAACACAAGTACAGATGGGCGGACAGATGCGAAGCCAAATTTTTGGATGGGCCTGTGGCCGTATGGTGTATGGCGCAAGAGGTTCCGAAACCTGTCCGCAGGCCCGGGACCTATCGTCGCAAGCTCCCAAGGATGACAGGTAGCGACACCCCATTCTCGTTGTCAGGGAAGGTCTGATCGATTGCTCTACCCGCCACTTGTGGAATGGAATTGGATTGAAGGCAAGCATCGCTGCGCTCTGAGCTCGCTCAAGAAGCCCTTCGGGTTGCTGCCCGGTTCCAGCGTGGCTTTGTTGCTCGTTGGTCGTGGATGTTCATCCACTTCCGCCTCGCGCCGTGCCACACAGAATGTGGACAACAATGACGGGCACCGCGATGAATCAGACGCTCCTTCGTTTCATCCGAGCAGATCTTCCACGAGGCGATTCTTTGGAGGGACGGAGAAATTGTGCTTGGAGGACCGCGGGCCTGCATCCAACTTCCCCCGTGCGAAACCTGCGACTTTCGGGCCGAGTTGGCGGAAAAGATGACCCCCTCAGGGCGGTGCGTGCCGAATTGATGTGTCAGCTCTTTGAAGACGGCTGGAACATATACAACCACAATGGCGACCAGACGATCACCCTCGGGAACATCCAGGAAAAGATCCGCGAGTCGGATGCCTTCGTTTTCTCTCCCCAGCCATCTCTGGAGGACATCTTTTCGGCGGTGTCTGTCTTTGTCGGCTACCAGACCCTGGACCCCGACCTTGTCGGCAAGCCAACCTCGCTGCTCAATACCCACGGTTCATGGGACCGATTCATTCATCTGGTCGAAAACCTACACGAGATGGGGACGGTTCGGCAGGTGGTGCGCGATTATTTCCAGCTTGCCAAGACGCCCGAGGAGGTGGTCGCTTTGATTGATCCGGATGTCTGTTGGTTGGCGCCTGACCATGGGAATCAGATTCACGGCGGCACCCCGGGGGGGCAAATCCCGGAGGTGAATGAGCCGAGACCTGATGACCAGCGCTACGATGTTTGTGTTTTCTGTTCTGCCAGCGTCAAAGATGAAGGGCTTCTGGATGATGGCTACCAGTTCGGGCGTGAGCTGGCTCTGAGCAAAGTCGGGTGCATCTCAGGTGCTGGAAGAACGGGCATCATGGGGTCGGTGGTCCGGGGAGCAGCAGAGTCGGGCGGGTGGACAGCGGGATCCAATGTCCCGCATATTATCCAAATCGAAGGTCTGCCTGACGGCTTGAGTGCCTTCTGGCCACGACCGGATATTTATACCCGTATGGAAGTGATGATCGAGGAGTCCGATGCTTTTGTCATCATGCCCGGTGGATGCGGGACGGTGCAGGAACTGCTCGCGCTGCTGCTGAGAAAAGGGCGCAAACACGACACCACGAAAGCGAAGCCGATCGTGGTGTTTGATCGAGAAATGAACGAAGGCCGGCGGTTCTGGAGTCCGCTTCTGGATTTGATTCGTAGCATCGATCCGGAAATGAAAGTTCAGGTGGCGAACACCAGAGAGGAAATTCTCCCCCTCATCGAGGCTGAGCAGGCAGCCGGGCTGCGAGGTGAGGAGCCGACTCGGACGGCGTCTTGAAAAGCCGCCCTCTTGCGCAGGGAAAGTTGCAGGGTTAGAGAAACTGACGATGAACTGGTTGATTCGCGAACTGCCCGAAGATGATCGCCCGCGCGAGAAACTGCAGAAGCGGGGTCCCCAGGCGTTGACCGATGCCGAGCTGTTGGCGATTTTTCTGCGGGTCGGAAGGAAAGGTGTCAGTGCTGTTCAGCTGGCAGGAGATCTTCTCAAGGAGTTTCATTCCTTGAACGGGATTGCCGCGGCTGAGGTGGAACAACTGGTTCAGATCCCGGGGATCGGTCCGGCCAAGGCGGCGGAGATCGCAGCGACGGCAGAGATGGCCAGTCGACTCGCTGCGGAGCAGTTTCGTGAGCTGCGAGTGGATTGCCCCGAAGTCGTCTATGGATTATTAGGAGCCGAGATGGGAAAACTCCGGCGCGAGTCGTTGCGGGCTTTGCTGCTCAACACGCGTCACGGGCTGATCCGAGTGGAGGAAATTTCGCTGGGCAGTCTCAACGAAAGCTGCGCCCACCCGAGGGAAATTTTACGGCCGGCAGTTCTGCACTCGGCTTATGCGTTTATTTTAGTGCACAACCACCCTTCCGGTGATCCGATGCCGAGCGCGCAGGACAGGCAGCTCACTCGACAGTTGGCGGAGGCGGCTGGGCACCTCCAGATTGCGTTTCTCGACCACATAATCATCGGCAGAAAAAGCGAGAAGACACCTGCCTACTTTTCTTTCTGCGAGGCAGGAATTTTCCCGACGAAGGCATCTTCTTCTTGAGGATGGAAATGTCCGCTCTCTGTTCTATTCTTCAGCAAGAGTGATGATTCATCCCACTGCACTTATCAACCCAGGGGCCGAGATCGCTGCCGATGTCAGCATCGGAGCGTTTGCCATCATCGAGGACAAGGTGCAGATCAGCGAGGGGTGCCGCATCGATCCGCACACTCAGATTCTCTCGGGCACGAGACTGGGTTCCGCGACTTCAGTCGGGCGTGCGGCGGTGCTCGGTGGTGATCCGCAGGACCTCTCCTTTGATCCCGCCACGGAAAGTTTCCTGGAAGTGGGAAAGAATAACACCATCCGGGAACATGTGACCCTCCATCGTTCTGCGTCGCCGGGGGGTGCCACGCGGGTGGGTGATGATAATTTTTTGATGGTGGGAGCTCATATGGGGCATGACGCCATTCTTGGAGATCACTGTGTGGTCGCTAATAATTGTCTTCTCGCAGGACATGTCGTGGTGGGTGATCACTGCTTCCTCGGGGGAGGGTCGGTTTACCACCAGTTCCTGCGCATTGGCGACCATGTCATGGCACAAGGGAACGGCGCCTTCAGCAAGGACATTCCGCCCTTCACCATGGCCGCTCTTTACAACCAACTGGTCGGTCTCAACAGCGTGGGCTTGAGGAGGGCAGGTGTCCCCGCGAGCGAACGAAAAGAACTGCGCGGGCTTTTTACGGAGTTTTTTCGGGGCGGGAACCGGCTCGAGGAAGTACTGGCAAGAGCGGCTGCCAGGAAATGGGGTGCTTGCGCTGAGAGGATGATTGATTTTATGTCCGAGGCTTCAATCAAAGGAGTCTGCACTGCAACAAAATGATTTTTTATCAGCAAGAGAAAAGAAAGGGTGGTGCCTTTGAGCGAATCCGCTTTACTGCCAGCAAGCTCTGCTCTTAACTACAGAATTCAAAGACCGACAGAAAAAACTGCAGGCGTAGACCATCGCCTGTTTTTAAAGTGGTCGATATTCCAGTCATGAAAAATCCAGGAAGCGCAACCGCCGCCGCAATCACTGCCACCTTACTTGCACTGGCTCTCTTTGTTCCAGAGGGCAGAGGCCAGAGTTTGGACTTTCTTCAGAAAATTGGTTCAGACATTGACATCAAAGGCCTCAACCAGGAATGGAACCCGGAAACGGAGGTGGCCTCGGTGATGGGAGATGTACGCATCGCGTATGAAGGAGTGGTGATCAAAGCAAAGCGGGCAGAGTATCATACCAAGACAGGCGATATCAAAGCCTATGAGGATGTGGTGGTTTTTCAGGGCGGCAGTCTCTTCCGAGGTGACTCTGTGACATACAACACCCAGACGGGTATTCTTTCCAGTGACGGCCTGCGAAGTCGGACCAGCGATCTTGTTTTCAAGACAGAGAATTTCCGAATGGATTCTGAGGCAGGGAGCGTGATTGAAGGCACGCAAGCCATGTTCACCACCCATGACCACGTGGTTCCCAATTACCGGATCGAGTCGAAGAAATTGGAGATTTTTCCTGAGAAAAAGGTCGTCGTGAAAGGATCAAAATTCTATACCGGCAAGGTCCCAATTTTCTGGCTGCCGAGATTCACGCAACCGCTGGAGGACGAGCTCGGTTACTTTCTTGTGCCCGGCTACAATTCCCGGTGGGGTGGCTTCCTCAACAATCGCTATGGAGTTTTGCACGGGGATCACACCGTGGGGCAGTATCACCTTGATCTCAGGACTGGCAGGGGAATCGGTGTGGGTGCGGATTATTTCTCAGAGAAATTCCGAGACAATCCCAATCTGGGGAAGCTCAAACTTTATTATTCCTACGACATAGATACCGAGTTTGACAAGCAGTCCACGGAGCGGGCTGAACTTTCGGAGAACCGCTATCGGATCAACTTCCAGCACCGGATCTATTTTCCGGGTCCTGAGGAAGGGACGTTTTATCTGGACTTTGATATCAACAAAGTCAGCGACCGTCTCTATTACCAGGATTTCTTCTTTTCGGATGCACGGACCGACCCGTCGCCTGACAACCTTCTCAATTTTGTGAAAAGAGGCGATCGCTATGAGGCGTCTCTCTTGACCAGGTTTCAGTTGAATGACTTCACCAGTCAGGACACCAGACTTCCAGAATTCGCGGTGGACTTCACTACCCAGCAACTTGGCAACACGCCTTTCTTTTATCGGGGTTCCAGTTCATGGGGGATTCTAGGCTTGGAGCTCTCAGAGAAAGAGAAAGCTGCCAAGGAGCGAGAGCGGGATTCTCTCGGCAACCAGATTAGTCTGGCAGAAGACGAATTGGTCGAAGATGTCGATGTCAATGCTTTGGCAAGAGAGATTGATCGCTTGAAAGGGTTCATCGACGGAGCCGGTTATCAGCGTCTCTACAGCTACCATGAGGTGCTTTTCCCTACACAACTCGGGCCCATCAATTTTGTGCCTCGCCTCGGAGGAGGGGTTCTCTACTACTCAGAAATTGAAAACAGTGCGGGGAGCGACTCCTTGGACAGGGGAATTTTTCATGCGGGTTTTGACCTCTCCACGAAGTGGACCAAAGAGTTTGACGACCTGCAAGCACCCAAGCTCGGCTTGGATGGGTTGCGACATATTGTCCAGCCCTACATGAATTACTCATACGTGCACGCCGACGAGATCGGTGAGGGCAGGCTCGACCCCCGGATTGATGGGGGCATCACTTCCACCAAGCCTCGCCCGATTGATGTGCCGCTTTTCTCAAGCATCGACTCGATTGAACCGTGGAATATCGTCAGGGTGGGTGTGCGCCACACCCTTCAGACGCGACGTGATGAAAAGAATCTTCGTGAAAAGAAGACCTATAGTTGGCTGACATTTGACACCTATCTGGATAGCTATATTGACGATCCGGAGTTTGATCGGGATTTTTCGAACGTTCATAATTACATCAGTTGGCGGCCGGTTCCTTGGTTCAAGCTCGAAGTGGATAGCCAGTTCCCGATCGACGACAACCCGGAAAATTTCTCTGAATTGAATACAGATGTTTCCTGGACTCCGCATGACCGGCTGAACCTCAGCTTCAGTCACGCGCTCCTTCAAGACCATCCAGTTTTTGTCGACTCCTCGAGGTTTTCATTCAGCAGCTTTTTACGCCTCTCGGAAAACTGGGGTTTCTCTACCAGCCATAGCTTTGAAGCGGAGGAGGGAGAGCTTGAATCCCAATCCTATCGTGTGCACCGGGACCTCACCTCCTGGATGGGTTCTCTCGGAGTTGTGCACATAAATAATGTCGGCGCAGAAGATGAGATCGGGTTTGTGCTTGCCTTCACCTTGAAGGAATTCCCCTCGATCACTATGCCGTTTGATCTGAATCCGAATCCCACGCAATCGCGGTAGAGAGGGAAGGCTGGTATCTGAGCTTTGCAGGGTCAGTGAAACTCAGTTTCCTCTTTTCTTGAAATAGGCAGAATAAGGATTTATTGGGGTGATCAATTTTTAAAAAAGGCCTTCTCCTTGGATTCAGGGTAAAAAATTTCACAGCTTTCATCCATTCGAATATGAACATTACTATTATTGGATCCGGTTACGTCGGCCTCACATCAGGTGCTTGTTTTGCAGAAGTTGGTCACCATGTCATGTGTGTTGATAACAACGCGAAGAAAATCGAGACCCTTCTGGCTGGAGATATTCCCATCTATGAGCCGGGTCTTGAGGATCTGGTGGTCAAGAACGTCGCTTCCGGTCACTTGCAGTTTACCACCAGCACCGAAGTCGGGGTGGATCACGGTGAAGTTGTTTTTATCGCTGTGCCCACACCGCCGCAGCCGGATGGAAGCGTCGACCTGAGTTACATCGAGCGGGTGGCCAGAGAGATTGCCGCTGTTCTGAAGCCAGGGCAGTACCGTGTTGTAGTGGACAAGTCGACTGTCCCGGTAAAGACAGGCGAGAAAGTCACTGATACGATCAGCCGCTACGCTGAGGAAGGTGTGGAATTTGATGTGGTCAGTAATCCCGAATTCCTGCGTGAAGGGTGTGCGGTCGATGACTTGATGAAGCCCGATCGGATCGTTATCGGAGCGAACAGTGACAGTGCCCTGGCGCTGATGCAGAAGCTCTACGAGCCGTTCATGGCTCCGGTCCTGGTGACCGACATCAACAGCGCGGAACTCATCAAGCACGCGGCTAACAGTTTCCTCGCGCTGAAGATTTCCTACATCAATGCCGTTTCCGAGGTCTGTGAGGCCTCGGGCGCGGATGTCGAGAAAGTTGCTGAAGGGATTGGATCCGATAAGCGGATCGGACGCCATTTCCTCAATGCTGGCCTCGGCTATGGAGGGTCCTGCTTCCCTAAAGACCTTGCGGCCTTCATCGCCATCGCAGACCAGATCGGCGTGCCGCTTAATCTGCTCAAGGAAGTGCAGCGGATCAACGCACGGCAACTGGATCGTTTTCTTGATGCACTGCGTGAGAAGCTCTGGGTCTTGAAAGAGAAAAAAATTGCGGTCTGGGGATTGAGTTTCAAGCCGGACACCGACGACGTCAGGGAATCGGTGGCGATCAAGCTTTTGGAGAGGCTCGTTGAAGAGGGAGCTGAGGTGTCGGTTTTTGATCCGAAGGGGACCGGCAAGGCGCTGGAGTTCTTCCCGGAAATTATGGAGAATGTTCGGGTTGCGGCTTCCCCGGAGCAAGCGACGGAGGGAGTGGAGACCTTGATTATTGCGACCGAGTGGCCGGAGTTTGCCTCTGCTGATTTTGTGAAGGTCAAAGAGAATATGGTAACTCCGGTGATCTTTGATGGCCGGAACCTGCTCGAGCCGGATCGGATGCAGGAACAGGGTTTCGAATACCGTGGCATCGGCCGCGGAGTGGACCTCTCTGCCGGCGCCTGACAGGAAGCTGGTTGAGAAAAAGTGCCCGCTGTGACGCCAGAACGCCGGGAATCCCTGGCAGTAGTCCTCCGCTGGCAGGCGGAAGGCGGGCAGCATCTCGATCAGATTGTCGGTGAACTCTCCGGACCTTCTGGGAGGCGGGGGTTTGTGCAGAACCTCTCCTATGGAGTGATTCGCAATCTGCGAGTGCTGGATCTATGGATCGAATATCTTTCGAACGAACGAAAGAAACCGGACCCTCGCACCGAAGCGGTTCTGCGGATAGGCCTCTTCGAGCTGATGCGCAGTGACACTGCGGCTCATGCTGCTGTCAACGAGGCAGTCTCCCTCGCAGGAAGAGCGGGAGGTTTCGTCAATGCACTGCTCAGGAGGGCATCGCGAGAACGTGACAAGCTCGAGGAGCTTGTCTCCCATGCACCCATGGCAGTGCAGTTCTCGCATCCGGATTTCCTCGTGGATCGCTGGGTGCATGCTTTCGGGGCCGAGAAAGCAGCGGCTCTCTGTGCATGGGACCAGGAGATTCCTCCAGTCTACGTGCGTCTGAATCGGCTGCGTGGCGCGGAAGGAGAAATCCTCTCGGAGATGGGCCACCCACTCGAGGGTGAGGAGGGTTTCTGGAACATGGAATGTCTCCCGAAGGAGGCACTGACGGCCGGAATGGTCTATGCGCAGGATCCCAGCACGGCTCTCGCGTGTCGCCTTCTTGACCCCAAGCCCGGGCAGCGCGTTCTTGATGCCTGTGCCTCACCTGGGGGAAAAACGGCATTGCTGGCACAGATGATGGACGGTCGAGGTGAGATCGTTGCGACCGACTCGAAGGTGTCGCGCTTGGATCGTTTAACGACAAACCTGGATCGCCTCGGGGTCACCATAGCAGAGATCCATGCCTTCGAGTGGGGACAGTCAGGAGAAAAAAAGGAGCCAGACAAGACCGAGGAAGTGTTCGAGTCCGGCTTTGACCGAATTCTCGTCGACGTTCCGTGCAGTAACACGGGTGTCCTGCGCAGGAGAGTGGATGCCAGATGGAAAATCCAGGAGAGGGATTTTGCCCGGCAAGCAGGGCATCAGTTGAATATCTTGACAGACCTGGCCAAGTTTTTGAGGCCAGGCGGTCGTCTTGTTTACAGCACCTGCAGCATCGACCGGGAAGAGAATCAGGAAGTCATCGAGGCCTTTTTCGCAGAGATGGATGATAGCTGGGTTTTTGAAGAGGAGCGAGTTTCGTTCCCCTTGGATTCCGGTTTCGACGGGGCCTATGCCGCTGCTCTCACCCGTGTCGGTGCCGGTCAGGTTCTGAACCATGCTCGGTAGCATCGCGAGGGCTCAGGCTGGTGGTGGAAATCAATGAGCACTGGTAGGGAGCGAGCAATCTTTCTGCAAGACTCGAGCAGCTGGGGCGTAATGGAAAGAGTCCGGCACCCTGCGGCGTGATCAAGTCTGCAGCCATTTATCAAGCCACCAATCCACCAATCCATCTATCCATCGCAAATGTCCTCTACCCGCTTTCGTTCCTTTGCCCAGCTTGTCCTTATCGGACTGGTATTCCACAGCAGTTCGCTCATCGCGGCATTGCATCTCCCTCAAATTTTCAGCAGTCACATGGTGTTGCAACAAGGGAAGCCGATCGTGCTATGGGGGAAGGCAGATCCAGGGGGCGTTGTGGAAGTGCATTTTGCAGGAGAAAAGCTGCAAGTCGAAGCCGGAGAGGACGGGCAGTGGCGCGCTGAGTTGCCGGCACAAGCGGCCAATGCGGAAGGACAGGTGCTCACGGTGAAGTCAGGAGGTATCGAGGAGCGCTTTGAGGACGTCCTTGTCGGGGAGGTCTGGATCGCTTCCGGCCAGTCAAACATGCAGTGGGCGGTAGGAGCTTCCAACCATGCGCAGGAAGAGATCAAGAATGCGACGTTCTCGAAGATCCGGCTTTTTCAAGCCACCATGAAGACCTCCGAAGAACCGGTGGAAGACATCGCGAACACCTGGGGTGGGTGGGAGCGCTGTGCGCCGGAAAGAGTGGCCAGGTTCTCAGCCGTGGGATATTATTTTGGTCGTGAAATCCACCAGCAGGGGGAAGAGGTGCCGGTAGGGATTATTCAGAGTGCCTGGGGCGGCACAAGGAGCGAGGCGTGGACAAGTCGGGAAGCTCTACTGGGTGACCAGACAGCAGCGAAATTACTTGCCGGCTGGCGCGCCGCAGAGCTCGGGTGGAACGCAGAGGCAGAAGCAGCACGCTACGCGGAAAGGCTGGCTGCCTGGGAGAAAAAAACCGCCGAGATGCGGAAGCAGACCGCGGGCGTCGAGGGCCCTGCTGCGAAAAAGAGCAGGAGGCTTCCCCGGCGGCCGGAGGAACCAATCCATCCTCGACTGCAGCGCCACCACCCTTCAGCGATTTACAATGCGATGATTTCCCCGCTTGTGCCTTTTCCCATCCGGGGAGTGATCTGGTATCAGGGCGAGAGTAATCAGGATCGTGCGCATCAGTATGCCAGCATCTTTCCCACCATGATTGAAGACTGGCGGGCGCAATGGGACGAGAACTTTCCTTTTCTTTTCGTCCAATTGGCGAACTTTCGAGCCGCGGCGGAAGCGCCGGTCGAGGAGGGGTCGTGGCCTGAGCTCCAGTGGTCGCAGTATCTTACCTTGAAACGTTTACTGGGAACCGGGATGGCTGTGGCTAATGACATTGGCGCAGCCGCTGACATCCATCCGCGCAACAAGCAGGACGTGGGGAAGCGCCTTGCTCGCTGGGCCCTCTCGATGGCTCCATTCGCGCAGGAGATTGTTCCCTCCGGTCCGGTCTACAAAGGAATGAAAAAAGAGCAGGCTGGAATCCGGATTTTCTTTGATCATGTCGGAGAAGGACTTCGGGCACGCGGAGATGAGCCGCTTGGCGGGTTCGCCATTGCCGGGGAAGACCGGAGCTGGCATGCCGCGGACGCGCAAGTCGAGGGTAACTCGGTGTTTGTCTCCCACCAAGCGGTCGATGAGCCGCTGGCAGTCCGGTATGCATGGAAGGCGAACCCTACCGAAGCCAACCTGGTAAACAGCGCGGGGCTTCCGGCATCGCTTTTTCGCACTGACGGGTGGCCCCTCACCACCGAAGGAGTGACTTCCCCGTTCGCCGAAAAACAGCGCAGGAAGGCGCCGTCAGCTTCCCGGCAGCGAAAAGCGGATAAAACTCCTGACCAGCCGAAATCTCCAGTGGAGACTCCAGTCCAAGGTGAAGAACAGAATCCCGCAGACAAGGCAGGGTGAAGAAAAGCAAAAGAGTCCAATTTTTGCGGTAGAAGTTACCGCCTTCCAGAGGGATGCCGGAAGTGGTTTCCATCCTCTGCGACAATGCTTAACGTGTTTTGATTTGGGCTCTTTTTGACTCTGAAAATAAATGACCACTGAAGCTGTAGTCCTGCCCCCTCCTCTTCCCTCTGCGCCGGCTGAAGATCTCCATCGCGTGGACCACGGGAAAGTCATTCCCAACCTGGTAGCTGCTGGGCTCATGCTTTTGCTCGGGGTCTGGCTCTTCGTCTCAGATCTCTTTGCTGCCGGCGACATGCTGTTCCACGGGGCTCTGGCCCTTCCCGTGCTGGGACTGTTTGTGGGGCTCTTCTCTCTGGTCGCTCATTACCTTGCCATTGTTCCGGTGCGATTTCTGGTCGGGGCGAATCTTGCCATTCTCCTGCGTGCAGCCTTCGGCTACCCTCTCAACCTGTTCATGGCCAACACTCCGGCTTCGATTGTGGCTTCGGGGTTGTTCGTCATGTTTGCCGCATGGTATCTGGTCTCGACCATGCGCGGGGATTGCAGGATCATGCAAAGGCCGTGGTTTCGATGGAGGCATCTTTGCCTGACTGGGGGAATCCTGGTGGTTCTTCTCGTGGTCTCGGTGCCATACCTGATCGGTGGTCACGTCCGGGCCTTGCAGAATCTTATCGGCGACTACCTGCGCATCGACCCCCGGGGGATTTCACTGGTCGAACGTGTTCTGGAAAAAGACGGGCATCGCATTCACCTCATCGGCATGATGCATATCGGCCAGAGAGATTACTACGAGAAGTTGAAGGCGCGGATTGCTAAGAAGCCGAAGGGAACCCGCATCATCCTGCAGGAGGGAGTTAAGGACCGGGAGAAAATCCTGCCGACGAGCTTCGCTTCCGGGAAGCTCTACAGTCAGGTGGCAAAGAGATTGGGATTAGAGATGCAGGGGAGGCTCGACACCGGTGGCAGTGCGGCAGCGCTCGAGGACGAAGAAGAACGCAAAGCCGTGTGGGAAGAACTCGGAGTCCGGTTTCACAATGCGGACATGGACGTCTCTGATCTCGACGCCCAGCATCGGAAGTTCCTGGCAGAGATGTTTGCAGTGATCGACGCTGCGAGTCTGGATGAAATGTTTCTGATCTCCAGCCAGATTTCGATCACTGCTTCCGATATGGAGGATCTCTTGATGCGCGGTTTGATCGGAAGGCGCAATGAAATTCTCATGCAACATTTCGAAGCGGTAGGGGTCCACTACGACGAGGTCTATATCCCGTGGGGGGCGGCCCATCTGAAGGATATCGAAAAGCGAATGCTGGAGCTCGGTTACGTCGAGGTGGATGAAAAAATCCGCCGTGTCGTTGAATTCTGGTAGGGTGCATCCGCATGCCAGAGCAGATCGCCCTAGGGAGGGCGCATGACGAAGGGTGGCGGAACCTGCGTTTTTCCAGTAAACTCGATTGCAATAGAATGAGGTGACGGGTTGAAACCAGCCGGAACATGGATTGATGACGCAGGAGCTTGAACAAAGCAGCGAAAAGAGCAGCCCGGATACGCCCCGTCTCCGCCAAGGTGGGCTGGTTGCATGGGCGGTGGCGATTGCGACGGTCCTGATTGTGGCTCTTCTGGTGGGAGCTTACCTGGTCTCGAGGGTGCTTGATGTGACGGAAGGCGTTCTCTCCCTGCCAGAGCGGGCAGCTCAAGGATTGGAGAAGATATTTAAGGCTGAGGTCACGGTAGAGAGTGATTCTTTCGTGCTGGCGGACCAGTCGATCGCGGAACTCGCTGTTCTGGAGCGACAGGTCGTGACGACGACGAAATATGAGAGCTCGTTTTTCGGGGTGAAGGCAACCGCGATCATCAAAGGCGTCTACCGGGTAAAAGCAGGGTATGATTTGACCAAGCCCTACAGTTTCTCCATCGATGAAGAAACAGGCATCGTGGAGGCGACGCTTCCGGAAGCAGAAATCCTCTCGATCGAAACTGAAAGTCAGGAAGTCTTTTATCTGAGTGAGAACATGATCAACTCGATCGATTCTCAGGAGTGGGAAAACGCCTACCGGGAGAACCGTCTCGCGGCAGAGCAAGAGGCGAAGGGTTTGGGGCTTCTTGAAGAGACACGAGAACGGTTCCTCGAACGGGCTAAAGACCTTCTCAATGCCCAGGGAATGGAAATCAGTCTGCCTGCCTTTTAGCGGTTAGCGGCAGGCTCAGAGACCTCTGAAGACAGGCAAGGCAGGTGTTGATGTCGAGTAAGTGATCGTGGGCGGGCGGTCACGAGCCAATTTTTTTTGCAGCATCGTGGCCCCGGTTCATTCGACTTCCACGAGAATCGGAGATGCTGTTTCAAGACCCAAGGTGCTGGCAGCGTGCCCGCCGTTAATAGCGATTTCCATGAAGCCGCTGGAACCGGGCACGCCCAGTGCTTCGTCCGAGCTTCCTTCCGCATAGCAGCTCACGAATTGGCATGGACCGGTTCGCGGGAGGAGGATTCTTTTTTTTGTTTCCGGGCCGAAGTCTCGGTTAGGAAAATTGGTGATGGCGTTGCCGAAATGGTCGATGAAGAGCACTTCTCCGCGCAGGAGGGGTCCCTCTTTGGTAAGCTCCGGCCACGCGAGCTCGACAATGCTCTCACAGGGTGAGCCGAGAGAGGAAATCGGGGTCTGAGCGGCGAGGGCGGCGGCGGCTGGAGCGAAGATGTCACGCCCGTGGAAAGTCTGGCTGACTTCATTAAGAAAAAAATCTGGATTGTCGAGGTGGTGGATGGCGACCGGTTTTTCACTGCGAAGAATCCACGAGAGCACCCCATTATCGGGGGCGACAAAATGGTAACGTTCGGTTTGGACTGCAATCGCTGCTCGGGAACTTCCGACGCCTGGGTCGACGATGGCGAGGTGAACGGTCTTTTGAGGGAAAAAGCGACAACTGGAGAGTAACGTGAAAGCACCTCCACGGATATCGCCCGGAGCAACCCCATGGCTCACATCCACCAAGGTCACGCCGGGATGGCGAGATAGGACGACGCCCTTGACCGTCCCGACGAACCAGTCGTCAGAGCCGAAATCTGTGGTCAGGCTGACAATGCCAGGTGGCATGATGCTGCAGGCTAGGCGATCGCGATATGCAACGCAAGGGAGCCTTCCGAGGACCGTGTGGGGAGAGGGGGGGGGTGGGAGAAGAAGCGGTTGGAACGACAGGGCGTAGAGTGGAGAAAGCCAGCCTGCGTTGTCGTGGATCACCCCTTGCTCAGCTGAAGTTCAAAGTCGGCTTCCAGGCGCTCAATTTTCTCTGACAGTGCATCCCACTGAGAGTAGTTGGCTTCGATTTCCTGGTTGAGCTGCTGGAAGCGAACGCCCATCTCCCTGACTTTATCGGCATTTCCGGAGACATCCGGGTCAGACATCGCGGCGATAAGATCGGCTTTTTCTTTCTCGCGGGAAGAAATAGCTTCTTCGACCGTCTCGAGCTCGTCCTGGAGCGGTTTCAGGCTGGTGGCTTTTTCCTGGCGGATGCGTCCTTCGAGTTTCTTTTGTTCCTTGCGCCCCTTGCCTGTGGTCTTCCTTGCGGTGGAAGCCTCTCCCCCGAGTTGGGTGGCAGGGGAGGGGGTTTTGTTTTTTGCCTGTCCGTCGGCGCGCGCAGCGGCTTGTTCTGCCCGCTTTTTGTCGAGAAAGTCCGAGACGTTTCCAAGGTGGAGGCGCGGGCCGAGGCCGATCCGGAACTCGAGCACCTTGTCGACGATCGGGTCGAGAAAACTCCGGTTGTGAGAGACGATCAGGTAGGTCCCGGCATATGCTCGCAGCGCCTTCTGGAGCACCTCCTGTGACTGCATATCGAGGTGGTTGGTGGGCTCATCGAGGATAAGAAAATTCGCCGGCTGCGAGAGAATTTTGACCAGGGCAAGCCGCCCACGTTCGCCACCGGAGAGCACGTCGACGGACTTGAAGACATCGTCTCCGCGGAAAAGAAAGCACCCGAGGATGTTTCGAATTTCTGCGGCAGCCGCCCCGCGCAATCCTTCCTCGGCGGCTTCAAGGACCGTTTTTTTCGTACCTAGAGCATCGGCGTGATCTTGAGAAAAGTAGCCGGTGCGGACGTGGTGCCCTTCTTCCCGCGTTCCTGCGTCGATTGGCTCCTGGCCAGCAGCAATGCGCGAGAACGTTGATTTGCCGGCGCCGTTGACCCCGACGATGGCGATGCGATCTCCTTTCTCTACGGTGAAGTCGAGCCCCTCGAAGATAGGTTTCCCCGGGGTGTAGGCTTTGTTGATCCCGGAAAGATGCAGGACTTTCTGCCCACTTGGGGGGGGCTGGGGGAAGCGGAAGGACACCTCGGGACCTGCTGCCTCGAGTTCGATACGCTCCATTTTATCGAGCTGCTTGATCCGGCTCTGGACCATCGACGCCTTAGAGGCTTTGGCGCGGAAGCGATTGATAAGCTGCTCGGCCTTTTCAATCTCGCGTTGTTGGTTGGCGTAAGCGCGTTCGAGTTGTTCGCGGCGGGCGACGCGTTCGCGGAGAAAGAAACTGTAGTTCCCTGCGTAGGAATTGACCTGCCCATTCTCGAAGGCGTAGGTTTTGTTGGTCAGGGCATCGAGGAGGGCAAGATCATGGCTGATTAGAATGATCGCACCAGGATACTGTCTGAGATACTGTTCGAGCCAGGTAACCGATTCGATGTCGAGGTGGTTGGTGGGCTCGTCGAGGAGGAGCACATCCGGCTCACTGAGAAGAAGTTTGGCCAGGGCAATCCGCATTTGCCAGCCTCCCGAGAACTCACCGGTATCACGTTCGAGGTCTTCAGGATGGAAGCCGAGACCTGCGAGAACAGTTTCGATCTTCGGGCGCATGCGCGCGAGGTCATGGTTCTCGAGGCGGAGTTGCAGTTCACCAAACTCCTCGAGAACACGGCCGTAGTCCTCGGATTTCGGGTCGAGTTCATCCATCTTCCGGCCGAGCAGGTCGAGAGTGTCCTGGAGAGCCAGCACCGCCTTGAAGGAGGTCTCAACCTCGTCATAAAGGGATTTTCCGGCGTGGTTGACGCCATCCTGAGGAAGGTAACCCACCTCGGTGGAACGGGCCTTGACGATCTTTCCGGAATGAGGTTCCTCAAGATCACAGAGAATTTTGAGCAATGAGGATTTGCCTGAGCCATTGGGACCTGCGAGCGAGACCCGATCACCGGGACGGATGGTGAACGAGAGGTCCCGGAAGAGTCTTCGTCCTCCGAATTCGATTCCGACGTGATCAGCAGCTAGCATGCGGCGGCTACGATGCCCGAGGATCGGCCCGGTGCAAGGGAGGGGCTATCACATTGGACGATTGCGATTGAGCGGAATGAGGCAGAGCAACGGCTCATCCTTCGCGTGGGAAGCGCTTTGCGAGATCTTTGCGCACTTGCTTGGCTTCCTGAGCCATCCCGGCTTCCTGGTAGGCCTGAGCGGCTTTTTCCATCGCGCTTGGAGTGATGACCGAATCTTCGAAAATCTCGCTGACGACAATGTATTTGGCTGCGGCATCCTGGTAGTCTTTGCGGGCCATGGAAACATCACCCTGGGCGATGAGAAGCTCGGCGTTGATCCTTCCTTCTTTCTGAATCATCAGGCCCTCGCGGGCCGCCTCATCCGCTTCGTCGAGATTTCCGGCGGCAAGGTGAGTTTGGGTTTTGATGAGAAACCCACGTGCGCGTGAGGTCGGGTGGTTGGTGAAGTCGAGATAGAAATTAATCGCCTGAATGGCGCCCTCGTGGAGGCCAGACTTTGACTCAGCCTGGGCGAGATACATCCAGACAATGGGCAGAGTGGATTCCGGTTTGTCGGGCGTGACACCGAGGCGAAGATACTTGGCAGCTGCAGGGAAAGCATTCTCTTCAAATCGACTCGCCCCGAGCCACGAGAGAACTTTTGCGTCAATGGTTCCTTCGGGGTTTTTATCGAAGAAAAGGTCGATTTCTTTCGAAAGTTGATCGGTATTTTGGAGGAAATAGTTGCACAGCACGATACGCAATTGCGCGCGCGGGAAGTAGGAGTCGTCGAGTTCTACAGATTTTCGCAGAAGAGGGATCGCTTCCGTGAAGCGCTTGAGGTCGAAACGTCCCTTGCCGCTGAAAAAGTGCGCCTCGGCGAGGGCGATGGACTCAGGGAATTTTTCGATCAAGGCATCGAATGCCGTGATCATGCTCAGCCATTCCCGCTGCTCGCCATAGACGAGTCCTGACTGCTGGAAGGCCATTTCTGCTGCTGCCGTGTCAGGGTAATGTTCGAGGATGTGAGTAAAGTCCCGGAGCGCGCTTGCTCTGTCGCCAAGTTGCCGGTAGGCGAGACCTCGACTTGCGTAGACCGAAGGAGCGAGCTCGTGATCGGGGAAGTCGGTAAGAAACGAGGTGAGCGTGAGGCTTGCTTGCCTGTAAAGGCCGATTTCATTTTCGCACCATCCACGGTTGTAGAGCATGGAAGGGCGGATCTGCTTGGGAATGTTCTGAGGCTCAATGCTTGCGTAGGAGGAACCAGCAGCCTCAAAATTTCTATTGCTGAAATGTTGCTCCGCAGCCAGAAGAAGCGCGCGATCAATGAAGGTGCGTTTGCCACGTTTCGTCATGTTAAGGACGTAATTGGCGACGAATTCGGGAAGGTCCTGATCTCCGACTTTGTAAAAACAGATCAGCTTGAGGTAACCTGCTTCGACCGCTTCATCGGACGTGGCGTAGTATTCTTCCGCGGTACCGTAGGTTTCGATCGCCTGGACGTACTGTTCCTGTTTTCGCTGGGCGTTCCCCATGGTGAGGAGGAGTTTCGGGCGGAGACTGCTAGGTAGTTCCTGGATCTCGATGTTCCGGAAGGCCTCGGCGAGGGCGGGAAAATCGCCTTGCTTGGAGGCCAGTTGGACGAGGGTGTAGTAGCCGACGGCGCCCCAGTAACCGCCGGGATTTTTCCCGAGAGCGGTTTCCAGAATCTGCTGTGCTTTTTCCACTTCATCGCCATCGCCGTAGAGCATAGCGGCGCGAATCATGGCCTCGGTCTTAAGCTTCTCGTCTGAACTTTTAGCAGAGAGCTCTTCCAAGGCTGCGATCGCTCCCGTTTTGTCTGCTGTCTCCATGGTCAGGCGCACGACTTCGCGGAGAGAAGTCTCCAGGTATTCGTTGTCCTCAGTCTCGGCGGTGACGATTTTGTAGACCGCAATTGCCTCCTCCGGTCGGTTTGTCGTCGCGAGGCAATAGGCGCGGTAGTAAGCGGATGAGAGCCAGAGATGTGCGTTTTCTTTGAGCGCGACAGTGACTTCCTCGATTTCTTCCGTATCACCTTGCTTGGTGGCCTCCTCGAGGGCTTTCTGGAGGATGGGTTTGTTGTCGTTTGCAGCGCTTTCCGTGATGGCGAAATAGATGAGTGCCCGCGCCGGGTCTTTCGCCTGGTAGTTGAGTGATGCCACGCGGTAGGCGGCAAGAGCCAGAAACTCGCCCTCCTTGTGTTTGCTGACGAGAGTGATGAAAGCGCGCTCTGCGCCTTTTTTATCCCCGAGCTTAAGCTTCGATTCGCCCAGCCGGAAATACGCCGCTTGAAGGTGCCGGCCCTTGGGGTAGTTGAGGATGTAGGTCTGAAGTCGGTCGGCAGCAATTTTGTGGTAGCCATTGGAATAGGCAAGGCTCGCGTAGGTGTAGAGGTCATCCTCTGCTTTATCAGCCGCCTCCTGGGCAAGTTTTGCCGCCAGCTCAGGTCTCAGAGAGCCTGAGGCCCGGGCGTTTCTGTTCCGGCGCAGGTCGTCCTGCGCAGGCAGCCACGCGGTGCCCAACCATCCGACGAGCAAGATGCCTGACGCAACTCGGAGCAGCGAATTTCGGGGGATCTGTCGACGAATGTGAATGGCCATGGAGGGTGGGGAATCGCGCTGTTCCAGGCGAGGAGTGCTGTGCTTGTCAGCCGTTGGCGGCGGGAGTTGCGGCGTCTGGTCGTGACGTCGCGAATGCGACGTTCCAGATACCTGCTTTTTGACAAATATCGAGCACCTTGATGATATGGTTGTAGGTGGCTTCAGAGTCTCCTCGGAGAATGACGGCTTGATCTTTGTGCACGGCAGCGATCCTTCTGAGTTTTCCCAGCAGTTGCTCCTCGGTGATGGTGATGGCGTTGAGGACAATGGTGCCGTCATCCCGGACATTGACGATGATTTCTCCGACCGAGCGTTTCGGGTCCTGGCCCTCTTCGGCGGCGGGAACGGAAATTTCGAGCTCGGTTTCGAAGCGTGCATAGCTCCAGGTAACGATGAAGAAGATAAGCAGCAGGAAGACGATGTCGATCATCGGCGCCAGCTGGAAACTCGCTTCAGGCGTGCTGTTACTCCGGAACTTCATCGGTCTGTCATGGGATGTATTACCGTTGCCATGGCATCAGGTCATCGATCGGTCGGGTGCCAGGATCGCGTTTCAGTTTTACTCGTAAGCTTCGCCGTAGGGTTCGCGTGCCTCCTGAGCCTGGGCTTGAGCTTGGGCTCTTTGCTGCTGGGTTACTTTTTTGTACTGGGCTCCGAGAACAGCCATCAGGTGGGTGGCAGCAGCTTCGAGTTCCGAGATCAGCCGTTGGACACGTCCGCGGAAAATCGAGTAAAAAATGAGCGACGGAATCCCGACCATGAGTCCGCCGGCAGTGGTAAGCAGCGCCTGGGAAACCCCTCCGGCCAGCTCAAGCTGTTTTGCTCCGAGAAAATTATCTTGGGCGATTTCGTTGAAGGACGTGATCATGCCGATCACTGTCCCGAGCAGACCGACCATCGGGGCGATCGCTCCGACGTCTGCGAGGTAGGTGATACGCTGGTTGAGCAGGCTGGCCTGTCGACTCCCTTCAGCCTCCGTTACTTCGCGAACCTCATCAAATCCCGCGGTGGGGTTCTTCATGGCGAAGCTAAGGGTCTTCTGGGTGACCCTGGCGATGCACTCGTTCTGACGTTCGCAGACAGCGAGCAGGCCGGCGTAGTCGTCATTTCGAATCAGGGCGTCGGCTGCGTTCATGAACTTATCGCTCACCACCGTGCCCTGCCGTATGGTCAGGGTATAGAGGATGACGAGCGCGACGGCCAGAAAGGAAAGCGCAGCCAGCGGGTAGATGAGTGGGCCGGTCTTTTCCACGATTTCGAGGAATGAAACACCGGCAGCCACCACCTCCTGAGCCGGGGTATTTGCGGGATCGGCAGCGGTCTGCCCAAGAACAATTTCTGGTAGTATGAGCCCGGAGGCGAACAAGAAAAGAGGGAGCGTTTTCATGACGGAACCGGGCATTGTAGCCGCCTAACCCGTGCATGCAATAGAGGAGCAACATGCCGTCTGAAGCTTTTCAGACGCATGGTAAGGGGTCCAGCGATGCTTGCAAGACTTTCGAAAGGCAGCATTCAGGAGGGCGGGCCCCAGGGAAGAAGAAGGAAGCCTGAGGTCCTGGCATGATTTGCAAAGCACTCGGAAGCTGATATTCGGGGGTTAGCTTTCTTTTTGGCAGAACATGGCATCCGGACTACTCTTTCCGCAAGGTCGATGAGTGATGGCAGCGTAAAGAGGGCGAAACCCGATTTTCAGAAACGGTTGCATGAGGTGCCGCATAAGCCGGGGGTTTATCTGATGAAAGATCGGCTTGACCGGGTCATCTACGTAGGAAAGGCGCGCGATCTAAGAAAACGGTTGGCCAATTATTTCACTCCCTCCCGGAAAAGGCTCTCTGACTTGAAAACTCGGGCGCTCATCGACGGAATCTGGGACTTCGAGATCCATGAAGTGCGGAACAACCAGGAGGCATTGCTGCTCGAAGGGAAGCTGATCAAAGAATTCCGCCCGCGTTACAATGTCGCCTTTCGTGACGACAAGCGATTCATGCTCGTGAAGGTCCATCTGGACGATCCATTCCCGCGCTTTGAGCCCGTACGGGTGAAAAAAGATGATGGCGCGCGTTATTTCGGGCCTTTTGCGCACTCAGGTCCTTTACGCACAACCCTCGACTGGATGAGCAGGGAGTTCGGCCTTCGGACCTGTCGGCCGCCGCGGCCAGGGGAGGTAGATTACCGCCATTGTAACGACGATGTGATCCGCAATTGCAGCGCGCCATGCATAGGAAAAATCACTCGTGCCGATTACCTGACACAAGTCGAAGAGGCGTGTTCTTTTCTCGAAGGGAAGTCGAAAGAGACGGTGGCCGCATTGGAAGAAGAGATGGCTGAGGCTGCGCAGGCCATGGACTTCGAGCGGGCGGCACAGCTCAGAGATATGGTCAACGACATGCGCTGCACCCTGCGACCGACCCGGCAGTTTACCCGCGGGCGTGGCCTGCCCAGATCAAAGGCCTCGGGAAAGGATCCGATGGGGGACGTCATCGATATCGGAGATGCTCTGGGCCTCGAGAGACCTCCGGTTGTCATGGAATGTTTCGATATTTCGAATATCTCTACCACCCATTGTGTCGCCTCAATGGTGCGCTTCCGAAATGGTGTGCCCGACAACTCCAGCTACCGGAGGTATCGCATCCGAGGAGTCGATGGTCAGAACGATTTTGCGAGTATGGCCGAGGTGATTCGGAGGCGTTATTCGCGGATCCTTCTGGGTGCCTGCAGGCTCGCTCCGGAAGAGTTGCAAGAGAGTCAGGAGCGCCCTCTCGAGGCTATGAGGCGCCTGGAAGTGAGGTGGGAGGGAAAGGAGCAAGGCAAGCATGCCGAAAAACGCACACCTTTTGTTCGCCTGCCCGACCTCGTGATTGTCGATGGCGGAAAAGGCCAGCTGTCCGCAGCCATGGAGGAGCTTCAGAGGCTCGGACTGGAGGATCTTGCCATTGTCGGCTTGGCCAAAGAACGGGAAGAGATTTTTCGGCCCGGCCAGAGTGATCCGGTGGTGCTGGCTCACGATCGCGGTGGATTGCAGTTGCTTCAGCGGATCAGGGACGAGGCCCACCGCTTTGCCAATGGTTACCACCAACTTCTGATGAAGCGTCGGATCGCAGAAAGCATCCTGGACGACTGTCCCGGGGTGAGCGAGACTCGTAAGAGAGCTCTTCTCGTGGATTTTGGTTCGGTTCGTCGCTTGCGCAAAGCATCCCCCTCGGAAATTGCCTCCGTCCGGGGAATCAGCGCCAACCTGGCCAAAGACGTCTGGGAGTTCCTCCAGACCCACCGTTGACCACTCAATGCGCTTGCGTTGATGCTCGATCTTCTTTACTGACTAGAAATTTTGAATCTGACGGATCGTTTTTTTTCTTCCTTTGACCTGCAGCTGGTGGCCGTTCTGGCTGTCGGCCTTGCGCTCCCGTGTCATGCTCAGGAACAGGAGGATGAGCCGGCCTCCGAAAATCAGGTGCAAGCGATCGAGGTGCCCGAGAAGGTGATTCTCTTCGGTGAGGTGAGGTTGCCGGAAGGGCAGGTTGTGCCTGAGGAAGTGAGGTTGCCAGAAGAGGTCGAGTTGCTTGAGGAGGAGGAAGAGTTCGCTGCGGAGGGAGAGTTGCCCGAGGAGGTGAAGTTGCCTGCCGAAGTAAAATTTCCCGGAGCGGTCGAGGTGCCTGGAGAGGTGAGGGCACCTCAGGAAGTGCGGCTGCCCGCGGAAGTCGAGCTTCCAGGGGCGTTGGAATTGCCCGGAGCAGTGGCGGTGCCTGAAGAAGTACGGCTGCCCGGAGAAGTGCGGCTGCCCGAAGAGGGAGAAGAGGGAGAAGAGGGTCCTTCCGCGTTCCCTGGACAGGTGCCGCTTCTCGAGGGGATTGAACCGCCGGAGGAGGGAGAATTAACTCAGGAAGTGAGGTTGCCCGGGGAGGTGAAGCTTCCAGGAGAGCTGGAATTGCCTGGAGCAGAGTTGCCGGGAGCAGTGGCGGCACCTGAGGAAGTGAGGTTACCCGGAGAGGTGCGGTTGCCCGGAACAGCAGTAGAGCAGGCGAAGTTGTCGGAGGAGCTGGAGGCGCCGGAAGGGGCGCTTGAAGAAAGCGAAGCACTGGAGGCTCCTGAAGAGGTCGTGGAAGAGATCCGGCTGAGCACGACCTGGAAAACAAGAACCGAGGCACGGGCGCTTCGGCTCATGATCCCTGCTCCTCGCGGTCAGATTGTGGATACGGCAGGGTTCCCTCTTGTTCAGAACAGGATGGCCTACCGATTGGGTCTCAACCTTCCTCATATCAAGAATGCTCAAGAGGATGTCATTCTCGCACTGGCCAATGAAAGGCTCGCCGTCGCCAACCGGATTCTTGAAAACGAGTGGACGCTCGAGGACGAGGCGATCCTCTCGCATTACGAGCACCGGAGGTGGTTGCCGCTGCTTTTCTCAGGGACTTTGACGGATCTCCAGAAACTCAAGATCGAGGAGGCTGGAGATGATGCCGATGGGCTGATCCTGCATCCGTTTTACGAGCGTTATTATCCGCACGGCCGCTTCGCTCCGCACGTACTTGGCGCGATCAATAAAGAGATCGGTATCCCGACCGGTCCGATCGCGGATATGGATCCGATCTTTGAGGTTACCAAAGGGCGCTTCGGATTGGAAGCGTCATTCGATGAGGAGCTCACTGGGCAGGACGGCAGGATCAACATTCTCTATGACACGGATGGGACCGAACTGAGCCGGGAGATCGTGGAGCGGCCGGTTCCAGGGAGCAGTGTGGTCACCACCCTGAACGTTCATTACCAGCGCTACGCCGAAGAGGCATTGGCTAAAAAATCGCGTGGCGGTGCCATGGTCGTGATCGATGCCCAAGGCGGGGACATTCTTGCCATGGCGTCCTACCCGAGCTTTGATCCGACTATCTGGGTCGATGGTCTCAGCTCTGTGCAATGGGAAAGCCTTCAGGAGGATCCAAGAAACCCGCTCTACGCAAAGACTTATCAGGGGAGCTACCCGCCGGCATCGACCTTCAAGACAGTGGTGGCTCTGGCGGCGCTTGAAAGTGGGCGGGTCTCAAGAAATTCGTTTTACCCGTGTCCCAGCGCGATGGCTGTAGGGAATCGAATTTTCCATAACTGGAACAAGAAGCACGAGGGAATGCTCAATGTCATTGGTGCACTGAAGCGGTCTTGCAATACGTGGTTTTACGCAGTGGCACTGGAGACTGGTTCCGACAGGGTCTTATCGACGGCCCGCAACCTTGGGTTCGGTCAACCGGTGGGGTTGCCGATTGAGGGCGAGAATTTCGGCGATCTTCCTGACAATGAGGTCCATCGCCGGCGCGTCGGATTCCCTGTTCGGGGTGGTGACCTTGCCAACATCGCTATCGGGCAGGGACCGGTGCTGGCGACTCCGTTGCAGGTAGCCCGCTCCATGGCGGCGATCGGGACGGGGGAATACCTGACTAAGTTACGCCTTGTGAAGCAGATCCAAGACATCAACACGAATGTGCAGAAAAGCTTTCCTCCTCCGATGAAGACTCCGGTTCAGGCTTCACGGGCCAATCTGGATGTCGTGCGTGAAGGATTGGTGGCTGTGGTTTCCGGTGGTAATGGAACCGGTCGACGTGCTGGAATTAAGTACGCCCAGGTAGCGGGGAAGACGGGGACAGCGCAGTGGGATCTCAAAAAAAACCGGAACCTCGCCTGGTTTGCGGGATTTGTCCCGGCAGTCAACCCGCGTTTTGCCTTTGCTGCGGTCTACGAAGGTGACCCCGGCGAGCGGATTGGCGGCGGAAGTAAGGCGGCTCCGATCGTTCATGATGTGCTTTTGCGCATATATGAGAGGATGAACGCCGAGGGCAGTGACAATCAGGAAGAACTTGCTCAAACTCCGCTGGCTGCGCCGGTCCCTGTGCCAGTGGTGGTCAATGTTCCGCCGCGGGTCGTCAGGCGAGCTCCCGTTAAAGTGACGCCACCGCCTGTTCGGGTTGCGCCGCCGCCACCGCCGCCACCGCCGCCGCCGCCGCCCAAGAAGCGGAGCATTTTCAGTCGACTGTTTCGCGGCAGGTAGAAAGAGCCAATCGGTTGGTCGACCGACAGACTGGCCGACTGGTTGATCGATCCTCCGTTTGCTTCGGCTGCGCGCGCCCTTCTCTTTCAGTCCGATACCCTGCGGGATCAGTCGTTGCTCTGAGGAGTTCGGAGGACTCGAAATATTGATCCGATATCCGGCTGCCAGGATGGCGAAAGGATGGTGATGAGCAGCGCTTCTAGATTGGTCAAGGCGATCGCTGCGAGGGCGATGCGCAGGGGCCAGAGTGACCACCCGCCGAAAAGGCAGACGGCACCTGCCAAAATCAGAAACCACGAGGTCTTGGCGGCTCGCGTGTGGTAGCTCGGCCAGCGCTTGAACTTCCAGAACCCAGCCAGGGTGGAGATGGCATAGCTGGCGACAGCGGGGATAATCCAGGCGGCTTCCGCAGCTAGGGTGGCGCCTTGCAGGATGAGTGCTCCAGCAAGGAGGGCGGCGTAAAGGGTGGCATCTGCCCAGCTGTCGAGCCTGGCCCCAAGGACGGTGCGCTGGTTGAGCAGGATGGCGAGCTTGCCGTCGACCCAGTCGGTCATGGTCAGGGCGACGAAGAGCCAGAGGAAGTGGCGGTCGTTCCCGGTGCAGGCGATCGCTACCAGCACGAAGGAACCGAGGAGCCGGATGAGGCAGAGAAAGTTAGGTACTGTGAGGACGCGGGTTGTCCGCCCTTCGTCATCTCCGGACGAGGGGGCTTCCCTCTCGCCGTCGTGAGCGTCAGTGCCTCTTACGTCGTCCACCATAGGAGAAAATAGACGAAGACGGGTGCGGTGAAGGTGATGCTGTCGATCCGGTCGATCAAGCCGCCCATTCCCGGCATCATATTACTGCTGTCCTTGACGCCACTGTCCCGTTTGATGCCGGACATGTTGATGTCGCCGAAGAATCCGGCCACGGTGATCAGCACGCCTGCGATGGCAGCTCCGGCAAAGCTCTGTAGCCAGGCTGGAAGCGGCAGGTGCTGCGTGGGTGGTGTTCCCAGAGTCGTCAGCCAGGGAGCAAGGAGGACTGCCAGAACAATGGTGACGAGCATTCCCCCGATCAGGCCTTCCCAGGTCTTGTTGGGCGAGATCACTGGAGCAATGCGGTGGCGTTTTCCGGCCCCGATGGCCCTCCCGATGATGGCTTGGAAAATGTCGTCGGCCTCGGTCAGAATGAGCAGGAAGAGGAACCACCCTGCGGGACCTGCCGGGCCACCTGATGAGGCAGGCAGGATGAAAAGATAAGCCGCGTGGGACATTCCGTAGACGATCACTACCACGCCCCAGAAGAGCCCGCCGGTGGTGCGGATGTATCCCGGTGCCTTCCCCTGGACCAGTTGCACGACTGCGAGAAGAGCCAGCCCCCCGAGAGGAACAAAGACGAGAAAGGCAGAGGGCTGATCGAAGAGGATGAGCAGGTAGTTGACGACGGTGATGGCGTAGGCGGCGAGGAGAGCCGGCCGTTCGGTCGTCTCAATCTTGAGGAGAGTTGCATATTCGCGGAGCGCGATGATCCCTGCCGCGGCGAGGAGCAGGCAGATGCCGAGCCGGCCGGCGAGCAGGCAAAGACCCACCACGAGCGCGACCATCCACCAGGTCCGCAAGCTGGCGAATCGTTTCCTGCGCAACCTCTCGTCCGCCTTGCGCAGGCTCAGAAACCGCAGCGCCGAGCCGACCACGAGAGCAACAAAGACAGCGCCGAAAATCGAAAGGAGCGCTGGCGAGGCTGAGGTGATCATGAAAGCAGAGGCAGCTATTGTCCGGGTTCCGACAAATCACCATCGCTGCCGGTATCCTTCAGTATTCCAAGTTTGCTGGTAGACCACCGAAATACAATGGGAAAGATCGCACTAGCGGCGAGCGCTGCGAGGAGAGCGCCGTCGATCAGAGACTCGACGCCGTCCTCGGCGAGGCGGTCGAGCGAGGGGAGCCGGACCCCGACCCAGGCAAAAATCGCGGTGCCGGGCAGAAGCCCCAGGGCGGTAGTCCAGCAGAAAGTCCGCACGTGAACCCGGCTCGCCCCACTGGCCAGATTGACGATGGAAAAAGGAAAGTGCGCCATCCTCAGAGTCAGCAGGTAGAAGGCTCCTTCTTTTTTGAGGTGCCGGTTGAGGGCGCTGAGGAACTTTTCATAACGGCGTTCGATCCAGTCCCGGAAGATGTAACGACTGAGATAAAAGTTCACGGTCGCCGCCAGTGTCAGCCCGATGATGACGATGGGCACCGCTCGCCAGAACCCGAAAAGCCACCCGAAGATGATCGATTTTCCCGAGGTTCCGGGCACCAGTGAGACGATCGCGTAGATCGCAAGTCCGATCGCAAATGAGCGCCACGGTTGATCATTAATGCTCTCACGGAGGCGCTGCTCTTTGACGATAAGCTCCTCGAGCGAGACGTGATTTTTCAGGTAGTAGGCAAGCCCTGCGAGGACGGTGGCTGCCAGCACGAGGAAAAGCAGCTTCTTCTTCGTGCCCTGGCGGCGGATCTTCGCGTTCATGAGGATGCCGGTTCTGTGCCCGGGGTTGCGGAAAGCGGTTGGGCGCCGCCGAGAGGCTTTCCTGCGCGCGGGAAAAGATGCCTGCTGAGCGGGGCAAACTCCCGCTGGTCTTCGAAATACATAAAGTGGGTGACCGAGAGGATGTCCGGGCCGACCTCAATTAAATTGAAGGTGTTTTCGTTGCGCTCACGCCCGCGTCCGCGGCTCGAAGTGGTGGTTCCGCATTGCACGATAATGATCCCCCTGTCGCGGTGGTTGCCTGGGAAGAAATCGAGTGAGTTGCCTATGTAGGAGCGGTGCAGGTGCCCGCCGAGGATCATCTCCACCCCCTGGTCGACGAAGCAGTCGATGGCGCGACGCGCCTTGGGCATCGTCCAGTCTCGCAGGTAGTCCGGGCCGGGTGCGAAGTGGTGGTGAGCCACCACGATGCGCACTGTCTCCGGCGGCTCCTCATGGAAGATGCGCTCGCAGTGATCAAGCTGCTCCAGATGGACTCGGCCGTTTGAAATTGATCTTCGTGGCGAGGTTGAATCGAGCCCTACCAGAGTGATCCCGCCAAGGCGCAGGATCGGGTTCAAGTCGTCACTGATGACATCGCGGTAGTTTTTGTGGGGTGTGAAGAGGCGCTCCGGGATCCTCCAGAGAGGCACGTCGTGGTTGCCGGGAATCACCAGCATGGGCACCCTGGGAAGCCGCTCGAGAAAGCTGCGCGCGGCCTCGAATTCGTTGCGCCTGGCACGCTGGGAAAGATCGCCGCTCACCACGATGGCTTCTGGCTCAAGCGAAGGGACGATCCTTTGCAGTGCCTCACCGACTTCATGGACGTAGGGATCTCCGAAGTGTAGATCCGAGATGTGCAGGATCTTTCGCATGTTTTCGGAAGAATGGTCCACAGGAATCAGCTTCACCCGGGAGCGATGATGTTGTCAAAGCGACAGGTTGGGAGGAGTCGAGGAAATTGCGCGCAGATTCTCCTCTGGGGTATCATTGACCCTGTTTTTCGAGCGATCAAAGACGGGTGCTTTGAATATTTGAGAGTTCGCTCTGTTTGTCCATCCATTCTGAACGAAGAACGAATTTTCTCAGCAAATTGGGTCGATTTTCTTCCCTTTGGCAGATAGTCTTGATCGAAAGAATCCTGAAACCCGAATGGAGCGTGGAAATGAAAAAATATTGATTCATATCGGCCTCGACAAGTGCGGTTCGACTGCGATCCAGGCTTCCTTTAATCGCAATCAGGCTGCCTTTGATGCTGCAGGGGTTGTTTATCCAACCACCGGAAAACTTTGCGGGCATCATGTGAGTCTTGCCAACCTGTTCGGGTTCGGTTTTGTCAAGATAGAGGAAGAACACGCCGAGGAATTACGCTCGTGTCTTGAGGCCGAGATTAAAAATGCCAGGACGGTGGTTTTGAGCTCTGAGCACTTTTCATACGCATGTTCCGAAGAAGGCATTCGAAAACTTGCTGCCTTCTGCTCGGGATTTGAGGTCAGAATTGTTCTGGTCCTTCGGAATCAGATTGATTGGCTGGAAGCTCAATACAGCGAAACGATCAAATGGGGGAACCAGCAAACCTTCGAGGATTTTTTGGCTGAAAATGTCGATGGTGCCGACTATTCCGAGCTGCTTCGGCAATGGGAAGCCTGCTTTGATGGGCGGATCGAGCTGCTGATTTTTGATGCGGAACCCGAGGAACTTGTTCTTAGGTTCCATCAGCTTGTGGGAACTGCGGATCTTTCTCCCCCTCAGAAGAAAAAGCATAACGTGTCGCCATCGGCTGTGGTGATGGAGATCATCAGAAAAGTGAACTCCTTGAATCGCCAGTCTGAAGTTTCCCAGGAGACATATGACAACTTAAAGCGAATTCAGAGCGACATCATGGCGATAGCCGACCGAGAGAAAACCGTGGGGTCGAATTTCAAGTGGTCTTCTCAGGCCGTAGCAAGGCTCAGAGAGTTTGAGGCCGGCAATCAGGCAATTGCAAAAAAGTATCTGGGAAAGAAAGACCTGTTTCCCGAATCGATGGGGGCTTACATTCATCGCAACGTGAGTGATGAGAAGAATATTGATAACAGCCAGGCGGCAGATCAGTGAGATCTTTGAAAGGGGTAGTTGCTTTTCAAGCTGCTCTTGCGTGTTAAGATCCTTTTCTTTTTCAGGTAATTAATAATGAAAAAAATCGCAATTGTTGGCCTCGGTTATGTGGGCTTGCCCCTGGCTGTTTGTTTTGCCAGAAAATTTTCGGTGCTCGGCTTCGATATCGACGCTCGGCGGATCGAAGAGTTGCAGTCGCATCACGATCGCACCCGCGAGGTCGATGCTGAGACCTTGGCGCAGACTTCGTCGCTCGAGTTCAGTGCCGACCCGGCCAGCCTCGGCTCGGCAGATGTGGTTATCGTCACCGTTCCGACTCCGATTGACGAGCATAAGAAGCCGGATCTCAGGCCCCTGTTGGGTGCGTCGCGGACGGTGGGGCAACACCTCACTGCGGGTACCACCGTAGTTTACGAGTCGACTGTTTACCCCGGTGCGACTGAGGAAGACTGCGTGCCGATTCTTGAGGCCGAGAGCGGCCTCACCTGGAAAAAAGACTTCCACGTGGGCTATTCTCCCGAGCGCATCAACCCCGGTGACCGTGACCACACAGTGGATAAAATTCTCAAGGTGGTTTCAGGAGACTCGCCGGAAACGACGCAAGCTCTTGTCGACCTTTACGGCGCGGTGATCACCGCGGGGGTCTTTACCGCCGCTTCGATCCAGACTGCCGAGGCAGCCAAGATCATCGAAAACTGCCAGCGGGACATCAATATCGCTTTCGTCAATGAACTGGCCCTCATCTTTCAGAGAATGGGTCTGGATACAGCTGCCGTCCTCGAGGCTGCGGGGAGTAAATGGAACTTCCTGCCCTTCAAGCCAGGCCTTGTGGGAGGCCATTGTATCGGAGTCGATCCCTACTATCTGACCCACAAGGCAGAATCGATCGGCTACCACCCGCAGGTGATCCTTGCCGGCCGGCGGATCAATGACAACATGGGAGCGCACATCGCCAATCGTGTGGTTAAGCTGCTCATTGCCCGCGATGCCCGGGTTCGTCATGCTCGCGTCCTGGTGCTTGGGTGTACTTTCAAGGAGAATTGCCCTGATACGCGGAACACAAAGGCCATCGATATTGTCCGTGAGTTGCAGGAGTTCGGCATGACTGTGGATGTTCATGACCCGTGGGCGGACCCGAACGAGGTGGAGACCGAGTATGGCATGCGCCTCCTCGAGCAGCTTCCGGATGCCGAGGGCTCCGGCTACCAGGCAGTCATTCACGCGGTAGCCCACGACCGGTTCAAGGAACTCGACCTGGCAAGCCTGCTGGTCGACGACGGCTTCATCTACGATGTCAAATCCACCCTGCCAGCCGGTCTCGCTGTGGAAAGGCTTTAGGCGTCAGGAAGAAATGAGTTATCTGCTGGCATCAAGGTTCTGCGGCCCGCAGTATGCCGGGTGGTGTGGAACGGAAGGTGCAGGGCGTGTGCCTGATCCCTTGTCAGACTTGACCATCACGAGGCACTCTTCATTGCCGTTCTGAAATTCAACCGAAAGGGGTTTTCTGAAATTTCTCATCATCACAGGAATTTTCCCACCGGATATCGGTGGCCCGGCTTCCTACGTGCCAGAGGTGGCCTCGCACCTCGTCGCGCAGGGTCACGCCGTGTCAGTACTCACCTTGACCGACCCCGGGGCGGTCGACCCGGCCTCCGATCAGGTGCGCTACTCATTTCCCGTTGTTCGCATTCCACGCTGGTCGGGCTGGAAGCGGCTGCTGCGCATTCCTCTTACCATCTTCTCGATCGTCCGGCACGGACGCGGAGCGGATCTGCTTTACGTCAACGGGCTTGCCCTCGAAAGCTGTCTTGCCCGCCGGCTGATCCGCAAGCCGATGGTCATGAAGGTGGTCGGAGACCTCGCCTGGGAGCGCGCTCGGACCCAGGGGCTGACCCAGCTCAATCTCGATGAATTTCAGCGGGTGGCGAGCGACTCGCCGGGGGCATCCCAGGCAGCGGTGTCGCCGACGCTGCCGACGCTGCCCGGGAAAGTCCGGCGGACCGCGGCCCTGCGCTCGTGGTGGACCCGCCAGGCAGACCTGGTCATCGTGCCGAGTCGCTACCTCGGGCGGATCGTGGCAGGGTGGGGCCTTGACCCGGGTAAGATCGAGGTGGTCTACAACGGGGTGGCGGCGCCGGAAGACCTGACCGGTTCGGCTGCAGAGCTTCCCGCTTCTTTTGCGGGCCGGAAGCTGCTGGTCACCGTTGGGCGGCTGGTTGCCTGGAAACACGTCGATCGATTGATCGAGGCAGTGGCAGAGCTCGATGAGGTGGCGCTGGTTGTAGTTGGCGACGGACCCCTTAAGCAGCAGTTGCAGACCCTGGCCGAGAGCGCAGGGGGCGGGGTGGGGGAGCGGGTGCATTTTGCCGGCCAGGTGACGCAGCAAGAGGCCATGGGCTGGATGAAGCGGGCGGACCTTGTGGTGCTTAATTCCACCTACGAGGGCCTGCCTCACGTCATCGTGGAAGCCTGCCTGCTGGGCAAGGCGGTGGCCGCCACCGATGCCGGGGGCACCTTCGAGGTGCTGGAGGACTATCCGGGTGCCACTCGGCTCGAGCCGGGTGATTCGGTTGGCGGCCTGGTCGGGCAGCTCAAAGAGGCCCTCTTGGGGCTTCCGTCGGCACGCGAGGAAGATGCTCAATCCTCGCCGCAGTCACACGCCTTTTCACGGAAGACCCTGTTCTCGCGGGAGAGCATGCTGTCGCGAACTACGGAACTCTTGGTGGCTGCCTTGGAGGGTTCGCCTGTTGCGCGGAGTCGAGCCCCGGAGCAGTGAGACCACTTCAGGAGTGACATTGATAAAACCGATCAGAGAGTTTTCTTCCTGAGCAGGCGCGGCGAACAAGTGGGGCAAGCCCCGAGATGACGACGCATCACCCTCAGGGAAAAAGACATCGGTCAGTCAGGAGACGAGGCGCGAAGTACTGCGCTCGGAGACTTGCCAGTCCACGCGTTTTACCGGGATCATGGGATGCATGGTCTTGCCTCTGGAAGATGAGGTCCATGCACATCAAAAAATAGCGTTCATTTTTTCTTGAACAATTTGACCGGATGGTATAGAGATCTATTCGACAGCTGTTGTGCACGTGACTGTTCAGGGTATTACGGTGCTTTTTTTTACCGGATTCGCGGTGCTGCTGAGGCAGCTGACCGGGGGCGGTAGCTTGCCACAAGGTTGAGGCAAAAAGGTTTTGCATGTCTTCCGATGCACCAGTCAGGCTTCCAGCCGCAATCATTTTCGATTTTGACGGCACCTTGGTCGATTCGAACGGGCCGAAGGAAGCTGCCTTCTACGAGCTCGCCCGCCAACAGAATCCGAAAGGCGACGATCGATCGGGTGTCGAGGCCATGCGAGCCGTGATGACAGAATTCGGTAAAGAGAGCCGGTATGTGATCCTCCAGAAGTGGCTGGAACGATGTGAGTGGAGTTTTGCTGACCAGGCTGCGATCGAGCAGGAAGTGAGAAGACTCGCTGCAGCTTACGATGAGCTTGTGGTAGCCGCGGCGGTATCGTGTGCCCCGATGCCCGGTGCCTTGGCCCTTTTGGAAACCTGGTGTGGCCGTCTTCCCTTGTTTGTCAGCTCGGTGACTCCTCATGATTCACTGGAGCGCATCCTGCGGCAGCGTGAATGGACGCACTATTTCCAGCGCTGGTCGGGTTATCCGGCCAACAAGAGCGAAACAGTTCGGCAGATCTCGAGTGAATTGGGGGTGCCTGTGCAACAACTTCTCGTTGTGGGTGACGGCCCTTCCGACGAGCGCTCGGCTACGGAAACCGGGGCAGATTTCTGGCCGGCGGGTAGTCCCGAAGCTCTGCTGCAGCTGGAGCAGAGACTGAACGGAGCTCGAAAAGAAAATAAATCTCGTTGATGTCGCGGTAATCGGTTTGTGACATCGGAAGTTCACTGACCATCGCGTAATCACGCTCTTTGCGAGGCGAATCCATGGTGCAATCCACCCACACAGCGCAAACCGAACTCACGGAACTCGAGCTCGAGTCGATCGAGTACTTTGTCTCGTTTGTGCAGATGCTGGGTTACCCCAAGTCGGTGGGAGAAATTTACGGGGTGCTGTTTGTTTCCCGCAGGCCGATGGCGCTTGATGATGTCGTCGAGCGGCTCTGCAATCAGCAAGGGCAGCGCCAGCCAGGGCCTGGGTGTGCTGCGCAGCCTGGGCGCCATCAAGCTGGTCTATGTCGCCGGTGACCGGCGCGACCATTACGAGGCCGACTTCAACCTCGGGCGCATCGCCAACCGCTTCTTTAACGAGAAACTCGCTCCGCTTCTAGAGAACGGCATCGGACGCATCGAGCGCATGGAGTCGCTTGCGGCCGAGCACCTGGTGGCCGACGAAGATTTCGAAAAGTCGCATCCCGCTCCGCTGCGCATCCGGGCCTTGCGGAAGTGGCAGAGGCGGGGACAGACATTCATGCCGATGATTCTCAGGTTTCTCGGCAAACGGAAGTAGCTGTCGGGTGATCCCGGCCGGGATAAAGACGTGAATCGATAAAGTATGTCGATCTATAAAAAAGCTCTCATTTTCCTTCTGGTCACCGGGATTGTCGGGAACGCATCGTATCGAGCTGGAAAGTCGAAGGCGCGCGACAAGCGCGAGGACCTGCGCCAGAATCTCGCTGAAGTCAAAGTAGAACGTGAAAAGGAGCGAGAGCGCCGCAAGAAAAGTGAGCGTGCTCTAAAGAAAAGCAGGCATGAAAGTGGCGGTGGCGAAGCGCTCGAGCATCTCCGGCAGGAAAGGGACGCTCTGCAGACACGGCTGAACTACTATCTGACTGCCCTCGGGAACGAGAAAAAGATCGAGAAGCGCATCAAGGAAGAACGGCGGACAATCTTTTTCGAGAACGACAAGCCGTTCCGCTGGGGGCACCGGGACTATTCCTGTTGGAAAGTCCTGACCGAGTGCGCATTGCCGGATCCGGCCAAGGCACCGTACACGGATTGTCTGCTGGTGATCGAGGCGCAGGAAGTCGATCTCGCTGTTTCGTCTGAAGCCGATGCCGGAAAGAGCCGGGTGGTGCGCATGGTGCTTCCCGGATTTGCTGATCGTCGGCCAAAGACCGGAATGATCTTGAGAAAAGGCGACCTTTTTCAGTGTCAGATTTTTTCCCCGGATGAGTTGCCCGAATCGCTACTGTCCACCCAGACCGTGGACAGCACGGAGCGCTTCGACTTCGACACTTTCGTGGCTATGACAATACACCGCTGCGAAGGCCTTCCGGAACGCTACGCCCCACCGTCGGACTTTGCGGCAAACGCGAAGCTATCCAGAGAACAAGCAATCCGGCGCGATCGGGAGAAATTCCAGAACTGGCTTGCCGAGCACGGGGGAAGTCTGGAGGCACTTATCGAGGAAAAAGCCGCGTTGCTGCCGGAGATTCGATCGCGGCTCGAGAAAGCCGGTGGCATTCTTAACGAGGATCGAATGAGCTTCACCCAAGTGCCGGAGGGTTCCGGTGTGTCGGATGGTTGGGAAAAACAGCCTCTGGCAGTGATCCGCTCCTTTCACGAGCAGATGCAGGCACGCGGTATCGACCTGATCGTCTGTCCCATTCCCGAGAAGGAACTCATCGTCGGCCCGGCTTTTTTCGACGAGCCGCTTCTCGATGCCCAACGCTACCGGATTTACCAGAAATTGTGGCAGGAAGGAATCGAGATCATCGACCTTCTGCCCACGATTCATGAGCGTGCCGTTGAATTCGACTGGCTGATGTATGACGGCAGGGACCAGCACCCTGCCGACGGCGTCATTCGCATCGCGGCCGATAGAATCGCCGAGCGCCTGTTTCGTTACGGCTTCGTGGAGTCGGCTGAACGCAACTGCCTGCAGGTCCCCTTGTCGTTCGGACTTAGGGACGAGGATAAAGATTTTCCCGATTCGGCCTACCTGCCGAATGCCTACTCGGCCACCCGAGTGCTCCGCGCGAATGGCCAGCCGGTTTCCATGTTTGATCCTCCGCCGCGCAACTCTCCTGTCCTGCTGGCGGGCGACAGTTTCACCATGGTGCCGTTCTTCTACGGGCTGGATGGGGGTGACGTCCTGGCGCAGTTGACCTTGCGCACGGGGGTGGAGGCGCTGCGTCCTCTATGTCGGCGGCGGGGGGCCTGAGATGCTGAAGCAGCTGGGCCGTCAACGGCCGGAGATTTCTCGTGGGCCGGAAAGTGGTGATTTTCTGCTTTGCGGAACGCTATCTGTTCAAGGCTGACAAGTGGCAGGGTGTCGATATTCCAAAAAAGTAAGGTGCGGCGGATGCCGAAGAGTAAAAATTTCTGAGTCCCGAAAGGGCTGGCCAGTAGAAATTTAGTTTGCCGCACCTGAAAGAGGGCAATCAATTTTGCATCATGTCTGATAAAGGCGTTCTCAAAAAACGGCACTCGGAAGCGTACCGGATTCTGAATCCACGGCGGCGCACTGCAGTTCTTTTGCGTTGATGTTGCTGGCTTCATGTGTTCACGGGCAGCGTCCAGGTCGCCAGGCCTTGGGCGCGGTGTTGGCCTTTCCTCAACCTCATGCTCGATCCGGTGGGCAATTGGGAAGTACAGTGTATCTTGGTGTTCGGCTGCAGGAGCGGATTCTGCGATGGTCCTCGGCTAATTCGTATTGCTCCTTGCTGAGTGGGAGCAGGTCGCTCTGTGGCTTTTTCTGTGCTGGGCATAGCGCATGAAGCTCTGTCGTCCAGTTACTGGATCACAATGTTTACGCGCAGCACTGCGTGGTGGCGCTCGGTGGTGAGCTCATGGAGGACTTTCTGCAGACCCGCTTATCTGGATTACCTCAAGCTAAGCACGGCTGGTGGTGGGTCAGAAGATTAACTGCAAACCTTGTCTGTTTTTGTTGGGTCATATATAAAGAGTTGGCTGAGCTCTGATTCGGTCAGTGCATTCTATGCTGATTTTTGTGGCAGGTCCGCCGTCGTTTATGTTTCGCCTCTGCTGGCATTGGGTTTCGGCATCGTGTTTGGTGCCTTTTACTGGTTTTTACCTGGCGATGTACTGTTTCGTGAAGCCCAAACTGCGCTGGATCGGAAGGGAAGAGATGGAAAGCCATGCGCTCATGCGAGGTCAGGTGCATCAATGAGGTCGTCTGGGGGTTCAAGGAAATCAATATTCTCGGGACCGGGCCGGCATTTGCAGGAAGACCGATACAGTTATGCCCGCGCACGAGGACGCCTGACTTCGCGTGTGCGTTAAGCAAGAAGCAGGTGTACAGCTCTGTCCCACCCGCCTTCATTCATGCTGATCACCGATGGTGGCGTTGTTTGGTTATCCTTGGTCGGCACGTATGCTCAGTCCGGCGTTTCGCTGTGCCTCCAATGTCGCGATCTCCTTGGCATTTGTCGGCTTTGGCAAGTCGGCAAGTTAATTCCGGCGGCCAACGGCAGTGCTTCGGTCTCTGCAGAGCAATTAAGACGTCGGAGGAAATTGCGGAGCGCTACGTGACGTTATTCTGGCTGGATGAGAAAGCCGAGTAGAGCAAACTGATGGCGGATCCAAGGCAGTCGTCAAGTGATTTAAGATGAGTGCACGAGCTCGTTACCGTGCGAAAATCAATGGACTTTCCTTTGAGGAGTCTGATTGCTTTTCGATGATCTTACGTTTCGCTTACCCGGGACGCGACTCGGGCCGGAGTGTCTTCGCGATCGACCTTGAGATTCCGAAGAAATACCTCGGTGGCTTTCGTAGGGTTCGACAGGCGCCGGAAAGTCCACAGCTGGCCGACATTCTCCTGGGTGTCTTACGTCCCCAGCAGGAGGGTAGTTTGGTCGGTCGATGGAGAATGCCTGTTTGCGGGGACCGTAATTTGATAGCGGCTGTGGCAGCAGGAAGATCGGTTACGTGCCGCAGTCTATTTTTCTTTCAAGGGCCAGTGTTCGTGAGAATATTGCGCTCGGTCTTCCGGCTTCTGAGATCGATGACGAACTGGTAGAGGCGGCGGCGCGTTCCGCGCAGATTCATGAGTTTGTTACATCCGAACTTCCGGAAGGTTACGATACGAAAATCGGTGAGCGTGGTATGCGGATCAGTGGTGGCCAGCGCCAGCGGATCGGCATTGCGCGTGCGCTTGTATCACCAGCCGGATGTCATGATTTTCGATGAGGCGACCAGCGCGCTCGATAACGAAACCGAGGCGGCTGTTATGGAAGCGATTGATGCCATGGCCGGTAAAAAGACGGTTGTTCTGATCGCGCATCGCCTGAGCACTGTGCAGCATTGTGAGCAGGTCATTGTGCTGGATAAGGGAAGAATAGTGGCGAGAGGGAAATTTTCGCTCAACTCTCGCAGAAGCCGGGGGTCTTTCGGGATATGTTGCGTGGTTCCGCTTAGGCATGGCGCTTTGAGTTTTCTCTGTCTGTATCTTGTATTTCTCATGCTTCTTGTCTCCACCAACCTATCCTTTCTTCCTGACCTGGCTGAAGCAGTCCGCATCTCGGGCGGATTTCAACGCAAAGATTCATTCAGGGCGAGTCGTCGAGTCGCAGAGCGTTGTCCTGTGTTGTCCATCCCATCCTTTCCGTGCCTGGATCTGCAGTCCCTGCCCAACGTTTACCAGCTTGGACGGCGACTTGCTTGGTCATCTGTCCTTCGCTGGAACTTAGTGGTCACCCCCTCCACCGGTACCAACCACATCGACGTGGCCTGGTGCGAGGCCAACGGCATTGCCGTGCGGTCCCTGCGCGGCAGCGAGGTGGTGGACTCCATCACCGCTTCCTCGGAATTCACTTTTGCTCTCATGCTGGCGATGCTGCGTTCTCTGCCTCAGTCAGCAAAAGGGGCACTCAGAGGCGAGTGGCGAGAAGTGGAGGACCGTTACCGGGGCAGGGAAATGAGTTCCCTCACCCTTGGTATCATCGGTCTGGGCCGTATCGGTTCGAACGTGGCGCGCTATGCCCAGGCCATGGGAACCAGGATTATGGCACATGATCCGTATCGGGACAGCGACAGGGTCTGGCCGGACTATGTCGAGCGGGTGGACAATCTGGATAGTCTGCTCGAATCGAGTGACGTGGTGCAGGTTTCGGTGCATCTTGCCCAGAAGACCGCGGGAATGATCGACTCCGCTGTGTTTGCGAAAATGAAGCAGGGAAGCTTCTTTGTTGAATACGTCACGGGGGGAGATCGTGGTGGAAGAAGATCTGATCGCGGCGCTGGATTCCGGTCGGCTTAAGGCAGCTGCGGTCGATGTAATTCAGGGCGAACTGGATCCGGACAAGGAATCCAGTCTATTGATCCGGTATGCCCGGGAGCACGACAATCTATTGATTACCCCTCACATAGCGGGATTGACCTACGATTCGGAGCGGAAGGCTGCCGAGTTTGCTCTGGCCGCTGTCAGGGATCACTTGGAAATATTGTAGGAACCGTGCATCATCTATGAAACTTCCAGAAATCTCCGTCATCGTTTGTTGTTTCAACCATGCCAAATGGATCGAGCGCTGCATTCGCAGTCTGAACCACCAGCAGCATATGGAAGGCATCGGTTTCGAGGTGGTCGTGCTGGATGACGGGAGCTCGGACGAGAGTGTCGATGTGGTGCAGAACCTGGACGTCATTCCCAATCTCCGGATCATCGAGCAGGATGAGAACAAAGGATTGCCGGCATCTCTCAATCACGCGATTAAGAAGTCCCGGGGGCGTTATGTTGTCCGGGTGGATTCCGATGACTATCTCACCAGGGACTGTCTCTACATCATGTATCGCTATCTTCAGGCCAACCGCAATTATCAGGCAGTAGCCGTGGATTACATCCGGGTAGACGAACTGGACAATCACACTGAGCGTGTCAATTCCTCTGAGGAACCCATCGCCTGCGGCATCATGTTTCGTAAGGAATGTCTGTTTGAGATCGGGCTTTATGATGAGGAATTCAAAATGCGGGAAGGTCACGATCTGAGAAAGCGTTTCGAGGAGCGCTACGCGATCGGGCATCTCGAATTTCCCTTTTACAGGTATCGTGATCACGCCTCCAACCGGACAAAAAACCGCGACGAGGTGGCCAGATATGATGCCAGGCTGACGTCGGGTGAGGCACGGGAAGAGTAGATGAGAATCGGCGTTATGTGGTCAGGCGGTTATGGTTTCGGCATAAAGTTTTCCAAGCAGCAATGAGTTATTTGACCGTGATCGTGGCCCGGATGGGGTCTTCCCGTCTTCCGGGAAAAGGTCTCATGGAGGTCGCAGGGCGGTCCATGCTCGGCTTGCTTGTGGATCGTGTTCGTAAGAGCCGGTATGTGGAAGACATTCTTCTGCTCACAACGACCCTGGAAGAAGATGATCGCCTGGTGGAATTCGCCGACAACGAGGGATTGCTTTACTTCAGGGGATCCGCGGATGACGTGCTCGGGAGAATCGATGCGGGTATTTCAAGCGTGGAGAAAACCTACCAGCAGGTGATTGAGATTCTTGGAGACAACCCGCTTACTGATCCGGAACTGGTAGATGACGTCGTCGAGTTTCATCTCGCGGGCGGATTCGATTACAGCGCAAATTTGACCCGGGAGTATGCAAGTGCGCCTGCCGAATTGCCTCGTTTCCCCGTTGGCGTGCGCGTCCAGGTCAGTCCGCCGGAAACGTTCCGTCGCTGTGCGCGGGAGACCGCTGATCCTGTGCACAGGGAGCACGCCACTTCGTATATTGCCGAAAATCCCGACCTGTTTCGGATCGGCTACTTTCCTGCCTCGGGAAAATGGGCCGAGGCGGCCAATGAGGACGGGTTCTACGCGGTCAATACCCGGGAGCAACTGGAGGAGATTCGCGATATCGTGAATCTCCGGGGTGCCGATGTCGGATTAAGAGAAGTCGTTTCAGGTCGTTGAGCTGAGTGTTTAGGCAGTGACCCGGCGTGATAACAGAGCAATGTTTCTCATAGCTGAAATCGGAGGCAATCACGAGGGAGACTTCGATTATGCTCGTCGTCTGACTGAACTGGCGTGTGCCACGCGGTGCGATGCCGTGAAGTTTCAGATTTATACCGGCGACACGCTGGTCAGCCGGGTTGCCTCGCCGGAGCGCAATGCCCACTTCAAGAAGTTTGAGCTATCCAGAGACCAGTATCTTGAACTGGCCGGGATATGCCGGGATCAGGGTAAGGAATTCCTGGCATCTGTCTGGAACCCCGCGTCTTTTGAATGGATCGAGCCCGTGGTCAGTCGCTACAAGGTCGGTTCGGGCGACCTCACTGCCGTGCCGATTTTGGAAGCTACCGCGGCACTTGAGAAGCCTGTCATTCTTTCATGTGGGTTGGCGACCTATGATGAAATTGCCGCTGCTGTGGAGGTTCTTGAAGCGGCGTCATCCGTGTATAAGCAAGCTGATATGGTCAGTCTGCTCCAGTGCACCTCGATGTATCCGATACCTGCATCCGAGGCCAATCTACGGGTGATTACCGAGCTGAAGTCGCGGTTCGGCAGGCCCGTGGGGTATTCGGATCACACCGAGGGCAGCCTCGCACTTGAGAGTGCCGTTGCGCTCGGGGCGGAGATTCTGGAATTCCATTTCACCGATGAGCGTGAAGGGAAAATTTTTCGGGATCACAAGGTCTCGCTCACCCCGTCTGAGGTCGACGCTCTGGCAAACCGAGTGGCGATCGTCGAAGAATTGCGGGGAGATGCGATCAAGCGACCGACGCCCTCGGAGGTTTCCGGAGGATCACATCACCAGCTTCCGCCGTGCGATCTATCCCGCCCGGGATCTCGAGGCGGGTAGGGTCCTGGGGCCTGAGGACCTGGTGGCACTGCGGCCCCTTCAGGGAATCGATGCACGCGATTGGCACCGGGTGTTGGGTCGCACGCTTGAGGTCGCGAGACGAGAACACGAGCCGCTTTCGTGGGAGGATCTCGGATAAGTCGTTCGACTGGTTTTGTCAGGAGTTCGTGAAGCCTCCCTCTGGGTAAAATGAAACAAAAAAGCAAGGACTTGGGGACAATTGTTGTCCTTGTCGCTCCAAAGTTCTCGCATGCGGCCATCGGCCTATGCGACGCCCTGCGTCGACAGGGTTATGCCTTTCGAGTGGTCGGTATCGGCTACGTCGGCAGCGGCCTCACGGGGCCGGAGGTGGTGAAACGCTGTGGTGGTGACCCGGAAGACTTTATCGACACGGATGAACTGGAGAAGTCTTGGGCAGGCGAATCGGGATCCTGTATTGATGGCAGTTTTGATTGCGAGGATTGGGAGGAGATGGCGCGCGTGCGGCTGGCGGATCGCCAGGTCGGCGCAGACTACGTGCTGGGTGCCTTGCCGAAGCATTCGCAAATGATCGATATGATGCTGCTGGAGCCTTGGAGAGTGGATCACTTCCAGCAGCGCCTTCTGCAGACCTGTCTCGATGTAGAGAAGCGATATGATCCGGATCTCTACGTTGTTTACTGGGTGGCGGGCGGCTGGGCACGTGGTCTGGAGTGGGTGGCAGCGAAAACATGAAAGCCGATTGCGCACGCTGAATCGTTACAAGCTCAAGCCGGCTCATTTTACTGGTCCGAAATTTTCGGGCGCAGGTATCCGGAGCGCCTAGCAGGCAGGAAGTCTGGAGATGATGTTGTTCATGAAGTTGAGACAGCGATCACGGCAATTGCCGAAAGGGGTGATTCAAGAAATCTTGCCGAGCAACGTCTGCGTGAACTTGAGCGAAAATCCCGTTATCCTGTTGGGCGCGTTTTAGGGTCGCTGGCCAGAGGCTTGATCACATCGTGTATTCCTCGAAAAGGCGGTGAAGCCTTGTGGTTGCGGAAAAAAGTCGTTACCGGCTTCGACAAGGCGCGGCGCCTGCACATCGGTGGCTTTCGTATCGCCGGATTGGGAGGCTGTCGTCCGAACCTGAGGAACAGCCTTATGTGCTTTATGCGCTGCATATCGACCCGGAGGCGTCCACCATGGTAAAGGCTCCATGGCATACCAACCAGTTGTCAGTCATTGAGCAGGCCAGTAAGGCACTCCCCCCGGGTTGGAAACTGGTGGTAAAAGAGAATCTGCCCTGCATCGGGATACGGCCCGAAGGGTTCTATGATGAGATTGAGCGTTTTCACAATGTCCGGCTTCTGCCCCCTGCAGCCAATACCGGTGAGTGGATGGACAGATCGAGAATTGTGCTTTCCATCACCGGCACGGTAGCTTGGGAAGCCTTGATCAAGGGTAAACCTGTGGTCCTGGTGGGCGAGACCGAGCTCAGCTCCCTTTCGCGCCACCTCGTTTACGAACCGGATCTCGGGCGTCTCGCGCCTAGCTCTGCAGCGTGCCCTGACGCTGCCCCCGATTTCCTATGCCGAGCTGGCCCGTTTCCTCGCCCCGCTTGCCGAGGTTGCGTTTTCGGCGCCGCTCGATCGATCGTGGGGGCCGGTGAATGAGGAGACCGTTGCTGCCAGAGCCGATGTTTTTGACCGGATGGCTTCGGAATTGGTCGACTCTCTCGGGATGGCTGAGAGATCAGACGTTCCGAAACATGCCGAAGTGGTATGATGAGAGTGGTATTCCCGCTTGTCGGCGACAGTCTGGGAGGAGCTCAACGCTCGACTTTGGAGCTGGCTGGAGCCTTGTCGCGGCACCGTGAAATCGACGTTCAAGTGGTGCTCCATCGAGACAATCAGCAGATGCGCTAGATTGCTCGGCGCGTCTGTCGACTCTCGTTTCTTCCCTCCTCAAATTTTCTGGGACCTCCCCGATTCCGGTTTCGCTCACGATTATGGGCCGGGGTGGATGTGCTGCGAGTGGCTCGGTGGTGTCGCTGCATAAAATCGATATCGTTCACACAAACGATTGGCGCTGTCATCGGGTCTGGGGTCGAGGGGCAGCGCGTGGCGGTATAAGTGGGTGCTGCACCGGAGGAAAAGTAGGAAATCCTCCTCTTGGTGACCGTGTGCTTGGTCGTGCTGACCGGGTGATAGCTATTTCGGAGCTGTGCAGGAATTCAATCAGCAGAGTTGCTCCGGATCAGGTTGTGCCGGGTCTACAATGCGGTTGCGCGCCGGCCGATTTTCAACGATCTTGTCCTATTTTTACAGGAAAGAAGGTCGACTTCTGTTTCTTGGCAACGTCACTGCTCAGAAGCGGTTTGATCTGTATGTTCAGATCGCGTCGAGGGCTTTGTGACCGTGATTCGGAACGTTATGAGTTTCATTTTGCGGGTCAGGGATGCCTCGGACTCGCGGAAGCGAGCCTGGCAGAATTCCCAGGAAAGTCAGGAGGCAGTTTGTCGTTCACGGAGAAGTGCCTGATCCCTGGCCATTGCTTGGTGAAACAGATATTCTCATTGCTCCTGCAGTTGACGAGGCTTTCGGGCGCACCTCTGGTGGAAGCTCAGCTGGCCGGTGTTGCTCGTCATCGCCAGTCGCGATGGCGGCCACCTGGAGATTGTGAAGCACCTTGAAACGGGCTTTCTGGCTCGACTTCCGGCAGTATTGCGAATGACTTCGGGCGATAGGGTGGATTGATGTTTGCATGCTCAAGCGGCGTAAGAGCGATGAGATAGAACAGCGTGCTGGCTAAGGCGCAGGGCTTTCAGAGCTGCGCGCAGACGTCTTTCAGTTCATCGGCTCGCACTTGAAGTTGCTGCAGTTCATCATGAAGCCATATCAAGAAATCGTCCGGCATTGAGGATTAAGTGTCTACCGGTTCTCTCGATGTCGTAAATAATTCTGTACAGTGGGTATTGAGGCGTGTGCTTTGTCCTGGACTTAATGCTGTAAAAGATTTACATCAAATGTATAGCAGTTCGGTAAAAGCTTTCTTCAAAAAAGCAATTGGTAAAAAAGATCAATGCAGCCTTGTTAAGGAGAATCGGGTTCGCTTCGATGCCGGCAGCTTCCAGAGTGAAAGAGACAGTCGGCGACACGCAACTCCGGTGGGAGATGATCAGGGGGTCGTCATTGACCTTGGAGCGGTCCCGTAATTTGCTGGATCTGGGATGCAATATCGGCGACCTGACCGCGCTGGCCGCAGAGCCAGGGGTATTGTCGACGTTGGGAGTCGATATCGGCAAGCCCGTTGATTCAGGAAGCAGCGCGGAAGCGCCACCGAGGATCTCGGTACTTTGCAGCGTTTGCCGTCGTGCACATTTCTCCGAAGACGATCGACGCCTTGCCTGCCTTCGACGTCTGCCTTTGCCTTGTCTGTGCACCATCATTGGCATCGTGAGTATGGTCCGTGATGCCGCTGCGGAGATGCTTCGAACGCTGTTGAAGAAGACCAACCATGCGATGTTGTTCTTCGAGCCGCCGTCCCGCCGGAAGCGCTATGGGCATGGGGATTCGCGGCCTGCCTTCAAGAGCAACGACGAGGATTCGGTGGTGGCCTACCACCAGGGCATGCTGGTAACAGATGCCCTCGGGGACGCGGCTGAGATTGAGTATCTGGGCAACTCTCCCCTTGCCTGGGGGATCGTGAGCCTTTTCGGTGCTTGTTCTTGATAACGACCGCATGCCCGGTAGCAGACCCACTCACGGTCGAATTTGTCGGCCTGCCGGCTTCCGGAAAGAGTTGCCTGGCGGATCGCCTGGTCAGCGACTCTGTCCCGCGAAGGGAGTAGAGGTCGTCTCCCTTCCGTAAAGGTCCGATGGCCCGAATATTTGCCCGGTGCTGGGCGGCAATTACTTGCCAGCCCGCGGCGCAGCTGGACTGCTCTGAGTGTACGATCTTCGCGGCGACCGACGCAAAGGCACGAAATTCGCTCAGCTCCCTACCTGTCGGTGGTGGCGCTCCCGGGCCTGGTGGAACGACTACGCGGGCCATTTCACCAGGTGGTTCGGTTGGCGGAAGTGGCAGCAAGTGACGTTGTCTCTCGGGAGCGACTTCGCCATCGCACAGCCTGTGCGAGCTCTTGCTTCAGCTTGATCATGGCGCTTCCTGTTCTGGTTGCCGGCCGATCACGCGCAGAAAGTTTTCGAGCGTATTCGCAATCAGGTGCCGGTCTCTGATATCGTAGTCGTGCTTGAGTGTCGACCTCGCGGAACTCGTAGAGCGCGCTTGGACAACCCGGATCGGCCGCGTGGCCTTGGCCGCATTAATCGGGAACTTCGGAAGCATCGAAGTGACATCAAATTTCTTGAAGAACGATCTGCTTATATGAATTGGGTGACTGAATCGATCCGTAATCACCCGCGCAAGCCTTTGGTAATCGAGGTGCAAACTGACAAAGGAAATGGCCCGGAGATATTAGCGATAGATGTTTCTGATAAAATTTTTCAATATTTAAAAAAACGGGAAGCGCAGCGTGAGAATTTTGCCTCAAGTCAGGCTTCAAATTAAATTTATCAAGGTCGGTTGTATTTTTGTAGGTTTAAAAATGTAGTCTTTTTTAAAATTGTGTAAAAGTTTTAATGGTGTGGTATCAAAAAAATAAATATAAAATAAATTTTTTTAGCAAAAAAATTTAATTCTATGCCTGTTCAAAACGTCAAAATATTCGGGGCTGGTTCCATCGGCAATCATCTTGCACACGCTTCCCGGCAGCTCGGTTGGTCGGTGGTTGTTTGTGATCGAGATCCGGAAGCCCTTCGCAGGATGCGGGAAGAGATCTATCCTTCTCGTTACGGTGACTGGGATGACGGTATTATCCTGCACACTTCGGAGACGGCACCGGTTGAGAAGTTCGATCTTGTTTGTATCGGGACTCCTCCGGATTTCCACATTCCCATCGCCGTGGAAGTTCTGGAAGCAGAGGCTCCGCGAGCGATGCAGATTGAAAAACCTCTTTGTCCTCCCTCGCTGGATGGCTGTGATCAGCTTTCCCGGCTCTTGGAGAACGAAGGAGTTGCTGGTTTCGTTGGCTATGATCATGTGGTTGGGGAAGCTGCAGAAACACTCGTGGAATTGGCCCGGGGAGGTGCCGTAGGCGAGATCCTGACGATCGATGTCGAGTTCAGAGAGCACTGGGCTGGGATCTTCGGTGCGCACCCGTGGCTCTCGGGCCCGGAGGATTCCTACCTGGGTTTCTGGCAGCGGGGTGGTGGGGCAAGCGGCGAGCATTCTCATGCCTTGAATTTCTGGAGCTTCCTGAATCACGAACTCGGGTTCGGTCCCGCTTCCCGGATCAGTGCCGCGATTCGTTACCGGGAGGAGGACAGCGGAGCCAGTTACGACGATCTTGCCTCTTACCACCTGTGGACCGGCAATGGCATGCAGGGAAGGGTGGTGCAGGATGTGGTGACGATTCCCTCGAAGAAGGAGGCTCTCATCCAGGGTGTCGAGGGAAGGCTTCGTTGGATCTGCAACCACTCGCCAGAGGGAGACGCGATCGTTATTGAGCGTCCTGGCAGTGACGCTGAGACGCGGGTCTTCCCGAAGAAGAGGCCGGATGATTTCATAAGGGAAATGCGCCATATCGAAGCCGTGCTCGATGGTGAGATCGAAGAGTCTCCCATGTCCTATGAGCGGGGACTGGAGACCGCACGCCTGATCCAGGCCGGGCACGAGTCCGCCAGAGAGGGCAAGGTCATCGAGATATGAGGACGAATAGCGCCTCTAAGCGATGCTTAAGAAAATCTAGGGAACGTCCGACGATAACAAAGGTGGGTATCTCAGGTAGGTTCGGCATATTCGAAGGATGGCTATTCTCGGAAAGTGACGACACGAAGCCGGGGGTCGCCCAGCGCCTGCATTCGGCTCTGCCAGACCGAGAGGGCGACCTTCGGAGGTGGTCCTCCCAAGGGGTCGTCGGATGGCTCACCGAGGAGCGCCATCACGATCACGGGCTTCTCCCCGAGCACCTCGCGAAGGGTCTGGATGAACTCTATCCGCTTCTGCACAGGGGGGGGACTGTGCCTCGTCCAGCAGAATGATCCTGTGGGAGCCCCCTTTGGGCAGAAGCTCCCCGGCCTCTCGCAGGAACGCATTCCTCCTTCCCTCGCTGGTTTCGGGAACCACGCGTGTGGTGGTGATCGTCCAGTGGCGTTCCTGTGCGATTGAACCGCTCGCCGCCTCGATAATCTCCGGCTCGTCGAAGGCTTCGGAAACCACGAGAAGACAATGGTCGTCGGGCTCCCTTGGGGACGATTGCGCGGGAGAATCCTCTTTCGGCTCTTGTTCTGCCGCGGCCTGAGCCAGCGGCTCGACCCTGTCCCCCTGTCCCCCTGTCCCCCTGTCGTGACCATTCTACATGCTGCGAGCGCATCCGCTCGAACAGCGGATCGAAGCGTGGGTCAGCGAAATCTTCCTGCTTCAACCAGGCGCGCAGGCTTCTACGCCCCCACCAGAAGAGAACCAGCCTTGGCAGCGTTACGTAGGTGAACCCGGCCAGGATGAGAAACCAAGCCCACGCGGTCCAGGCCTCCATCGGTTGCTCCATGAGCGGGTCTCTCCGGGTATATTTGATGGCCTTGACCTGCGCCAGATCCGGGTAGCCTACGCCCTCGCCCTTCCACCACGCCCATGGCAACGAGAATAAGGCAACCCGTGCGTGCAACCTCTCGGGCGATGGCTCCAGCGAGGTCTGCCAGCCGAAGTCGTGGCTGACCAGCCGCAGGTTCACATGCGCACCGGCCGGCAGCCCCAGTGCGTAGCCAAACCCGAAAAACTGGATCCAGACGGCCACGCACAGGGAGAGAATCCCCTGGCGACTTTTGAGCCGGGAAATGATCGCTCCCCGAATCAATGCCGCCAGCAGTTCCGTTTCCCTTGAAATTAGTTTCGCCGACCATCGGTGAAGAAAAAGCTCGAGCAGATGAGAATAGATCCCACGGAGAAAAGCGGCTCTTCGCTATTTTGTGTGGGCAACCCGATCTGGTTCGGTCAAAACGGCGCGGGCTTCAGGGGCGGCAGGTTCAACTGAAGCCTTCCAGCTATCCAGTAGCATATAGTTCGCATGTAGGCAAAGTTCCGGAAGCCCCTTGCCCTGCGTCTGGCCGCTTGGATGTTGCCGTTAACGGCCTCGATCATGGCCGAAGTCAGGTAGATCGGGTAGTAGCCGAGGATACCTTTCATGTGGGTGCGGATCGTGCGGCCCAGTTTGACGAAAGGAGCCAGCCTCGAGCGTTGCGCCCACGAGCAGAAATAGTCGAGATGTTCTCTAGCCTCCTCAACATCGACGTAGCGCCACGCATCCTGAAGATACTCACGCATGGCCATTGCCCTACCGATCTCCGAATACTGGCGGCAGAGTTCCTCCCGCTGGGCGGCCGCCTCGGCGGTTAGTCTTCGTCGGTTGCCCCGCAGGCTCCAGAGAGCCCCCTTTGGCAGACCACCCACGCTCCGGGCAACCTCCTTGCGGACTTCGTCGCAGGCGTCCCCGCAGAGCTTCATCACATGAAAAGGGTCAAAGCTTACCTGTGCCTGAGGCAGGTGTTCGGCGACTCCCTTGACGTAGGCTTTCGACATGTCTATGGCGACACGCCCCACCTGTTCCGGGGTGGCGCCGTGATCGGGCATTTCGGCAGCAAATGCGCCCACGCACTCCGAGTCCTTGCCCTCGGTCATGAAGAGCAGTCGTTGTCCCCTGGATCCGGTCCCGAGGACGTTGGTGCAGTAGGTATGCCCCTTTCTGGTCGAGGTCTCGTCGATGGCCACGACATTCACGTCCGACCAGTCTGAGGCCGCATGTGCCTTGTCCACGTAGTGTTTGAGCAGCGTCCAGAGCCTGGTGTCGTGCTCGCCTACCATCCGCGCCGCCGCCGCCACTGGCATGTGGGCGCAGAACTCGAGCATCATTGCCTCCATCAGCAGTGTGAACCCGGAGCCTTTCCTTGCCCACGGCACCGAGGCGGTGACGA
>CALSSN010000009.1 GCA_943789025.1 uncultured Verrucomicrobiales bacterium
GAGGAGGGACGAGGCGAAGCGCTTGCTCAAGCAGCTGCTTGAAAAGCAGTAGCTCGTCGGTAGGTGGTGGGTAATTGGCGTCGGCTGCCGGGCGTGTCCCACGGCGCGAGCGGAAACCGTTGATTCGGCATCGGGATGCGGCAGAGTTCTCCTGATGTCCGACTACGAAAAAGGGGCGGCCATGATGGCGGTGGTGCTCTCGATCGGCGCACATCTCCTCGGCTTTCTCGCCATTGTCCTTCTCATCACCTCAGGGGTGATGCAGGATGCTGTTGCCCGAGTGGCTGCACCGGAAGAATACATCGTCATTCGGCCAGAGATGCTCCTCATTGAGGACCCGCCACAGAAAGAACAGCAGTTCATAAAAAGCATCCCGGGGAGACCTGCTCCGGAGCTTCCACCGGAGACGACAACGTCCAATATCGCGATGGAGGATATGCGGGCCGCCAGCATGGAAGAAGTGCCTCCCACTGCAGTGTCTGAGGAGGATGCGATTGCCCTTGCTGGTGCGCTCGAGCATGCCATGGACGTTGCCGACCGAGATTTCGTGGACGGCCCGGAGCAAACGACTCCTGCGGCGGAGGCAGGCAGGCCGTCGCCTCCGGCCTTGGAGGAGCTCGCCGTGGTGAAGCCACTGTTTGCCTTGTCCGAGGAAGCCAGTGCGCAAAAAGAGGTCCTTGAGGACCTGTTTGTCGGGCCATTCCTGCCCTTGCCGGAGATGCTTGACGGAGCCGGGAAAATGTCGCAACAGGCAGCGAAAGAACAGGTGCAGGAACGTCCTCCGGCCCCTCAGGAAACCGCGCCGGTGGCGGCCCCTCCTGACAATGCGAGAGACTCTGCTTTCGTCCCGAAGATGCGGAAACGGAGACTCAGCGGCAGCATCACCAATAAGGGTGCCCCCTCTCTGAATGCCAAGGCGACACCGACCGGAAAATACATTGCCGAGGTGACGCGGGAGATCGAGCGTCACTGGCGGGCCGAGGTGGATGCGCACCGGGAGTTTGTGACCTACGCCAACCTGCGGGTGAATTTCAGTATCGACAGGCGCGGAAAAATCCATGACCTCCATATCACCCGCGCCGAGGCGAATGCCGTGATCAAAGACTTTACTCTCAGCGCGATTCTTGATGCAGAAATTCCGCCGATCCCGGATGATCTCTGGAACACCCTCGAGGCAGAGCAGATTGAAATAAATTATGATGTCGTTATTTACTAGCCACTTTTTTCTTCCCCTGGCGCAGGCGCTCCCGGTTGCGGAGAGCAGCGCGGAGAGCTCCTCCGCGTTTCAGCAAGTCTGGGAATTTTTCAGTGCTGGTGGGATTTTCATGGCATTGATCGTGACCTGCTCGGTGGTGGCGATCGCAGTGATCGTTTTTAAAGCCGTTGTCATGCGCACGCACCTAGTGGTGCCCCGGGCGGCTGGTGAGACATTGGTCAATTCCGGCGAGTATGTCGCCGCGGGAACGACCGATCAGTTTCTCGCCAATCTCAGCGATTCCAATTCTCCCCTGACGCGGCCTGCCATGGTGGCCCTGGGAGGTGGGCACAGCGCACAGACATCGGCGCGGTCGGCTGCGGAGACCATCGCGCGGGAAGAGGTGTTCAGGCTCCAGAGCGGCATGCCTGTGCTCGAGGTAGTCATCACCATCGCCCCGCTGCTGGGCTTGCTGGGGACCGTCTCCGGACTGGTTTCCGTGTTCTCGACAATCGGGGGAGCTCTGGAGGGTGATGCCGACCCGACTTTACTTGCCCGTGGGATCGCGATGGCCTTGAACACCACCGTTGCCGGCCTGGCAGTCGCCGTCCCAACCGTGATGGCACACAGCTATTTTCAACGCAAAATCGAGAGGCTTGCCGCCCGAATCGAAGTGATTCTCGATGCCGGAATCAGCTCGTATTTCGCAGCTCTGGAACGGCTCGAAGAACAGCACAAGGAAGACAAGGAGGACGAGTAATCATTGGGTCGAGCGCCGATTCCGCCTCGGTAAAGTCAGCCAGGCTGCGGTCCGGAAGATCAGGAGAAGATGCAGATTTATACCCGTAAAAATCGCAAGCAGGAAGTGCCGCTCATTCCGATGATCGACATCCTCGCCATTTTGCTCATATTTTTTATTGTCACGACGACTTTCAAGAAAAAAAAGAGCCGCCTTGCGATCGACCTGCCTGAGACGACCTCCCTTGTCAGCAGTGAAGACACCAGCGAGCGGACCGCCATCGCGATCAGCCCGGAAGGGGCGATATTTTTTGCGGATGAGGAAGTCGGTCTGGACGGCTTGGAAAAAAAGTTGTCTGAACTTGCCGCCAGCGGAGTGGATGGCCGTGATCGCCTGGAACTGAAGGCAGACGCGGCCGCGCCGCTCGGGAGGCTCGTCGAAGTCTGGGATGTCCTCACCCGTAACGGTTTTCCGATCAAGGACGTTCCGGCCAGAATCCGCAAGCAGTAGCGCCGGACGAGTGGGGGCGTTCTTTTCGTCGCGTTGCCTGGCAGCGCGTTGCGTTCTTGCTTCCTCGTGGGTTGCTGGTATCAGGTGCTGGATGATCAGGAGGCTTACCTACCTCGGCGAGCCCGTGCTACGCCAGAAGTGTGATGTGGTGACTGCAGTTACCGAGGAGATTCGTGCCCTCGCCGACGACATGCTCGAGACGATGATCGACGCCAATGGGGTGGGTATTGCCGCGCCTCAGGTGGGTGTGCCGATCAGGATGGCGATTGTCGATGTGCAGCTTGATGATGAGCAACGCGGGCTCTTTCAAGTAGACGGAAAAGAGGTCGATTACGCAGCATGGATGCCACTGATTTTCATCAATCCAGAACTTCAGCTCGGCAAAGAAAAGGAACGCGGCTCGGAGGGGTGTCTGAGTATTCCGGATGTCCTGGCAGAGGTCGAGCGGTCGTGCGCAATCTCGGTAAAACTCACCATGCTCGACGGCAAAGAAATCGAAGTCAAAGCTGATGGCCTGCTCGCCCGAGTTCTCCAGCACGAGATCGATCACCTCAATGGCATCCTCTTTATTGACCGTCTGAGCGCGGCGGCAAAGCTACGGGTGCGACGGGCGATCAAGAAAGCTCGGAAGGACTGGTAGGGGCGCGTGTTTTTGCCCCTCTGGCACGCGCGAAAAGCCAGGGAGCTTGTGCCTGCTAAGCTGCTGATTGCGGATCTTATCGCCGCATCTATCTTAGCGCATGTGTGTCATCGGTATGCCTCAGAAATCCGGCCTTTTTGTGTTGCTTGTCGCTTGCCTTGCCGGCCTCATCGCTTGTGAGAGGCCTGGCAAACCTGCTGGCGGTGGCGGTGGCGGTGGCGCTGACGCTTCCGAACAGGACGAGGAGAATAGGAACACCCCCAAGGTGGTGGCCACCACCTCAATGATCGCGGACATGGTAAGCTCGGTTGCGGGCGACGCTGTGGAGGTGATTGGCTTGATGGGGCCCGGGGTGGATCCGCACGATTATACGCCCCGTGCCAGCGATGTCTCTGCCATGAACCAGGCTTCGGCAATTTTTTACAATGGCTTGCTCCTGGAAGGCAGAATGTCAGAGCTCTTCGATAAGCTCTCGGCTTCCGGAAAGCCTGTCTTTGCGCTCGCGTCCGCGGTGCCGCAGGAAAAATTGATCGCCCCGGAAGAGGACGGAGCGCATCACGACCCGCACCTCTGGGGAGACGTCAGGATCTGGTCGCAATGCGTGCAGGTGGTAGTGGACGGGCTGGCGGAGGTGTTTCCCGAGCAAGCCGAGGCGATCCGGAGCCGAGGTGCTGAAGTGGTGGCATCATACCAGGAACTGGACAGGTGGGCGGCGGCGAGGCTGGCAACCATCCCGAAGGAAAAACGCTATCTGATCACCAGTCACGATGCATTTGCCTACTTGGGGCGCGCCTACGGGCTGGAAGTGATCGGTGTCGAGGGGATCTCAACCGTCGGGGAAGCAGGGATCGCAGACATCGTCAAAATGATCGATGTCATTGTGGCGAAGCAGGTTCCTGCCATCTTTGTCGAGACCGCTTCCAATCCGGACGCGATTCGCCGTATTGCGAGTGATTCCGGGGCGGTCATCGGTGGTGAGCTTTTCGCGGACGCCACGGGGAACGCCTGGTGAGAGTTTTGAAGTCGACGGCCAGCGCGTGGATAAGGGGACCTATCAAGGGATGATCAAGTTCAATGTTCAGACCATTGTGGAGGGCACTTTCCCAGCAGTAAAGATTCTGGGCAGGACGGCCAGAGAGCCAGGCCAGATGCCCGCACCTATCATGGAAGCCGCTACTACCAGCACCACCTCTGCTGCTCCTGCCTCTGGAGCTGCATGACGTGTCGGTAGCCTACCACCGGAAGCCGGTCATCTATGGCGTGGACCTTGCCGTCCCCGAGGGGAAGCTCATCGGCATCGTCGGTCCGAATGGAGCGGGCAAGTCCACGTTGATCAAAGCAGCGATTGGCATTGTGCCGTTAGGGAGTGGGTGGGTGAAATTTTTTGGTATGCCTTATGGCGAGGTGAAGAAACGTGTCGCCTATGTGCCGCAGCGGGAATCGGTGGACTGGGACTTCCCTGTCAGTGCTATGGATGTGGGTGATGATGGGGCGCTATGGCCACCTGGGACTGGTCAAGCGGCCTGCTAAGAGGGACCGGGAGATCGCCATCGCAGCCTTGGAAAAGGTGCGGATGTTGCCGTTTGCCAACCGGCAGATTTCGAATCTCAGTGGTGGCCAGCAACAACGGATTTTTCTTGCCCGTGCGCTGGCCCAGGAAGCGGACGTGTATCTGATGGACGAGCCGTTTGCCGGGGTCGATGCCGCTACCGAATCTTCGATTATCGCACTCTTGAAGGAACTCCGTGATGTGGGAAAAACCATCTTCGTTGTTCACCACGACCTCACCACGGTGGAGCATTATTTCGACCAACTCATCCTCTTGAACATGCGTCTGGTGGCCTACGGAGATACCGCGGAAGTCTTCACCCCAGAGCTCTTACAGAAGACGTATGGTGGGCGCCTCACGATCCTGAATCAGGTGGCCGAGCAGGCTGAGAAATTACGGGGCCGACGTCCTGGCGTGAACTATGACGACGATAAGCTCAGTTAGTTCCGAGCGCAGCGGGTTCTTCCATGCTGGTATCCGGAGGTCGGGTGGGGGGCAGGCAGTCTGCCGGTGTGCCTGCTACTCGTTTTCTTGGCGCTTCTTTGCCTCCCCGATGCCGCGCGCATGCGGCCCGCATCGGTGATTTTGGCGAGGGGCAGCGACAGTCGGAGAACAGGCGCTGCGCTTTTTCACCTTCTCCGACCCGGCCTTGCGCTTTGCTTTGATCGGCTCGCTCCTCCTCGGCCTCAACTGTGGGGCTCCTCGGGAGCTTTATCGTGGTCAGGAAAATGGCTCTCGTCGGAGGATACTCTCTCGCATGCAGTTCTCCCGGGGGATCGCTCTGGGTTTTCTCTGGAACTCCACTAAGGATCCGCTGGCCATCCTGGTCGGGGCAACCGCGGTGGGCATGGCAGGAGTACTCGTCCTCCCATGCGATTACGCCAGAACCACGCGGCTCAAGCAGGATGCCTCGCTCGGGATCGTCCTCTCTTCTTTCTACGCCGTCGGGGTCTGTCTGGTTGATTACATCCAGAGGGCATCGACGGGGAATAAGAGTGGCATCAAGAGCTTCCTTTTCGGCCAGGCCTCCGCACTGTCCGGTGCAGATGTCGCCCTCATGGCGGTTACCTCAGCGATCACTCTGGCATGCATCTTCCTGCTGCATCGCAACCTCGTCACGACCTGTTTCGACCGGGCCTTTGCAGGGGCCATCGGCTCTGCCTGTGAGCTTTCTCGATCTCCTGCTCATGTTACTGACTGCGTTCGCGATTGTGGTGGCAATGCAGGCGGCGGGTGTCGTTCTCGTTTCCGCCCTCCTCGTCATCCCGGCGAGCACCGCTTACCTCCTCTCGCCGACAGGATGCCTGGCATGCTCTGGATCGCTGCTGTCGGCGGGATGATTTCTGCGGCTACCGGTGCCTTCCTTTCCTTCCTCGGTAACAACCTGCCGACTGGCCCGCTGATTGTTGTTTCGGCGGCGCTTCTGTTTCTGCTCGCTTTCCTTTTCGCGCCTCGGCACGGCTGGCTGACGAGGGTTTTTCGCAGGCGTTCCCGGTGGCGCAAGACCCGCCGGGAGAACACCCTGAAAGTCATGTACAAGATTCTCGAAGACCGAAATTTCGACGGCGAGGACATTCCGGTTGTCACGGTTGCTGAGGTGAGAAAAGAACCTTTGGAAGAAGTGGCCCAAAGGTGGTGCGCGACCTGGTCGGTCCCGGGCTCGCAACCGTCGGCGACGGCGGGGAGACGGCATATTTCACACCCGACGGTCTCCGTGAAGCGGCGCGGATCGTCCGCAACCACCGCCTCTGGGAACTTTACCTGACGCAAGTGGCTCAGTACCCTGCCGACCACGTCCATGAGGATGCGGAAGAGATCGAGCACGTTCTCGGGGCCGATATGGTGCGCCAGTTGGAGCGGACTCTTTCCTTTCCGACCTCGGATCCCCACGGCAAGCCAATCCCCGTGCTTTCCGAGCTGCCAATAAAGAACAGCAGTCCCTGAACACAGTCTCTTCGTGGGGGAAGGGGGAGGAGGAGCTACCGAACTCGAGGGCGGCGGCCGGCGAAGACGGGGTGGGGGGTGGCGGTGCTGGGCCGCAGGAGGCAGCAAAGCGACCGAGGTCAAATCAGCGCTTACTTTCTGCTATGTTCCGAGCGCAATGCGGTTAATATCCCCGACTATGTCATATCAGATTGAGCTTCTTGGAATCGGCTCCCCCGTCGTCGACCTGCTCGCCAGAGTCGATGATGATTTTGTGCACGCGCTTGAGGGGCGGTAAAGGAGGAATGGAACTGGTGGATGCCGAGCGCTTGGAGGCGCTGCTGGAGGACCTGCTTCACGGACATGAATTGGCTGCCGGTGGCAGTGCAGGGAACACAGCATACGCGGCAGCCAGGTTGGGAACCAAAGTGGGGTTTCTGGGGAAGCTGGGAAACTGTGATTCCGGAAACTTCTACCGCGAACGCTTCGCGGGAATTGGTGCTGATGTCTCGCGTTTCAAAGTCGGGGATGTTCCGAATGCACGTTGCCTGTCGCTGGTGACTCCGGATTCTGAGCGGACGATGCGCACCGATCTTGGTGCCGCGATGACCCTGTCTCCGGAGGAAATCACGGCAGCCGATTTCGAAGGTGTCAGGCACGTCCATATGGAGGGCTACCTCGCCTTCAATCGTGACCTGAAACTGCACATTCTCGAACACGCGAAAGAGGCGGGATGCACGACAAGTTTCGACATGGCTTCCTTCGAAGTCGTCCATGCGAGCCACGACGTGCTCGACGGCTGGCTCAAAGATTACATCGACATTGTTTTTGCCAATGAAGACGAGGCTGCGGCATTTTTTCCGGATCTCAAGGACGATTACGAGGCCATGGCGCGGGAGTTTTCCGAGCTCTGTGAAGTTGCTGCGGTGAAACTCGGCAAGGACGGTTCATTGGTTTCCCGGGACGGAGGTCTCACGGCAGTGGAGCCAGTGGTTGTGGCGCAGGCCATCGATACGACTGGCGCCGGGGACTACTGGGCCGGGGGCTTTCTGGATGCCTGGCTTAAGGGCAAGCCGCTCGAAGACTGTGGCAGGCAGGGATCCATCCTCGGCGCGGAGGTGGTCCAGGTGCTGGGAGCGTCGCTCCCAGACGACCGCTGGTCGCAGCTCCGAACGGAGTTTGCTTCTTAAGAATTCGGGGGGTGTGCCAAGTCCGAGTCCGAGTCCGGAGCCGGAGGCTCTGGTTACCTGGCTGGTCGGAAAAGATGCCGGTCTCGGAATGCCCCGGTCACGAGGCTCGACCGTGGCAGCTCTTGTATTTCTTGCCGCTCCCGCACGGGCACGGGTCATTGCGCCCGACCTTTTCAAATTCTCTGCGGGGTGGGCAGGTTGACCTTTGGTTTCTGCTTTTCTTCTTCGCCGCCGACGGAAGACATCCCCCCGGATCCGAGTGCAAGGCCCACTCCTCCTCCTCCTCCTCCTCCTCCTCCGGCTTGCGCTGGGTCATTGGCACTGCTGGTCTGGCGGGTATGAAGATTCTGGAGAAAGAGTTCAAAACCCTGGAGGTTGGTGGTGGAGCGGAAGAGATTGGAAAGAATCTCCATCTTGATGTTTCCCATCAGCTCTTCGAAGAGCACGAAGGCATCATTTTTATATTCCACGAGGGGATCTTTCTGCCCCTGGGCACGTAAGTGGACGCCTTCGCGCAGGCCGTCCATGGCGTAAAGGTGCTCCTGCCAGAGGCGGTCGATGGCATTGAGAATGATGTAACGCTCGAGCCCGACGAGAGCATCGGACTCCTCGATGGTAGCCTTGAGTTCGTAGGACTCGGTGACGCGCTCATTGAGAAGCTGTGCGATTTCCTCGGTACTCTGGCGCTCGAAGTCAGCATCCTCTTTGCTCAGACGAATAGGGAAGGTCATCCCAACCCACTGGCGTAAGCCGTCAAAATCGGCAAAATCGACGTCGATAGGGTCGGAGCCGAGGAGTTCTTCGACTTTGGCGGGGATCGCCTCGTCGAGGGCTTCGTTGATTAGGAGGCGAGGTTCTGGAGACTCGATGACCTCATTGCGGTATCCGTAGACCACCTCCCGCTGTTGGTTCATGACGTCGTCGAAGTCGAGGACTCGCTTCCGCCACGTGTAGTTGCGTTGCTCGACCCGTTTCTGGGCGGTCTCTACCGACTTGTTGAGCCACGGGTGCTCGAGCTCCTGCCCTTCCTCGAGGCCGAACCGCTCCATCATCTTGGTCATGCGCTCGGCAGCGCCGAAGTTTCGCATCAGGTTGTCTTCGAAGGAGATGAAGAATTTTGACTCGCCAGGGTCGCCTTGGCGCGCGCAGCGTCCACGCAACTGGCGGTCGATCCGCCTGCCTTCGTGGCGTTCGGTTGCCACCACACAGAGGCCGCCCAGGTCAGCGACACCTTCACCGAGTTTGATGTCTGTTCCTCGTCCCGCCATGTTGGTGGAGACGGTGACAGCTCCTTTCTGACCGGCGCGGGTGACGATCTCGGCCTCGTGCATGTGGTTTTTAGCGTTGAGGATTGAGTGCGGGATCTTCTCGCGTTTGAGGAGGCGTGCCATCACTTCCGAAGCATCGACTGATGCCGTGCCGACGAGGATCGGCTGCCCCTTCGCGTGCGTTTCTTTGATCAGGTTGATGACGGCATTGTATTTTTCCCGGACGGTTTTGTAGATGGCGTCGTCGTAGTCGATCCGCTGGACCGGGCGGTTGGTGGGGATGGGGAGGACATCAAGACCGTAGATATCGTTGAACTCTGAGGCGTCGGTTTCGGCCGTCCCGGTCATCCCCGAGAGCTTCTCGTAGAGACGGAAGTAGTTCTGGATCGTGATGGTTGCCAGAGTCTGGGTTTCTTTATCGATTTTCACCCCCTCCTTGGCTTCGACCGCCTGGTGGAGGCCGTCAGACCACCGGCGGCCGGGCATCTTCCGCCCTGTCTGCTCGTCGACGATCATGACCTTGCCGTCCTCGACGACGTACTCCTGGTCCTTTTCGTAGAGGGTGTAGGCTTTGAGGAGCTGGTTGATGCAGTGGATGCGCCCGCCTTGGGTGTCGAGCCGCTTTTGGACCTTGTCCTTGGCATGCTGCCGCTCGTTTTCTGTGAGTGATTCGTTGTTGTCGAGGTCGGCGAATTCGGAGGCAAGATCTGGCAGCGTGAACGCCTCAGGATCGTTGGAATCAAGAAAATTTCGCCCCATCTCGGAGAGGTCGGCGTCGTGCGACTTCTCGTCCATATGGTAGTAGAGCTCCTCCTTGATCTGGAAGAGCGCAGTTTTTTGCGTGTCCTGGTAGAAAGAGAGCTCAATTTTTTGAATCTCCTTGCGCAGGGTAGTATTCTCCATGGCCCGCATCAGGCCCTTGGCTTTCGGATTGCCGAGCTTGACCTTGAAGAGACTGAGAGCTGCGGCCTCAAGATCTCCTTCTTGCTCGGCTTTCTTGGCATCCGAGATATGACGGTTGCAGAGGAGGGTCTGTTTTTTGACCAGTTGGTCGATAAGCGGCTTGAATTGCCCGTATTCCTGGTTGGAAGAATGCGCCACCGGGCCGGAGATGATGAGCGGGGTGCGGGCTTCATCGATGAGAACCGAATCGACTTCGTCGATGATGGCGTAGTGGTGGCCGCGCTGCACCTGATTGGCTTTTTCTGTGGCCATTCCGTTGTCGCGGAGGTAATCGAAGCCGAATTCGGAGTTCGTCCCGTAGGTGATGTCCATAGCATACTGCTCCCTCCGGACATGGGGGGGGATGGCATTCTGGATGCAGCCGACATGGAGACCGAGAAAACTGTGCAGGAACCCCATCCACTCGGCGTCACGTTGTGCCAGGTAGTCATTGACCGTGATGATATGGACGCCATGTCCGACGAGTGCGTTGAGATAACTCGGCAAGGTGGAAACAAGGGTCTTTCCCTCACCGGTGGCCATCTCTGCGATGATTCCCCGGTGGAGGGCGATGCCTCCGATGAGCTGGACATCGAAGTGGATCATGTCCCACTGCATTTTCTGGTCGCAGACGGTGAAAGCTTGACCGCAGAGGCGACGGGCTCCGTTTTTCACCACAGCGAAGGCTTCGGGGAGGATCTCCTCGAGAATGCGTTCCTCGACCTCAGGGAAGCGTGTGTTCAGTTCTTCCCACTCCTCGCGGGCGGCATCGATGGCGGCCCGAAGATCCTCATCACTGGTCTGGTTGTGCGAGGCGGGATCGATGGCGTTGACGCCGATCTCCGGGAAGTGCGTCGCGAGTTGTGTGAAGCGCTCGTGGAGATGGGTGGAACAGGCGTCGAGATCCGAGCGCGCTGCTTCCCGCAGGGCGACTCCGGCGAGGAATTCAGGCTTGTGAAAAGCCTGGAACTGGTCCTGCCATTTCCGGGTGCGCTCGCGGAGCGCCTCATCGGACTCGGATTGGAGCTCTTCCTCGATACGGTTGATCTCCTCCACGATCGGCCAGAGTTTCTTGATAGTCCGCTGGTGTGCGGAGCCGATGATTTTGTTGATGACCCATTTAAACATGGTTCTGAGGAAGCGTGGAATGCGTTGAAAATCTGTGACGTTACCCGTGTCGCATGGCTGCGGAGGGGGCGGGAATTTGAAGGCAGATCGCCCGGCATGCAAGGACGCGTCTGCCGGGAATGATCATCTGAGGATCCGCAGGATCTGCTGCCAAGGAGCCGCGGGTCATTTTCATCCTCGTCGGGGTGGCTGTCTGCGTGTGGTTGGTGTGACCGGGCGGATCGGTCGCACTGAGCGGCGCCGAGCGGTAGCAGAGAGAAGAAGATCGCCGCCATCTCCGGAGCGGATGCGGAAGAGAAGCTCAGGCGACTGCCGGTGCGTCGGAGACGGCTTTCTGGCGGCGCTGAAGGAACTCGCTGGCGAGCGCCCGGTAGGCATCTGCGCCGCGTCCTTTGGGCTCGTGTTCGATAATGCTCAGGCCGAAGCTCGGAGCTTCGCCGAGTCGGATGGTGCGCGGGATGATTGTTTTGTAGACGGTTTCTTCGAAGTGGCGGGCCACGTCTGAGACGACTTGTCTCGCGAGATTTGTCCGCGGGTCATACATGGTCATCAGAATCCCTTCGATCTGAACATTCGGGTTGGCGCCTGAGCTCCGAATCTGCTCGACGATGTGGACAATTTTTGCCAGTCCTTCGAGGCCGAAATACTCACACTGGAGAGGAATGAGGATCTCGTCAGCGGCGGCTAAAGCAGAGGTCATGAGAATCCCGAGCGAGGGCGGAGTGTCGAGAATGACGTAATCGAAAGTCGCTGCATTTTTCAGCGGTGCGAGGAGGTCACGAAGTTTTGTCAGGTGGTTGTTTTCTCGGGCGAGATCGATTTCGCACCCCGCGAGTTCCATGTGCGAGGGGATAATCGAGAGGTTGGGGAGGCGGGTCGGACGGATCATCTGATCAGCGCGGCCGTGAGACGTGAGCGGGCTGTAGAGACTGAGGCCAGGCTGGGGCTCGATGTCCAAGCCGCTGGTGGCGTTTGCCTGCGGGTCGAGATCGATGAGCAGGACCCGGGTACCTTGAGCCGCGAGGCAGGCGGAAAGGTTCATGGCGGTGGTTGTTTTTCCCACGCCGCCCTTCTGGTTGGAGATTGCTACGGTCCTCATGCGGTGCCTGTCGGTTCTAAAACGACTTTTAGCATAGAGGATTCGCGAGGGGAAGCGAGTAGATTTCTTGGGCAGGGAAATTTTGGCCATATTTTCGGTGGCCACCGGCGGATTCATCCCCTCTGGACAGTGGTCGTTCCTCGTTTATCAATAGCGCCATGGGACGTGCCTTTGAATACCGCCGTGCAGCGAAGGAGAAACGCTGGGACAAGATGTCAAAAATTTTTCCCAAGCTTGCGCGATCAATCACCATCGCAGCGAAAGAGGGAGGGACTGACCCGGAGGCGAACTCGAAGCTCCGCACCGCGATCAACAACGCAAAGGCGGAAAACATGCCCAAAGAGAATGTCGATAAGGCCATTGCCCGTGCCACGGCGCAGGATGCTGAGACTTTCGTCGAGACGAATTACGAAGCAAAAGGACCATACGGGGTGCTTTTCTGGGTCGAATGTGCGACTGACAATCCGACTCGGACGGTGGCCAATGTGAAGGTGATCTTTAAAAAGAACGGCGGCGAGGTGGTCCAGAGCGGCTCGCTGGAGTTTCTTTTTGATCGGAAGTCGGTGATCGAGTTTCCCAAACCAGACGGGGTGGATCTCGAAGAGCTTGAGCTTGAGTTGATCGATGCAGGGCTTGAGGAAATGGAAGTGACCGATGGCATGGTTTTCGTCTCCGGGGGGTTCCAGGACTTCGGGACGCTGTCGGCGGTCTGCGAGGGCCTTGGGGTCGAGGAGATGAAGGCCCAGCTGAAGCGCATTCCTACCTCTCCAATCGTGATCACTGACGAGCAGATGGAGGAAATTGAGCTGCTGATCGATAAGTTGGAAGACGATGATGACGTCCAGGCAGTCTCGACGAACATCGCCTGAGCCATAGACGACGCAAAGCCACTGCAGGGGAGGTCAACCGGGCAACCGATCCGGAGAAGAGAACGGTTTGATCACCGCTTGATCTTTCTGTCGGTTTTCTCCCGAAGTTTTTTTGCAGGAGATGAGGTTTCTTTCTGAGCGGAGGCCTCGGCGATGAGTGCCTCGGTGGCACCGCCGCCGGTCAGATCAATGAAGGGAACTTTTTTGCTGGTCAGCTTCAGGGTGCCGGTGAGACGCTTTGTCTCGCGATTCCGAACTCGGCGGCCTGCAGCCACGTCTGGGGTGGCTCCGAATTTGTCCACAAAGGCGTCGTGCTCTGCTTTCTTCACGGCTACCAGAATACTCCCGGCCGAGATGTTTTCTCCGGTGTCAAAGGTATGGGCATAGAAGATCGAGCAAGTCTCCCCCCCTGCGTTACGGACGGGGGCGACGTGGGTAGTCTCGACACTGACTTCCTGACCGGCAAGACTCTCACAGTGGGCTTTAACTGCCTTGGCAGTGCGGTCTTCTGGAGCGGCAAGAAGTGAGGCCGAGGCGGCGAGTGCGAGCAGGGGGATAAGGGATACGAGCTTTTGCATAAACAATGGAACCCGCGCAGAGCAGATGAGTTGCGCTTGGGATTCTTTGTCAGCAATGGGGTGCCTTGAAAGGCTCGATGGTTCGGTGCTGACCCCCCCGGGAAGAATCAGAGACAGGCATGCAAGAAAGCGTGCGTGCCACCGGCCCGACGTCAGTGACGGCGGCAAAAGATTTTCTGTGAAATTGATCAACTTGGTGAGAAAGGTAGTGGTTCCATATTATGAAACTTTTTCGCTTTCCTGCCCTCGCCCTTCTCCTTGTCCCATCCATTCTGCTTGCCCAAGAGCTTTCGCCACCAGCTGACCATTGCATCAAGCTCTGGCCGGGGGCTGCCCCAGGCGAGCCCGAGGGATTTCAGGTCGGCGAGGAGACCTATCCGAAGAGGAAGGGTGACCAATCGAGGATTACTTCAGTACGAAATGTCTCGGTTCCCAACCTGCACGTCCTTTCTGCCACCGGCCACCGTCGAGTCGAATGGAGCCTGCGTTCTCATTGCCCCGGGAGGGGGGTACAATGGGCTGGCAATCGGGCACGAAGGAGTAGACGCCGCTGTCTGGCTTAATTCTCTGGGAGTGACCGCTGCAGTGCTGAAATACCGAATTCCCAGGCGTGATCCGAACAACCCGCAGCTCCAGCCATTGATGGATGCGCAGCGTGCCATGCGTCTGCTTCGCCACCACGCTGCGGACTGGAAGATCGATCGGGATCGCGTCGGGATGCTCGGGTTCTCGGCGGGTGGGAATCTGACCGTCTTTACCGGCACGAGCCACCAGGAGACGACTTATGAGGTGATTGATGAGGTGGACGAGCACTCGAGCCGCCCGGACTTTCTCGTTCTGATCTACCCCGCCTACATGCAGGAAGATAAGAAGATCGGGGTGGATGCCTCAAGCAAAGTCGATGCTGACACGCCCCCGACCTTTGTCGCAGTTTCGCATGATGATGTCTACTCGCCGAGTAGCGCGGCGCTCTATCTCGCGCTGAACAAGGCGAAAGTTCCTGCGGAGATGCATGTTTATCCTGATGGCGGTCACGGCTGGGGGATGGGGCGGGCCGGGACTCGGTCGATGAGGTGGCCGGTGGAATGTGCTGCCTGGATGCGTGAGCTTGGATTCTTGCGGGCAGGCAAGGCAAAGAAGTGAAGCGCAGCGGGTGCTTGCTCTGAAAATTTAGAGGCTCAGAGGCTCAGAGGCTCGGAGGTGGGTGGGGCGAGAAAAGGCTGATGCAGCGAGCAGATTTCGACCGTGTGGCGGGAGTTTACCAGCTGCTCGAGAAAGCCGTGTTCCGCAGCGCGCTGCAGAAGACGCGCTGTGGATTTCTCGACGCGCTTCCCTGCCAGGGGAAGGCCCTTGTTCTGGGCGAGGGCGACGGGCGATTTCTCAAGGCGGCTGTGGAAGCGAAGAAAGAATTGAGGTTTGTAGCGATTGATCCAAGCCAGGCCATGCAGGCAACGGCGCGAGGAAGGCTGCTGCCTGAGGAGCGTGAGCGGGTGGAATTTGTGCACGCCCGGGTGGAGGACTGGCTTGAGGGCGATGCCCGACCAGCAGGGGAGGCCTTTGACGCGGTGGTGACCCACTTTTTTCTCGACTGCTTCAGCAATCAGGAATTGCAGAGTCTGGTGCCGCGCCTCGCATCCCGTCTGCGGCCTGGCGGGGTTTGGGTGGTTTCTGAATTCCGCACTCCTTCGGCACCATGGTGGTGGCGGATGGCAGGGAGGGGATTGATCGCCGTGATGTATGGGTTTTTCAGAATCACTGCGGGTTTGCAGGCCACGGAACTGCCCGACCACCGGAAGCCCTTGCGGGAAGCTGGACTGGTTCTCCCTGCCGATGCCGAGCGGGTTGCCTTGCGGGGCTTGCTTGCCAGCGAACTCTGGCATGTGCCCTCCTGCGACTGAGCGAATGCCGACCTCCTCGGACCTTGGATCCTTGGACCTTGGCAATGCCCCCGAGTAGTCATGCTCTCGTGGAGGCGCGGTGGCCTGCAGGCGAGCGGCTTCAGGGAATGCGCAGGCGTTGTCCGATTCGTATGTTGTCGGACCTGAGGTTGTTCGCTCTTTTGATGGAGGAAACCGATTTTCCATACTTGCGTCCGATCCCCCAGAGAGTGTCGCCTTTCCTCACCGTGTAAGTGCCGGAAGAAGATTTTTTTCTGCTACTTGATGAGGAATACCCTCTTGTTGGAGCCGCTTTGACGTAGGCGGTGCGTCCGGCTTTGCGCTCGCCGGAGGCGGCCCACTCGGTCTGATAGTTTCCCGCCGAGTCGAAGGGGTATTCCTCTTTGGACATACTGTGTCGCGGTGTCTTCGGGGAGCTTTTGATTTTGACCGCTCCAGGGTTGATCTTTGAGACACCGGAGCAGCCTGCAACGGCGAGAGATAGGACCCCGAGGAGGATCAGCCTGATAAGAAGGAGCTTGGTCTGGGTCGTCTTGAGCATGAAAATCAGAATGGGCCGGAGAAGGCATGGGAGATTCGACTCGTATCCAGATGTGGTCAAGGACTGGCATTTTGCTGAATTGCCTGCTGCGACCGGGGTCGATGAAGGACGATCACAGGGAGGTCCACCGGCAGCTTCCCTTGCGGTTGACTGCGGGCGGCCGATAGTTGCCTTTGTTTTATGCTCAGTTCTGAAGAGTCCCAGCGTTACGCGCGGCACCTGACTTTGCCCGAGGTCGGCGAGGCGGGTCAGAAGCGGCTTCGTGAGGCGTCGGTGCTGCTCATCGGAGTCGGTGGCCTGGGATCGCCTGCAGCACTCTATTTAGCAGCCTCAGGCATCGGGCGACTAGGCCTTGTCGACCCGGATAAGGTCGAGCTTTCGAACCTGCAAAGGCAAATCCTTTACAGCACTTCGGATGTGGGAAGAACGAAGCTTGAAGGAGCAAAGCAGAGGTTGGAGGGGCTGGATCCCGGAGTGGAAGTGGTTGGGTATGCAGAGCGATTTACCAGTGACAACGCGATGGAGATAGCCCGTGGTTACGACGTGCTCATCGACGGTACTGACAACTTTGCGACCCGTTACCTGAGCAACGACGTCGCGGTGCTGCTGGGAGTGCCAAATGTCTATGGCTCGGTTTTTCGATTCGAGGGGCAGTGTTCGGTTTTTGCGCCGCACAGGGGAGGGCCTTGCTACCGGTGTATGTTTCCGGAGCCGCCCGAGCCCGGTCTCGTTCCAAGCTGCGCCGAGGGCGGTGTGCTGGGAGTGTTGCCGGGTCTGGTGGGAACGTTGCAGGCGACCGAGGCGATCAAGCTGATCCTCGGAGTGGGGGATCCTCTGATCGGGAGGTTGATGCATTTTGATGCCATGCGCGCCCGGTTCCGGGAGTTCCGGTTGAAGAAAGATCCGCTTTGTCAGCTGTGCGGAGAGAAGCCGACGATCCGGGAATTGATCGATTACGCGGCATTCTGCGGTGCCTCAGCCCGGTCCGGCGAGGTTGAGAGTGCTTCGTCGCCAGGACAGGTGGGTGTCGAGGAGGTGCAGAAGTTGCTTCCGCAGGTGAGGAGTGGAGCGGTTACCCTTCTCGATGTCAGGGAACCCTTCGAGGTGAATATTTGCGGGATTGAGGGTGCCTTGCATATCCCGGTGGGTGAGCTCGAGGCTCGGATCGATGAGATCGGCCGTGGAAAACCACTGGTGGTCTATTGCAAGGCGGGTGCCCGGAGCGACCGAGCGGTGGAGGTTCTTGCCGCGGCCGGGATGGAAGGTGCCCAAAGCATGGTGGGCGGAATAGATCTCTGGCGCGAGCTGGTGGACCCATCACTGCCCGGATACTAGGAAACCTGCAAGCATTGCCACCGAGAGGATCTAGAAAAAATGTCCGACGCGTCACTCTACCGCATTTTAAGGTGCCCTCGAACCGGAGCCAGTCTGCGGCCTGCTACCAGCGCCGAATGTGATCGGGCGCGTGGACTGACGGCAGACCCGGTCAGCTGGGAGGCTGGGTTGATTGCCGAGGCAGGATTTGTTTTCTATCCGATTGAGAACGGCATTCCGATGGTGGTTCGCGAGAGGGCGATCGTCCTAGAGGAGGAAGGAAAAGAACCGAGGTGACGCGTGCCTTGTTGTCGCAGGCAGCTGCGGGACGGCGCGATGAAGCAGCGTTTTTTATGAAAGTTCGTTGAGAGCTTCTTTGACAAGCGGCGGAACCGAAGGAATGATTCGCCCCGAATTTTTACTTTAGCAGGAGAACATTCCCATGTCAGAAGCAGCCAAGCATACCTTCCAGGCCGAGGTCCAGCAGGTCCTCGATATCGTCATCAACTCGCTCTACACGGACAAGGACATTTTTGTCCGTGAGCTCGTATCCAATGCCTCCGATGCTTTGGAGAAACTCCGCCACCTCCAGCACACCGAGAAAGACATCTTCGATGGCAAAGCAGATCTGGAGATTCGGATCACCACCGACGAAGAGGCGAAGACGCTGATCATCGAAGACCGAGGAATCGGGATGGATCATGAAGAACTGGTCGAGAACCTGGGAACCATCGCCCACTCCGGATCCAAGGCCTTCCTGCAGGCGATGGCAGAGGGGGATCAGAAAAATTCCAATGTCATTGGTCAGTTCGGTGTCGGGTTTTATTCTGCCTTCATGGTGGCAGATGAAGTAGAAGTCCACACCCACAGCTGGCGGCCTGACGCAAAACAACTGGTCTGGAAGTCCGACGGAAAGACCGGCTACGAAATCACGGAAGACTCGGAGGAGGGGAGCCGTGGATGCCGCATTGTCCTGAAGCTGAAAGAAGAATGCGAGGACTTTGCCAAAGATTACCGGATCAAGGGGATCCTTGAGACATACTCGTCTTTCGTTCCATTCCCGATCTTCCTCAATGACGAGCGCGTGAACAAAGTCGAGGCGCTCTGGCTGAAGAAGAAAAACGAGATCTCGGAAGAGGAATACACTGAGTTCTATAAGTTCCAAGGGAAGGCTTTCGACGAGCCGCGTTACCGCCTGCATTTCAGCGCCGATGCCCCGCTTGCGATCAATTCGCTTTTGTTCGTGCCCAAAGAGAACCCTGAGTTTCCTGGAATGGGAGAGATCGATCCTGGCGTAGCACTCTACTGCCGGAAGATTCTGATCGACGACAAGCCGGAGGAGCTGTTGCCGAAATGGCTTCGCTTCCTCAAGGGAGTTATCGATTCCGAAGACCTGCCGCTCAATATCAGTCGTGAGTCGATGCAGGACAGCTCCCTGGTCAAGAAGCTTGGGGATGTCATCACCAAGCGTTTTCTGAAGTTTCTCGACAAGCAGGCGACGGATGATCCTGAGAGTTACAAGGAGTTCTATTCCCGCTTCAGCCGCTTTCTCAAAGAGGGTGTGGCGACAGATTTCAGCTATCGCGAGCAACTCGGTAAGCTGCTTCGATACGAGTCCTCGCTCACCGAGGAGGGAGAGAAGATCGGAGTCGAGGCATACATTGCCAGGGCCAAGGAAGGCCAGGAGGAAATCTTTTACCAGATCGCGCAGAATCGAGCTGCCATCGAGGCAGGCCCTTACCTCGAAACCTTTAAGGCACGGGGTCTGGAAGTGCTCTTCATGTATGAGCCGATCGATGAATACGTCATGGGCTCGCTCCCCGAACTCCAGGGGAAGAAACTCGTGGCAGTCGATCGGTCGGACATTGATTTCGACAAATACGAAGCCACCGAAAAGCCGGAGGGCGAGCCTCTCCCAGAGAAAGATGGGGAAAAGCTAGTGGACTTTCTCAAGAAGGCGTTTGGTGAGCGGGCTAAGGAAGTTCGCCTCTCAAAGCGACTCGTCGACAGTCCGGTTGCTGCGCTGCAGTCGGAGGGAGCTATGAGCCCGCAGATGCGTCAGATGATGCAGGCGATGAACCAGGAGATGCCCGGTGCGGATCCGGTGGAAATCGAATTGAATCCACGCCACGACCTGATCAAAAAGCTGGCCGCGACGAGTGCCAAAGACAAGGAGCTGGCTGGCCTGGTGGCGGACCAACTCTACGACAATGCCATGCTTTCGGCGGGCTTGCTGGAGGACAGTAAGGATATGGTCAACCGCTTGAACACCCTCCTGGAGAAGGCGATGGGCTGAGCCCGCCAGGGAGTTCCAGCCGCAATCATCGGTTTACAGGAACCCAGCGTTGGCGTAGGCAAGCCGCATGGAGTCGAGCAGTTCATCACCGTCAAGGTTGAGCATGGCCGAGCTGGCAGCTCGGATCCCAGGGGCTGTCCTGGTAGGCTCAGGTGAGCACGAGGTTTCCGGTCTTGTTCACCCGGCGCAGGTGGAGTCGCCGGAGCAGATCAGCCTGCTGATGTCCGAGGGAGCCCTCAAGCTCATCGGGCGGGGTAAGATCCGCTGCGCGGTGGTGGGGAGTGACCTCCATGCATCCCACGGGGAATTACTCGGCACGATCGATGCCTATCTTTACGTCGATCGCCCGCGCTATGCTCTCGGCGCAGTTTCACGGGTTTTCCCGCGGCAGCGACGTCCCGAGCCCGGAGTTCACCCCACTGCAGTCATCGAGGAGGGCGCTGAAGTTTCTCTTTCCGCTGTCATCGGGCCGCTGTGTGTGATTCGCGCCGGGGCAAGCATCGGGGAGGGATCCTGGTTGTCTGACAGCGTGACCGTGGGGCAGGGGTCTATAGTTGGCGAGGACTGTACTTTCCAGAGTGGCGTGCGCGTGGCCGACGGTGTCCGCATCGGTGACCGATGTATTTTGAATCAGAACGCAGTCGTTGGCAGCGATGGCTTCAGTTTTGTCACTCCGGAGCGGGGTAGTGTCGAGGCTGCGCGCAGTGGCGCGCGTGAGACCGGAGAGCATAAGAATCATCGCATCGAGCGGATCGAGTCGCTCGGCGGGGTGATCCTTGGTGACGATGTCGAGATCGGCTCGAATTCATGCATCGACCGTGCTGCTCTGGGCAACACCGTGGTCGGCTCGGGGACGAAGATCGACAATCTCTGTCAGATCGCCCACAACGTCGAGTTGGGAGAGAACTGTTTCTTTGCCTCGCACAACGGAATCGCTGGAAGCACAAAGATCGGAGATCGGGTCGTCTTTGGCGGGCAGGCGGGCTGTGCAGACCACCTCACCATCGGTGACGATGCCATCATCATGGCCCGAGGGGGGGTGACCACGGATCTGGAAGCAGGTAAGGTTTATGCTGGGTTCCCGGCGCAATCTGCTCAGCGAGCGATGAAAAATTACGCCCTCATCGACCGGCTGGGAGAAATGCGGCGGGATATCCGTCAGCTCAAGAAGGCGCAGGAAGAATCGCAAGAGGAAGTGCAGGAGTAATTTTTCTGGAGCGGGCAGACTCCGCGTGACTTTAGAGTTTGCATTGGGCGAGTTTCCAGCGGTCGCGCGATCGGCTTGCGAGGGGGCAGCGCCGTGATATGATCCTCAGAATCTTCTATCCTTATGCGCCGCTTCCCCTATTGCATACCTGCAACTGCTGTTTCTTTTTCCTTACGAATTTTTCTGGGCTTTGCCCTTTGCCTCTTTGCCCAGCCCGATGGACATGCGGAGGCCGAGAAAGAGAAGCCATCGCCAGTCGCAGCGGTCAGCGGTGCGGCGCAGGAGGGAGACAAAGTAGAGGCAGAAGCAGAAGCAGAGGCAGAGGCGGAGGCAGAAAAAAATCCGGTTCTTGAGCCGGCAAATCAGCCGGAGGAGAAACCTGTTGTTGCTGCCCCTGCTGGCCCTTCTAAAGCAGGTGGTGAAGCAGTTGTCCCTGCTGGTGCCGCCGCTGCTGCCGAGGAGGCAGTGCGAGCCAACAAAGAGCCTACGCTTTTTCTCTCGAGTGCTATGCGGCAGACGCTGGCTGAGTGGAACGTCAGGATCAGTGACTTCATGCGTCCGGTTGCGCACTGGTCTGGCAAGATCTTCTTCGTAGGACCGACGGTGGACACTCCATCAGGGGAGCTCATCAGGGGCCGCAACGGGCAGCCTATAACCCTCTGGTATGTGGTCCTCTGGCTCGCTTTTGCCGGGATTCTCCTGACCCTTATTTTCGGGTTCATCAATATCAGAGCTCTGCCTCTGGCATACCGAACGATCCGTGGCACCTACTCCTCAGAGAGCGACCCCGGGCAGATTTCTCATTTTCAGGCGCTCAGCGCTGCTCTTTCAGGAACCGTCGGCTTAGGAAACATAGCAGGTGTGGCGATCGCCATCTCCGTAGGTGGTCCCGGAGCCGTCTTCTGGATGATTGTGGCTGGTTTTCTGGGGATGACCACGAAGTTCTGTGAGTGCACACTCGGAACAAAATACCGGAGAATTAAGCCGAATGGAACGGTTCTAGGCGGTCCCATGTACTACCTTTCGGCCGGGTTCAAAGAGCGCGGGATGACTGGTCTCGGCCGGACCCTGGCGGTGCTTTTCGCCATCTTCTGTGCCATCGCAGCAATCGGTGCCGGGAACCTCTTCCAAGTGAACCAGTCGCTGGATCAACTGGTTCGGTCGACCGGAAACAACCTTTCCTACTTTGCAACGCCTGATGGCGAAGTGGTTTTCGGTCTGCTTCTGGCCACCGTCGTCGGATTTGTTGTGATTTTAGGGATTAAAGCGATTGGCAGGGTGGCATCATTCCTCGTCCCGATAATGTGCGGCATATACATTTTCGGATGTGTGGTTGTGCTGGTGGTGAACTGGAGTCTTTTGGGGAGCGCGTTCCAGACGATCTGGGACGAGGCCTTTCACCCGAAAGCGGGAGTGGGTGCCATTCTCATTGCCATTCTGATGGGGTTCCGTCGCGCCGCATTCTCGAATGAGGCCGGCTTCGGATCCGCTTCCATTGCACACTCTGCAGTGAAGACAAAATATCCTGCCAGCGAAGGGATTGTCGCCCTCTTTGAACCATTCATAGACACCGTGATCGTCTGTACCCTGACTGCTCTGGTCATTATCACGACCGGTGAGTGGCTGAATGTTCCGGCGGAGGGACTGGGGAGCTGGGGAGAGGGCATTGAGCTTACCTCGCGTGCCTTCGAGACCGTGATGCCTTCTTTCAAATACATTCTGACCGTGGCAGCGATCACCTTTGCCATATCGACCCTGATCACCTGGAGTTACTATGGCGAACAGGCATGGGTGTACCTCTTTGGAGGCAATGCTTTTATGGGAATCCTCTATCGGGTCATTTTTGTGGTGGCTGTTCTGGCTGGTGCGGTGATGAGCCTGGATGAGGTGGTGGATTTTGCAGATGGCCCGTTCTTTGCACTCTGTATTTTGAATCTTCTCGGGGTCTATGCCTTGGTTCCAGTCGTCCGCGAGGAGCTCAAGCGATTCCGCGAATACGTGAAGAAAGTCGACCGTGGAGAGATCACTGTGGATCGGGTGGTCGAACTCGGTGGAAGTTCTTCCCCGAAAATCGAACTGACCGAGCTTGATCGTTTCGAGAAGACCATGAAGTCAGCGAGTTCCGATGATCAGCGGTTCCAAGGGCCGCTCGGTGTAGCCATGGTCAAGCCACTTTTCGAAGGGAAGCCGGATGCTTCGACCGACAAGGACAAGGTGGAAAACAAGGACAAGGCGGAAAACGAGGACAAGGCGGGGGCTAAGAACAAGGGTAAAAAGAAGTCCAAGGACAAAGAGAAGTCGAAAGACAAAAAGAAAGCTGAGGACAAAGACAAGACTGAAGACAAGCCCGAGGACAAGCCCGAGGACAAGCCCGAGGACAAGCCTCAGGACAAGCCCGAGGACAAGCCTCAGGACAAATCCAAGAATGAGAAGAATCGAGGTGAAGAGAGCGATTCGGGTGGTAGAAAAGGCTAAGTTTCTGTCGCACCATGAGCCCGTTTTCGCTCTCATTCCTTCGCCGCTTTCTGGCGCTGCTTGTCTTCGCTCTTCAGGGTGTCCAAGCTGCGGACTGGCCTCAGTTTCAAGGCCCGAAAAGGCTAGGAATTTCTGAAGAAGTCGGGCTTGTTTCCTCGCTCTCCTCCGAGGCCGGCACCATTGTCCGCTGGCGGATCGATCTCCATGAGGGCTTCGGTGGAGCGGCGATCGTTGGAGACCAAGTGTTCGTGATGGACCGCGAGCCTGCGAAAGCAGACGTTCTGCTTTGCCTGGATCTGGAGACCGGTGAGGAGCGCTGGAGATACGTGGAGGAGGTCGCGGGGAAACTTTCATTCCCCGGCTCAAGAAATACCCCGACTGTTGAAGGAGACCGGGTGTATACCATCGGAGGATTTGGGCAGGTAACTTGCCTCGATCGTCAGAGCAGTCGGCGGATCTGGCAGTTTGCCATCATGAAAGAGTTTGGCGTCAGCAGGCCGCCGAACTGGGGCTACGCCCAATCTCCGCTAATTGTCGGAGAGGCACTTGTGGCCTGTGTGCTCTCGGATGATGTGGGCCTGGTTGCGCTCGATAAACGGACAGGTCGAGTGCTTTGGAAAACAGATCCGGTGGGCTCGTCGATGTCGCAGCCGGTTTATTGTGAGATCAAAGGGGTGCCCCAGATTCTGATTTTGAGTAAAGACAAGGGAGGGGGGCTAGCCAGCTTCTCGCCGGAAGATGGGCGGCTGCTTTGGAAGAGTGATGTCTATCAGAACAGGATCCCTATTCCCGGGCCCCTGCTTGTCGGTGAGGACCGGCTGTTTCTGACTGGGGGATACGAAACTGGCTCAGTGATGCTCCGGCTTGAGGGTGCCGGTGACGCGATTTCTACCAGAGAAATCTACCGCCTCGAGGGAGGTTCCCAGATTCATCCACCTGTCGTTGCGGGCAAGTATTTATACATCCTCATGAATGAGAATGCGAATTACAAGGTCCGTAGTCAACGTGAAGAGACCGGAGGTCTTGCCTGTCTGCGCATTGAAGATGGAAGCGAGCTCTGGCGGACGGGAAACGATCCCTTCATCGGACGCGGCAGTATGATCCTAGCAGATGGAAAGCTTATTGTTCAGGACGGCCATAATGGCATCCTTCGCCTGGTGGGAGTGTCTCCGGAACAGTACCGTCCCCTGGGAGAGGCGAACGTCTTCCAGGTTCGTGACCTCGATGTGGATCTGAAGTTCTGGAGCCCACTCGCCCTCTCGGATGGACGCCTGCTCATGCGGGGACAGAACCAGCTGCTCTGCGTGGACCTTCGGCAGTGAGGTGAGGGCGGCCCGTGCGCGCCCGTGGTGGGATTGAGCTCAATGGAGGGGTTGTCTTAGTAGGAAAGGTCTGATCCATTGCGCCACCCGCCACGCCACCCGCCACGCCACCCGCCACGCCACCCGCCACGCCACTTGGAATGGGATGGAATGGGATTCAAGTCAGCATCGCTGCGCTCTGGGCTCGCTGGAGAAGCCCTCCGGGTTGCTGCCCGCATCCAGCTTAGGGACCTACCTCGCGCATTCCGGTGAGTTTTCTGAGATTGCTCTGGTAGACGGAGTTATCGACGACCGCCTGCTTCCGCGCGAGCGGCCGAGCCACGATCAGGCCGAGGTGACTGCTGAAACTTTTCAGATAGCCGGAGACGCTTTTATCCACCACGACACGCTTGTAATTTCGGGAGGCGTGCATCAGCCTGGCTACTCCGTCCTTCCCCTTGGAGAGAAGTCCGACATGCGAGCAGAAGCCTCCGTCATGGCGGGTCACGATCCCCATGATGTCGCCATTCTGGAGCTTCGATTCGATGAGGTGGACACGCTCCCGGGGAATGTAGTAGACGGGAAGCCGAGCCACTCGCCTTTCGTGCACCGCCATCGGCTTTCGAAGTTCCGGGTTGTGTTTTAAATACCGATAGCTTTTCCAGAGCACGGTCATCTCCTGGATTTTTCTGTTGCTCAGACGTTGCGCCTGGCCCAGCTCGCGCGTGATATCGGTGGCGATCCCCCTGGCTTCAGCTTCAAAGAACCATTCCGCGAGGTAGTGGATCCGGTCGAGGTAATTGCCATTGCAGACCCCGGAGCGGTAGCGCGTCCATTCGATTTCTCGAAGCAGATCGTTTGGATGGTAGCTTGTTTTCTGCAGTTCCAGCATGCGTGCCATGCCGAGAGCGATTTCAAAAAATGTCCAGCAGTCGAGGCCGTGAAGGTTGACCGAGGGGGATTCGATTCTGTTGTCGATTTCCAGCGTGAATCCGACATAGGGAGTGCCGTGCATCTCGTGGGCGCAAGCCATGATGCGTTCTCCGATCGGTTTTTTATACCAATCGTTGGAGACCGCTTTTTTCACGATTTTCTCGAACTGATCAGTGCCTTTGAAGGTGCGGTTGAGCTTCAGGTGTGGCCCAGCCAGCAAAATCGGGGAGGGAACGAGCAGTCCGAGGGCTCCAATGCGCAGTAGATCTCGTCGGTTTTTCATCGTTTTCAAACTATGCTTTTCCTTCAATAAGGATCCACCTGCCACTCATAAAACGCAAACTTCTCCTGCTCGGTGGGAACGATCAGGCCGATATTGAAGGCCTCGGTCGGCTTGAGTGCGTTCAGGTCGATGCCATAGGTTTTCTCGATTCGTCCATGGACTTCGTCAAGGACGTGCTCAGTCTTGGCGATCATGGCTTGGATGCCGCGACCGAATTTGGCAGCTTCGAAATCACCTCGAGTGGATTCCAGAATGCTCTGAAGGTGCCGGTAGCCGATGAAAGGTTCGAGTCCATATCCGATCTGGATCGATGCGCGTTTATCCGAAGTCGCTACGGCGATGAGAATTCCGTAGTTTTTTCCGCCGCGCTCTTGAGAGCGAAATAAGCCAGCACGGTTGAAGAGCCAGGTGGCAAGGGTGGGAAGAGAGGTCTCCGGAGCAAGTTGCATGGTCACGACAGCAAAACGGATCTGCGGATACTTGTTTGCCAGGCGATGGAACTGCGCCATGATCGTCCGTGTATCTTCCGAGTTGAGTGCCTTGACGTGGTCATTGATGCCGAGCGCGAGATCAGGAGGGGTGCCGAAAAGAGCATCACCACCGTGGATGGTAAAGTGGCATTGCGGGCAGTTGTCGCTTGTCTCGTTTAAGGGGTATGTGCAATACGGACAGAACATGGGAAGGAAGCTGGCAAGATGCTCTTCAGCGTGTCGGATGCAAATCAAACTCGCTATCGGGAGAGGGGGAAAGGTTCTTTCGCCTGCGGTTTACGCTTGTTTCCTGCTGTGGTTGGTGGGATCGATAAGCATGCCAGTTCTTCAGGATAAGATAGCAGTTGTCACCGGTGCCGGTCGTGGTATCGGCAGAGCGATCGCCCACCGATTTGCAGCCGAGGGAGCCAAAGTAGCGGTTCTCAGTTTCAGTGAAGCCAATTCCCAGAAAGTCGCGGACGAGCTGAATGCGGTCTCTCCCGCATGTGCCGTCGGCTACGCGGTGGATGTCGCCGACTCCGGTGCCACGGCAGCCTTTGGCAAGGCGGTGGTCACAGATCTGGGGGCTCCGACGATTCTGGTCAACAATGCAGGGGTGACCCGGGACGGACTCTGTATGCGAATGAAGGAAGAGGATTGGGAGACAGTTTTGGACACCAATCTGAAGGGAGCATTCAATATGGTGAAGGCCCTGCAGCGGCCACTGCTCAAATCGGGTTCTGGCCGGATCATCAATATCAGCTCGGTGATTGGACTGATCGGAAATGCAGGGCAGTGCAACTATGCTGCGAGCAAAGCCGGACTCATTGGTCTGACTAAGTCGCTGGCTCGGGAGTTCGCCAGCAGGGCCGTGACGGCGAATGCGATCGCTCCAGGATTCATCGCTACTGATATGACAGATGCGCTGACCGAGGACCTCCGTGCTTCCATTCTTTCTACGATCCCTCTGAACCGTCTTGGTGCGGTGGAAGAGATAGCCTCGGCTGCTCTTTTTCTTGCCGGAGGTGAAGCTTCCTACATCACCGGACAGACGTTGGTCGTTGATGGTGGCATGGTGATGTAGCTGATCGGTTTCTTGCGTCACCATTTCCCAGAGGCGATCTTTCCGCTGCTCATTGGTGAGGATTTCGGCTCGGCAATCAGTGTCTGCCGGGGAGCTTCGCTCCTCTGTGCTATGTTTCTGAGCGTTGATGTCTCGCCTGCCCCGTGTTACGGGCATGCGCACCTTTTTAAATATTTATGAGCCAAGTGATTCCCAACGTCCTCGCCGAACGCTACGCCACTGAACCCCTCCGCGACATCTGGTCAGCCGAAGGCCGGGTCCGCTTGGAAAGAGAATTCTGGATCGCTGTGATGCGTGGCCAGGCGAAGCTCGGGATCGATATCCCAGCGGATGCCATCGAGGCCTACGAGCGGGTCAAGGACGAGGTCGATCTCGCTTCCATCGCATCCCGCGAACGGATCACCCGCCACGACGTGAAGGCGAGGATCGAGGAGTTCTGCGATCGCGCCGGCCACGAACACATCCACAAGGGGCTGACCAGTCGGGACTTGACCGAGAATGTCGAACAGCTGCAGGTCTACCGAAGCCTCCTGGAGATCCGCAAAAAAGCGGTGGCCAGCCTGGCACTCCTCGGGCAGCGGGTGGAAGAGTGGAAGGGGCTTGTGATCACAGCGCGTACCCACAACGTCGCTGCGCAGACGACGACTTTCGGTCGGCGTCTGGCCATGTTCGGTGAGGAACTCCTTCTCGCCACCCGCCACCTCGATGAGCTGATTGCCGGCTACCCGGTGCGCGGCCTCAAGGGCGCGGTTGGGACACAGCAGGATCAGTTGACCCTTTTTCAAGGTGATGCAGAAAAAGTGGCAGAGCTTGATGGCAGCGTGCGTGGGTTTCTTGGGATCCAGGAGACGCTTCTGTCTCCAGGGCAGGTTTACGGCCGCTCGCTCGACCACCGGGTGGTTGCGCTGCTGGTTGAATTAGGCAGTGCACCTGGAAGTTTTTCCAAGACGCTCCGGATCATGGCGGGTCACGAGTTGGCCAGTGAGGGCTTCGCCAAGGGCCAGGTCGGGTCCTCTGCCATGCCGCACAAGATGAACAGCCGCAGCTGTGAGAGGATCAACGGGTTCCACACTATCCTCAAGGGCCATGCAGTCATGGCCTCTGGTCTTGCCGGCGACCAATGGAATGAGGGAGATGTTTCCTGCTCTGTGGTCCGCCGGGTGGTTCTTCCCGACGCATTTTTTGCCATCGACGGCCTCCTCGAGACCTTTCTGACTGTTCTGGTGCAGATGGAGGTCTTTGAGGGTGTGATTGCGAAAGAGAATGCGCACTACTTCCCTTTTCTTCTGACCACGACTTTCCTTATGGAGGCGGTCCGTTCCGGTGTCGGGCGCGAAGAAGCCCACGAAGCGATCAAAGAGCACGCAGTGGCCGTAGTACTCGATTTGCGAAATGGAGTGGTGGCAGAAAACAACCTGCTCGACCGCCTGGCTGCAGACCAGCGGCTCGGTATCGATGCCGGGCGACTCATGGAGTTGCTCGAGGCCGGGAAGATCCAAGCTGGAACCGCAGCCTCCCAGATCGAAGCATTTCTTACAGCGGTGAAGGACCTCTGCGCGACAGACCCTGCCGCTGCCGTTTACCGGGCGGGGAAAATTCTTTAACCCGGTGGTCCTGGTGTGGTGGTCCTGGCGGGGTGAGTGGTGTGGTGTGGTGTGGTGAGGTGAGTGGAAAGCAAACAGGGACGCCCGGATGGACGTCCCTGGATCGATTCGCTGTGAGCTTGCCTGGAGCCTCTTCCGGGCCGTTTTTTCTACCAGCCGAAGGAGATCCGGGAGGATCTGCAGCCGTCTCCATAACTTAGGGAGTATCTCAATGAGCTATGAGAACCGTGGTAGCCGTGATGGAGGTCATGATGACGGTGGTGGCGATGGCTTTTGCGCGAGCAGCGGCAGTCGGTGTGACGGATTTTTCGGTTCCATGAGTAGCGAGGTGTCCCGCATGCATGGTAGCCACAGACTCTTGGAACGAGGTAAATGGCTGCTCCGCAACTTTGGTAGCCGATGAGCCGCTCGGCAGGCAGGCAGTCATTGTGGCCTGCTTTGGCTGCAGATGGAACGAGAAGGACGGCTGCGATTGCAGCCACGATCAGTGTGGTGAGATGACTTGTCTTCATGGTGCCGGGTTGGACGGGGTGACTAGGAAGAGTATTCAAAAAGATGGCATTTTTTCTTTTCAAGGCCGAGACGTGAGCCGTTTTTCGGATGGGTTACTCAGGCAGTCGCTGATTGGGGTGGTGGTGACTTTTTTACTAAGCTAAGCCCGAGCCAGCGGAGAAACAGGCCGGCTTGGTCTTGGTGCCGATCAAGGGCGCCATCTTCCGCTCCCAGGGATTTAAGGGCAGCGAGGGTAACCCAGCAGAGGCACGGCCATGCCTCGCATCGGCTGCATCGCTGCTGCCGAGGCTTCTCTGCAGGGAGAAGTACAACTCTCAGAGGTGCGCTTGTCTGCTTCTGGCTAGGAGCAGTTACGCGCCAAGGTGGGTGATCCGGTGTATGTCACGGACACCCGGTGGTGGTGGTGCCGTTGCGTCACTTTCCTGCGTGAGGTGGCCTACTCCCGCGGCAGTGATTCCTTTCCATCGTTCATCTCTTCGAGTATCGAGGAGCAGAAAGGAAGGGAACAGTGACACTATTGCCGGTGGGGGCTGCTGTGCCAGCGGGGTGTCCTTGCGGCATCTTCAGCCGAGCACGTAGACGATCCGTCCGCAGTTGATGCAGAGGACGATGTCGGTAGAAGACTTTGCCTTATGAATGTTATCCGGCGTGATTTTCATATGGCATCCATTGCAGACACCAGCGCGGATTTCGACGACGGCAAAGTCGCCCTTCGACCGGAAGATGCGCTCGTAGGTGTCGACAAGGTCCTCATCGAGCTTGGATTTAAGCGCGAAAGTTTCTTCCTCCAGCTGAGTGATTCTCTTGGCTGCTTCCGTCTCACGCTCGTCGAGGCTGGTGAGTTCCTCATCGATGAGTGACTGGGTATCAGTCAATGCCTTGCGGGCTGCGCCAAGGTCGCTTTTGAGGGACTCCAGCTCCTCCATCAGAACAAGTTCTTTATCTTCCAGTTCCTCGACCTCGGCAGCGTAGCGCTCGATCTCGCTTCCCATGGCGCGGAATTCCTCGTTTTTTCGCGTTTCAAATTGTTGGGTTTTCAGCTTGGCGATACTATCCTGGCGCGTCTGGATATCGAGCTCGAGGTTTTTCGTGGCGATCTCGTTGGCAGTTGCTTTTTCGCGGAGATCGGCCACCGCTGCTTCGTCATCTTCGAGTTTGTTTTTCGCTCGTTCCCGGTCAGTGGGGAGTCGGTCGAGCGATTTTTGGAGGTCGAGGACCCGTCGGTCGCGATCTTGAATGGCGAGGAGTGTCTCGTGAGCGGGATTCATGGAATGAGAAACTGATTGGTGCTTGCTTGCTTGTAACCCCGATCCGCAGAAATCCCAAACGGATACTTAGGGAGGGTCTGATTCATGGCGGTGCCCGTTATTGTTGTCCGCATTCTGTGTGGCACGGCGCGAGGTGGAAATGGATGAACATCCACGACCAACGAGTAACAAAGCCACACTGGATGCGGGCAGCAACCCGAAGGGCTTCTTCAGCAAGCCCAGAGCGCAGCGATGCTCATTTTTATCAAATTCCATTCTAACTGGCGGGTGGAGCAATTGATCAGACCTTCCTTAGTAGAGTTCGACCGGGCTCCGCTTCCCGTCTTCGACCGAGAGGTCCTTTGCTTTTTCTTTCCCGAGGGTTGCGACACGGAGGTCCCAGATCTCAGAATCGATCTGCTGGAACTTTTCCATGCTCCATGGATACGGCGCAGAGAGTTTTCGTTTGGCACGGTCGATGTTCTCCAAGGCGATGTTGATACTTGTTTCTGGCACCTTCTCGAGATGTTTCTTCGCCTCCTCGACCATCTCGACACGGTGGCAGATCATGGCGAGGTCATTGCCGGCGGTGATGGCGTGGATGATGGTATCCTCAAAGCTGACCTCATTGAGAATAGCTCCCATGTCGAGGTCGTCGGTCATGACCAGCCCCTTGTCGAAGCCGAGCTGGTTTCGAAGCAGCCCGGTAACGACATTGCGTGAAAGCGAGGCCGGCCACCGGCCACGGTCCGGATCGTATGCCGTGTAGCAGCTGTGGCATGTCATCATGCTGTCGAGTTCCGGGATCAGGGCGGAGAAGGGAATGATTTCCTCGGATTCAAGTTCTTGCTTCGTGCGCGTGATCACAGGCAACTCTTCATGGGGGTCGCAGGTGGCAGTGGAATAGCCGGGAAAATGTTTCCCACACGAGAGGATGCCTTCCTTGCGCATGGCGCGGTTGAAAACTCCGGCTTTGCTGATGACTTCCTGCGTGTCGGTTCCGTAGCAGCGTCCTTTAAGTGAGTTGTCCGCAGCATCGTCATAGGAGACGTCGAGGACCGGGCAGAGATTCAGGTTGAATCCGAACTGCCGCAGGATGCGTCCGGTGAGCTTGCCGTGTGTTTTGATCAGTTTGACCTTGTTCTTTTGCCGAAGTTGCTGGGCACTGGGAGGTTCGCTCCCGATGAGCCGAAGACGGGAAACGCGCCCGCCTTCCTGATCGATGGTGATGATAGGCTCGACCTGCGAGAGGTCGCGGAGGTCGTCGATCAATTTCCTGAGCTGGTCGGGTGACTCGATGTTTCTTCCGAACAGAATGAATCCTCCCGGTTGGAGCGCTTGCAATCGACGGGCGATTTCCGGGGTCAGTTCCTTGCCGGGAACACCCATCAGGAGCAGTTGACCAAGAGGGGTGTGTGCCATGGAAGAAGGATGGTTTTGAATCTGACCGGAAAAGCTTGAAGGCGTTTCGTCTGAACTGGTCGTCTTTGGTTTATCTACCTTGTTTCCGGGGAGCTGTCTAATGATGGTGGATGTCTTGGGTGATCGCGTAGCGCCGAAGATGAAGCTGTTTTGGGAGTGGCTGTGCCGGGTCTGTGCCAGGCTTTGTTGGTCGAAGGGATAAAAGCGGATGCATTCTTTACATCCACGGGCGATATTTCAAAAAGTCTTTGCTTGTTCGAACTGTCAGCGTCGTTCTTTGTCTCGTCGCCTTTGCCTCCCGACTTCCTGGTCAGGTGGCTCTCGACGCCGCAGCGCTTTCTTCGGAGATCGAAGCTCTGGTTGCCGATTCTTCCTACGAGCCTGGCGCCAAGGCGACTCTCCTCGAGTTGAAGCGTGAGATTCTTGCCAAGCTTGAAGAACGGGACAGGATCGCTCGGGTTGCGTCGGAGTTGGAGGCAGACATTGCGGCTGCTCCTGCGCGGCTTAGTGAGATAGAAAGGCGGAGCGCCCAGCCTCCCCCGCCTCTTCCTGCTCTCAAGGGACTCGAGCGTGAGGCTCTCCAGGAGGGTGAGGCCGAAGCCCGGCAGGCACTCAACTCAGCGGAGAGTCGATTGGCCTCACTGCTTGAGGAAGATGCGAGGCGTTCTCGTCGCCGAGTGGAGCTTCCGGAAGAAATCGGGGAGACGCATGCAGCTACCGAGATGCCGTCCATATCCCTGCAAGTCGAGGGCGCGACGGCCCAGGCGGAGGCTGCCCGTCTCGGTGCGGTGACACGCGAAGTGGCCACTGCCCGCAGCAGGCTCCTGGCTATCGAGCGGCAGCATCTTGAGGTGACAGAACAGTTGATTCAAGCTGAGAGCACATTGGCTCGAGAGGAGGTCGATCAACTTACCCGAGCGCTCAATGCCTGGGTGACTGCTCACGAGGCAGCACGGGAGGAAGAAGCCGCCGACCTGACCACCCGAGCACGCATGTTGCAGGAACGGTTTGCCGACGAGGACTCTGAGTTTGGTCGCTTTGCCAGGGAGAACCTGCGCCTCGCTGAGTCACGGCTCATGCCGGATGGGATCCAAGCCAGGACAGCCGCCGCGATTCAACTTGTAAAGAAGCTGGAAAGACAAGTCGCTGAACTTGTCGAACGAAGCACGGCTGCTGCCACCAGGGTAAGGCTTCTGGAAGAAGCAGGGATCGCAATCGATACTGCCACGGGCAATGTTCTTCGTCGCGAGCGGAGTTCGCTGCCATCCATTGGCAGGCTGCGCGCGGACCTCAGGGAGGGGATTGCCAGGGCCACGCGATCACAGATTGAATTGATCGACTTCGAGGAGCAGCTTGCCACAACCCGGCAGGCACTCGCTCCAGAACATCCTTCCGAGTTGATCGAAACTCGCAGGCAGATCCTCAGAGCACTCATTGACGATTACCGACGCTACGTTGAGTCGCTGGGCATCGCCAATGGGCTTCGTAATCAATTGGCTGGTGATCTCTCTGCCTATACGCGCTTCATCGATGAGCGCGTCCTCTGGATCCGTAACGGCAGTCGGGTGGCAGGAGATGACTTCGTCAGAGAGTTTGCCGGACTGAGAAAAATTTTCGGGAAAGAGGCCATGCTTGATGTTGTTCTCGGGTTCCGCGAGGATCTCGTGAACCTGCCGTTTCTCTGGTTGATGCTCGGGGCGCTTGTCGGGTTGTTTTTTTACTACAGGGGGCGCCTTATTACCGCGATCAGAGAGACGGGTGATGAGGCGTCGCGGGAGAACTGCACGACGGTCATCCCGACCCTGAAGGCAGCGCTCTACTCGCTGCTTGTCGCTGTTTTTCTGCCTCTGCTCTGCTCTTTTGTTGCCTGGCGCTGCCGTTTCGGCGAGTATGCCCTCAAGTCAGGCCTGATGAGTCTTGTCCTCTTTCTTGGGCTTGCTCTTTTGCTTTTTTCCTTTTGCCGGAGAGGCGGCCTCTTCGAGAGACATCTCGGATTTGGGAAGGATCGTGCCCGAATCGTTCGGCGTCGACTGCGCTGGTTCATGCCTGTCATGGCAGCACCTGTGTTTTTTGCTTCGGCTCTTGCTGTGGTGGAAGAAGAAGGCACCCTCGGGCGCATCTTCTATCTCATTTCCTTAGCCATTCTTGCCGGATTTCTAGGCTCTGTGCTGCGCCCGAAACACCGAATAGTACCGGCTCATACCCGCTTCGGATGGCTCCCGAAAATCGCTTTTATCGCTGGTATTTCTCTGCCTGTCGGACTCGCCTTAGGGGTATGGCTTGGATATTTGTCTTCGGTCGACCTGCTTAGTGAGCACCTTCTTGCTACCTTTGTGGCGGGACTTGCCAGTCTCATTGTCTACGCATTCTTTAGACGCCTGCTTCTTGTTTCCAGGCGCCACCTGGCCATCCAGCAGGCGATCGAGCGCCGCGACTCCCGTGCCCGCGAGCGCGAGCGCAGGAAAGAGTTGGGTGAAGCCGATTCAGAGAGCGATCCTCTCCCTTCGGTCGAGGATGTCACCGCCCGTGCGATCGATATCACTTCTGTCAATCAGCAAGCACAATGGCTTCTGCGTACCGGAATGATTCTTGTCTTTGCACTCGTGCTTTCTGCGGTATGGGCTGACCTATTACCTGCGTTCTCTGCTCTCGATCGCATCACGCTCTGGGGAGACGAATCCGAGGCGGTAGCCAGGGGTCTTTCGGCCGATCCTTCTTCTCCGGTGCTTGACCGCCTCGGTTCCGGTGGCGGTGGTGAGGCGGGTCTCTCCGAAGAAATACGGGGGGGGCGGAGGTCGGTGACACTGCTCTCGCTTGTGTGGTCGCTGTTCGTCTTTTTTCTCACCCTGATTTTCGCGCGGAACGTCCCTGCCTTCATCAAGCTGGCTATCCTTCCCCGCCTCAACCTTGCCCGGGGAACCGGCTTTGCGATCACGACCTCAGTGCGTTACTTGATCGTGATCGTTGGCGTGATCTGGGCCGCGTCCGAGGTCGGGATCACCTGGAACAGCGTCCAGTGGATTGCTGCCGCGATCACCCTGGGAATCGGTTTTGGATTGCAGGAGGTGTTCGCAAACTTCGTAGCCGGGATCATTCTTCTCTTCGAGCGCCCCATGCGTCTGGGCGATTACATCACCATAGGCGAACTTTCCGGTCGGGTTACGCGAATCGAAATGCGTGCCACCACCATCCGCGACTTTTCACATAAAGAACTGGTGATCCCGAACAAGGAATTCATTACCGGACAGTTCGTCAATTGGACACTCAGTGACAATGTCGTCCGCATATCTATTCCCGTAGGCGTCGCATACGGGAGTGATATCGAACTTGTTCGCAGTACCCTGATCGACGTCGCCAAGGCGGATCCGCGCAGCCTTGAGGAGCCTCCCCCGCAGGTCGTTTTTCTCGACTTCGGTGCCAGTAGTCTCAACTTCGAGCTGCGTGTCCACATCTCAGGCGCTGATGAGATGGTGGCGATCAAAAGTGATTTTCATTTTGCCATCGACAAGGCTTTCCGGGAAGCAGATATCGTCATCGCTTTCCCGCAGCTTGACCTGCACGTGAAGTCTGAGGGGTGACGACAGGCAGGGATTTATGTATGGCAAAGAAAGGGTTGAGCGTGAGCAAGTCTGGGCCTGATCCATGCTCCGAGTTCAGCGTCTGGAAAGTTTCCGGAAGAGAAAAAATCCGAGGCAGATAAAGAGGATGCAGGGGAGCCACATGAGGAGGTGAGGGTAGTATTTGGGGTCTTCGCGCATGGAGTCTGCCACGGTGATAAAGAGGAAGTAGCAGCAGGCAACGATGAGACTGATCACGAAGCCTACCGAGGTCTCGCGACGTTGCGCGGTCACTCCGAGGGGGATGCCTACCAGAGTGAAAGTGAAGCAGGCGAGCGCGAAGGCATAGCGGCGGCTGATTTCGGTTCGCAGTCCGGACATCTTATGTTTGGGAATTTCAAGCCCAGTATTCTCATCCACACCGGTTCTTGATTCCCGTCTCAGGGTACGGGTGACCTTGGTCGATGGGTTATAGGTTTTTGCCTTCGCGGTGAGCTTCTCCAGACTGATATCGATGCTGAGTTTCTCAAAGGTGACTCCGTGCTGGATTTTCCGCAGATTGTCCGGGTCCACGGTGTCTTTCCATTCCACGTTGGCATTTTCGAGGACCATCGTGAAAGCCTCTGCCCCTGGTTCGACCTTCACGGTGGCAGAGGGTGCGCTGATGTATTTGATCGGGCGTTTTCCCTTCAGCTCGACCAGCTGGAGGTTCTTGAGGACGTTGTCTTCTTTTGCGGTGATGTAGAAGATGTATCCGGGGAAGTCTTTGGTGACGGTGTTTTCCTGGAACAGAGTGAGCGGATTGTCGATCGCCAGCGATGCGAACATCCGCTTCATCTCAGCTTTAGCTCTGGGGGAGACACTGGCATTGATGTAAAGACAGACAGAGGAAAGGAGCAGGGCGACGACGAAAGCAGGCAGACAGATTCGCGGCATGCTTAAACCTGCCATCCGCAGGGAGACGAGCTCGTTGTCTGCGCTGATCCGGCCGAAGACGAGGAGCACCGCGGAGAGGAGGCCCCACGGGATGGTGAAGATGAGAGAGAAGGGGGAGTACTAGCGCGATGAACTTCAGCACGAAGGAAAGTGGCAGGTTGCTGTTTACCAGCATCGGGAGAATCTCCTTGAAGACGTTCCCGAGAACGAGAACGACGCTGAGAATGAAAACACCGAAAACGGTTGCCGAGAGCACCTGGCCTCCGAGATACCTGTCAATGATTCTCATGTTTTTTCAGGGATACGTGGAATTCGGATCGATCTTCAGCTGCACGCAACGACTGCGAATAAACCCCCGATCGGAAGAGCGGCAACGGAAATCGGGCGCACACTGCGCAGCCCCTCTCTGCACCGTGCGCAGGTGGGATCAAACCAACTGGTAGCCATTGCTCCATTGCTCCGCGGGCTCTTCTCCAAAGCTAGCGAAGACTTGCCCGCACCGGGTGATACCTATAGCGTCCGACCGCATGGAGCAGGACGACGACACGATTGCTGCGGTAGCCACGCCATTTGGCGAGGGGGCGGTGGCGGTGGTGCGTGTCTCCGGGTCGGCGGCATCGAGTCTTCTTGCGGAGATCTTTTCCTCTGCCGCCAGTACGACGAGGGATCTGGAGCCGCGGCGGCAGTATCTCGGGAAGGTTGTCGATCCATCTTCCGGTGACGTGGTCGACGAAGCTCTGGTCACTTTCTTCCCGGGGCCAGCGAGCTACACCGGGGACGACCTTGTCGAGATTGCCTGCCATGGTGGAGTGCATGTGACGCGAAGGGTGCTCGAGGCGGTTCTCGCCGCCGGAGCGCGCCCTGCCGGACCCGGAGAATTTACCCAACGTGCCTTTCTGAACGGTAAGATGGACCTGACCCAGGCGGAGGCGGTGATGGATTTGATCCGCTCGAGGAGCGACCTCGCTCTCGTCTCGGCCCAGGCGCAGCTCTCGGGAGGACTGGGGCGCGGGATGGAAGCGATGCGGCAGGATCTCCTTGGAGTCCTTGCCCACCTCGAAGCCTATATTGACTTTCCCGAGGAGGGGATTGACCCGCAGACCGGCGTTTCTATGGTCGCGCGGATGGCGGCGGCGCGGGATGAAATCGCTCGGCTTCTGGGTACTGCCGAGCGAGGGAGGATTCTCAGGGACGGTGTTGCCACGGTGATCTGCGGGGCTCCTAACGTGGGGAAATCGAGCCTTCTCAATGCCCTCTCTGGCCGTGACCGCGCCATCGTGAGTGAGCTGGCCGGCACCACCCGTGACACCATTGAAGAGGCAATCCACGTCGGTGGTTTCGCCCTCAGGCTCATCGACACCGCCGGAATGCGGGAATCCGAGGACGTCATCGAGCGCGAGGGGATTTCGAGGACGCGCCGAGCCTTGGGCGAGGCAGATCTCATCATTGAGGTAGTCGACGCCTCGCGAGCGCCCGACGATCAGGAGCGGGTCGCAATCGACGTGCCTGCTGCTGCCCGCATCCTCGTCCTCAACAAAGTCGACCTCGGCGAAGATCCAGCCTGGGCGAGGGCTGGAGATGTGAGGATCTCCTGCACCGCAGAGACCGGAATCCACAAGTTGGCCGGGCTGGTGGAGAAAGTTATCGGAGCAGGCAGGGCCGATTTCGGCCGCGATCCGATTGCAATCAATACCCGTCACCAGGACTGCCTCCGGCGCGCCTGTGAGGCACTCGAGGTAGCCATCAAGGGGCTTGAGGAGGAAGCCTTCACCGAACTGGTGGCTATTGATATCCGGGCTGCTCTCGACACGATCGGCGAAGTCGTGGGGAAAGCGGACACGGAGGATGTTCTCGGCGAGATCTTCGCGAACTTCTGTATTGGAAAATGACCGCGGCTCTTGAGATATTGGAGGAGAAAAATTGGCGTGCTCTGGCGGAAAACCACTGTGCGCGACTCGCTCCACTCACTGCGGGCTACCGCAGGCGGCGCTCGCTGGGCAAGTCCCATCCGGTGGAGGATTTTCTTTTTCAGTACTACCCCAACCCGCCGGGCCAGTTGCTGCGATGGCATCCGGGTATCGGCCGGGCGATCCGCAGCTCTGGGTTCGGAGAGGAGGAAGTTGCTGAGAGCTCGCGGTGTGGCCATCTGGTGCGGGTGCCCTACAGGACCGAGAAAGGAGTCACTTGGGCCGATCCTGCCGGTCTTGACGAGCGGCAGCGGGAGCGCATCGCGTGGGTAGCTTCGCTCCTCGAGGCGACGGCCTCCCGTCCAGCGCAGCACGGCTGTTACGGGCTGCACGAGTGGGCGATGGTTTTACGGACTCGTGGCCGGACGCGATTCGCCACGCCTCGATGCCTCTCCGTCTCCCGGCCCGATGCGCTGCGGGAGTTCGTTGATTCGCAGCGTCTCTGTTGCACGCATTACGATGCCTTCCGCTTCTTTACCCCGAAGGCAGCGCAGCTGAATAGCCAGTCTCCGGGCCTTGATTCGCGGATTCAGCTTGAGCAGCCTGGTTGTATTCACACCAACATGGACCTCTATAAATGGGCCTTCAAACTGGCGCCCTGGGTGCCAGGTGAGCTCCTTGCGGACTGTTTTCTTTTCGCCCTGGCGGCGCGTGCGATTGACATGCGCGCGAGTCCCTACGATCTCGCCGACCTCGGCTACGAGCCGATTCGGGTCGAGACCCCGCAGGGGCGCGAGGCCTACCGGCGTGACCAGGCGGAGCTGAGCCGGCAAGCCGCCCCGGCTCCGGCAGCGGCTTCTTGCCGTCGCGCGAGGGGTTCTCGACTTCCAGTTTTCTGCCGTCGCTGGCTAGCAAGCAGGGTGAGTGCCGGACGCCTGTTGCGCCACGGTTTCTGCTCGACTATTCATGACCGTTAGGTTAAATTATACAAAAGGGGAAACCTTTCTCCCTATCTTTCCTCACCTCCCATGAGCCCGGAGCCGCCCGATCCGACGCCTTCCCCAGGTCCCGCCGGCACCACCCCGGGCAGCGGTAGCTCCCCCGGCACGACCCCCTCCACACCCGCGCCAGGCATGTGGGCGCCGCCGCTGCCGGAGTTTGTCTCCGCTATGATCGAGGGCTACGAGGTATCCGCAGTGCTCGGTCACGGTGGCATGGGAGCGGTCTACAAGGGGATCCAGACCAGCCTCGACCGGCCGGTGGCCATCAAGCTGCTACCGCCCGAGGTGGGCGCCAGCCCGGAGTTCGAAGAGCGCTTCAAGCGCGAGGCGAAGGCGATGGCGCAGCTCAATCACCCGCACATCGTCCAGATCTACAACTTCGGGCAGACCGACGCGGGCCATTACTACATCGTCATGGAGTTCGTGGATGGCTATGATTTCCACCAGCTTATTCAGGGGAAGAGCCTGGATGCCGAGGCGGCGGTCAACTCGGTGATGCAGATCTGCGACGCCCTGCACTTTGCCCACGACAAGGGCTTCGTGCACCGCGACATCAAGCCGGCCAACATTTACCTAGATACCGCCGGGGAACTTAAAATCGGTGATTTCGGGCTCGCCAAATTGGTGGGTGTGGATGACGACGGGGCGAATAAGGCCTCGCGCATGAACTTGACCATGACCGGCACAGCCATGGGCACGCCGCACTACGTGGCGCCTGAACAACTGGTGGAGGGTGCTCCCATCGATGGCCGCGCCGACCTCTACAGCCTCGGGGTGATGTTCTACGAGATGCTTACCGGGGAAATCCCGCGCGGAGCCGTCAAGCTGCCCAGTGCCAGGGTGGCGGGGCTCGACCCGCGGCTCGATACGGTGGTTTTCAAGGCGATGGAAAGCGAACCGGAGCGGCGCTTCGCGAGCGCGGCCGAACTGCAGAAAGAACTCGATATCATCCGGACGACGCGTGCGCCGGCCATGCTGAAGCGGGCATCGGCGCAGTCTGTGAAGGCGGCGAAGAAGGCCGGAACGGCTGCCGCGCTTCCCGGCAAGGCGCGCAAGACACCGTCCAGGGCCGCGAAGTCTGGCAAGGCGGGGAGTGGTAAAGTTCCCCCGGCGGTGCCGGTCGCGGCTGCCGCGTCGGGAGGTTCCGGGCCGGTGGCGCAGGCGGTCGTGGTGCCCGAAAATGGCGGCAGGAACAAGGGCCTGCTGTGGGCTGCGGTGGGCGGCGGTGTGCTGGCAGTGGTGGCGGCTGGGCTGCTGCTGACCGGCGGCGGTGACGGCGGTGACGGCGGTGACGGCGGTGAAGGCGGTGAAGGCGGTAGCGAGGGAGGTGGCGATGAGGGTGGTGGTAATTCCGGAGGAGGGGCGGAGATCGCCGAGGTGCGGGATCCCGATGCCGCTGGATCCGGGGATTCCGGGTCAGTGCCCGAGGCGGCCACTCCGGTGGCACTGGCGCCCGCCTCCAGCCAGAGTGCCGCCGCATTCGCTGCGGACAGCCCCTACGAGAACTCCTTCGGGATGCGCTTCGTGCCGGTGGAGATTACCGGTGGGCCAACTGCCTCGGCAGCCAGTGGTAAGACCGTGCTGTTCTCGATCTGGGAGAACGCGGCGCAAGGAATACCGTGCCTTTATCGAGGCGACAGGACGAGACTGGCCGAATTCGGAATGGAAGATGAAAGGGTTCGAGCAGAGCGCTGAGCACCCGGCTGTTCACGTCAGCTGGAAAGCTGCGGAAGCTTTCTGTGCGTGGTTGACGCAGAGGGAACGCGCTGCTGGGGCGATCCCTGAGGGGGCGGTTTACCGACTGCCCAGCGACCACGAGTGGAGCTGTGCGGCAGGGATCGGCGAACGCGAGGATCCAGAGGCGACACCGCAGCAGAAGGATAAAAAAATCAAGGACTATTCGTGGGGCGAGAGTTGGCCGCCGCCGCCAATGGTGGCGAACTTGTATGGCGAGGAGACCGCTGCGCTGCCCCATGGTGATCTCGAGCCGATTGCCGGGTATGCGGACGGCTTTACACGCACCGCGCCGGTGGGCAGCTTCCCGCCCAACGAACTGGGGCTTCACGACCTGACCGGGAACGTCCACGAGTGGTGCGGGGACTGGTTTGATGAGGGCTCGGATCGGCGCGGGGCGCGGAGCTCCACGTGGGGCACTACCCGGAATCATATGGTGTATTTGTCTATGAGGTATATACCGCCGCCGGATTTCCCGGGGGGAGCACATGTCGGATTCCGCTGTGTTCTGGAACTGCCCTCCGATGCGGTGATCCCGGCGATTGGCACTACCCCGGTTGCGGCCGCTGTGCCGGATGTCTCCGCCGGCGGGAAGGCGGGTGACCTCATGGGAAATGCGCTCGGGATGCAGTTCTGCTGGATCCCGGCCGGGACATTCACGATGGGTGAGGCCGACAGGCGGGTCGAGGTCGAGTTGAGCCAAGGCTTCTGGCTGGGAAAATTCGAGGTCACGCAGGCGGAATACCTCGCGGTGATGGGGAACAATCCCTCGAGATGCAAGGAATCCGGCGAGCGCGCTCCTGTGGAAATGGTGCACTGGCACGATGCAGTGGAGTTCTGCGCGAAGCTGACTGAGCGTGAGCGCGCGGCGGGCAGGCTGCCCGACGGGTGGGCCTACGTTCTGCCGAGCGAGGCGCAGTGGGAATACGCCTGCCGTGCGGGGAGCAAAACGAGGTTCGCATTCGGCAATGACGTGACGAGTCTGGCTGACTACGGCTGGTTCAAAGACAACAGCGGGGGGACATCCCACCCGGCAGGGGAGAAGAAACCCAATGCCTGGGGGCTGCACGACATGCACGGCAACGTGTGGGAGTGGTGTGTGTCCGAGTCCGCCGGCAAGGTTTCCGAAGCAGGGCATCGCGCGGTTCCGGAAGATGCCACGGCTCCACAGGTTCGACGTGGAGGGAACCTGGGGGTGCCTGCCATTGTTTGCCGCTCGACGGTTCGGCACGAGATGCCCCCGGGTTTTCGAGGTGACACAGGTTTCCGCGCTGCATTGGTATTCTCAGGCATCCTCCCGGAGTCGCCTGGAAAGGTCGAGATGGCATCCGGGTCGGCATCCGGGTCGTTGTCTGAATCAGAGCCCCCATCCGTTTCCGATCTCGCTCCGCAGCTCGAGCCTGCATCTCCGGACGACCCGGTGGGCGAACGCTTGACGCAGCTGGCCGGGATCTTCCGCGAGACCTACGCCGCCGATGTGGAGAAGCCCCACACTGACGGTCTTTCCCGTCTCGACAGCCAGTTCAGTGGTGCCCTGAAGCGGGCAGAGGACGCAGCGGCACAGAAGGGCGAGCTGGCACTCGTCCTGCTCCTGCAGGAAGAGGCCGGGCGCATTGGAAGAGGTCAGGGGGTGCCGGAGCAGGATGTCGGTGGGCTGCCCCCGACGGTCACCCGCATGCGCACGACCTACCGGGCACAGCGCGCCAAGCTTGAGACGGCTCGCGATGGCCGGGCCCGGCCGCTCATCGGGAAATACCTCTCCGCCCTCGACTCGTACCAGGCGGAGCTGGTCCGGGCGCGGGACTTCGACGGGGCCTTGCGGGTGAAGGCAATGCGTGAGGATGTCGCCGCCCGCCTGCAAGAAGCGGCGGCGTCGGTGATCGAGGAGGTAGTGGAGGCAGCCGTCTCCGTGCCCACCAGGGGATCTGTGGTTCCCGGCCGATCGGCGGCATTGGCCACCGCCAGCCGGGAGAAGCCCTACAAGAACTCGCTGCGCATGCTCTTTGTGCCGGTGCCGATCACCGGCGGCCCGACCGACACGGCGACCAGCGGCAAGACGGTGCTGTTCGCGGTCTGGGAGACGCGGCGGCAGGACTACAGCGTCTTTGCTAAGAAGACGGATCGCGAGTGGAAGGAGGACCTTAATGAGGCCTGGTGGAAGGCAGAGGACTTCGAGCAGGATGAGGACCATCCAGCGGTCCTCGTGACTTGGGAGGATGCGACCGCTTTCTGCGCGTGGCTGACCGACAAAGAGCGTAAATTGAGACGGCTCGGCCCGCAGGACCATTACCGCCTTCCCGGTGATCACGAGTGGAGCTGCGCAGCGGGGATCGGGGAACAGGAAGACCCTCGGGCGAGACCAAAAGCGAAGGATCAAAAAATAAGATCCTACTTCTGGGGTGATGTCTGGCCGCCGCCGGCAGGGGCTGGGAATTTCTGGGGAGAGGAGACGGTGGCGGTACCTTTAGAAGAAAAACGGAAGCAGATCGTCGGTTATTCAGATGATTTCGTGCGGACCGCTCCGGTAGGGAGCTTCAAGGCCAATACCTGGGGCCTTCACGACCTCGGGGGGAATGTTTGGGAGTGGTGCAAAGACCACTATGATGGTGTAGGTGACGAGCTGGTGCGACGTGGGGGAGCATGGTCTTCTCCAGGCAGCCATGATTTAACTCCGGCGCGGCGATGGGCAGGGACCGCGGAGTCCCGAGGTACCGTTGTGGGCTTTCGCTGTGTGCTTGAGCTGTCAAATGGCAGGTAGCGCTGGGAGGCGTAGCATGGTGGTGGTGGTGGTGGTGGGTGGTGGGTGGTGTTTCGTCGCTGCGGTTTTTTTGCTGGATTTTCGGGAATACCTCGGCTCAGGGTGGACGAGCACTTGCGCTCGCTGCTGTCTGAGGGAAGCTGACGGCTTATTTCCAGTATCAAATGGCGCGGAACTACACGCTCAAGCCCCGCGGAGGGGGCGCAAGGGACCACGGGATCGACTTTAAAGCCGAGCTCAACGAGCAGCAGTATGCCGCAGTGACCTCGCGTCCGGGGCAGGCTCTGGTGATTGCCGGTGCAGGCTCGGGGAAAACCCGGACTCTTATCTACCGGGTTGCCTACCTGCTGGCCAATGGCATTCCGCCGGAGAATATACTGCTTCTCACCTTCACCAACAAAGCGGCCCGCGAGATGCTCGATCGCGTGGAGAAGCTCCTCCCGATGGATACTCACAAGCTCTGGGGCGGCACGTTCCACGCGATCGGCAACCGCATCCTCCGCAAGCACGCCGACCGGATCGGCTACCGCCAGAGCTTTAGTATCATGGACCGGGAGGATCAGAAAGAACTCGTGTCCACCGCCGTCCAGGCGGCCGGGATCGATACCAAGGCCACCCGCTTCCCGAAAGCCGAGCTCCTTGGCAATCTTTTCAGCCTGGCGGTTAACACGGGCGAGGAACTCCGGGATATTGTGGCCGCCCGCTACCCTTACTTCGAACACCTCGTCGAGGAGATCGAAGCGGTCCGTGACGCCTACGAGACGCGTAAGAAGGAGATCAACTCGATGGATTTCGATGACCTCCTCGTGCGCACCGTGCAGCTTCTCGATGTCAACGAAGACCTCCGCAAACTTTACCAGCACCGGTTTCAGTTCGTGCTGGTCGACGAGTACCAGGACACCAATCACCTACAGTCCGAGATGATCGACCTGCTGGCCGGGGAAGGTGGGAACCTCATGGTTGTAGGCGATGACGCCCAGAGCATCTACTCGTGGCGGGGAGCCGACTTCGAAAATATCCTCAACTTCACCGACCGCTACCCGGAGGCGCAGGTCTTCAAGATCGAGACGAACTACCGCTCCACCCCGGAGATCCTCAGCCTGGCCAACGAGTCGATCCTCGGGAATGCACGGCAGTTCAAGAAGGCACTCCAACCTTCCCGAGAGAGTCGGGAAGTGCGCCCTGCCCTGGTGGCCTTAGGCGATACCAACCAGCAGGCCGCCTTCGTGTCCCAGCGAATTCTTGAGCTCCGTGACGAGGGCGTCGAGCTCGACGAGATCGCGGTCCTTTACCGCGCGCATTACCAGGCGATGGAAGTGCAGATGGAGCTGACCAATGCAAAAATCCCCTTCAAGGTGACCAGCGGGCTGCGCTTCTTCGAACAGGCACATATCAAGGACATCGCTGCCTTCATCCGCTTCGCTGTCAACCGGACCGATGAGCTCGCCTTCAAGCGCGCGGTCAAACTGCTTCCGGGTGTAGGAAACGTCGCGGCCGAGAAGCTTTGGGCCGCATGGCTTGTGGTGGACAAGGACCTCGGCGGCACAGTCCCGAAATCGTTTTCTGAGTTTTTACTCGGCTTTCCCGTTCCGGCCCGGGCGAAATCCACCTGGAACCAGTATGCTTACACCTGGGATGAACTGCTCGATGGCCAGGGAGGCTTTGCCGAGCCCGCCGCGATGATCACCAGTATCTTCGCCGGGGTCTACGACGATTTCATGCGGGCCAGATTTCAGAACTACGACAACCGGAGGCAGGACGTCGAGCAGCTCTCGCGCTACGCCGAGCGGTTCGACGACATCGAGCAGTTCCTTGCTCAGCTTTCTCTGCTGTCGGCGGTCGATGATCGGCCGAACAACGAGGAGCCCGACGACGAGATGGTGACCCTTTCCACCGTCCACCAGGCGAAGGGACTTGAGTGGCAAGCGGTGTTTGTCGTCTGGCTGGCCGACGGCATGTTCCCGAGCGCCCGCACGCTGGAGGAGGGGAGTGAGGACGGCCTGGAGGAAGAGCGCCGGCTTTTTTACGTCGCCATCACCCGGGCCAAGGACGAGCTTTATTTGACCCGGCCCCTTATGTGGTACAGCAGCCACAACGGAGAAGTGATCCAGCGGCCGAGCCGATTTCTCGAAGAGTTGCCTCAGGAAATGATAGAAGAATGGAACGTCGGTGGTGGCGGGGGGTGGTTGTAAAAAATGAGAAAATCGTTTGAATCTCTGGTTTTTTCCAAATAAAAAAGGCAATTTTTTTAATAATGGATAGGTGACTCTCCGGCCTCGTAGTGTATGGATTACCTAGTCGCGGAACATTTGATTGCTTTTTTGCAGTCCATCCAGTTCGAACCCGTCGTAAAAAATGACGGTCAGTACTTTCGAAAATTAATCCGCTCAACCTCATTATTTTTTTGCAATGTCTATTTCTGTAGCAAGACCCGAAGAAAGGATCGACTGGATCGCCAGCGTCTTTCTAATGATGACATTTGCCCTCTCGCTGACCTTGGTCCCGTTCTGGATCTGGTATTACGGCGTCACCTGGCTCGATGTTGTGCAGTTTGTCGGTTTTTTCATTCTGACCGGGATGAGCATTACTTTCGGTTACCACCGCCTTTTTGCTCATCGGGCATTTAAGGCACCTGCGCCGGTCCGCTTTCTTACCCTGCTCTTTGGAGCTGCTGCGTTTGAGAATTCCGCTCTCGATTGGGTCTCTGACCATCGGCGCCATCACAAGCATACCGATCACGACGATGACCCATACAATATTTCCAAGGGGTTTTTCCACGCACACATCGGCTGGATTCTGCTCAAGCCAAAGGAGCGGCCTCCCTATGACAACTCCAAGGATCTGCTCAAGGACAAGCTTGTCATGTGGCAGCATAAACACTGGCATCTGATCGGAATAAGCTTTGGATTTATCCTTCCGACCTTAATCGGTCTCGCTTTGGCCATTCCCATGGAAAAACCGCTTTGGCAGGGTGCGATGGCCGGGTTTCTTTTCGGGGGGGTGCTTCGTGTCACCTGCGTCCAGCATTGCACCTTTTTTATTAATTCCCTCTGCCATTGTATCGGGAAGCGGCCATACGACAAGAAGAGCAGCGCCCGCGACAGTGGCGTCATGGCACTTTTCACCTTTGGGGAAGGCTACCACAATTACCATCATTCCTTCCAGCACGACTACCGGAATGGCATCAGAGCGTGGCATTTCGATCCGACCAAGTGGATGATCTGGACGCTCAGCAAGTTGGGGCTTGCCTCGGATTTGAGGCGGGTTGAGAACGAGAAAATCGCAGAGGTAGAGGAGCGGGCGACGGCTTTGGCCGAAAAGGAAAGCCAGTAGCCGCAGCTCTGGTTCTCTTGGCGGCTTCGATCCGCTGGCCCGGAGGAACTGTTTTCAGTGTGGGAACTCTTCAGGAATCAGCAACGGCCCGAGCTTTTTGCTTCTCTGGCAGTCGGTGAGACGGGATCTCCTGCAGAAGCAGGGCAACGGCTCGTGTGGTAGCTCCGCGATGGGATTCGAGAGCAAGCTTTGCAGCGTCACCGATACGCTCGCGCTCTTTGTCGTCTCCGAGAAGATGTGATAGTTGCGGGGTGAGTTCGGTTCCCGGATTCATCTGGACCGTGCCGCCTGCTGCCAGCATGTGGTTGACGAGAGCTTTGAAGTTCTGCATGTGAGGTCCGAGTACGGTGGGAATGCCGAGCGCAGCAGCCTCGGCCGGGTTCTGTCCGCCTTGGGCAAGAAAACTTTTTCCGATCACCACGACGGTGGCCAGGGCTTGCCAGCGGGGAAGCTCGCCAGTCGTATCAATGACGAGGCAGTCTCGCGGGGCTGTCTTGTTATCGCCCTCCCCTGAGGAAAGCGGAAGCTGGCTGCGAAGTGTCGGTCGAAGACCGATCTCACGCAGGTCAGCGACAGCTTCTTCTGCACGTTCTGCATGGCGCGGCGCGGTTATGAGGAAGAGGCCAGGAAACTGGTGGCGCAGGACCTTGAAAGATTCGCCAATCAGTTTTTCTTCTCCAGGGAAGGTGCTGGCAGCGAGGAGAACCTGGGTATCGGCCCCCGTGATAAGAAGAAGTGGTCGAAGGAGGTCGCGGAAGGCGGCGATGGATGCCTCATTGGGCGGTGGGGGTGGGTCGAACTTGATGCTGCCGGTGTGACGAATCGCTTCGCGCCGCATCCCGACTCCCGCGAACTGCTCAAGATCTCTGGGCTCCTGGATACAGACCCGGTCAAGAAGGGAAAAGATCGGCGCGACAAAAAACCGCATCCGCCTGAGGCGCCGCTCCGAGCGGTGGGACATTCGCGCGTTGACGAGCGTGAGAGGAATGTGTCGACGGCGGGCCAGCGCACAGAGGTTCGGCCATACTTCAGCCTCTACCAGAACGATGAGCGAGGGTCGGATGAGATGAAGAGTGCGTTCGACGGTTGGAGGAAAATCAACCGGGTTGTAGATGATGGCAAAATCGTCATCGTCGGGGAGGTTGTCGTGGGCAAGCTGCTGGGCGGTGGTGGTGGTGGTGGAGAGGACAATCTGGATATCGGGTGCCTGGGATCGGATCTCACGGATCAGCTTAAGCGCAACCTGAGTCTCGCCTACCGAAACCGCGTGAATCCAGATCGGGCGTTCCATCTGGCTGATCTTTCTGACGATCCTTGCAGGGTAGCGTCCAGCTTTTTGCAACAGATCTTTGGGCTTCCCTCCTCTTTTTCGGAGCTTGATAATGGCATCTGGAAGAAGCAGAAACAGCGCGGCAGGCAACGCGAGGTTGTAGAGTCCAAGGCTGAGGATGAGACGCAGGAAATTCATCGGCTTTTTGTATCCTTCGGGGCATTACCCAGGACGAAGGATCTCGATCCGTGAGCTTCCATAGCACCGGGAGTCGAGCATTTCGAGCGCGCTACCATGACGCGGCAATTCCAGATCCTCCGATTCACTTGACCTTTCAAGAATAAGGAGGCCACCATCGCTGAGTAAAGCAACAAGCTTCGCCATGGGAAGAATGGTCTCGAGAGATGCCCAATCGCTGGAGGAAGCATAGGGGGGGTCGGCAAAAACAAGATCGAATCCGGCTTGAACTCGGGTGGCGATCACAGCAAGAGCGCAGTCGACCTCCATACAATAAAATTTGGACTTCTCTTTGAAAGCAGGGTGACTGGTGTTCGCTTGCACTGCTTCCTGAGCCTTGCGGGAATGGTCGACAAGATGCGCGTAACGAGCACCACGACTGATAGCCTCGAGTCCGTAGGCGCCCGACCCGCAGAAAAGGTCAAGAACCAGGGCATCCTTTAAATGCTCGGCGATGATGGAAAAGACAGCTTCTCTTGTCCGGTCAGTTGTCGGGCGGGTCACCTCATGCGGTACTTTTAAAGTATGCCGACGCGCGGCTCCTGAGATGATTCTCATCCTTCTGATGCTATGTTTGTGTCTGGGGAAAGAAGACGCTCTCTCAGAGAGAGTTGGGGGTGAGCAGCAGCGTGATGAGGGCCGGTAAGGTAATCATCTTACCCGGTACTAAGAAGTCGGCCATCGGATTTCGAATGTCCCCCCGAATGGAAATATCCTGTGTTCGGGTGAACCAGGGGGTGGGTTGGAACGGCAGGAATTTTGGTGGGGAAGCCGGCGAGTTTCCGGCCTGCAACTGTTCGATGAAGTGGATCAATTCAACGGTGACATAGGCACGTCCCGTCATCTCAAGCGCACCATCAGGGTAAACGAAGCCCCTGCTTTTAAAGATTCCATGGGCAGTTTTCACGCTGAAATTCTGGATGATGCCAAATCCGCCGAGGGTATCCAATTCGAAATCACAAGCATGGACGCTGACCGGTGCCTCAAAACTTTTCACGTCCCAGTTTTTTGTGAGGTGGTCCTGAAGTTGATCGGCTCCTATGGTCAGGTTTCTTCCTTTGATCTTTCCGGTGGTTCGGATCGCATCGCGGGAGGCAAGGGGGCCTGTCATTGCGAGCTCGAAATCGATCAAGCCACTTGCCAGGTGCAGGCTTCCCAAGGTTTCGGATGGAAAATCAGGAAAGAGGGAGGCTTCGACTCCCGAAGCGCGAAGTCGGGCTCGTATCGGCTTGTCCGGATGAAGGAAATTGATTTGAAACTCTCCACCCAGCGATCCCCCGAGAATATTGGATTCAAGCTGGTCGAAATGAAGGGTGCCATTTTTGACCATGCTGAGCTCGAGACGGGTGTCCGTGGCTGCCTCGAAGCCGAACGTTCGCAGCGCAGTGACGGCGAGTGTACCTTTTGGTCTCTCTGAATTGAGATTTTGAATGTCAGCGGTCCAACCATCGAGGCTGAAAGCGGGGTCGCTGAATGGTGAGGTATAAAAATCGAATGCTCCATCTCGGATCGCCAGCTTGTTGAGGGTAACTGTCTTGTTGATGCGCTGAATAAAAAGACCACGGGTCTTTGCTGGGCTGGAGGGATCGGATGGGGGGAAGGGCCTTTCTTCAGGGGCCTCTGCTGGACTGCCGCTTTCCGAGCTGACCAGATTGGTAGCTTGGACGGGGATTCCATTTTTTCTACGATGCTTCTTCGCTTGCGGTGCTTGCCCCTCATCGGACGGCGCCTCAGTCAGTTCCCAGATTTTGAGGGGAAGAAGGCGAGGACCTTCGTCGGCTTCCCCCCCGGAACCGGTAGTAATTTTCGTGTCCTCAGAGACTGCTATTGGAGAAATTGAGCCGCCTGTTTTCTGCGGTGGTCTGGCGCGGCGGGTCAGAGTGATCTGTTCGTCAGGCAGAACCGAAGGCACGCTTTCATCCATTTTCTGTAACACTGCCACACGGGGTTTGATCAGGGTGATTTCCTCGATCTGGATCGTTTGATCAAGCAGGGTCGTCCATTTAGGAGTCACCAGAATTCTTTCGATTTCGATTAATTTGAGCACTCCGGGGTTCTGCAATTTGCCAATGGCTGCAGCTGGGACAGAGACGTGATCAATGCGTAGTTTTCGATCAGCAGTGAGAGATATCTCTCCAATCGCGACGTGATGTCCTATCCCTGAGGAGAGGCTCCCAGCGATGTGGGCCCGTAACCATCCAGACTTGAGAACGAAGGCAAGTCCTGTCGCCAATGCCATGAGCAAGGCGCAGAGAACCAGGCTAATCCGAAAAAGCCCGCGCCGGCCCGGTAGAAAACCCCTTGATTTGCGCATTCCAGAGCGAGTCATTCTCGGCCCCGATTTTTGATTTTTTCCTGCCCTTGATCAAGAATCGCCCTCTCTTCGGGAGTCAGGCTCTGGATGCCCTCAGCGTTGATTTTGTCGAGAATAGGATCGATTTCAGAACTGATAAAGTCATGGGCGGCAGGGCTTTTTTTTGCAGGTCTCGAGCGCCTTCTGCGTTTCGATGCGGCTGCTGAGGTGATGGATTTCTCTTTTTTGCTGCGTGTCTCTCTGAGTTGATCAAGGGTTTTGAATGGCCCCCCATAGCCGAGTTTTCTCATGTAAAGATAACCGAGAAGTGCTCCTCCGAGGTGGGCGAAATGTGCGATGCCATGGACGAGGAAGCCAAAAGCCGCGGATCGGGTGTGGAACATCTTGAGCAGGAGATCCAGCGAGCCAGTAATCACCTCAAATCCTACCAGTCCAAGAGCCAGGTTTTTGACTGTCAGTGAAACGGGAATGACGAAAAAAAGCAGGGCAAAAATCCTTTCGCCCGGCATGAGCATGGCAAAAGCAACAAGGAGCGCGAAGCCCGCTCCGGAGGCGCCGCAGAGGTAAAATCCTTCGTCAACAAGAAGGCGAGACAGGGCGTGGAGCAGGGCTCCCGCCACCCCTCCGAGAAGGTAAATTGAGAGAAATGCTCCCCCTCCGAGAATGTTTTGGATCTGTTTGCCCGCCAGCCAGACAATGAACAGGTTCATGATCAGGTGCATGAGATTCACGTGTACGAACTGGTGCGTGATCAGGGTCCAGATTTCAGGGCTGGCGAGGTGAGCTGCTGCAAAGCCCATCGCCGGTGCAGCTTTCCCGCCAACCAGCACCGGTTGGAAACCGAGCTGCAATTGTTGGAGGACGAAGATGGCGATGTTAACAAGCATCACCCACCCGAGGGGGGTCCTCGGAAGCCGGGGCATTCGCTTGACCGGGTCACGGTGGCGATTTGCACGCATGGGGTCGCGGTCACTGATCATGGTGGAGGGAGGGTCAAAATATTGGGAAAGTTGTGGCTGACGGTGGTGGAGATCGCGCTCGTTTTACGAATCATACATTCGAGACGAATCACGAGCGGATATTTTCGATGGAGCTTGCGTTCCAGTCCCCAGGCTATTCTATTCTGTTTTCAGGAAAATCCATGAAGTCTTCGAAAATTCTCTCTTTTGTTCTCGCTGTGCTTTTCAGTGCATCTGCGATCTTTTCTCAGGCCTCGGGAGCTGGGCCCGTGGCAGACGGTCACCCTGCCGTGGTGATTGGCCTCAATTACGTCGATGAGGTTTCCAAAGGGCGCTACGAGGCCGCCGCAGAAAAAGTTAAGCCGAAGCATCTTGACGCGCAGGTGAAAAAATATGCCAGGGCGGTTCGTAACACGCCGAGTGTGGATGCGGAGGATGCAATGCTGCGAAGGTTGGGGGTCAAGCGGCTGAGGGAAATTGAGGCGATGGATGGCCCGGCATTCTACGTTGCTCACCAGCGGGCACTGGAGAGGGAACGAAGGATTACTCCGACAACGAGGAAGCGAATCGAGGAATCTTTCCACTTTAAGCTGCTTGGTGCCGTGGAGGAAAACGACGATCTCGTCCACATCCTTGTCCGGACAAGCCATGAAACGCTCAATGCGATCATCAGTGAGTTGCTCATCGTCTCCATCGAGTCGGTGGCCGGAAACTGGTTGATTGCTCCCGAGCATCAGGAAATGAAGGTTCGGCCACTGATTACGGGCGAGCTTCCGGCTGAAATGGATGCTGCGGAGTAGCGCGCTTGAAAGATAGAACCGGCTGCCTTTTGCGCCCGTGGATCGCAGGCTTGTTGATTGATTTGGAAGGTTCGTTGCCTTTTCAGCCGGAAACGGCTTCTTCGAGGTAGTCAAGAATCCGCTGATCGTCCTCACCGGCGGCCCAGACGGCGCGGAGAAAATCAGCCGGGTGGATGTCATGACGACGAAGGAATGCACGGTCACCGCCACAGCAGTACATGATTTCCGGGTCAAGTTCCCCCCGGAGCTTGGCTCGGGCCTTTGCCAGGATCCTGGGGAGCCAGACGAAGCCTCCGAGTTCCAGGTCCCGCGCAGGGAGGTTCTCAGGCTTCAGTCGTTTTTCACTGCGGATCCCGCCCTGAACGACAGCGAAGTAGTCCCTGCGGACTGCCGCAACAAGAAGGGCGGTTTCCGGCGTCGGAATACTCTCGTCACAGTAGTCTTCGACAAAGTCAAAAAACTCTCTTGGCTGGCAGCCGATTTCTTTTAGAAAAGCCTGATTTGTCTCAGTGTAGTAGGTTCGCAGATCTGTGACACCGTCGGTATACTTCTTGCGGCAGTGATCAAACAGTTCACGAAACTCTGTTTCCCAGGTGTAGCGTTTGCTCATATCAAAAGATTTGGTAGGAAGAGAAACTCGAGAAGCGATTTCCCTGATTGCCAGCGAGAAAGCCAAAGAGGCACTCTTTCAATGCAAGAAGAAGCTGAAGTGCTCTCAAAGGTTTGCAAGGGACGAGAACCCTGGAAAAGAAAAGAGCTCCAGTCTGATAGACTGGAGCTCTTTCTCATGATGAGGGGGAGGGTTAGAGGCTCTTCTTGAGAGCATCATACTCGGCCTGAAGCGATTCGATCTGGCCGTGGAGTTCCCCTAAACGGGCCAGGGTCTTCCCGATATCTCCGCTGGAAACTCGGGCAGCTGCCTTACGTCCGGGCTTACGTCCGGGCTTACGTCCGGGCTTACGTCCGGGCTTACGTCCCTTCTTTTTGTCAGGTTTGTCCGATGATTTCATCCAGCGGGAGATGGATACGGCGGAAACTTTGTACTTTTTGGATGCCGTTTTCAGGCCTCCTCGTTTGTTTTTCTTGTTATAGCTTGCAATAAAGTCGAGGATCTCTTTTCGTTCTTCAGGGTTGTAGCGTTTCCCCTTGGTGGTGGGTGCTTTGCTTGCTGCTGGCTCTACTGGCTCTGCTGGCTCTGCTGATTCTACTGGTTGATTTTTTGGTTGTTCTTCGGACATCGTGCGTGTGCTTTCTTGCTGTTTCGAGGTGTTGCCTAATTTGGGAATGCTACTTGAGAGCAAAAATAGAATCCCTGTAGGATACAGGAATACCTATCGAATTTTTAAGTTAAACACAGAATTACTCTCTGTCACATATATATTTGCCGCTTTTCATCAAGTCGAAACAAGACGGGTGTCAGATAAGGTATCTGATGAAATTCAGAATCGTTGCCGCCACGTCAGAACGGGATTTTTTACACAGTGTTTGTTTCAGGAGCATAAGTTTTTTCTGGCAATGCCGTGAAAGCATCTCTTTTTTTGAATTTTCGGGGAGTCGGTGCAGGGGATGACTTATTGAGAGGACTCATCCGTGGTGGCTATATATTTTATTGTCATTTGAGGAAGGTATTTACTTGCGTAACGGCCGTGATCTCACAGGGTTTTATGAGAGACCCATGAGTAAAGTAAACAAGGACATCCCTGCGCAAACGGTGCACGATCTTGAGATCAAAGATGCCCGGCTGATTTTCAATGCAGTGTGGGATGATCTGGAGGAAGAGATCGGACACGAAAACCTGAGGTTCCCAAAGGAGATCATTCTTCTTGGTGGCGCGCCCGGTTCTGGAAAAGGAACCAATACCGGGTTCATCATGAAGGCGCGGGGCTTCACCTGCCCTCCGATTGTGGTGAGTTCTCTGCTGACGAGTCCTGAGGCCAAAGCGATTATCGACCGAGGCATGATGGTTGGAGATAAGGAGGTGGTCGGGATTCTCTTTCGGCGTATGCTGAATGAAGAGTTTCGGGATGGGGCTGTTCTGGATGGCTTCCCGAGGACGACAGTCCAGGTCGAGTGCATGAAGCTTCTGGTGGACAAGCTGAAGACGTTGCATCGCGAGTTCCAGGGGACATCGTTGTCACGACATTTCCGGGCACCAGTCATTCATGTGATGGTGTTGTTTGTAGAAGAGAAAACCAGTATTGAGCGACAGCTTGCCCGCGGGCAGAAAATGATCGCAACCAATGAGAAGCTGGCGGCTACTGGCATAGGCGAGCACTGTGAGATTCGGAAGACCGATTTGGACCCTGAGGCTGCACGCAAACGGTATCAGGTCTTTAAAGAAAAGACCTGGGACGCACTCAAGTCACTCAAGGAACTGTTTTTTTATCACTTCATCAATGCCGAGGGAAGCTTTGTTGAGGTTGAACAGAACATTCTGGCCGAGCTCAGGTATCAGAGTACGCTGGAACTGGAAGCGGAGACTTTCGATACGCTGCGGGATATTCCTCTGGCCAGTGAAATTATTCTTCACGCGCGGCAGGAGTTGGTAAAGCGTCTCGATGGCTACGTTGCCAATGAATACACTCTTTTCAGGGACGTCTGTGGGATCATTTGTAATAAATTCATGCCTATCGTGAAACATCATGCGATCTCAGGAGAGGCGGTGATTAACACGGAGGCGCCAATCTTTAGAAACCCGCAGGCGATGGCGATGCTGATCGATGTCTTTTCGGAGCGCGGTTACCGAGCTGTAGTCAATAAGCACATGGATAAAGTTCCAGCGCGAGTGGATCTTTCGACAGGTGAAATTGAATACCATCGCCAGAGTGTTTATACGGTCCGAGTCAGCTTTCGTGGGTCGGAGATCCGGCGCGGCTAAGTGGAAAGCTGCTGCTGCACAGTGGCCACAGTGGCGATGCGGAACAGGATCAGGAAGTAAATCTGCAAAGAGTTTTCGAAAGAAAAGATAGTGGTTCGGAGCGGCGCTTGAGGGGCGACCGACTTTGCGGCGTCGGGTTTTTCACTTCCACCAGTGGGCGTCTTTCTCCCACGGTGCTCTCTCACTCTGATTCTCTGTGATCTGCTTTTCCGAAGCTTTGGGCCGGGGGAAGGGGTCAGTGAGCTCGGCGTGCCATGTCCGTGGTCTTTTGGAGCGGCGGTAAAGAATGAAACCCGAGGCAAAGAAACAGCCGAACAGAAAGAAGATGAGAGCCACCATGACCAGGGCCGAGGCATCTGCTGCAGGGGAAATTGATAAATCCTGAGAGAGTGGTTTCGGAATCATTCGATGGAGGACTTTTAAAATGACATGGGAGTTCGCGGGATGCCCGTCTTTTCATGGCAAAGGGTATGAAAAAGAGTGCAGGAGGTGATCGAGAGCTCAAGGTCGAGTGTGTTTACTTCTCCTCGATGACCAGGCGCATTGGGATCATTTCGGAAAATTTGAATCCGTGTTTGAAGAACTGTTGGGAGGCGCACTGATCTTGTCGGTCAGGAGTGTGATGCGGAGGAAGCCTTTCTCTTTTGCGAATTTTCACGTGATTCATGAGTAGGCTTCCGTATCCTTGGCGGCGGTGGTCGGGGTGGATGTAGACGTCTTCCATGTTGATGACGAATCCGCCCATGGCGGTGCTGATGGTGAAGAGCAGGTTGACCATTCCGACCATTGTATGATCGTTTTTGACCACAAAAATTCTTCCCCGGTTTGGTTGCTCGAGGATCAGGCGAAGTCCTTGTTCCTGGCGTTTCCGGTTGGCTTGAAGTCCGCTTCCTCGTTCATGAGGTTCATCACGAAAGTGACCAGGGTGTCCAGTTCTTCGAGGGTTGCCGGTTCCACGCGGGCTTCGTCACTGATACTGCTGATTCTGCATGGAAAGATTTATACCATAGGTAGCAGAGCGGTTCGTAAGTTTGCGTGTGTGTGCTGGGCTCGGAAGTAATGCCCGGCTGCACCCTTGATCGTGGTAGCAAACCCCAATTGCCTGGGTGTCCTGGCAGGCGCCGTGCGCGGCTACCGTTTTCAGGATGGCTGGAATACTTGCCCTTTGAGAGAACAGGAGTAATCTGCGGTGCTCGCTGGAGGCCGACGTGGCGGAATTGGTAGACGCGACGGATTCAAAATCCGTTTTCCTCGGAAGTGTGGGTTCGAGTCCCACCGTCGGTATTTTCTTCGATGTTTCTCGGGAAATGAAGGATTTTGCGTAGATTGGTTGTTGTTGTTGTTGTTGTTGTTGTTGGCGGTCTGCAAGGTTGTTCGATGCTGCACTTTAAACGTATTCTGGTTTTGTTTCTTGTGGTCCTCGGGGTCGCTGTTGCGGGGCTTTGGCAGCGTCAAATTTCTCGGGACGACGGAGGCGCTGTGCTGCTTTACTGCGCCGCTGGTCTTCAGGCGCCAATCACCGAAGCAGTGGCGGCATTCAAGGAATCGAGCGGGGAACGCGTGGAGTTGCGTTTTGGCGGGTCGGGAAGCCTGGCGGCACAGCTGGAGCTGGCCGGTGGGGACCTCTACCTTCCGGCAGACAGTAGCTATCTTGATTCTTTCGAGGCACGGGGGATGCTCTCCTCACGCCTCTCTCTGTGCAATCTTTCCGCAGGAATTGCCGTGGCTCATGGAAATCCTGCGCAGATTTTCACTGTCGAAGACCTCTCCCGCCAAGGGCTCCGGATTGCGCTTTGCAATCAGTCAGCTGCCATAGGCCTGCACCTCGAAAAACATCTTGGTAGTGACCCCCGATGGCGGATGGCTGTTTCCTCTGCGGTGGTGTCTATGGGGACCGTGACCGAGGTGGCTCAGGCGGTGGCCTTAGGTGTGGTGGATGCGGGGATCGTCTGGGATGCCGTGGCTGATCAGTTTCAGGAGATCGATTTTGTTGCCCTCGATGATGAGGCGCTGCTGCCCACTGCGCAGGCTGTGATCGGCGTCCTTGCCGCATCAAAAAACCATGAGCAGGCACATCGATTTGCTGCCTTTCTTAACAATTCGGAGGGAGGAGGAAGGATTTTTCGGGAAGCTGGTTACAGAACAATTCCCACGCTGGACAAGAACGTGGGTAGGGTGGGAATACCATGAAGGAGACACCTGTCGACAATGCCTATCGCGTGCCTTCTGACCTGCCTTTTTTTGCCGGGGGTTGGTCTGATGGCTGGCGGGTATGTCTGTCTGATTCTGGGTATGTTGCTGGCTGGCCTTGGATTTGTCAGTTGGCAGGATGCTGTGGATCTGTTTGGGAAGCCCGAGTTGCGTTCCGCCCTTGGCTTGACCTTTTTGACCTGCACGATCAGTTCGCTGATGAGTATCCTGGTGGCGGTTCCAGCCGCTTTTCTCCTCTCGAGGGGGAGGTTCCGCGGCAAAAGTGCTCTGGATACGGTTCTGGACATTCCGGTGATCCTGCCGCCATTAGTTGTAGGCTTGAGTCTGCTGATTCTTTTTAATCATCTTTCTCTGGGAGAGAAGAGTATCGATGGCTGGTTGGTTCACGTGTTTGGAGAAGGGGCCAGAGTCACATTCAGTCCGGTGGCAGTCGTCGTTGCGCAGTTCACGGTCTGCTGTGCCCTGGCCATTCGGGTCATCCGTTCGACGATGGATGAAATCCCGAAACGCCAGGAGGAGGTCGCAATGAGCCTCGGATGCAGTCGAGGTCAGGCTTTTTTTCGGGTGCTGCTTCCGCAGGCGTGGAGAGGCTTGCTCGGGGCATGGGCGATCGCCTGGGCACGGGCACTGGGGGAGTTTGGGCCGATTCTGGTTTTTGCTGGCGTAACCCGTGGTCGTACCGAAGTGCTTTCAACGGCTATTTTTCTGGAGATGAATCTCGGGAACTTGCGGGGTGCTGTGGTCATCTCTTTGGTTTTGATTGCGATTGCTCTGGTCGTTCTGGCGGGGGTGCGCTGGTTGGGGCGGGGCTGGGAACGTGAAGAGGTACTTTTTTAATGGAACTCGTTCTCAAGCAGGTGGGTTTGTCTTCGCAGGGATTTCGGATCGAGGGGATTTCCCTGACGCTTTCTCGGGGAAGTTGTGGCGTCTTGATGGGAGCAACCGGAGAGGGGAAATCGTCATTGATCGAGGCGATCTGTGGCCTGCGAAAGATTGATTCAGGAAAAATTTTTCTGAACGGCAGGAATCTGGCACGAGTGGTTCCGGGAGAACGTGGGATCGGACTGGTTCCTCAGGATGCCGTCCTCTTTCCGCACCTCACGGTGCGTGAGCAATTGGGCTTCTCGTCCAGATTGCGTGGGCTTCGGGGTGCGGAGCTTGAATCGCGGTGTCGCGAAGTCGCTGAGGCGCTTCAGATTGATCACCTTCTCGGACGCAGGTCGATCAGGCTCAGTGGCGGAGAGGCGAAGCGGGTGGCGCTGGGAAGAGCTCTGGCTGGAGAGCCGGTTCTTCTATGTCTGGATGAGCCTTTTGCCGGCCTGGACGCTGCTACCCGGGGCGTCGTGGAAGAGGTGGTCGCTGCCCACAGGACGCGAACGGAGTCGACCGTGTTGCTGGTGACCCATGATCGGGGCGAGGCAAGGAGGCTCGGGGACAAGGCCTGGAGTCTTTCCGAGGGAAGGCTCTCCCGGATAAACCCCGGTATGCTCGGAGAGGAAGGAGACACAAAAGACACCGCCGAATAGAAAAGCAGGTGCCACATTTCAGGACGGAGAAATTGCCAAAAACTCCGCCCGCTTGGGACGGATTCTTTTGGAAAATCAGGAGGTGATTGAGTGATTGGGCGATTGAGTGCGGGCTAAACATCGCTACCCACCCGAATCTCCTCAAGTTCCTGCCACCGATCATAGAGCTCTGGGATGGCAGCTTTCTTTTTCTCCAGCTCGGCAGTGAGGGGGACAGCCTCATGAGCGTGGGTAACGTAGAATTGCGGGTCATTGAGTTTTTCTTCAAGCAGGCCGACTTCCTCCTCGGCTGCGAGAATCGTTTGTTCCATTGAATCGAGTTCCCGGGTTTCGTTGAATGTGAGCTTGCGAATCCGTTCACGGTTGCGGCGGGGGTCGCTTTTCGTCGGCTGCGCAGGGGTGGATGTGGCTGTCTGAGCGTGAGGTCGAGCGCTGCTGGAGTTTTTCGCCGGGAGTAAGAATAGTTTCCTTCGAAGACCTCGATGGCAGGGGGAGTCGCCGAAGACCAGGACCCGATCACAGACACGGTCGAGGAAGTAACGGTCGTGGCTGACGACGAGGCTGGTGCCGCCGAAGTTGATGAGAGCCTCCTCGAGGACGCGCAGGGATCTGCAGGTCGAGGTCATTGGTCGGTTCATCGAGGACGAGGAGATTCCCGCCGCGGCGCAGAATCTTAGCCAGCAGCACCCGGTTGCGCTCGCCGCCGGAGAGGTGGCCGATCGCGGTCATTGATGCGCGCGTCGGAGAAGAGGAAGCGCTTGAGGTAACTGCGAATCGGGAGTTTTTCTTCACCGAACTGGACGAAGTCTTCATCGCCCCCGACCTCCTGGAGGACGCTGAGGTCATTGTCGAGTTGCAGGCGTCCCTGGTCGACGTAATTGATGATGGTTTTTTTCCCCATGCGCACCGTGCCCTCGGTCGGGGGAATCTCACCGAGCATGGCCTTGAGCATGGTGGTTTTTCCGACACCGTTTTTCCCAACGATGCCGATGCACTCTCCGGCCCGGAGCTCCAGATCAAGCCCGAGAAAGAGCGGGTCGGCTTCGGCGACCATGCCGAGATCTTTGACGGCGAGGATGACGTTCCCGAGGGGCGGTGCGGGCGGGAGAATGAGATCCATCTCGAGCTCGCGATCCGGTGCCTTCTGCGCTTTTACAGCGTGGAAATTTTCCATGCGACTGCGTTGTTTGGTTCCGCGCGCTTTGACTCCGGCACGGACCCATTCGATTTCGCGTCGGAGGAAGCGTTGGCGTTTCCCCTCGGCCGCCTCGGCGCGCTCCTGGCGCTCAGCGCGGGCGACGAGAAAGTCGCTGTAGTTTCCCTTGTGGAGAAAAAACCTCCCCTCGTCGAGTTCTGCGATATGGGTGGCGATCCGATCGAGAAAATACCGGTCGTGGGTGACGAAAAGGCAGGCCCCGCGGAAGGTGACGAGAAAGGACTCGAGCCATTCGATGGCTTCCGGGTCGAGGTGGTTGGTCGGTTCGTCGAGGAGGAGCAGTTCGGGCTGGGCGACGAGTGCGCGGCAGAGACCGACACGCCTTTTTTCTCCGCCTGAGCAGTAGCTGGCAAGTCTCTGGGCCGGCGGGGTAGCCAGGGCCCGCATCAGTGCGGTGATACGGTTTTCGAGATTCCAGCCGTCCTGGCTGTCAATCTCGGCCTGGATCCGTGCAAGCACATACTCGTCGTCTACCCCGGACTCGAAATGGGCTATCTTTTCGGCAAGATCAGCTGCGCCGGAGCGGATGTTTTCCTCGACCGTGGCATTCTCATCGATCTGGAAGTCCTGCGGAAGGTATCCGACGACGAGTCCCTGGCGTCGGGCGACACTGCCACTGTCTGCCTGTTCGTGACCGGCAGCGATTTTGAGGAAGGACGATTTCCCCGACCCATTGCGTCCGACGAGGCCGATTTTCTGTCCTGGTCGAACTGCCAGGGTGGCGCCAGAAAGGATCGCCTGGTTCCCGAAGGAGAGGTTGAGTTCGGCTGCGGAGAGAATCGCGTCGGGTTGGTTCGGGGCTGCCATCGCGCCACCATGGCAGGGGCAGGGTGCCGATCAATCGGTTCATCCGCTCCTTTAGCAGAAAATTTCGGTGATGGGATGCCCTTGCGCCGCGGCCAGGATTCATTATGAAGCATCTCACAGCATTCTACTTCTTATGGAACATATTTTTACTTTGATGACCCTTGTTGCCCTCCAGGCCGTGCTTGGCTTCGACAATCTACTTTACATCTCACTGGAATCGAAGCGGGCACCTGAGGCTTCACAAGCCATGGTACGAAAGCTGGGCATCGGTCTGGCCATCATCCTGCGGATCGTTCTGCTCTTCGCTGTGCTCAAAATGGTCGAACTTCTTGATCAACCACTTTTCGGGATCGAGAGCGCATATGTGACAGGTTCGTTCAAGTTTGACTCGATTATTTTTCTGGCAGGCGGCCTCAGAAGTGGTGCCGCCAAACGGAGCCACTTGCCTGTTGATGAATTGAGGCTGTTCTTGGTGGCGAAAACCACAGAGAACAAAACCAATGAAACGAAAAAGAAGGCACCTGAGTGCCGAATTCAAAGCACGCGTAGCGCTTGAGGCCCTCAAGGGCATCCGCACGATCATAGAGATAGCCAGGGAAAACGAAGTGGCCCCGTCACAAGTCGGCGCCTGGAAAAAGGAACTGGAGTCGCGTATTGACGAGATCTTCGAGGGCAAGAGCGAGGTCGCTCGGGAACTCGCGCGAAAGGAGGCGCGCGAGGTGAAGCTGGAGCGAAAAGTCGGCCAGCTGGTCATCGAAAAGGAGTTTCTCGAAAAAAAGTGCGAACAGCTGGGGGTCGACCTCAGCGAAAAGCCATGATTGAGCGAGACCACTCCCAGCTGTCGATTCGCAGGCAATGCGAGCTGCTCGCGGTCAACCGCAACCGGCTGGAGCCACGGCAGGCGAAGCTGCGTGAGCAGGATGAGGAGCTCATGCGACAGATCGACATGATCCACACCCACCATCCTTTTCTCGGAACGCGTAAGATCGTGCTCGAACTACGGGATCTGGGTTGGAGTATCAGCAGGAGACGCTGCCGGCGGCTGATGCGTATCATGGGTATCGAGGCGATGGTTCCCAAGCCGTCTCTGAGCAAGCCAGCGCCTGGGAATAAGATCTATCCTTATCTGCTACGAGAGCTGGAAGTTAATCAGCCAGACCAGGTCTGGTGCACCGACATCACCTATATTCCGATGATCAAGGGCCATACTTACCTCATTGCGATCATGGATTGGCATACCCGCGCGGTGCTCTCATGGGATGTGTCCAACACCATGGATACGGCTTTCTGCCTGCGAGCGCTTCATCGTGCGGTCAAGGTCGCAGGGAGAGCTCCTGAGATCTTGAATACGGATCAAGGTAGCCAGTTCACCTCGAAAGAGTGGACCTCGGCAGTAGAGGCCTACGGCGCGAAAGTGAGTATGGACGGCAAGGGGCGCTGGGTAGACAACGTCTTTATCGAGCGACTCTGGCGCAGTCTCAAATACGAAAAGCTGCGTCTGTGGAGCTATCGGAATATTCCGGAACTTTGCGAGCACGTGGACACTTGGATGAGCTATTATAATCACAGTCGAAAGCACCAGACTCTCGACTACGCCACCCCTTGGAGTCTTTACCGCCCGGAAAAAGAAATGAAAGCAGCCTGATAATCAGGAAATCCGAACCTTCCCCCCTCCCCTCGGGGAGGGGGGAAGGCCGAGGGCCTTGCCCTCGGCCCCAACCCGACTCAAACCACAACCCACCGCCCCAAGGACAGCATCAATAAGAAACAGATTTTGCTGGCTCCGTTCCCGGCACCACTTGTCTCTTCATTCTTTACACCGCGATGAAAGAGATCTGGCATCTGGTCGGATCTGAGGTGCACGGCGGCCCGGAGCGCGAAGCGACTGCGCCGTGGAAGGTGATTATGATGATCGTGATCATGAACCTGGTTTTCTCCTTTGACTCGATCCTGAGCGCGATGGCACTCAGTGAAACCTTCTGGGTGCTGGCTGCAGCGATTGTGATCGGTGGCATCCTGATGATTGCCCTGGCTGACAGGATCTCCTCTTTTCTGGAGAAGAACCGCATGTATGAGGTGCTCGGGCTCTTTATTCTTTTTCTCGTTGGAGTGCTGCTGATCTCTGAAGGGGGCCACAAGGCGCACCTCGCATTCTTTGGGCAGGAGATTCAGGCGATGAGCAAGGCGACCTTCTATTTTGTCCTCGTCGCTCTCGTGCTGGTTGATGTGATCCAGGGCAGGTATCAAAAGAAGCTGATCATGAAGCAGCGGATGATGTCTGCTGCCATGGAAGGATAAATAATTACCTCCCTGAGAGTGGCTGAGGGTTTCTTAAGGTGATGAACAACCGGGATGGCAACCTGTTCCCGAATGCGTTAAGCTGAACCCATGCCTGCCAAGAAGAAGGTGCGTCGGGTCTCATCAATCAGCGTTGGAGAGTTCTATGAACGCCACGCGAAAGAGTTAAAGATGAGAATGATAGGCGAGGAGGTCGGTTTCGACCGTCGGATCAGCGAATCCACGGTGAACCGGCCGGGCCTGGCTCTGAGTGGGTTCTTTCGATATTTTGCATTTCGCCGGATCCAGGTCATCGGGAATTCCGAGAGATCTTATGTCCTGAACCTCACGAAGGCGGAGCGTCTGCAGCGCTTCCTCGAGGTCTGTGAACAGAATATCCCGTGTCTCGTGGTGTCCCGCGGCAAGAAACCCCCCGAAGGGTTGCTAGAGATTGCGAATAAAATGGGGATTGCGGTTTTTGCTTCGTCGATGGTGTCGATGAAGTTCATGAATGCGGCGACTTTGATGCTGGAAAAAGAGTTTGCTCCATCCACCACCGAGCACGGAAGTATGGTAGATGTGCGCGGGATCGGGGTGCTTATCCGCGGGGACAGTGGCACCGGAAAGAGCGAGAGCGTGCTCGGACTTATCGAGCGTGGGGCAAGTCTGGTGGCCGATGATATGGTTCGCTTCCAGCCAATCGATGAGGAATTGCGAGGATCAGCGCCGCATATCGGGCAGAGCCATATGGAGGTCCGCGGGCTCGGGATCATCAATGTTGCCGCGCTTTACGGGATTGGCAGTATTCGTCTCGAGAAGCGAGTCGATCTCGTGATCACTCTCACGGTGGCTTCAAGACACAACGACATTGATCGGCTGGGTCTGGAGCGGCAGGAGTACGAAATTCTTGGGATCCGGGTCCCCCACATTGAGTTGCTGGTCGCCCCGGGGCGGGATATTGCGGGTCTGATCGAGCTCGCGGCTCTGGATCAGAAGCTGCGGAGTTTCGGTCATAACTCTGCTCTCGAGTTCGAGACGAAGCTGCTTGAGACAATGCGCGAACGTCAGATCAAGTGAGAATCACGACTTGAAAGCAGCCCGCTTGGGGTGTGCACTACCTCCTCACCATTATGGGAGAGACACTGGAAAAGAAATTTATTATCGAGAACGAGGCCGGGCTTCATGCACGGCCTGCTGCGATGTTTGTGAAGCTGGCGAACAGCTTCGCTGCAGAGATCTGGGTCGAGAAGGATGACGAGCAGGTTAATGGAAAGTCGATCATGGGCTTAATGATGTTGGCGGCTGGGCCGGGAAGTGTGGTTCTCATCTCTGTGGAAGGTGAGGATGCAGAGGCTGCTCTGGTTGCCATCGGCGAGCTGATTGAGGGTGGTTTCGAGAGGTAGGTGAAAGCAGGAAAAGGCAGGCGGGGTCAAAGAACAACGCCGGAGCAAGGAAAACCGGACCAGAGGGGGGGATGGAGGCGAGAGCGCCGGGATTCTCCGGGTGCAGGTCCGCGGGGAAAACGCGGGTTGCGCCTACGAGGCGTATTCTTCCATCCCGGCGCAGGAGCAGACGAGGTTGCGATCACCATGAACGTTGTCGACGCGACCGACGGGAGGCCAGTATTTGTGCTCGCGGAGATACGGTAGTGGGTAGGCTGCCTGCTCACGTGTGTATGCGTGGGCCCAGTCGTCTGCCAGCAGTGAGGCAGCGGTATGAGGAGCATTTTTTAGTGGGTTGTCGGTGGGATCAATTCGTCCCTCTTCCACCTCCTGGATTTCACCGTGGATGGCAATCATGGCATCGCAGAAGCGATCGAGCTCGCTTTTGCACTCGGATTCTGTCGGTTCAATCATAAGTGTTCCGGCGACTGGCCAGCTCATGGTGGGGGCGTGGTATCCGTAGTCGATGAGGCGCTTGGCGACGTCTTCGACTCCGACATGCTGGTGGTTGCGGAGGTCGATGATGCATTCGTGGGCGACGAGGCCGTTTTTTCCGGTGTAGAGCACGGGGAAGTGGTCCTTGAGGCGGGCCGCCACGTAGTTGGCGTTGAGGATCGCGGTCTCGGTGGCCTGGCGAAGGCCGGCATCGCCCATCATCCGGATGTACATCCACGAAATCGTGCAGATCGAGGCGGAGCCCCACGGGGCGGAGGAGACGGCGCCCTCGGGGGACTCGAGCAGTCTCGTGGCCCGGGAGGTAGGCGACCAGGTGCCTGCGCGACGCCGATCGGCCCGACCCCCGGGCCGCCCCCTCCGTGGGGGATGCAGAAGGTCTTGTGCAGGTTGAGGTGGCAGACGTCGGCTCCGATTCGGCCCGGGGAGGTCAAGCCCGACCTGGGCGTTCATGTTCGCCCCGTCCATGTAGACCTGCCCGCCCGCGCCGTGGACGAGCGCGCAGATCTCGCGGATGCCCTCCTCGAAGACCCCGTGGGTGCTGGGGTAGGTGATCATCAGGGCGCCCGAGGTTCTCGCGGTGCTCCTCGACCTTGGACCGGCAGGTCGTCGATGTCGATGTCGCCGGTGTCCGTGCACCTGACGGCGACGACCTTGAAGCTGCACATGACGGCGGAGGCGGGGTTGGTGCCGTGGGCCGAAGCTGGGAATCAGGCAGACATCGCGGTGAGGCTTCCCCCCGGTCCTCGTGGTAGCGGCGGATGGCCAGAAGCCCGGCGTATTCCCCCTGCGAGCCCGCGTTCGGCTGGAGAGAGATTGCTGCGAAGCCGGTGATGGAAGCGAGCCAGTCTTCAAGTTGCACAAACATTTTGCGGTATCCGGCTGCCTGGTTGGCTGGAGCATACGGGTGGAGGTTGCCCACTTCCGGCCAGCTGAGTGGCATCATCTCGGCCGCTGCATTGAGCTTCATGGTGCAGCTTCCGAGGGCAATCATCGAGTGGTCGAGGGCGATGTCCTTCCCCTGAAGGCGACGCAGGTAGCGCATCATTTCGGTCTCTGTGTGGTAGGAATTGAAGACCGGGTGGCTCAGGAAGTCGGAAGTTCGAAAGAGCTCGGGCGGAAATGAGGGGTGGGCCGAGGTGTCCGCCGCGGACCCAGGAACGGCATCGAAGCACGGCAGGAGGCTTTCAGGTCGTCATTTGTGGTCGTCTCATCGAAGGCGAGAGTGACCCGTGTGGTGTCGATCTGGCGGATATTGAAGCCAAGCTCGAGCGCCTTTGCAACGGTGGCCGCGGCATCTGAAACCGTCACCGTGAGGGTGTCGAAAAAGCTTTTGCTGTGCAGTGAGTGCCCTGCTTCGGTGAGGGCTGCTGCCGCTGCTGCGGCGATCTCGTGGACGCGGCCTGCCACGGTGCGAAGTCCCTGCGGACCATGGTAGCAGGCATATCCAGTGGCCATGACAGCAAGTAGAACCTGGGCGGTGCAGATGTTGGAGGTCGCTTTTTCTCGGCGGATGTGTTGCTCACGAGTCTGGAGGGAGAGACGGTAGGCGGGAGCTCCCTGGGAGTCGATTGAGATGCCGATCAGGCGTCCGGGAAGCTTGCGCTTGAGTTGGTCTTTCACGGCCATAAAGGCGGCATGAGGCCCACCGTAGCCGAGCGGAACCCCGAAGCGCTGGGAGTTTCCCACGCAGATGTCGGCGCCCATCTCACCGGGAGGCTTGAGCAGGCAGAGGGAGAGGAGGTCAGTACAGACGATAGCCAGGGCACCTGCCTCGTGGATGGCTTCCACCGCTTGCGTCCAGTCGGTGGCGGCGCCCAGTGTGTCAGGGAAGGCGAGGACAACTGCAAAAAGCCCAGCGATCTCTGAGGGATCGAAGCTCAGCGGATCTCCAACCAGCAATGAGATTCCGCTGGCTGCGGCACGCGTGCGGACCACGTCGATGACATGGGGGTGGCAGGTCTCGGAGATGAAAGCGGTCGTCCCCTTGGGTTTTGAGGCAGCGGCAAGGGCGATGGCTTCGGCTGCTGCGGTAGCTTCGTCAAGAAGTGAGGCGTTGGCCACATCGAGCCCCGTCAGGTCCGTGATCAGAGTCTGGAAGTTGAGAAGCATTTCCATGCGTCCCTGCGAAATCTCGGCTTGGTAGGGAGTGTAGGCGGTGTACCACCCCGGGTTTTCGAGCACACATCGCTGGAGCACGGGCGGCGTGACAGTATTGGAGAACCCGCACCCAAGGAGCGACTTTTTCACTTCATTTTGCGAGAGGATGCGCCGCAGGTCTGCGAGTGCCCCTGCTTCATCGAGAGGATCAGGAAGATCCATCGCGGCACGGTCGAGAATCGCCTCGGGAACGATGGCATCAATGAGACTGTCGCCGGGGAAGGCAAGGTGGGCGAGCATTGCATTCGCCTCCTCGTCTGAAGGGCCGAGGTGACGTGGGAGGAAGGGATTGATCTGTGGAGAGTCGGTAGCAGATGGCATGGAGAATGATGGCTGAGAGAGGCTTGGCTGTAGGGCCCGTGATGCGATGGAGGGGGGCACTTGGTGGGGCTGAGGAAAAATTCCCGGGGGAGTATATCACCAGAAGAAGGAGAATCAGGGTATTTTTGAGGGCCAGGCAGAGAAAATGCAGCGCAATGGGATGAGGGGTGACGAGAGGGCATTCCGGTGGTAAGTAAACGATTGCTGGTGAGGGTAATTTTGAAACAGGGAAGCTCGCCTCCAGCATGAATGCTGGTGTCAGAGATCTGGTCCAGGGAGCGTTGATGAAAGAGGAAACAATCAGGAAGGAAATCCGGATGCAAGGGAGCGCTGTCTCCTCCGGGGTTGCCCATGCCAAGGTGTTTCTGAGAGGAAAAACCTTCCGGGAGCCTGTCAGGGAGCCGATCGAGGCATCAGAGATCGCGCGCGAGCGTGAGCGGCTCGAAGATGCCCTGACTCTGACGCGTCGGCAGATCCGTGAAATGTACGAAAAAGTGCTCGTAGAGCTCGGCGCCGAGCACGCGGCAATCTTCGAGGCCCACCTGCTGGTGCTGGAGGACAGCACTGTTCTCAAGCAGGTGAACGATGCTATCGAATCCGAGGTGACCTGTGCTGATTATGCCTTTTGGTCGGTGATGAGTCGCTACATCGAGGCTCTGCGGGCGATTGACGACACCTATCTCAGTGAGCGTGTGGTAGATATCGAGGATGTGTCGAGGAGGGTGCTGAGCAATCTCAGGGGGGATGCAGCTCAGGGTGGAATCGTCGGCAAGCAGCCCACTGAGCCTTTTATTCTGGGCGCGCACGACTTGACTCCCTCGGACACGGCTGCGCTCGATCGTAAGTTGGTTCTGGGGTTCATCACCGAGGTGGGAGGAACGACGTCCCACACGGCAATTATCGCTCGCTCACTCCGGATCCCAGCCATCGTAGGGGTTCCAGATCTGGAAGGGTGTCTGCGCAGTGGGGATGATGTTCTTCTCGATGGCTATGGTGGTCTGGTCATCGTGAATCCGTCCGAAGCGACGCGGAGGAGTTACCAGCGCCTTCAGGAAGAGAAAGGCGCGATCGAACAGCGAGTGCTGGATGAGCGGGACGCGGATTGTGAAACCTTGGACGGGAAGAAAATCGTCCTGAGCGCGAACATTGAGTTTGCGGAAGAGGTGGAGGACGTTCTTTCCTTCAATGCCAAAGGGGTGGGGCTTTTTCGAACGGAATTTGCTTATCTCGAGAGCGAACGGCCCACCGAAGAGCGGCTGACCGAGGAGTATGGGCAGGTGGTGGCTTCACTGAATCCGGATCTGGTGATTTTTCGGACGGTCGACCTCGGCGGTGACAAGCTGGAGCCGGGACGGAGCGGCGAACCTGAACCGAACCCGTTCCTCGGGTGGCGAGGTATCCGTTACTGTCTCCAGAGGACCGAACTCTTCGAAGAGCAACTTCGTGCATTGCTGAGGGCAAGCGCTTTGGGGAAAGTTGGGATCATGTTTCCTCTGATTTCGAGTGTTGAGGAGGTGATCGAAGGAAAGCGGATCCTGGAGAGGTGCAAGAAACAGCTTTCCGCGGAAGGAGTTTCTTTTGACTCAGAAGTTCAAGTCGGTGCCATGATAGAAGTTCCGAGTGCCGCTGTGGCAGCGGACTTGATTGCGCCGGAAGTCGACTTTTTCAGTATTGGAACCAATGACCTGGTGCAGTATTCCCTCGCGGTCGACCGGATTAATGAAAGTGTCGCGCACCTGTATCAGCCGACCCACCCCGCGATTCTTCGCCTGATCCACCATACTGCGAAAGCAGGCAGTGAGAACGGCATCTGGGTCGGGATCTGTGGAGAGATGGCAGGCGATTTGAATCTCATCCCTCTCCTGATCGGCCTTGGGATGGACGAATTGAGTGTCGCGCCCTCGCAAGTTCCATTGGTCAGGTATGCGATTCGGAAGCTCGATGCCAAAGTCTGCGCTTCAAAGGTCTCGGATTGGTTTAAGCTGGCAGATCCTGAGGAGATTTACGAGGCGACCCGCGCGATCGCTCTTTCTGCTTATCCGGAAGTTCTCGGTTAAGGGAGAGTTGGTCGTTGGTGTGTCCGTAAATAGTTTTCACGAATCAGACATCCTCTTTGCCCAGCGTCGTCGTCGGGATGGAGGGAAGTCCCGCGAGGAAGCGACGCCCGTAGCGCTTGTTGAGGATCCGGCTGTCGAGAATCGCTGCGATCCCGCTGTCCTTTTTCGTTCGGATCAGACGCCCGATCCCCTGTCGGAGCTTCACCACCGCTTCTGGAAGTGAGTATTCAAAAAAAGCATTGCCTCCCTCAGCCTGGATTTTCTCGATCTGGGAGGCAGTGATCGGGTGATCCGGAACTGCAAAAGGAAGGCGGGTGATAATGACGTTGCTGAGCGCCTTGCCCGGAACGTCTACGCCGGTCCAGAAACTGTCGGTTCCAAAGAGCACGGAATGTTTGTCTTCCCGAAACGTGCGCAGCATGCGGTCACGTGGCATTTCCTGCCCCTGAACGAGTAGGCGCCAGCCGTTTTTCGTGCAGGCAGGTCCGAGTCGGGCAGCCATTTCCTTCAAGAGCTTGTAGCTGGTAAAAAGCACGAAAGCACTGCCATCGCTCTCGAGGAGAAAGTGCCGGATCCAAGCTTCGAGTTGCTCTTCAAAGTTCGGCTCGCTCGGCTCCGGCATCGACTTGACGAGGTAGAGCTGCATCTGCTTCCGGTAGTCGAAAGGGACTCCCGATTTTCTGGCATGGTCGATCTCGTCGCCACCGATTCGTTTGCGGAAATACCGCGAGGTCAGGTCTCGCCGGTGCCCAGGGTGGCGCTGGTCATCACGCAGGTGCGGCTCGCGGTCGAAGAAGATCTCCCGGCACCGGCCGGCGACGTCGATGGGTGCCGAGCGCAGGGTGGCCTGTGCCTGGGGCGGCGCCTCCGCTGGCTTGCCGCTGCGCTCGACCCAGTAGACGTGGCCTTCCTGCCCGCAGGTCGAGAAACTCGGCCACCCCGAAGCACGCGTGGCTCAGCATGCGCTCGGCCAGGTCCTCGAGCTCGAGCCTGGTCGGCTTCCTTGTCCGTGCGGTCGGCCGACCTCGCGCAGCACGGCGGCCATCTGGCGCAGCGGCCCGGCCAAGGGGATCGTCGACCCCGATGGGGTTCGCGCACCCGGAATTCGCGCCCCCACGGACCCGAAATCGCAGGCTTCCTCCACCTCATGCCAAAGAACCTCTCCACCCGTTCGATCAGGCGCAGCGTGGCCTCGACTCCCTTTGGCCTCTCCCAGAAGTTGGAAAGAGGCCCTTCTTTGGTCCGCGGGTTGAAGAGCTTGCGCAGGTCGAAGAGGATCCCCGGGCCGGAGAGCCGCATGCCGAGCTGAGCTGCGGCGCACTAGCCTCGAGCGTGTGGGCCTCGTCGAAGATGGCAAAGTCCCGCGGGTAGAGGAAGCCCCGCTCATCGCCGGCCGCGCCGTGTCTCTTCGCTGCTCCAGCGAGCAGGGTGAAGAAGAGCGTGTGGTTCATCACCACCAGGTCTGCCTCCATGCGCCCTGCGCCTTCGCCGCCTGGAAGAAACAGAGCGGTTCCTTCCCGCAGATGCGAGGCGAGCACGCCAGCGACTCCGAGCAGACCTGGTGTCCAGACCCCCGGGGAGGGTGGCGTGGGTAGCCATGATCGCTGCGCGATCCGTCCTCCGTTTCGTGCGCCCAGTCCCAGAGCATTTTGAGGTCATCCTGCTCGGAGGAGGTGAACAGGTCTCCCTTGTTGCGCATCGCGCGCCTCAGCCGGCTCATGCAGAGGTAGTTCCCGCGGCCTTTGAGCAGCGCGGCTCCGGAACGGGACGGTCGTGAACCTTCTGCAGGATCGGGATGTCCTTGTGGATCAGCTGTTCCTGCAGGTTGATCGTGTGGGTCGAGATGAATCGCCTTTGCGGCGGTGCGCCTGCGCCGAAGAGGACGGCAGGCACCAGGTAGGCCAGTGATTTCCCTACGCCGGTGCCTGCCTCCACGGCGAGCGGGTGGCCGGCTCTGGAGGGCTTGCAGCCACGTGCCGGTTTGCCATCTCCTGCTGCTCGCCCCGGAACTCGAAGTCTGGGGACCGGGACAGCGGGACCGGTCTGCGGAGAAGAAGTCCGCTCGCGGGCGCCACGATATCGTCCGATGCCGCCTCCTGCCGTCATTCATGCCGATCATTGCATCGTGGAACTGGGTGTGTGCCTTGTGCTTGTCGCACCCGTGAGCAGGTAGCCTAGATGCCCCTGGCCCACAATCGGATTCGCTGATGACGCGGTCGGTTGACTGTCAGGATTTTTAACACCATCCTGCGCTCCGGTTCTGGGACGCCGGAATGCACGGATGTTTGCAAAATTTGGAAACGAGTCTTCGGAAGAGGTAGAATCCTCCCGCCGCACGGGAAGTCTGCCGCCTTTTTTATTTACCGGACCGGTTTTGATCGCTGTCCTCTGGTTGTTCTTGCAGCTTCTAGCGGGGGGTGATTTCCGACTGGATCCGACCGATTCGGAGCTGCACTCTGCGATGGTGGCTCAGGAGTTGACGTCCCTTGAAGCGGTTGATCGCAGTATGATCAAGACTTCCATAAGTCCGGGAAAGATTTATCTCTGGCTGCGCGGCGGTGTCTTTGTCTGGATGGTCGTTTCTATCCCTGGATGGATTTTCTCACTTGTTCGTTGGCGTGATCAGGTGCCTCTGGAAGCTATCGCGAGCCTCTGTCTGGCTACTGCGGTGGTTGTTGTCGGGGACGATATTCTGCAGAACTGGACCTTCGCGAAGAATAGTTATCTCGGGGAGGAAACCTCTTTTCCTGCTTACCTGGTGAAATTACTGCTCGTTTTTGCGCTCTTTATTTCCCCGCCGATTGCACTTTTTTATTACGTTAGGAGTAGCATTATGGACCGCTACCTGATTCGCAACGTGGCCATCCCATTAGCTTTCTGCTTTGCGGCCTTCCTCGCGATCTGGCTGATTATTGATCTGAGTGACAACGGGCCTGATTTCATCGATGCGGGTGTCCCGTTTCTCAAGGTTTTCTGGTTTTACGTCATCCAGGTCCCGATGATCATCGTTCAGGTCCTCCCGGTCACTGTACTTCTGGCGCTGCTTTATTCCCTCGGGCAAATGTCTCGATCAAACGAGATCGTCTCGATGCTCGGTTCCGGGAAGAGCGTGATCGAAGTATTGCGCCCTGCGTTTGTTTCGGGAGCGTATCTTTCCTTCGTCTGTCTTGTGCTCAATTATCATTGGGCTCCGACGGCTGAGGCGCACAAGGACTCCATGTACCGCGCGATTACGGAGGGATATGAAGATGATACTTTGGTAGAAAAGCAGTTTTATCGAAACCGTGAGGAGCGCCGCTCGTGGTATATTGGTGAAATTCCCTTCGATTTGAAAAAGAAGAAACTCCGCAATATCTGGGTTGTGGAGCACGATGAGCAAGGGCGTCCAAGCAGCACGATTGTGGCGAGGCGGGCGCGCTGGTGGCCGCCCAATGGTCCCTGGCGGTTTTATTCTGGAAAAACGGTGCGTTACGAGAACGGCTTGCCGATGGCTCCCGTTTATTACGACGTCAAGTCGCAGGAAGGAGAAATTCCAGAGACCAGCGACAAGTTTGACGTGCACTTTCCGGAGACTCCATGGACGATCTTCAGCGCCTCATTCGATCCGAAATACCTGGGAATTCCTGAATTACGATCGTTCTTAAAAACCAACGCATCACTCCCGGAGAGTCGGTTGGCGCCTTTCTGGACTTTTTTCCATTACCGTCTGGCCTTCCCCTGGAGTTGTCTTGTTGTCGTCCTTATTGCTACGCCTCTTGGTCTGGTATTTTCACGGAGGGGGCTTCTCGGAGGAGTCGCGACCTGTGTTTTCGTCTTTTTTTCTATGTTCTTTGTGGACAATTTATTTCTTGCCATGGGCCAGGGAAGTCGCCTCTCTCCCTTTCTCAGTGCCTGGGCGAGTAATTTGATTTTCGGTGCGATTGGAGGGTTTCTGTTATGGTTCGGATCCGCAACCGAGAGGTTCCCAAGTTCAGCGACCTCTGTCGCCTCGCGATACGTTCAGGAGGTGGTTTACTGAAGTCAGCCGCGACTGTGTTGCGCCGTCGCTCGCTCTCCGGTCGTGGGCAGTAGGCACCAGAGCGGATGGATGAATTCAGTCGAGCCGAAGTGATCTGCAGTTGACCTCGCTGAGCTTGTCTGCTTGTTGGAACGCGCGGGGGTGATGCCCTGCCGACTGTCCTATTGTATCGTGGCCATGCATACCAGCTGGAAAATTCGCAAGCGTGCCCAGGCATGCTTCCACACCGGCGTGGCTTTCGAGGACGGTGACTCTTTTTACACGGCGCTCTTTGATGATGATTCTGAGGGGAGGACGCCTTGCTGCGAAAAGACTTCTCTGAGGATGCGTGGCGTGAATTGAGTGAATCGATCACCCCGTTTTCATTCTGGAAAACAAGGTTTGAGCTGCCTGTTGATGTCAAGAATGAGCCGGTGGTGAAGGAAGAGACGGCCGAAGATCTGTTGAGGCGCCTGCTTGAAGAGAACGATGAACATACCGAAAATGCCCGTTTCATTCTCGCTGCGATGCTCGAGCGAGACAAGGTGCTCAAGGAAGTCGATGCCAAAGAGACGGAAGGAGCAAAGTTTCGTATCTACGAGCACCGCGAGAGCGGCGATGTTCTTATCGTTCGTGATCCCGGTCTGCTGCTGGATGAGGTGGAGGAATCCAGGACGAGGTTGTTGCTTTGCTGGAAGGCGGGAGTTCAACTGGGGAAGAAGCAACGCTCGACGAACCACCAGGCGCCGACACAGGCGATCATCAGGCTCAAGGGAACGGCGATGCGCCGGTGGTAGAAGTCGCAGCGCAACCACCAGCCTAGGACGAGGAAAGAGAGGCCGACGACGGCGAGTTGACCGACTTCGACTCCGAGGTTAAAGCCGACGAGAGGGATGAGGAAGGTCTCACCCAGGTCGTATCCGGCGAGCATGTTGGCGATCCCGAGCCCGTGGATGAGCCCGAAGCCGAAGACGATTCAGCCAGTCGTAGTCCTGCCGGCGTGTGTTCGGCTCGCCGCCCCGGAGGGCAGTTTTCCATGCCCCGACCACGACAATGCTGGCGGCGATGAGCGGTTCGGCGATCCTGCCGTCCATCATGCCGTAGATGTCCGAAGCGCGGATAGGCCCAGGGTGATGGAGTGGGCGCAACGGTGAAGGCCGTCACCTGGGCCAGCAGCGGCCGGCAGTGCGATGACTGAAGAGAAAGAGCCCTGTCGATGAAGAGGATGTGGTCGAGTCCGTCGGGAAGATGTGGCGGAATCCGAGGCGCAGGAAGTCCCAGAGAGTGGAAACATTTTCCTCTGGTTGTGGAGCCGTGGTCCGGCTGGTTTGGGTTTTTCTGCTACCTGGAATTTTTGGTTCTGCCGAAAAACCTCTCATAAGTTGGTCGCCCGAGGCTTTTTTCGCCTCTTTGCTGTGATTTTTCTCGGAAACAGCCTCGTGCAAAGAGGGCGTCACGAGTGCGCAGGTACGGCTCTTTTCGCCTGGAAAAAGCACCTGAACCCGGCCGATTTGCTTGCCGGTTTCATCCCGTATCGAAAGCATTACGGTTGCTGGCGCATCTGCGAGGAGAGAAACCACCACTTCCCCGGCCTCCGGAGGGAGTGGGAGTTTTTGCAGGCTCACTGCCAGATGATCCGGCTTTCCGTCTAATCCCGATCGCACTGCAATGGTGCATCGCCGTCGGGGTGTTATCTCCCTGCCATCTGTTGTGATGACAATGGCCTGCGCAAAAGCCTCAGCACACGCGTTCAGGAAAGCGGCATGGCTTTCCTCGTCCGAACTGGAGGCTGAGTGAAACCGTGTCACGGTTTCTGCATCGAGCAGAATTCTGATGTCTGCCTCCTCGGGTGAGCGTCGGTTCTCCTTCCTTGCTCAGTTGCAACTGGACCTGGATGACAGGCACAACATGAGCAATGCAGTCGCTTTCCCGAGGGGCGCTGTCAGGGTAACAGCCATGAGCGCCGAAAAAAGACGGCGAGAAGGGGCAAACACTCTATTTTCTACTCGCACTTTGTCGAGGTGTCCAGCATCCTACCTCTACCCTCTCATGGCTGACCAACTTCTTCATATCGACACCGGTGCGCGCATTGACCTCGTTGAATTCAATATGCTGGGTCGCGCTGTGGATGCCACCATCCCTCTCGAGGACGCCAGTGTATCGCGTCAGCACGCATCAATCCGGCGTCAGGGAAAAGAGTATTGGCTGACAGATTTGGGTAGCTCAAACTACACGTATCTCAATGGCCTGGTCGTCCGCACACCACAGAAAATAGTTCCCGGTGATAGGCTGCGCTTCGGAAGTGTGGAGTTTGAATTTGTTTCCGGTGACCCCGGAGAGATCAGTGACCAACTTGAGGGGCGGCATGTTTCAGACACAGGTGCTCACCCGTTCTGAGCCTGTGGTGCAGACCAGGCCGGTTGTTATGTTGGTAGGAGACATCAAGGCCTACAGCAGACTCTCCAGCAAGCTTGCGGCTGATGATCTGGCTAAATTAATGAACCACTGGTATGAAAAATGTCGCGACTTTTTGAAGCAGAAGGAAGCCGTGATTGACAAATTTACCGGCGACTGCGTGTTCGCTTACTGGCATTCAGATGGCCCACGAGCCAGGCAGCTCGCCCTTGATGTCGCCACAGCACTTGCCGATTCTAGTTGGTTGTTGACCGATTCCCAGAAGCAAATGCTTCTCCGGGTAGATGCGTCTTTTGACTGCTGCATCGGGATGCATGTTGGGGAGGTCGCACTCAGTGGAGCGAGTCAGGACGATTTTACGGCGCTTGGAGATGCCGTGAATCTTGCTTTTCGTATCGAAGGCCTGACCCGTGACCTCGACCAGAAAATTCTTGCCTCCAGTGCTTTTGTTTCGGATTGGGATCCGGTGGGAGTCAGTTTCCAGTCATGTGGATTGCACGAGGTAAAGGGGTTTTCCGAGCCTGTGGAAGTCTATTCTGTGGGGGCTTAGCCAGAAGCGATGGCGGATTTAGGGTGCCGCCTTTGAAGATCCTGTGAGGCACTTCTTCTTCCATTGTCGAGACATCATCCGCACGCTAAGATTCCATTTATGGCCACTGCAGCAACTGCCACTATAACGACCGATCTGCGCGAAGAAATCCTTCGCCTCAAGGAGGAGCGTAATGCGGTAATCCTCGCTCACAACTACCAGGACGGTGAGATTCAGGATATCGCCGACTATGTCGGGGATTCGCTCGGACTTGCGTATAAGGCAAAAGAGACTGCCGCTGATGTGATCGCTTTCTGCGGCGTGCACTTTATGGCGGAGACAGCAAAAATCATCAATCCCGAGAAGACGGTGGTTCTTCCTGACCGGGATGCCGGCTGTTCGCTTGAGCAGAGTTGCCCCGGTCCCGATCTCGAGCGCTTTCTCACGGAGCATCAAGAGAAGAATTATTACGTCATCGCCTACATCAATTGCAGTGCTGCGGTGAAGGCACTCTCGGATTGTATCTGCACGAGCGGCAATGCCGTGAAGATCGTGGAGGCGGCGCCAGCGGACCGTCCGATTCTCTTCGTTCCGGATCAGAACCTCGGCGCCTGGGTTATGGAGCGGACCGGGCGAAAAATGGATCTCTGGCAGGGGGCGTGTTATGTGCACGTGGAGTTTACCAGAGAGTCGATCGCGAAAATTAAAGCGGAGTTTCCTGCCGCAGCCGTGGTCGCTCATCCAGAGTGTACTTACGCTGTTCGTATGCTTGCCGACGAGGTCTGCTCGACGGAAAAGATGGTGCAGTTCTGTCGCGATTCGCCCGCCCATGACATCATCGTCGTCACCGAGGCCGGCATGCTCCATCGTCTTCGCAGGGAAGTGCCAGGAAAGAACCTGATTCCTGGGCCGACCGAGCACTGTGCATGCAGCGAGTGTCGTTTTATGAAGATGAATACCCTCGAGAAGCTCCACGACTGTCTGCGTGATCTCGCGCCTGAGGTAACCATGCCCGAGGAGATTCGAGTGCGTGCTGAGCTTCCTCTTTTGAGGATGCTGGAATTGAGCCGGTAGCCTTGAGTCGCAAAAGAGGGCAACGGCCTGACGAGAAGAACATGTCATCTGAACGGGAAATTTACGACGAGTACTGGAAGCACGGTAATCATCAGGGGTGGCGCGCATCAGCTGAAGATTCTCTTTTGGAAAGTGAAAGAGAGGCGTTCGGCGCCTTCGCCAAGGAAGGCACGCTTGTTGTCGATTACGGTTGTGGTCCGGCTGACCGTTACTCTGGGTTTATTGAGCGTCTGGGTGCCCGCTACCGCGGATTTGATATTTCCGAGACTGCCGTAAAAGAAGGCCGATTGAGCGGGAAGGATTCTAATCTGCTTACCATGGAAGGCCTGACGAATTGTCGGGAGGGCGAGGCAGACGTTGTCCTCTGTATGGAGGTGCTTGAGCATCTCATGAAGCCTTCCCGCGCCGTGGCTGAGTTGGCCCGGATCACAAAGCCCGGAGGCCATCTGATCCTCTCCGTTCCTAATGGAGGTGTCTGGATGGCTCGCTTGGAGTTTCTTTTGACTGGCTTTCTTTGTCCAAACGGCATGCCAAAGACATGCAGGTCAGAGCCATGGGATGATCCGCATATTCGTTTTTTTACTCCGACTACCCTTGCTCGTCTTGTTGCTGGTTCAGGCTTTGACATTCTCCGCCTGACCAGTGCGAATCCTTTTACCTTAGCCTCACTGCCATATTTTTACCGCATTCCTCCGGCGGCGAAGTTTTTGAATCTGATTTCAAAGCCTTGTGGCTGGCTCTCGAAAGTTCGCCCTTCTTTATTCGCCACCCGTCTCCTTCTCGTCGCAAGACGTAGTGGGTAGATTACGGTATAGAAATTGCACGCCGCACACGACCCGCGCCGGTCACAATCCTTGCGTTTCTTACAGCTGCTCTTGAGGCAAGCGGGTTAATCCGGATGGGGCAATTTTCTGTTTGTTCATGAAGGCTTCATAGCGCCTTGTGAGCTCCGCTGCATACTCTTCACGGGTATGGATTTCTCCGGTGACACGTTGGTAGCGGTCGAGCCCTCGGCTGACATGTTCTTCGAGGGTGTCTGCGATAGCCTTCGCATCCCACTCGAGGAGTTCTCCGTTTTCTCCGGGTTTGAGATACATTTCATGGCCGTGATGAGGGGTCACAAAAAGTGGAATTCCCATGACTGAGGTCTCGATGCCAACCAGGGCACAGGCTTCAAAGTAGGATGGGAAGAGAAATCCATCCGAGGCAGCAAAGTAATATTCCGGCTGGTCGGTGATTCCCGTAAACTGAAAGAGAGAGAGAGCTTCCTGCCCATGACGGGCCTTAATCTTTTCCCGCGCCTGATGGACGGTGGGTTCGTTGCCTCCGATGACCAGCAATCGTGTGTTTTCGTGCCCCGGTCGCTTGGCAAGATCGACGATCGCGTCGACGGCGAGCCAGAGGCCTTTCCGAGTGAAATTTCCAAACCCTGCAAAGGAGAAGACCACGTGCTCGGAGTGGTAGTTCAATGCTTCGCGCGCGGGTTTTCTCAGTGTTTTTCTCATCTCCGGATTGAAGCGTGTGGAATCATAGGAATTCGAAAGCACATGAATCTTCTCTCGTGGGACTCCATCCCGGAGCAGAAGATCCCCAATCGAATGTGAGGCGGGCAAGAACTGGGATATGTGCGGGTTTGAAAAGGTTTTTCGTTCTGCTCTCCGAATCAGCAGTTGGAGAGGAAGCAGGAGTTTTTCTTTCAAAGTCATGTCCCCAAGATCCTTGGAGATGCGCATCCATTCGCCGACATGAAACTGTATTGATGTGATGTCGGGTGAAGTGACATAGCTGCTGTGAAGGATGGCTGCCGGTGGGCGGCCTTTGACAAGGTGAAAGAAAGCCAATGCACCCTTGGCCACCTGCCTGAAGGAGTAGAGGTAAATCGCCCGGAGTGGTCCGGGAAGCCACGGGGATGGGAGTTTGAGAAATTCAATCTCGGAGGAGGGACGGCTGCACGCATGTCCCCAACCCCGGATTTTCCATCCGTGCTCACGAAGTGTTTGAGCAGAAGAAAGGAGATGTCGCATCGAGGGGCTTGCCTCTGTCAGGTTCGGATCGATCCAGAGCACTGTCTTGCGCTCGGCGGCGCGAAGAGTGAGCGCCTCTTTCGCCATGGTTCCGGGATGATGAAAGGCGCTCGATGGGAGCAGTGTTTCGCGATGGGCGCACCGCTCGGCCTGATCGCTGGCAGTCTCGCATAATGCGTGATCGAGCAGCGAAAAAAAATGGATTTTCGGGTGGCTTGTTGCTGCAGTCACGAGTGAGACGATAAGACACCCGGGGGCATACAGCCGCTTAGCGAGAAAGATGCGCAGTTGTTGGCCACGAGAAATATGTGCGTCGATGAGAAGCACTTGCGTCTTGTGCCAGGGAAGATCCCGCGCGGAACTTTCCGAATGCCCGACAGGTTTGCAGGTGCCATCTTCGTCGACAGCCATGGCTTCCCAGCGTCTTTCGGAACGAGGTGAATCGACTTTTCGGAGCCAGAGAACACTGGAGGCAGGGGTGGTCATCGATCAGGTCGCTCGGGGATGAGGAAGTGTCAGCGGACGATGAGTCAGCGTCAATGCAGACTTCTCAGGCCAGAGTGCATCGGACACCTGGTTTCAAGCTTGTGAAAAATTTCACAAACTCGCTTGCTGGCATCCCGTAGAGATAGATAGTGGCGTGTGCAAGATGGTCATGGTCTTCTCTGACTGTCTGCTGTCACGAATAATTTAATAGCCCAGTCACAAGCCCGATGCCCGCTCCAGAGACAGCCACGGCCGAAGCCGCGGAGGAAGAAAAGCCCGCCGTGGAGATGGTGGATGTGCAGATCGATGGCGCCTGGCATCAAGTTCCCAAGGGGACGCGGATGATTGAGGCGGTGCGCATGGCCCGAGGTGACGGGTCCACCGTTCCTCATTACTGCTACCATCCGAAGCTGACATCCCCAGGGAACTGCCGGATGTGCCTCGTTCAAATGGGGATGCCTCCACGCCCGGCACCCGGAGCGCAAGCTGCTGCGCCCGACGCTGACGGCCATCTGCCGATTTCATGGATGCCTCGCCCGGTGATTGCCTGCGCCAATACGGTTGCTCCGAATATGGGGATTCGTACCGACGGCGAACTCGTCGAGGAGGTTCGCCAGGGAGTGATGGAATTCCTGCTGATCAACCATCCCCTCGACTGCCCGATCTGCGATCAGGCCGGAGAATGTTCGCTTCAGGAGTTCTCGGTGGAATACGGCAAGGGCAGTAGTCGTTTCCGTGAAGCAAAGGTCAAAAAGCCTAAGAACGTGGACGTCGGCCCTCGGATCCGCCTCGATGACGAGCGTTGCATCATGTGCAGCCGGTGCATTCGCTTTTCTCGCGAGATTGCGGACGAGGATGTCCTTGGTTTTGTCGATCGCGGATCACGCACGGTTCTGGCAACCTACCCAGGCAAGGAACTCGCCCACAATTATTCTCTTAACACCGTCGACCTTTGTCCGGTTGGTGCACTCACTTCGAATGACTTCAGGTTCCGCCAGCGGGTCTGGTTTCTAAAAGAGACAGAAAGCGTCTGCACCGGATGTGGCCGAGGCTGTAACATCCAGGTAGAAGCGCGTGAAGGCGAGGTTCTTCGTCTCACGCCGAGAGAAAATAACGATGTCAACTCATCATGGATGTGTGATCACGGTCGCATGACCTACCACGAATTGCATGTAGCCGACCGCCTCACCGACCACATGATTAAAGAAGGTGGGCGTCATCAGGTCGCTCGTCGTGGCGAGGCCGTTCGCTATGCCGCAGCCCTTCTGAAAGTTTTTAAGCCCGGTGAGGTTGCCATTGTGGCCTCCGGTCGGATGACGAATGAGGAGCTCTACCTGACGCGGAAACTCGCTGCGGTTCTTGAAGCGAAGCTTGTCGACATCATCCCGCGCGAGGCGGAGGCCGATGATTATCTTTTCGCGGCTGATCAAAATCCTAATACGCAGGGTGCCAGGTTGCTTCTCTGCGGCCGCAGTAAGCCGGGTAACAAACTCGCGAAAATCCGCAAGGGGATCGCCGCTGGGGAGATCAAGGCAGTACTTTCACTTGGCGAGGAACTCACCGACGAGCGGGTCGGACTCGCAGCAGAAGACCTTGCGGGTCTGAGCTTCCTCCTCCACCTGGGCACTGTGATGGGAGTCACCGCGGAGGCTGCGCAGGTTCTTTTTGCTGGTTCTTTCCCGATGGAGAAGCGCGGGTCGATGATCAATGTCACCGGGCGGCTGCAACGCCTCGGGGGGGGCGGGATCGCTCCGGGAGCCTGTGCCGACGACTGGGAGGTTCTTCGTGATTTGATCGCTGAACTCGGCGGAGGAAATGGGATTTACCTTCTGGAAGAACTTTTCAGCGAGATGGCTCGTGAAGTTTCCAAGTTGAAAGGATTGAGTCTGGGGAAAATAGGCTCTCAGGGGATGCATTTAATCGACTCGAAAGAGTGTGTTCCGCTGCTCCGCAAAGAGGCTGAACGTCGTGCCTCGGGTCTCATTCCGTAACCGAAGTCATTGATTCATGGATTTAGGTCTCATCATTTCCAGCGCTGTGAAGATCATCGGGTTTGTCTTCCTGATGCTCATGCCTATGATTGCTTATATCATCTGGGTCGAGCGCCGGTTTCTGGCAATTATTCAGGATCGTATCGGCCCGAACCGGGTAGGTATTCCGTGGACGAATGTCGGGCTTTTTGGCCTCGGTCAGCCGATTGCCGACGGGTTAAAGTCGTTTCTGAAAGAGGATTTTACACCGGGGCACGTAAACAAGTTTTATTACGTCATTGCTCCAGCGCTGGTGATGGTTCCCGCGCTCCTCACCTGTGCCGTGCTTCCCTTTGGTCGTGACCTGGTTCTGCCATTTCTCGATGAACCGATACGTCTTGTCATCGCCGACCTGGATATAGGCCCGATCTGGATCTTTGCCATCGCCTCGCTTGGGGTCTACGGCATCGTTCTCGCCGGCTGGGCATCGAATTCGAAATACCCGTTTCTCGGTGGAGTCCGTGCCACCAGTCAGATGATTTCTTACGAGATTTCCCTCGGTCTGTCGATTATCCCTGTTCTGCTGCTTTTTCAGCACCTCAATCTCAATGACATCGTGCGTTACCAAAGCGAACATGGTTGGTTGCTCCTTCCGATGTGGGGTGATGGGTGGAGCGTGCAGCGGTGGCTCTACCTGATCCCCGCAGGAGTCGCCTTTATTATTTTTGTCGTCTCCATGTTCGCAGAAACGAACAGAACCCCATTCGATCTCCCGGAGTGCGAGACCGAGCTTGTCGCGGGATACCACACCGAGTACGGTTCGATGAAGTTCGCCATGTTTTTCATGGGCGAGTATGCTGCCATGATCATCGGATCGGGACTTGCCGTCACACTTTTTCTCGGGGGCTGGTCGCTGCCCTTTGGACTTGATGCTTTGGTTCTGGGGGTGTTTTCCGATACCTGGTTCTCGTGGGTTCCTGCGCTTCTCAGCACAGGGATCTTTTTCCTGAAGATCGTCTGCTTCATGCTGTTCTTTATCTGGGTGCGCGGAACCCTCCCCCGCTTTCGTTACGACCAGCTAATGAAGCTCGGGTGGATCATCTTCTTCGAGGCCGCCCTTGCCAACATCTTCATTGCAGCCGGCATCCTCATGTTTGCGTAGCCTTTAGACAATAATTTCTGAACTCGCAGCAGCCACTTTACCATTTCGCAAAAACTCAAGAATCCTTCGCCATGGCAACCGTAACCGTCCAGCGTCCAAAGCTGAGTCTCGCCGAGAAACTCTTTCTTCCCGGTGTATTGAAGGGTCTGGCTATCACTCTTGGCCATGCCTTGAGGATGCTTCGCGGCCAGAAAAAAGTCACCATGCAGTATCCGGAAGAGCGTTGGGACGCAAATCTTCCAGAACATTACCGGGGCGCTCCGGCTCTGGTCACGGATGAGCACGGCAGAGAGCGCTGTGTCTCGTGCCAGCTATGTGAGTTCATTTGCCCGCCCCGTGCGATCACAATCGTTCCGGAGGAGATTCCCGGAGATGACCAGTGGGCGAAAGTCGAGAAACAACCGAAGGCTTTTGAAATTGATATGATCCGGTGCATTTACTGCGGCATGTGTGAGGAGGTTTGCCCAGAGCAGGCAATTTTCCTCCGCAAAGACTATGCTATCACCGGTACCCTCCCGTGAAGAGATGAAGCACGACAAGAAAAAACTCTACGAGATTGGTGGCGTGCGCGTCGGTCTCGTCAATAAATGGAACGACCTCAAGTGACCCTTCTTGTGGCGACGGTTTTGTGCTGTCACCGCCATCGATAAGCCAAACATGCCTCTTCCACTCTTCATTCTCTTTAGTGCTCTGACCCTCGGCTTCGCCGTGGCGGTCATTGCCAACCGGAATCCGGTCACTGCTGCTCTTTGCCTGGTGGTGTCCTTTGTCGGTCTGGCTGCTTTGTTCATTGGCCTGAGTGCGTTCTTTATCGGCATTGTTCAGATTCTCGTCTACGCAGGTGCCGTCATGGTGCTTTTTCTTTTCATTATCATGCTGATGGATATCGAGGAAGAAGAGCGCAAGCACTTCGACCGGCTCCGGACTGCAGGTGGCATTGCCGTCGGAATCGGCGTGGCGTTCCTCATCGGCGGTGTGCTCTGGGACTTTGATTACGGCAAGGCTTCACTCGACGATGTGCCTGTCCAGTTTGAAGCGGCCATCACCCTTCGCGAGGCCGACGCAGATTCTGGAATCGTCCGCTCGGCAAATGCGACCGCAGCACTTCGCGAGGGCAGGCTTAAAGATGTCGCCCTCGTGGGCGAGAAGCTCTTCAACGACTACAACCTTCACCTCCAGATGATCGCGGTTCTCATCCTGATCGCTACCATCGGAGTTGTCACCCTCGGCAAGAAAGACAGCCCTGCTCCCGATTCTGGATCGAGCGGTGGTGACAAAGCCTCCGAATCCTGAGTTCCGAGTCCCGAACCGTTCAGTATCTGCCGAAAGCACGAAAGTAAGACATGGTCAGCCCTCAATTTATACCTCCTTGTCAGCGGGCTTCTCTTCTCTATCGGTCTCACCGGGAGTGATTATTCGCAGGAGTGCACTCGTGATCCTGATGTGCCTGGAGATCATGCTCAGCGCAGCCAATCTCGCTCTGGTGGCCTTCTCCCGGTTTCGGCTCGAAGCCGGGTTGCCTGACTACGACGGTCAGATGCTCGTCTTCTTTGTCATCACAGTGGCTGCTGCGGAGGTTGCGGTGGGACTCGCGATTGTTGTTGCCCTCTTCCGCTCACGGCGGACGATCGATGTCACCACCCTCACAAGTATGAGCCATTAAAAGTCGTTGTTCTTCATAGAAAACCAAACCTTCACCTTCTCTCTCGTGTCACCGGCCCTCCTGCTCCTCCTGCCTTTGCTTTCCGTAGTTGTCATTTTCTTTGGCACCAAGTGGTCGGGCACGCTGAGCGCTTTGGTCTCGGTCGCTTCAGTTGCCGGGAGCTTGGGCGTCACTCTGGCTCTTTTTTCCACGGACTCTTCCATGGTCGCTATGAACTGGATTGCTCTCGGCGATGTCTTGCAGGTCGATATCGGCCTGCGCTGGGATCGTCTTGCCCGTGGAATGATGTTCGTAGTCACGCTGGTCGGCACACTGGTGCACGTCTTTTCTCTGGCTTACATGCGCGAGGATGAGGCCAAGGCCCGTTATTTCGGGTGTCTTTCTCTTTTCATGTTCTCCATGACCGGAATTGTCCTGGCTGACAACCTAGTCATGATGTTCATCTTCTGGGAGCTTGTCGGAGTCAGCTCCTATCTGCTGATCGGCCACTGGTTTACGAAGGCCAGTGCCGCAGATGCCGCCAAAAAGGCATTCATCACCAACCGCATCGGCGACTTTGGTTTCCTGATCGGGATCTTGATGCTCTTCGGTCTTACAGGAACGGTGTCATTTACTGGTCTCGAGAACTGGCTTGCCGGTGGTCACGCCGGTGCCTCTGCCGGTCTGCTGACCGCCGCTGCTCTCTGCCTTTTCTGTGGCGCGGTAGGCAAGTCTGCCCAAGCGCCACTGCACGTCTGGCTGCCCGACGCCATGGAGGGCCCGACCCCAGTCTCAGCTCTCATCCACGCCGCCACCATGGTCGCCGCTGGTGTCTTCATGCTCGTTCGTGTGGGATTTCTCATCGAAGCCTCAGAAACGGCAGGGCTTGTGATCGCTTGGGTGGGCGGTTTCACTGCGCTCCTCGCGGCTCTCATGGCTACCCAGCAGGATGACATCAAGAAAATCCTCGCCTATTCGACTCTTTCCCAGCTCGGCTACATGGTGATGGTCGTCGGGCTTGGTTCCGGTGAGGCAGCCATGTTCCACCTCTACACCCATGCCTTTTTCAAGGCCCTCCTCTTCCTCGGAGCTGGAGCGATCATCTATGCCTGCCACCACGAGCAGAACATCTGGAAAATGGGCGGCCTGAAAACCCGCATGCCGATTACTTTCGCCGCCTTTGGTATAGGAACCCTGGCCTTGATTGCGTTTCCTTTTACCTCAGGATTTTTCTCCAAGGAGGCGATTCTCGATATCGCATTGCACGAGAACAAATTGCTCTTTCTGATCGCTGCGGGCGTGGCCTTTCTGACCGCTTTTTATATGAGCCGTCTCCTGGTAGTCACGTTCCTGGGGGCGCCTCGCAGTGAGCATGCCGGGCACGCCAAGGAGGTTTCGGTTATCATGTTCGTGCCGCTGCTGATCCTGGCATTCCTCTCGGTTGTGGCCGGCTATAAGCCTGTTGCCGAGCTTCTCCAGGCCCAACTCCCCGATGTCCATTGGAACTGGTTTGTCTTCTTTGTCTCGCTTGCAACCATGCTTGCTGGAGCTGGGTTGGGTTTCCTCCGCTACCTGGACAAGCGGTCCGAACCGAAGGTGATCCCAGTTCTGGCCAACAAGTTTTATTTCGACGAAGCTTATGGCTGGGCAGTTCGTAATCTTCAGGATGGACTCGCCTGGGTGGTGCGCGGTCTCGATGCCCTTTTCATCGACGGCTTGGCGGTCGGAGGAATCACCCGACTCACCGAGGGGGTTGGTTGTCTGTTCCGGCGTGTCATCACCGGAAACCTTCAGGCATATTCTTATCTCTTCGGGGTCGGAGTCTTTGTGCTTATCTATTTCACTGTTTTCCTTCGTTAAAGTAACTATCGCGCAGACCTCACGTGTGAAGCCGAATATCCACCCATCCCGCTCAGCGTGATAGCTACTTTTGATCCCATGCCTACCTTGCTCGCATCAGCTTCTTCCGCCGCCCACGGTGTCTATTCCATGGGGATTCTTGATATCCTCATCATCCTGCCTGTCCTTGCGGCTGCTCTCATCGGCTTCGGTGCGCCAGCGCGCGTTACAGCTCTGGCCACAGCTGGGGTGAATTTCCTCGCCTCACTTTATCTCTTTTTCTGGTGCCGCGGGCAGGTTGCCGACTCCGCAGGCTACTTCTTTCGCACTTCGACCCCCATTGCCGAGAACCCAGGGATCAACTGGGCACTTGGTGTCGATGGAATGGCACTCGTACTGGTTCTTCTCACGACCGTTGTGACTCTGGCTGCGACGCTTTTCACCAAAGGCGACGCCAAGCACGCTCGCCTGCTCTTCTCATCGATTCTGCTCATCGCGGCCGGTGCTCTCGGTGCTTTCCTCTCTACCGATATTTTCTTCTTCTACGCCTTTCACGAGCTCGCTCTGGTGCCTACTTTCCTCGGGATCGGCATCGCCGGCCATGGTGATCGCAAGGCCGCAGCCTGGAAGATCACTGTCTACCTCGGGGTCGGCAGCATGGTCCTTCTGATCGGGCTTCTCGGGCTTGTGCTCCACGCCAGTGGCGCGGGTGGGGTCACTTTTGACATGGTCGAGCTCATGGCACATGGAGCGACGCTAGGTGGAGCTACCCAGAACTGGATTTTCGCGGGTCTCTTTATCGGCTTCGGCATTCTAGTTTCTCTATTTCCATTCCATAGCTGGGCGGCTCCGGCTTACGCCTCTGCACCGACACCGATCGCCATGATGCATGCTGGGGTGCTGAAAAAGTTCGGTCTCTACGGGCTCCTCCGTCTGGCAGTTCCACTCCTCCCTCAAGCCTCCCAGGGGTGGGCCATCAATCTCCTGCTCCTGCTGCTCCTCGGAAATATCCTCTGGGTGGGATTGATCACGATTGCCGAGCGCTCACTGGATACCATGCTGGCGAATTCCTCGGTCATGCATATGGGATACATTTTCCTCGGCGTCGCCTGCTTCAACGTCGTCGGGAGCAGTGGTGCCGTGCTTCTTATGTTTGCCCACGGAATTTCCATTGCCCTCCTTTTCGGGCTATGTGGAAAGCTCCGCGACGATGTCGGCACCGTGCGCTTCGATATGCTGGGTGGTCTTGGATCGGTGGCACCCGGTTTCGCTTTTGTCTTCGGTCTCGGGGCTTTCGCTTCGATCGGGCTGCCGGGCTTCGCAAATTTCGCCGGTGAGGTCATGGTCTTCCTTGGCAGCTTCAAGGATTTTGGAGGCGAGATCGGGCGTCTGCAAGTCACCGCCATGCTCGCAGTCTGGGGGATCGTGATCAGTGCTGTCTACGCCCTCCGGGCTTACCGGAACATTTTCCAAGGTGAAGTGTCCGCTGCCAGCGACAGTCGAGTCATCACGAAAGGGTGGCGGTTTCCGTCTTATTTGCTGATCGCTGCACTCCTCATTATCGGCTGTTTCCCGAATCTCTTTCTTAATCTTCTTCCCTCCACCGATTCCGCGGTTCCCGGTTCCGCGGCTACTGCTTCTCAGACAAGCGACCACCACGGCCACGACCACGACCACGACGGTCACTAAGTCCTCTTTCTTTCTTTCTTTCTTTCTTTCTTTCCCGCAAGCCAGCCAGCCATGCCTGCCTACATTCTCGAACTCATCGTTGTCGGACTTGGATTGATTCTCCTTCTCCTTGAGTCGTTCCTCCCACGTCTTGGAGCGAAAGGGCTTGCCGCCATAGGATCGGTGGGGCTCCTGGTTGTACTCTTTCTTCTGCCCTCGGTGACGGGTGCGCCGAGCGAGTCTACTGGCATCATCTGGAAGTTCTACTCCGCTGATTCCCTCGCTCTCTTTTATAAGGGCCTGGCGCTAATCACGACTATTCTCGTCCTCATGATGTCTGTGGTCTACGTCCCAGTAATGCAGCGCTACCTGGGAACCGGAGGCGGAGTGGGGGAGTATCTCATTCTGCCTGTGTTTACCTGTGCGGGACTCATGTGGATGGCCTCAGCCAATGACTTGACCAGCATCTTCGTCTCGCTGGAAGTCGTCACCATCGGTTTCTACATCATGGTCGCCTACATGAGGCGGAATGTTGGCTCACTCGAGGCTGGGGTGAAATATCTGATTCTCGGCGCTGTTTCGACAGGCTTTCTTGTCTACGGGATCGCTTTTCTCTTCGGGGTTACCGGCCAGACGAACCTTGATGTGATCTCGACGGTTCTTGGTCTACTGGAAGGCCAGGACAAGATCATTCTTTTCAGTTTTGCGCTTCTCCTCGTTGCTTTTGGATTCAAGGTTGCTGCGGTTCCATTTCAGATGTGGGTCCCCGACGTCTACCAGGGAGCCCCTACCCCAACGGCTGCGTTCCTCAGTGTCGGTTCGAAGGCGGCAGGTTTCATTGTGCTCAGTCGGATCGTTGACGCTTTTTTAGGGGATCACGGGGTGCAGACAGGTGACGGTTCTTACCAGGATCAAATACAGCGTGTCCTTCTCGTTGTGGCTGGCGCCACGATCCTCTTTGGAAGTCTGGCAGCGATCCCGCAGACGAACTTTAAGCGGCTTATGGCCTACTCGAGCATTTCTCACGCGGGCTTCATTCTTCTCGCTCTGGCATGCGCCTACCCGGTCCGGATGGATATGGCGTCCGGTGAAGTGGTGGCTTTTTACCTTGCCGCCTACCTTCCTATGACCATGGCTGCCTTCTTCGTCCTCTGCATCGTGCGCAGCAGTCGTGGAGAGGAAGAAATCTCCGTCCTCGACGGCCTCGGAAAGCGTAGTCCGTTCCTTGCCTTTGTTCTGCTCGTTTCCGTCATGGGGCTGGCAGGCATCCCCCTTACGGTAGGATTTCTCGGCAAGCTTTACGTTTTCCAGGCAGCCCTTGACCAAGGGCATTTTGTGCTGCTCGCGATCGCCACGCTTGGTGCCGCTGCCGGCTTCTACTACTACTTTAAGGTGGTCCGCTCGATGTATTGGAATGCTCCTTCTGATCAGGATGCCATTGCAGTCGGAACAGGGAGCAGAGTCCTGCTCGCACTACTCGCGGCCGCCATCATTTTCCTCGGACTCAATCAGGGAATTATCCTGGGTTTTCTCAGGTAGGTAGAAGGGTCTCATCCAGGTGCCCCATCGCGAGATCGCTGAGCCCACCGAAACTCTTGCGCATATCCTGGGGTTCCAGGGCGATGTAGATCCGCAGCGCTGCTGAACCCCAGCCTCAAGGGAGAGATTGATCACAGCCAGGTCTCCTCCTGAGTGCCTTCCCGCCTACTTGCGTGTCTATCGCTCCACTTTTTCCCGTAGCTTTTGAAGGATCTCGTCCATCTCTTCGAGTGCCTCACCGGCTATTTTTCCGAGTCGTTTTTCCGTGCCGCTGAGTGCTGAGCCGAGCCTGGTTGAGAGCTTATCAAGTCTCCTGTTGAGTTCTTTTTTGACCGCTTTGAGTTCGTCCTCGGCAATGATTTCGCAGAGCCCGAGGTTCAGTGCCAAAGTGTCGAACCGGGTCCGGTAGGTGGATGCCCAGCGCTCAACTTCGCCGCCGAGATTGACGGTCACAGATCCAGCCTTTGTGGCGAGCTCAGCGATCTCGTCGCGGAGGTCAGTGAGGGCAGTATCGATTTTCTTTCGCTTTTCAAGGAAGGCGTCGCGGTTCTCCATCTTCCCGAGCGTGAGCTGAAGGCGGAGCTCGTCGATCTTCCTCTTGATCGCGTCAGCCTTTTTCTCGCTCACCTCACTTCCCACGTCGATCCGAGAGCGGAGATCCGCAAGGACAGAAGAAAGGTCGTGACCGCAGGCGTCGATGATGTCACGTGCTTCGGCGCGTCCAAGTGAGAGTTGGAGACGCAGTGTGTCGGCCTCGGACTTGAGGTCACGAAGAAGGGTGTCGGTGAATGATCGCATGCGCGTTTTGCCGGGTGATCAGAAGAGCGGTCAACTTAAGGTCTCAGAGAAATTATGCCATGGGACCCGTCCGGACAAGGAAAGAGGCATGCCAGTGCGTGCGGAGAAATCCCGGCTTGGTTCCGTCGCGCGCATCATCCGTCGCATCCTGGATGCAACCGTTCATAGATTTCGCGGCAGATCCACGCATCAGTGGCCGCATAGACCATCTGACGGCGACTTAATTCAGGGCGTTCCCAGTTGGTGGTCTGCTGACTCTTGGAAATCCGCTTGCCCAGAATGAGGGCCGCAAGTTTTCGCGCGCCAATGCTTTTATACCCGAGGTCACGGCAAATGATATTGAGGTCAAGAATTCCCTCTGGTTGGCACCCGAAGTCGCGCTTCAGTTCCCGGACATCATCTTTCTGAGCGATTCCGACCTTCTGAATATTCGGGTTCTCAAGGACTTCACGGAAACCTGTTGGCAGACCGTGTCTGTTGAGCCGGACAAGATAGACGATGTCTGCGAGCGCCAGCTGAAGCAAGGCGACCGGGTAACTTTGCCCTTTGCGGAAAGCGGGCCGCGTCTCGGTATCGATCCCGATTCGCGCGGCTTCCCGCATTCTCTCAGCGGCCTCGTTGAAGCTACTCTCGTGTTCAAGCAGTTCGATCTTTCCTTGATACTCCCAGAGAGGCAGAAGATTGACTTCCTCTTTACTGATCTCCAGTTTTTGGCCGAGTGATCCGACCGGGTCTGTGTTTTGCCTGCTGTCCATTTGCCGCATGCGAGGTGCCTTGAGAATCACCTTGCCAGAAACTGTCCTGCTCTGTGATGCAAGAGATCAACCAGACCGGTTAGGTCTACGGCACGAGGAAAACCTTCCCATTTCTCGGGTCGACCCCGAACTCTCCCTTCTTCATGCCGGTGATGTCCAGAATCTGTCTGGGAAGATAAGGACTGACCACTCGGCCGGGGATTCCAGTAGCTTCTGCGGTGGGGTAGTTATTGGTCTCAGGCTGCTGTGGTTGCTGTGGTTGCTGTTCAGCTTCGGCCTGAGCTTCCTGACGTTTTTCTTCCTGGGGTGCGGGCGGCACCGGCGGCGGCGGCGGAGATGGTGATACCTCGTCAGGCGTTGTCAGTATCTGAAATTCACTGTTTTGTTGTTGGGCCGCAGATTTTTCTTGTTGCTGTGGCTGCTTGTTTTCGCGAGGGCTCGGAGCAGCCGGCCTTGGGGACTGCGTGTTGTTGTTGGATGGAATTGGTTTGGGATCAAGCGTCTGCTGGGCAGCCGTCGCGGGATAGGGGATATCGTCACTTGGAGCAGAGCGATAAGAATCGGGGCGGGGAGCATCCTGCCGGGGCGCGGGTGAGATGCGCTGCAAGTTGTCAGACCATCGTCCCTCTGTGCGGGCAGGAATGTTTTCTGCAGGTTGCTGGGCAGCCTGCGGTTGGAGCGGGGCGGGGTATGTCGGGGTTGTCTGAGGCCGCTCAGGCTTTGGGGCAGGATATGTCGAAGGGGTGTCTGCCGCATTTCTTGTGTCTTGTAATGGCATCTCTTGGGAGGGTCCGCGCGGTGATGGTGGCTGAGGGGCAGGTTGGGGAGCGGTCGACCGCCTTTTCAAGAGGCGATTGAAAAAACCTCCAATTGTCGGACGCTTGTCATTATCACCTGACTTCGCACGGCCCGGATGGTTCGGAGAGGCGGGATAGGCACTTGGCTCCGCCTCTGCCCGATGAGGGAGGGTTGAGCGGTTGCGGTGATGCTGCGCAATCGTTGAAGAGGTGGTGAAACAGAGCCCCAGAATAAGGGCGAGGAGCGGGAGAGAAGGAACAATTAATTGGGACTTCATAAGGTTCAGCGGGTCCAAATTCTGGAAGCAAAGTGGATCAGCAGGAGAGTGATGACAAGGTGGAATTGTTTGGTGGTATGTTTTTCAAAAATGCGGATCAATTTGAGGCCTTTTTTAGTCCTCCGGTTTGGGAAATTTTTTTCCGTGATTCCTGACATGGGAGCACCTGCTCGGTCTTCGCTTGCTTGTTCTCCATCCTCACGCGAATGGGAGGATGTATAGGAGCATTCCTTTTCCTTCGGATGCTGGTGGCGGGGGAGACGTTTTCTTCTCTGCATTTATAAAAAGCGGTTGCAGGGAAGTCTGCAGCGCTGATACTGCTGAACTATATCGCGGGGTAGAGCAGCCCGGTAGCTCGTCAGGCTCATAACCTGGAGGTCGTAGGTTCAAATCCTACCCCCGCAACCAACTTCAAAGCCCTCTAACTCAAGCAGTTAGAGGGCTTTTTTGTGCCTTTTTGCAGCCTGCTAAATCGGCTACTGCTAAACAACTGCTAAAGTATTTGACCGGGCAAACCCGCCGCACCCTCAACGCTCTTCCGTTCGCGGCGCGTAATTTCTCCTCAACCTCCAGTCCCGCTCCGAACTTTATTCCTCCTCTTCCGAATCAGAAACCGTCGTCTCGCACTGACCTGTTTCAGTCGGATAATCATTCGACTGCCGCTCCGAAAGGATGGTCCTGTTTCGTTCGCTCAATTCCGCGAGCAAACTCTCGTCCCCTTGAAGCATCAGCCCTGAAGCGGCTCCCGCCATTGCCTGCTTGAGATCCTTCTTGGCTGGCTGTCGCGGCGTTTTGCGCGTTCCGATATGATACTGGGTCTGCTGCTCTGAGGACTCCTGTCCCTTCTCTCTGCGCCTCAGATAGCTTTCCATTCCAGCTATTTTTTTTTGGGTTTGGGATGCTGAAATTGCCGGATGGCAAAATAATGGCAAATGCTTTGGCCGCACGTTGCCACTCCCGAGGGCGGGCAAGTCCACCTCCACGGCCTCGTCTCTAGAAGAATCCGCCGCTTTTTTTGCCCTGCCCGCACCCCCTTCGAGCCGCTCCTCCTCGATCCCGCGATCGCTCCACACTTCCCCGGTCTTATTCGGCTTCGTCAGGCTCCAACCGGAGATAGGCACGTAAAATTGAGCACGATTTTCGCTGGCGGAGGACCAGGACCACCACCCTCTGCCGCACTGCCTACCTCGCTCAAAAGTGCGCGGGTCCTTCTGGAGCCTTTTTTGAAAGTCAGGTTCCGCTTGACCCCTTTCTTCCAGCTGGAGGGTCGGCCATAGGCTTCCACCACCGAAAGTGAACGCCTCAAAGCGACTCAAATTTGGGCAAACTGTCAGGTTGGAAAAATTATTTCTTTTTCCGGTCTGTCTTAATGAGCAACGTGTTTAGTGATGAGCCTCCGGGAAGGCTACGGAACCCGCCATATAATGCGCCATCAACATTCGCCCACGTTTCTCCCGGTGCCTCTGGGATATTCCCGGAATTTCGATTTGGCCATTTCCCCGTTCTTTCATTGTGGGCATCTGCCCATCCGAGAATCTTATCGATGGTAAAAGGCGGTAGAGCATTTCGATTACGAACCCCCCTTTTTTCAGTCAGTAATTGCGCCAAGGATGAGCCTCCGGGCAGATCCCTTGTTCCTTTGCCAAGTGCATGATCGATGCTTGTCCATGTTTCTCCGATAGCTTCCGGAATTGATCCTGATTTTTGATTGGGCCACTTTCCCGTTCTCTCATTATGGGCATCTGCCCACACGAGGATCTTATCGATAGAAAGGGGCGGAAGGTCACTTTGGTTGCGGACGCCTCTTTTATTTGCCAGTAGTTGCGTCAATGAGGAGCCGCGTTTGAGACTTCGTTGACCTAAATAGATGGCATTAGCAACATTCGCCCACGTTTCTCCCGGTGCCTCTGGGATATTCCCGGAATTTCGATTTGGCCATTTCCCCGTTCTTTCATTGTAGGCACCTGCCCACACAAGAATCTCGTCGATGGAAAGGGGCGGACGAGCCAAGTGATGCTGGTGGCCTCGTTTTTCTATCAGTAGCTGAGCCAATGACGCGCCCCGTTGGAGGCTTCGCAGCCCCTTAATCAATGCTTGATTGATATTCCCCCAGTTTTCTCCGATAGCTTCCGGAATTGATCCTGATTTTCGATTTGGCCACTTTCCCGTTCTCTCATTATGGGCATCTGCCCACACGAGGATCTTATCGATAGAAAGGGGCGGAAGGTCACTTTGGTTGCGGACGCCTCTTTTATTTGCCAGTAATCGCGCCAGCGATGAACCTCCGGGCAAGCCTCGTCCGCCGACCTCAAGCGATGCGTCTACATTCCTCCAAGTTTCGCCCGAAACCCCGTGTATCTCGCCGGAGAATCGTTTAGGCCATTTGCCTGTATTTTCGTGATGTGCATCCGCCCACGCAAGGATCTCCTCTTCGGTTAGCCGAGGACTCTTCAATCCCCCCAACCGATCCCACGCCCGGAGCCTTAACGCCTCATTGAAATCCTCAACATTGAAGACGGTTCGAGCGAACTCTTCGTCGGTGTCCTCCGATTGTCTTTCCCGGCCCACTTTCCTCCGCTCCTTGCCGACGACCACCTTGATGCGCTCGCTCACATCCCCGTCCACCGTGGCCATTGCCTTTAGGACGGAAACGAGATTCTGAAAACCGGTTCCCTCAACGACCTCCTCAAGGTCGAGATCGCCGTCCTCGGTGAGGAGGGGGACTAGCACGTGCGCCATCTTCTCGTCCTGCCCTCGTGGCTTCCTCAGCGCACGACCCACCGCTTGGACGATGTCCACCTTGCTCTGTCGTGGCTGAGCAAAGAGTACGAGGTCTATTCCGGGGACATCAACCCCTTCTGTCAGGCAGCGGGCATTTGAAATGAGTGCGGTTTTCGCCTTCTCAAATCCCCGAATCTGGGATTGTCTCGTTCCACTTTTGTCTTCCGATGAGACCCGAAACGTCTTAATTGATTTCGAGAGCCCTACATTGTTGAGCGCATTCTGGGCGGTCGCGAATGCTCTCGCGTAGCGGTTGCGTGAGTGGAAGGAAACCGCGTGGTGGACCTTGTGCTGGCGAATCGTCTTTCTCAATGCCACCGCAGTCGCCAGATCCTCCGCAGTGAGAGGTTCCAACTCTTGCCCGTCATCAAGGTGGGCATCCACGTAGATGCGCTCCTCGATTTGCTGCCTGTATCTCTCCGCCTCGGCTCCGGTCACCCCCAAGGCTATGACGGTGTAATCAGCGAGAATGCCGTCCTCGATAGCCTTAGCGAAATCCATGTGGTGGTATCGCTTCCCGTAGATCCGCTCGTCGTTCATCCCCACCACCTCATCACGTTCCCCGTGGTAGAAACGTTCCGTGGCGGTCATAAAGACACGGTGCCTGACGTCGATGTTCTTCTGGTAGAGCAGGTGCTGGTATGCCTTGCCTTCGGCTCCTGCCGTCTTGTGCGCCTCGTCCAACAAGGCCACATCGAACTTGGCGCGGCCTACGGCCTCTGCGAAGACTTTGCCGCTCTGGTAGGTGACGAAAGCCACCTTGAGGTCCTTTTTGCCACACGGTTGCTGCACCCAGTCCTTGATCTTGGTTGGCTTGGTTGTGACCGTCGCCCTGAGGTCATCCACGTGGGTGTCTCCCTTACCGGTTGAAGCATCGGAGCACACCAGCAGGGGGTTGAGGTTCTTTCCGTTCGCCAACGCCTCCCGTGCCCATGTCGAGAAGGTCTGGCCAACCAGATAGAGGCTGGGCACTGCTACCCACCACCGTCTTGGCCTTGAGCGCATTTACCGCCGTCCAGTAGCCGGTCAGACTCTTTCCCGTGCCACACGGCATGATGAGCTTGCCTCGCCGCTTGCCGTTTGTGATGAAATGGCGCTTGGCAGCCTTGGTAGCCTCATCTTGATATGGGCGAGGGGTCCAGGGTTTTGGTAGTTCCACCTCCTTGCCAACAGCGACGGCGCGCACGGCCCTCCAGAACTCGTCAGGAAGTGACTGCCACGTATCGAGCAGCACGTGGCGGTAGTCGAAGCCCTTGGCTTCGGCGAAATCAGGAGTCCTCTCCCAGACCGAGGCGCAGATGATTCCCCCGGTTTAGATGCGGGGGAGTGACGGCGGCAGATTGGGTGCCGAAGGTTGAGAGTTTTTCGTATGGGATACACCCATTTGGATTCGTTTGGTATTTCGCCTGTACGCCCCAGAATTCGCCGCTTTTGGTTCGGACAAGAATGTCGACCCCCTTGTCTTTCTTTGGAAGGTTCAGGTCCTCTTTGATCTCCCACGGAATCTCCTCATCGAGCCATACCTCCTCCACATCGTGGGCGTAGTCAGGGTGGTGCAGAAAGTAGAATTTGACCAGCCGCTCGAAGACATCACCCTTCACCTTGTTCGTGGCCTTCGTGTTGCCCAGCGCCCGCTGGCGCGCCTGGAAGTCCTCCCACGACCGGACGCCCTTGAGGCGCTTTAGCGAGTCGGCTGAGGCATTCCATTCCATTTGTGACCCTACGGCAACCGCTTCTCGCATGTCAACGGAGTGCAGGTGCTAATCATGCGAAAAATAGCAGAATCAACCAATGCTCACCCTCTATTTGTCATACCCCTGGGTAATTAGAGAGAAAAAGGTCGACATTTTGCACGGGCACTCTGAGGTGTTTTTCGTATAGAGTATCGTAAATCCTGCGCTAGATTGGCCTCTCGTCTGCTTTTCCCGTAATCTCCTGACCGCAGAACCTGAGTGTTTCAGGAACTTGCTTTAAAAGTCCGACGTTTATAAGACTCACCTCAACAATGAGAGAAAAGCAATGAACCCAGCAAAGAAAGCATACTTGGAACGCATACGCTCTGAATCATCATACCCAACCTTCCGGTCATTGGTGAAGGTCATAGCAGTTATTCTTTACACGTTTGGAGTGATTGTTCTCGTCGCATCACTTATTATTGGGCTGATGGCCATGGCGAATTCGGTTGAGCACGGTGCGGGCATTATCTTTGGAGGTTTGATTCTTGGTATATCACAAATTATTACCGGTAAGGTTTTTCAAGAGACATCTTATATGCTTACAGATATTGCTGATAGTATAACGGATCTTAATTGTAGGTACGAGCAGTAGTAGGAAGGCCTTCTTTGGTAAGAGTTATGTAACTTGTCTGCAGTGAACCCCGAGAGCATTCATTCCATTCCTTGCCGAAGCCGAAACCTGTTTCCGCTCCGGGGACTACGAGGGAGCCAATGGCTACCTGGAGCAGATGCCCGATATCGACCGTATCGAGCCAGAAGTCATCGATCTGGAGCATCGCCTAATCCCCAAAACAGGCGAGTGGGAGAAGGCTCGGCGATTCTCCAATGTCATGGAGTTCGCAGTGCACGACCAGCACAGGATCACAGCGGCAGAGTTCCGGGTCGAGTGGGCCGCATACTGGATGGAGCGAGGGAAAGAAGAGCCTCGCCATGGAACAGCTACAGCAGGCATCTAAGCTCTGGCCGCCTATCCGGCAGCAGATTATTGACGACCCGAGGCTGGAGGGGGTATTTGGGGCGAATTAAGGTGCGCAGGCGATGCTCCCACTGAGATTCTAGGCAACCCTCTTGATTGCCCTCGCATTCGGCCATCTTTTTTAGCTATTCTATTCCCAGCGAGTTCTGAGCCGTTCTTCTTTATTGGGATTTGCTAAATTCTCGGATAGCTAAGGGATCATATCAGAAGCACCGTAGATTGCTGATAATCAAGATAATTGAGCTTTTACACCAGACGACAAGGAATTAGTTAACTTATTGATGGTCAATGACTAAGACTCTAAGAATGGCTCTGGCGACAATTTTCTTGTGAAAAAATAGCATTCGCTACATGCTCTATTTATACTGTTCGGCTTAGAAAATATTCCCGATTTTGTAATCTACAAAACGAGAGTTGAGACGATTATCGTAGCGACCACCCCAAAATAGAGAACCCATGAGAAAAGCAATTATAGTCGCGCTGGATGTCAATGCGCTTGCTGGAAGGAAGAAGGAGCAAGCTTCTGGAAATGCGCTCAATGAACTAAACCAGTATCTAGATGAGGGTTGGAAGGTACACAATTCCATTCCCATGAGCGGGACTGGACATGGACTCCAATCTGTCACTATCGTCATTTTGGAAAAGGACTGAAGCGATTCGTATGAGCTCCCTGACAAATGCTGACCGTGCCGATCGGCCTCTCCGATAAACAAGATGCCGAACAAGGCGTGGCTACCAACAGGCTGCCCACCGCGAGGCGAAAGCGACATGACAATTCAACCATCAACCGTGAAATCGGAGCGCGCTCCCAGGCAGCCTGTGGCAGCACTCATTCGTTCGGCATAAAAATTCACGACGATTTCATCCCGCCTTCATACTGATTTCACATATGAGTGACACCGTTCAACCGATATGAACCAAACAACATCTAATCTAACATATCCCCAGAAAGGGATCACCTCCATTGCGCATTTTCTCTTTATGGGAACCGGAATTTACGCGCTTGCCTGTGCTCCCGCGATTCTTCTCGCTGAACGGCTCGGTTGGTCGCAGTCTTTTTTTCACGCTACCCAACTCGTCGCTACGATTCTATGCGTTCCTGCCGCCGCCTGTTTTCTCTTAAATACGCGAGGGTTGCGTTTTAATTGGGCACGCTGTTTTGCGTTTGTCGCCTGCGTATTGTCTGGCCTCTGGTTGGCGTTTGTTCTTCATGTTTTTCTGACTCTGGATTTCAGCGCGATGGACTGAAGGGAAAAGCTGGGTCGACGACCTATCCCTGATCAACCCGCGATCAAGAAAACAATAGCCGAACAAGGCGTCGATCCTAACGCCTGACCCGCTGCGAGTTCAACCCGTCATGACCATTCAACCATCAACCAAGAAGTCGGAGCACGCCCTCGGTCAGGCGTAGGATGACTTGGACGTTCGGCAAACAAGAATGGGCCCCGCAAAAATTGCCATGAGACGAAACCGCGATCTGCCGCTAGCCCTCGCTACAATTTTCCTGACTCTCCTGTTGGGCGGATGCCAGACTCCGGATCAGGTATTCTCAGGGTTCCTATCGGTCGGTAACGAAGGCAGCGAGACCATATGGGTAGATCGTACAAAAGGCCTTCAGAACGAGATTACCGCGGGCCGAATCGGCGCCCTGCCCAAGCATACCTACAAATACTTGCCGCTTGGAAGAATGCCCTTGCCGAACAGCCTCACGATCTATTGGCGAGAAGCCGATGGAGGAGATGTCAGAAGCTCAGTCCTGAACTTGGCGGATTTCCAGCCAACAGAGCGATGGATGCCATTGGTTCTAAGCTACAAGAACGGGGCATGGGAAGCGACATTGGTAAAGGAGCGATCTCCAGTATGGTCTCTGGATTAGCGAGGAGGCACGCCATGCCGAACAAGCGGATACAGACCAAAGCACATGGACCCCGTCCACAAAAACTGACACACTGGATAGCATGAGAATACTACTGATCCTGATTGCCATGACATCCTGCCTTGCTGCTGAGGTTACCAGCGATGTCGTGGAGAACGACCGCTCGATCACCAGGATCGCCTTTGGTTCCTGCTACAACCCGCATAAGAAAACAACCCCGATCTTCGACGCGATACTGCAACACGAACCCGATATCTTTATCTTCCTGGGCGACAACATCTACGGCGACACGGAAGACATGAACCTGCTGAAGACGAGATACCGGAAACTCGGTGCCGTCGAAGGCTACCAGAAATTACGCAGGCAGGCGCAGATACTCGCCACCTGGGATGACCACGATTACGGAGTCAATGATGGCGGAAAATCCTATCCTAAGCGCGAGGAGTCCCAGCAGGTGTTCCTCGATTTCTTCGGCGACCCGGAGTCCTCGGTAAGACGCACCAGGCCGGGGATCTACACCTCTTACTCGTTTGGAGAACCGGGCAGGAGGGTTCAGATCATCCTGCTCGACACCCGCTACTTCCGGGATGAACTCCCTCGTAACGAGGAACTATCGGGGTCCGGCAAGGTCGGCTGGTACACCCCGACCACGGACACCACCAGGACGTTGCTGGGTGATACGCAGTGGCAGTGGCTGGAGAAACAACTGCAGGTCGAGGCGGATGTCAGGATCATCGCCTCCAGCATCCAGGTTCTCGCCCATGAAAAAGGCATGGAGAACTGGGGCAACGTGCCCCACGAACAGCAACGGCTCTTCGACTTGCTACAACAACACAAGGCCAACCATACCGTTATGATCTCAGGAGACGTCCACTACACCGAGTTGTCGAAGGTCATGCTCGGTGACTACCCGCTCTATGACCTGACCAGCAGCGGAATGTCGCACGCCAACACACGCTGGGCAAAGGCCCCCAACTCGTTCCGGGTCGGCCAATCCCATGGTGAGATCAATGCCGGGCTCATCGAGATTGACTGGGCAAAGCAGTCCCTGACCCTCAATGCCATCAACGGGGAGGGCAGCAAGTTGATCGAGCACCCGCTGGAGTTCACTGCGCTGGAGTTCGATTAGCCATCAACAACGGGACCAGGCAGAGCGCCGGGGTAAGCATGAGCAGGTGGCTTCTCGCAATGAAGCAGGCGGTCCGGGCACACCGCACTCCCCGAGCACTTCAGGGTTGCCCACGTTTTGGGCTGTGATCCTTGCGGGTGGCGAACGTCGCCCCGATCCAGAGGATGCCGCCCACTGCGACCAGTGCGGCGCCGACCGGGGCCAGGTAGAAGAGCAGCACCGCGCTGAGCAGCCCGAGCGGGTGCATGTCGGTCGGCGGGACGATCCACTCGTAGATGAATGTGATCAGCAGAGAGCATGCAGTCAGCCCGATGAGTGCCCCCCCGAGCCAGCAGGTCAAGATGGCCAGCCGGAGAATCCAATCCGAGCTGGTTTTTCTTCCCTCCACAGGTGTCCCGCCGGTTGCCACCATTAGCCTGACCATAGTCCGACCCGACCTGCCTGGCAATCTGCCCGCATAGCGCTCAGCTGCCCGCGCCCCTGAAGAGCGCGCACCAATGATTGACCCGCATGGCCTCCCCGGGGTATTAATCAGGTGGCATACCACCCGGCAAGTGATGAAAACTCTTTTCCATAAAGCATCCTCCCGCCGCCGGCTCACCCGTGCTTTCACCCTGCCGCTGGCGCTGACCTGGATCCTGATCGCCAGCCCGCTCCAGGCTGCCGCACCCGCCGGCTTTGCCGAACCGGTCCGCCTGCGGGCCGGGGATGGCTACGTGAAAACCGAGAGACCCGGCTACGCGTCACCCTGCCTCGCGGACGTCGACGGCGATGGTGTCACCGAACTGCTGGTAGGCCAGTTCATGCGGGGCAAGATCCGTATCTACGAACCGGTGGCCGACGACCCGTCTAATACCCGCTATGATGAGGGACGCTGGCTGGAGGCGGATGGGAAAGTCGCCGAGGTTCCCGGTGTCTGGTGATGCACCAGTTCGACGCCACAGTTTGTGGACGTCACCGGGGACGGCATCGCGGACATCATCTCGGGCGACTACGTGGCCGATGCGGAACGCAAGCAGGGCCTCGCCTACCAGTATGTGATCGCTGGCAAACCCGACGGCAGCTATGCCAGGGCGACACCGATCAAGGCAGCAGACGGCAAGCCACTGGTCCTGCCCGGAATCACCGGCAAGGACCGCTACGACCTTTCCAGCATCTGCAGCCACCCTTTCGCCTGCGACTGGGACGGGGACGGGGAACCTCGACCTGCTGATTGGCAACTTCCAGGGCACCTTCTACCTCGCGGAAAATACCGGCAGTGCCGAAGTGCCGTCGTGGAAGGCGCAAGGCGAATGGATCCAGGGCGGTGACGAAAAGCTGCTCGGTCTCGGCCAGCCGAGGATCTACCACAGCGCCCCCTTCGTCATCGACTGGGATGGCGACGGGGATCTCGACATCATCAGCGGTGACTCCAATGGCGGCGTCTACTGGGCAGAGAATTCAGGCACGCGCGAGGCACCAGTGTTCGGCGACTTCCAGGAACTGGTCGCGAAGCCGAAGCAGGCGGACCTGAGCCGTCATATCGACACCGAGGACCAGGTCATTCCCGGAAAGGCCACGCGTGTCCGCACCCCCTCCAACCCCGACCGCCAGACGCCGCGGGAGGAACGGGTTGAAAAAGGAAATTCCTAGCAGCCCCCCTCCCGGGCGCGCCCGGGGAAAGACATCGATGAAACTTCCTTGATGGGCGTTCGGCCATCAGGCACGCTGTCGGTGCATCCTGCTGCGAGGCAAGCAATACACCGACTTTACAGTGGTGCTCCTCGAGCCCGTCTAGCAGCTTGGTGCCGGAGGCCGTGCGTGAAGTCATTGGTGGCGAGCCTGGCACAAGCCAGGCCGACCCCGCATAAGAGAATACTCATGCTTTTGCCCCTCCGGGCCGCCGCAGTCAGGATGCACAACCCAGACCCACCGCATCATGACCAGAAAGACCAACCGCAAGCGCAAAAAGAAATCCGCGTCGAAATCGCCAGCCCCCGCTACCAAGATGAACCCCGACGCCGCCGGCATCGACCTCGGGGCCACGGTCCACTACGTGGCGGTGCCCGCGGATCGCGACCCGCAGCCGGTGCGCCACTTCGGAACCCTCACCGAGGATCTCCAGGCACTGGCAGATTGGCTCGGAGCCTGTGAGATCACCACCGTAGCGATGGAGGCCACCGGGGTCTACTGGATCCCGCTTTTCCAGATCCTGGAGGGCCGCGGCTTCGAGGTCTGCCTGGTCAACGCGCGCCATGTCAAGAACGTGCCAGGGCGCAAGAGTGACGTGCAGGACTGCCAGTGGCTGCAGTACCTGCACAGCGTGGGATTGCTCAACGCATCCTTCCGGCCGCCCGCCGCAATCTGCGCGGTGCGTTCCCTGATGCGCCACCGCGAGAGCCTCATGCGCACCAGCTGCGACCACCTCCTGCGCGTCCAAAAGGCGCTCGATCAGATGAACGTGCAGCTGCACCACGCCGTCACCGACATCACCGGGGTCACCGGCCTCGCGATCCTCGACGCAATCGTGGCGGGCGAGCGCGACGCCAGGGTGCTCGCCGGCCACCGCGACCCCCGCTGCAAGAAGAGCCAGGCCCAGATCGCCAAGGCGCTGCTGGGCGACTGGCGCGAGGAGCACCTCTTCACCCTGTGCCAGTCCCTCAAGGCGTGGCGCTTCCACCAGCAGCTCATGGGCGAGTGCGAACAACAGATCGACAAACACATGGGTTCTCTGGAAGATCGCAGCGACGGACCGCCCCCGCCGTCGGTCAAAAAGAGCATCAAGCCGCCAGAGCAACCGATGCGTCAGCACCTCTTCTCCAAGTTCGGGGTCGACCTGACCGCCGTCGAAGGCGTGAGCATCCAGACATCCCTGGCATTCCTCGCAGAAGTAGGCACCGACGTGGGCAAGTTCGCCACCGCCGAACACTTCGCCTCGTGGCTGGGCCTGTGCCCCGACAACCGCATCACCGGCGGGCGCACCCACGCGGCCCACACCCGCAAGGTCAGCAACCGTCTCGCCACCGCCCTTCGCATGGCCGCCCAGTCGTTCCATCGGTCGAAGTCCTCGCTAGGCGACTGGTTCCGCCGCATCCGCGCCAAGCTCGGGACCAAAGCCGCCGTCACCGCCGCCGCACACAAACTGGCCCGCATCCTCTACGCCATGGTAAAACACCGCACCCCCTTCGACCCCGACCGCATCGGCAACCCCGAGCAGGCCCGCGCAAGAAAAGAACGCTTCCTGCGCCGCCAGGCAGAGCAACTCGGGTTCGCCTTGACTCCCGTGGAGGGGGAAGTTTCATAAGAGAGAGAGCCAATGACGAGGCTTTGAAATTTTCCCAATCATGATTCAAATAGCGGCCCCTTCGACGGCATTTCTTCTCGCATTGTTTTTACGCCGTGCCGAGGTGATTTGCGACGTGGGCTCGTGTGATGGGGATGCCGCCAGGCGGTTCAAGCGATGGTTTCCAAAGTCGAGAGTGGTGGCTTTTGAGGCTAACCCCGATAACGCGGCGTTAATCGCACGCCGGGAACAGGAGTCTCCGTTGGGTATCGAGCTCCGGCATCATGCGGTCTGGAATAAAAATCAGACTTTGACCTTCAACATCGAACAAGTGCCCGCCGGCGAAGAGTGGCGGCAAGGCAGCAGTTCCTTACTCCAGAAACAAAATGACAGTTTATTGGACCGAGTTGTGGAGGTTCAAGCCCATCGTCTTGACGAAGTAATTGATGACCTTTCCGAAAAGGATCGTATCGCTCTTTGGATGGATGTTGAAGGAGTTGCCTATGAAGTCCTGGAAGGCCTCGAAGGTATAGCTCGCCGGATTACGGTCATTAATGTGGAAGTCGAGCTTGAGGCGGTCTGGGAGGGACAGCGACTAAAGACAGATATTGTGGTCTTGATGGATCGGCTAGGATTCGAGTGCATCATGGCAAGCCCTCCATCCGGGTCACAGCAGGACCTGCTCTTTGTGAACCGACGAAATTTCCTCCGAACCGGATTTGGTCTTCGCGCGTTCCAAATTCTGTCGCTTGCTGCTGTGACGCCTCAGCCTAAATCAGACAAAACCCGATTGCCTGCTATTGAGTTCCTGACCACCATCAGGAACCACAATGACTAAAAGAAAAAGACGACAGTTCAGCGCGGAGGAAAAAGTCAGAATCCTCCGCCTCCACCTCCTCGAAGGCACCCCCGTCAGCGAGGTCTGCGCCTCTCAGGAAATCAGCCCAACCCTCTTCTACCAGTGGCAGAAGACCCTTTTCGAGGAAGGGGCTGCCGCCTTTGATCGCGCACGCAGACGCCCCGACCCGAAGGATCGTGAGATCGGCCAGCTTAAAGAGGAGCTCACTCGCAAGGTGGCCGTCATCGGCGAGCTTGCACAGGAGCTGGTAGAGGCAAAAAAGCCACTTGGGGGATCGTGAAGGGACGCTGGGTCGAGCCCGATCTGCGCGACGAGGTCGTCGACAGGATCGAGGCCTGGCACACTCTCACCGCGATCCCCCGCACTTCCTTGCTTTCCTGGGCCGCCATTCGGCGTGCCACCTACTACGACTGGAGCGGCCGTCAGGGCTTGGCCAACCGACATAACCCGCCGCCCCACCAGTCCCACTGGACTCTGCCGCAGGAGCGGGAGGCCGTGCTCACGTATGCCCGGGAGCACCCCGGCGAGGGCTACCGCAGGCTGACCTACATGATGATCGATGCCGACGTAGCTTACCTCTCGCCCGCGACCGCCTACCGCATCCTTTCCGGTGAGGGGATGCTCGGGCGGCCGCCGAAACCCTCGAAGAAAGGCACCGGCTTCCACCAGCCTTCGGCGGCTCACCGGCACTGGCATATCGACTTCACCTACCTCAACTTGTCGGGAACTTTTCATTTCCTCTGCGCCATCCTCGATGGCTACAGCCGAGCCATCCTCTCCTGGGACATCGCCCCCACGATGACCTCTGAGGACGCACAGATCGTCCTCCAGCGAGCCCGCGAGGCCTTTCCCGATGCCCGCCCGAGGGTCATAAGCGACAACGGCAAGCAGTTCGTGGGACGGGAGTTTACCAGCCTTCTGAAAACAGCCGACTTCACCCGGGCTACCACCTCACCTTACTATCCCCAGTCCAACGGCAAGATCGAGCGCTTCAACGGCAGCCTCAAAAATGAGTGCATCTACCCCACCACCCCGCTCACCCTGGAAGATGCCAAGCGGGTCGTCTCAGGCTATGTCGACCATTACAACAACGTCCGTCTACACTCAGCCATCGGCTACGTCCCGCCCGCAGCCGTCCTCGAAGGGCGCCGGGACGCCATTCACGAACAGCGGGACAAAAAGCTTGCCAAAGCTCGACTCCATAGGATAGAAATCTCAGACAACAAGAACCTTCAGGACTCAATAGCAGCGTAGCCTTGCCTTTGTCCGATTCAGGGTGAACCAGTACACTGCTGCCAAAGCGCATTCTGCCCTTCTTCCCCTCTTACTTTGGAGAAATCGACGGATCTCTACTGCCAAGAAATAGATTTGCGGTGACGAATATTTGATCTCGAAGGAGAGAAGTGGTGCCGCTAAACGGAGCCACTTGCCTGTTGACGAATTGAAGCTGTTCTTGGTGGCGAAAACCACAGAGAACAAAACCAATGAAACGAAAAAGAAGGCACCTGAGGTAAGCGTCACATAATTGGCCTCCTTCCGCAGTGAGGCGATCTCGCGGAGTATGTGCGCTTGAAAAAGCGATTTGATCGGCACAGGCCGAATACAGCAGGGCATGTCCAAGACGTGCGGTTTATCGAGGTGGACGTGGCGCAAGCCGCTCCGGTTCGCCAGATGGTCATCAAGCTCGGCGAAGCGGTCGAGCTCTGCGTCGGGAAGGAGGGCATCGAGCTGGCGGCAAGCCTCATCGAGCATCTACGGGAACTCCGCAGCAAGGGAGGTGCATCATGATCGGCTTGGGTTCAGCAGCGCTGCGGATCTATATCGCCCTGGAACCCCAGGATAAAACCATAAAGGGTCAGACCTGAATGTCGCTGGAGCGGAAGCAGGATTTCGGTAACAAATCGAAGCAGGCACTCTCTGACCTCGTCTTCGGCAAGGAGATACGAGTCGAGACTGATGGCAAGGATCGCTACGGCAGGGTCATCGGAACCTTGTTCGTGGAGGGTAAAAACGAAAACCTCGCCATGGTCGAGCGGGTGGTCGCGGGATACGTCGACCACTACAACAACGTCCGTCTACACTCAGCCATCGGCTATGTCCCGCCCGCAGCCGTCCTTGAAGCCCGCCGGGATGCAATTCACGAGCAGCGGGACAAAAAGCTTGTCAAACCCCGACTCCATAGGATAGAAATCTCAGACAACCAGAACCATCAGGACTCAATAGCAGCGTAGTTGCCTTTGTCCGATTCAGGGTGAACCAGTACACCATGCCCGCACGATTCGTTTCCGTTGACTGTGATATGGAGAGCTTTTTGAGTGGGCAGATTGGATGGGGCGTATTTAATTAGTAGCTATGCAAGTTAGAACAAATCAGGCGCGGCCATGGATTACCTTCATAACTTTATCGGGATTATTATTAGGCTTTGTCTCTGCGCAGGATTATTCGGCACTTTATCAAGTTAGGCTCTCGGAACGAGATCATTACAGTAGCAGCGGTGTCAAACTGACCAGTGTGGCGGCCATTCTGCGCCAAGACAGAGCCAATTATCATAAGTTCAACAAGAGGGATGCTGAAGACCAAAGCGATCGCTTTTTTTCCAGTGTCGGCAATAGGGGACTCCTAGAGGGATACTACAACAATGTTGCCAATAACTCCCCACTCAGTAAAGCTGACAGGAATGTGATTATCAACGGAACGCCCCTTGTAAAGGTGAGTCTGGTAGACGGTGTTGGCACTAAGTATCTAAGGGTTAAAATCCTAGATAGAGCGGCTGGAGCCGGCGACGCCAGAAGAGGTGGGGGAAATGTTGGGGGATTGCAGAAACCCAAGCCAGGCAATCCACTTCGTAAGGCGGTCTTGGACGGTCTGCGCTCCACAATTCAGAATGACCTCGGGCAGAAGGTTATTTTTATCGTTGGCGATATCCGTGTTGTTGAGGATTGGGCTTATGTGCAAGTGACTCCGGTCCAGACTAACTCGAAGCCAATTGATTTCACCAAGACACGTTATAAGGAGGTTATCGACAAGGGTGCCTTTGACGGCCCCACGACCTATGCGCTGTTGCGTAAACAAGGGGAGCAGTGGGTGACGATAACGTTTCAGGTCGGGCCCACGGATGTCTGCTGGATAGGCTGGAGCGAGGCTCCCTACAATGCGCCGGGCAGGGTTTTGCCATCGGGGGGAGATTGAGATAGCCACTTTGTGGCGTTCTTGGTTCCTAGCAAAGGGCTAACCGGGTAGGCATTGGCTTTACCGTGCTGATGGGACTCGGTGAAGGGTTGGGTGGAATGCGCTGTGGGCTTTTCTTTGGACGAGATCCTTGCCCGAGTGGATTCGCAGGCGCTACCTTGAAGAAGACTATAACTGCCTGACCTGTGAGCGTGATGAGGACCGGGCTTGTGGGACCTACAGAGGGTGAGAAAAGGAGATCCCCAAATTTCGCCAAAATATTTCGCAGCTACGCGGAACAAGGCTCCGCTCTCGGCTCGCTCTTCCCCGTAAGCGGTCGCCCTCCCGTGCGCTTGCCGCTTTCAGGCTAGCGGATGATGACCTTGCCCTCCCCGCCCTTCTCCTCTCCCGGCCACCTTCGCTTCGCGGCTTCCGTGTTCTTGAACTCGGCGACCTGCTCCCCACCGGCGTCGAAAACCCGCAGCATGATGCCGTCGAGCCTGTCCTTGTAGCGGCCGCTCGAGTAGCTGTAGTCCACCGTCTCGATCTTTGCCTCTTTGGTCTGGACGGTGACCGTGTGGTTGTATTTCAGGGTGGCGTCGACCTTGAGCTCCCCCTGCACGATCTCCCCGGACTGGCTGCTCGAGGCGCTGTAGCTGCCGTCGGCCTCGTTCTCCACGAAGACGATGTGTATTTGACCTTGAGCGGGCCGACCGGGTCGCGGGAGGCCGCTGCTGTGGCTTCCCGTCTGGCAGCGGCACCTCAAAGCTGCCCCTCGATCGGCAGCAGCCCGCCGATAAAGGACAGGATGCGCTTGCCGAGTGAGGATGCCGGCTCCCTAGCGAGCATTTCGCCGCTGCTACTTCGCCACTGCAGTCGGTCCTTGTCATCGGTGACTACTTCCAGGGCATCGTCACTGAGCGCGATGGAGCGAAGGATTTCCAGCAGTTTACCGGCGAGCTCCGGCGAGTCGATGAGCAGGCCGCTCTCGGTGTTGATGCGCATGGCGCGGGGATCGAGGTTGAGCGACCCGATAAAACAGCGTGACCGGTCTCCCACCAGCGCCTTGGCATGCAGGGAAATCGGCCTGCCGCGGATCGGCGCGGTCTCGGCAAGTTCCCGCGCCCTCCCGGGTGGGTCGGCCCGCAGCTCGAAGAGTCGGGCGCCGCTCGCGATGACCGGCTTGCGCTTCTTCTTGTAGTGGGAGTGCGCCAGCGGCTGGTTGTTGGCGGCAAGGCTGGGAGTCAGGATGCCGACGGTGATCCCCGAGTCGACGGCCTTGCCGATGTTCTCGATGGCGCCTGCGGACGGGATGAAGTAGGGCGAGACCAGGATGAGTTCTCCCTGCTGGTTGCTGGTCATCTGTTGCAGGCTGGTGACCACCCGGCGGTCATCTTTCTGCGGGTCCGGGTGGTCTTGCAGGAACTGTGCTCTGCCGGTGGTCATGCGGGCGGGCAGGCCTGCGAGTTCCTGGGACCAGTCCTGCGGCGCGACCGGGAACTGGCGCAGCTTGTCGTTCTGGTGCTCGGTCAGGGCCGTGGCGAGTTGTGCTTTGAGTTCCTCGAGATCTTCCGCTGTGCCCCGACGTGAGAGCTGTGCCCCGGAACGGGACTGCGCGGCGTTCCAGAACAGGTCGAAGCCCGTGGCGACCTCGTTTACCATCGGCCCGCAGGCCAGCACGTCGAGGTCGAGAAAGTTGTAGTGGTCGTCGAGCCCGTAGTAGTGGTCGTGGACGTTGCGGCCGCCGACGATGGTGAAGAGCCGGTCGGCGGTCCAGGTCTTGTTGTGCATTCTGCGGTTGAGGCGGCGGAACTTGCACAGGAACTCGACCGCAGCGCCGAGCCGGCTGTTGCGGATGCTGCTCGGGTTGAAGATGCGGATGTCGATGTTGGGGTGGTGGCGGCAGACGCTTGCCAGCGTTTTCTCATCACCCTGGAAGAGAAAGTCGTCGACCAGAATGCGCACCCGGACGCCACGTTGCGCGGCTTTCAGGATGCGGTCGAAGAGCAACTGGCTGGCGGCCCCGGACTGCCAGAGGTAGAGCTGGATGTCGAGCGAGGAGCTCGCCGAGTCGATCAGGGCGAGGCGCCAGTGAAGGGCGTCCTCGTTGGCGGCGAGCAGCAGGAAGGAGCCATGGTCTTCCGGGCGACCGGAGGCAAGACGTTTCGAGGCGCTGGCCAGGGGGCCGGAATGCGGTGCAGGCAGGGCAGTGGTGATCGGCTTGCCCGGCGTCTGCGGAAGGGAACTGCAACCGCCGAGCACGAGCCAGGCGGTTGTCATGACAAGGCAGATGGCGCTGCGCAGTAGGAGTGGATTCATCTACTGGCAGGGTGGCAAAGATAGCGCGCCGTTGCAACGATGTTATTGCAGGGGTTTCCGCTCGGGTGTCTTTGCGGAAGGTGATCCCGCATCGCCACCACCGCTGACCTCGATCACGACGCGAAATCCGTAGAGGTTATACCGGTACAACGGGTGGCGGACGACCCGGTAGGAGGCACGCAGATTCATTTCTGCATGGCCTCCCCAGGATCCTCCTCGCAGCACGTGGTAAGTTCCGGTCTTCGGTCCTGATGGATCTTTTGTTCCCAGGCCCTTGTAGCTGTCTTGATACCAGTCGCGGCACCATTCCCAAACGTTCCCGTGCATGTCGTAGAAGCCCCACGTGTTGGGTTTTCTGGTGGCCACTGGGTGCGTCTGGTAGCCGGAATTCTCTCCATACCATGCCATTCTGAGAAGGTCTTTCTTTTCGCATGTCCAGTCTCCCTCCGTCCCTGCACGGCAGGCGTGTTCCCACTGCGCCTCGGTGGGCAGCGTGTAGACGGAGCCCTCGGGCAGACGTCCGGCCTCCTGTTCCATTCCGGTGAGGCGGCGCGAGAACTCCATGGCTTCCTGCCACTGCACGCTTTCCACGGGAAGTTTTTTTTGGTCCGAAAGCCGTCTCTTTCTTTGCTGCGCTCTGTTCCTGAACTTGGGGAAATGGCTTGGATTATTTCCCATCACTTTCTGCCACTGCTCCTGCGTCACTTCTGTGGCTCCCATGTAGTGACCGGAAAGTTCTACCGTTCGCACAGGTTTCTCGTCGGAGTCCCCGTTTCCCGTGAGATCTCCCATCCGGAAGCTCCCCGGTTCCACCCAGATCATCTTTTGCCCGATCCCGTTGGTGAAGATTTTCTCTGTTGCCGAGGAGTATTTTTCATCGGCGTAGGCAGTCAGGGCGCTGGCCAGCACGGCGATAACTGCCGGGGCGAATCTCACGTGGTGCATGGTGTGGCAGGGGGTGGAAGGAGCGAAGCAAAAACCGAAAGATTGGCAAATTCATGCACGGTTGCATGGCGCACCAAGGAACGCACGCGGTGAGAATGGTGCGCAGAGGTGGATTCTATCATTCGCCACGCCCGGCGCTCAGCGTCCTGTGGTGGAGGTATGGCTTGCTGGAAGTGGTGTTTTTTTAGTGAAGGCGATCACGGGGGTGCAGCATTTCTTTTTTGGCAGGCGGATGCTGGAAGTTGGTAGTCGACAGCGATGATGCGCGCTGAAAGAAGGTCGTGAAGAACCATTGCAATAGCCGACAAGGGTGTATGCACTACTTCCAGTATCTTGGTTGCTTGTGGTGTTCTTTCTATCCTTTGAACTGAGGGAAGGGATGTGGCTGGGTGGAGGGATGGAAATTGAGAGATTTGTGGTAGAGGCGACGGGGGCAGATGCGGCGCTACGTGGGGAGCGAGTGCAGGCGCTCTGGAGTGGTTATGGTGAGATCGTGCGTTACCATCTGAGCGGATGGAAGCCGGAAAGTGCCATCGTGAAACATGTATCTCCTCCTGATGGCGGGAGGCATCCGCGAGGGTGGAACACGGACCTTTCACATCTGAGAAAACTTCGCTCTTACGAGGTGGAGATGGTCTTTTACGAGCGCTATGCACGGCGCTGTGGCAGTGGCTGCCGAGTGGCGGAGCTGCTCGGTAGCCGTAGGACAGACAATGGCTGGATGATGGTCTTGGAGGATCTCGACGCGTCGGGATTTACGGGTCGCAATCCGTCGCCGATCAGAGACGAAGAAATCGAGGCTTGCCTCGGGTGGCTGGCGCATTTCCACGCAGCTTTTCTGGGTGAAGCTCCGGATGGCTTGTGGGAGGCGGGGACTTACTGGCATCTGGCGACGCGGCCGGACGAGCTGGCCGCAATGGAGGAGGGGCCCTTAAAGCGTGCGGCCGAGATTATCGACACACGGCTCTCGGGCGCGCGGTTCCAGACCTTCGTGCACGGGGACGCCAAGCTTGCGAATTTCTGTTTTCGGGAGAGCGCCGCCGTGGCTGCGGTCGACTTCCAGTATGTGGGTAGAGGCTGCGGTATGAAGGACCTTGCGTATTTCCTCGGGAGCTGTTTGTCGGAGGAGGAGTGTGAGAAGCGGGAGCGCGAGCTTCTGGATGTCTATTTCGAAAAATTTTCCGCGGTCATGGGTGAGCTGGGAACCGAGGCAAATCCTGCTGAGATCGAAGCCGAGTGGCGTGGGCTTTATCCTTTTGCGTGGGCTGACTTTCACCGGTTCCTGGCGGGATGGTCACCCGGCCATTGGAAAATTAACCGCTATTCGGCACGGCTGGTGCGCGAGGTGGTGGAGGCTTTGAACTGAGGAAAAGGGTGCGAGGGCACAGATATTTACCCGTGCCTGCAGGGAGCGTGAAGGAGTGTTCGGTGAAGGTGAGGGCCTCTCTTTAGTTTAGAAGACTGGGACGCCGGAAGGAGTGGGGGTCGATGCGGTGGGAGCACACGGAAAATTTTCCCCCACGAAGCGATCCCAGCGTTCTCGGGTTTCCGGCGAGATGAGTGACTGCATCCGCTCGGTGCAGGTGCCGCATACCATGAGGTCGTGCATGACCTCGTCTCCGAGGCACATGGCGGCGAGGCCATACTCGCTGGGACCCTCATCGGTGCGTTTCCCCGCGCAGACGGCGCATTGGAAGAGGCCATCTGCATGATGGAAGTTTTCGGCTTGGAATTTTTCCATTTTTGCTCGTGAGTCTGCGGAGAACTCAGCGACCATGGAGCTGTGGCACGGGAGACAGATCGCGTATTCCATAATGCACTCGCCGTTCCGGTAGACCTTGGAGATCTGGTAGCCCTCCTCAAAGTCGACGAGGCTCTCGCCGCACCGGGTGCAGATGTGAAATGGACGCTCCTCGAATTCTGAGTGGAGTTCATCGGGAATCGAATGCTCGGGTTTGTTCATAGTCTGGTTTTAGATTACGTTTCTCGACGATGGCTTGTAAACAGGCAATGCTGGTAACCTCTGTTCTTGCAGCTCACTGGCTGACAGCAGGAGTGGTCGGGGCGGTTGAGGAAGGAGCGGATTCAGAGACCTCCTGCTGGTCTTGTTTTCGCGGAAATCCAGCGATGACCGGGGTGGCGGAGTTTGTTCTGGCCCCGCCCTTGGAACGTGTTTGGAGCTTCCAGCCACCGGATAAGCAGATTGGGTGCAAGGCCTCGGCAGTTATCCGTGCCGGTCAGATTTTCCTGGGAGATGATGCGGGGGTTTTTCGGGCGCTTAGTTTGGAGGATGGAAGTGAAAGGTGGCGCTTTGAGACGGATGCTGCGGTCGAGGGCAGTGCCTGCTTTACCACTGCCGGCCTCGTAGTGTTCGGTTCCGGGGACGGTTACGTTTATGCGCTGGACCAGATTACGGGAGCGGAGCGATGGCGCTTTGAGACCGGCGGCGAGGTGCATGGTGGGATGAATATTTACCGGAAAGACGGGAGTGATGAGGAGTTGGTTATTTTCGGAAGTTACGACAACTTTTGTTATGCGCTGAATGCTGGGACTGGAAAAAAAGCGTGGGAGTTTGAAACCGGGAACTACATCAATGGTGCGGTGGCGATCGCAGATGGCAGGGTGCTCTTCGGGGGCTGTGACGGTTTCCTTTACGTGTTGGCGGCAGACTCAGGGAAGTCGCTTGGCCCGATTGAGATAGGCTCGTATGTGGCCTCTACTGTGGGTGTCGACGAGGGAGTGGTTTACACCGGTCATTACGGGAACCGGGTAGTGGCCTTGCGCGTGGAGGATGGGGAGCAGGTCTGGGAGTATGGAGATCGGGAGTTTCCCTATTTTTCCTCGCCCGCGGTGCTGGCTGATCGGATCATTGTCGGTGGCAGGGATAAGCGGGTTCATGGTATCGACCGGTTCACCGGCGAGGGGATCTGGGAGTTTCGTGCCCGTGACCAGGTAGACAGCTCGCCGGTGGTTTGTGGTGGGGTGATTTTTGTCGGTTGTGACGACGGGGTGCTCTACGCTTTGTCGGTGGAGCATGGCGAGGAGCTGTGGAGTTACGAACTTGGTGCCGCGATCAAGGGGTCACCGGCAGTGGTCGATGGGATGCTCGTGATTCCAACAGATGACGGGGGCGTGCATGCTTTTTGCTCGGTAAGCGGCGAGTAGAGCGCAGGAAGAAGGCAGCAGGTAGACTTGATGGCGTATGTTTGTAAGGTGCAAATCGGTGAGAAACGTTTGGAGAGTGGGCCTGATTGGCTTGGGATGTCTGGTGGCATGCGACCGCAATGAGGAGATCACCTCGCGATCCGGAACCGGCTCTGCAGCGGTGGAAAAAGCTCCGCGAGCAAAACCTGAAGTTGCTTTCACAGGGACAGCGAGTTGTCGCGAGTGTCATTTGGGCGAGCACGGAAGTTGGGCGGGGTCACATCATGCCCTGGCGATGCAGGAGGTGAACGAGGCGACAGTGCTTGGAGATTTCAATGACACGAGTTTTACGCATTTTGGACAGGAGACACGCTTCAGTCGGGATGGGGAGAAATTCCTGGTGACCACGGATGGCCCGGACGGTGCCATGGAAACCTACGAAGTGGCATATGTGTTCGGGGTTGATCCGTTGCAGCAGTATCTGATTGCGTTTCCCGGTGGGCGTTTGCAGGCCCTTCAGGTGTGTTGGGACAGCAGGCCGCAGGAGGCGGGCGGACAGCGATGGTATCATCTGTATGCAGACGAGGCGATTCCTCACACCGATGTGCTCCATTGGACAAAAGAGCACTTTAACTGGAACTATATGTGCGCGGACTGCCACTCGACAAATCTGGTAAAAAACTTTGACCCAGGCGCAGCCGCATACCAGACAACCTGGCACGAAATCAATGTCGGTTGTGAGGCCTGTCATGGCGCCGGAGAAAAGCACGTCGCCTGGGCACGCGAGGTGGCAGGAAAGAAAATGCCGAAGGCGGGGTATCCGCACGGGACAATGGGCCTGGTCAATGTGCTCAAAGAGCCTGTGGAAGGTGGGTGGGAACTCAATCCCGAGACCCTTCAGCCGCGGCGGACGGTGGCTCTGGAGTCGAATGTTCAGGTGGAAAGTTGTGCGCCGTGTCACTCGCACCGGCGTCTGCTCGCGCACCCGTGGAAGCATGCTTACCGGGGGCAGGGGCTTTACGACACGCACGTGCCGTCAATCCTCGATCAGGCCCTGTATCACGACGATGGGCAGATCAAGGAAGAGGTCTACGTTCACGGTTCATTCGCGCAGAGTAAGATGTTCCACCAGGGGGTGCGTTGCAGTGATTGTCATGACCCGCACAGTCTTAAGCACCATGCGCCAGGAAACAGTCTGTGCATTCGTTGTCACACGGGAAAAGCCTACGATTCTCCAGAGCACCACAAGCACGCTGTAGGGAGCAGGGGATCACTTTGTGTGGACTGTCACATGCCAGGAAAATACTACATGGGTGTGGATTGGCGGCGGGATCACAGCTTTCGCGTGCCACGTCCTGACCTGGCGGAGGCTTTCGGGACTCCCGACGCGTGTTCTGGCTGTCATGCTGACAAAAACGTACGCTGGGCGGCGGACCGGTTCCGGGAGTGGTATGGCGAGCGGCTCGATGAGATATCGGTGCATCCCGGGCTTGAGCTTGCGCGGGCTCGCAGTGGTGCGGCGGATGCCGAGGGGATCCTGGAACGACTTGTCTCCAACCCGGCGACAGTGCCTCCGATTATCAGGGCGACGGCGGTGGCGGATCTAGGCATGCAACTGACTCCCTCGAATCTTTCGACTGTCAAGAAGGCCTTGCGGGACGAAAATCCAGCGGTGCGCAGGGCTGCTGTGGAGGCGTTTTCTGTGCTTCCTCCAGAACAGCGGGTGCGTGATCTGGCGCCGATGTTGCAGGATAAAGCAGTGGCGGTTCGGGTAGAAGCTGCACGTCATTTGGCTCCCGTCCGGGGGCGGCTTGTGGGAGAGATTGGTGACCATTTCGAGCAGGCAAGAGTGGAACTTTTCGAAACATTCGAAGCAGTCAATGACCGGGCATCCTCGCACATGGGAAAAGCCATTGTGCTGGCAGATCTCGGGCAGGTTGAAGCGGCGGAAGCATCCTACCAGATGGCCGTGAAGCTGGATCCACGGTTTATGCCAACCCGTATCAACCTGGCGGAACTTTATCAGAAAGCGGGGCGCTCCGAGGAAGCTGTGGAGACTCTGGTCAAGGGGGCAGAGTTTGACCCCGAAAGTGCAATGATTCAGGAGGCGCTCGGAAGATTCTATGTCCGGCAAAAGCGCTACGACGAGAGCCTTACGCACCTGGAGAAAGCCGCAAAGCTTGCTCCGGAGGACGCACGGATTCAGTTTTTCTTCGGAGTGGCGCTCAATTCGCTGGGAAAAGTGGATCAAGCCTTGCCCGTTCTCGTGCGGGCGCACGAGATCGACCCTGAGAGCGGTGAATATCTTATGGGCATCGTGACGATTGCGAGGGACGCGCAACGTTGGGATCTGGTGGCTGAATACGGCAGGAGGCTCCTGGAGAAAAGCCATTCTCCGCAGCTTGAACTCTTAGTGAAAGAGGCAGAAGCGAAGGCGCAACAAGACAGATAATAAGGTGGAGGTATTGTTGCCTCGGACAGTCACTTGTGTTCAAGCGGGCAAACAAAAAACGCGCCCCGTTGCCAGGGCGCGTTTGGTATTATGAGAGTTTTCAGAATTGATCTCTATGCGGTCGGGACCTCAGAGATCGTCCTGAGAACCCGAGCCGCAATGGCATACGGGTCACCCTGGGAGTTAGGACGGCGGTCTTCAAGATATCCTTGGTATTTGTCCCCTTCTACGAAGGAGTGAGGAATACGGATCGAGGCACCCCGATCGGCGATGCCGTAGCTGAAGGTGTCGATCGCCTGGGTCTCATGAAGGCCGGTGAGACGCAGTTCGTTCTCCGGACCGTAGGCAGCAATGTGCTCCTCCATATTCTCACGGAACTGGTCCATGAGGGCCTCAAAGTAGGCTTTCCCTCCAACTTCACGAAGGTGTTTGGTAGAGAAATTGCAGTGCATGCCGGAGCCGTTCCAGTCGCCTTTGAAGGGCTTGCAGTGCCAGTCGACATCGACGCCATACTTCTCGCAGACACGCAGGAGAAGATAGCGGGCAACCCAGATCTGGTCGGCTGCGGTGCAGGCGCCCTTACCAAAGACTTGGAACTCCCACTGCCCTTTCGCCACCTCAGCATTGATGCCTTCGTGGTTGATTCCCGCGTCGAGGCAGGCGTCGAGGTGCTCATCGACGATGGTACGAGCAAGGTCACCGACGTTTTTGTAGCCGATGCCGGTGTAGTATTCTCCCTGTGGCTCGGGGAAGCCGTGCTCGGGCCAGCCGAGAGGGCGTTCGTCCTGGACGAGGAAGTATTCCTGCTCGAAGCCGAACCATGCGTCCGGGTCATCGATGATCGTTGCGCGCGCGTTGGAGGGGTGAGGATCTCCATTCGGCAGCATGACTTCGCACATGACGAGGAAGCCGTTTCGGCGCGTGCTGTCCGGGTAAAGAGCGACTGGCTTGAGCATGCAATCCGAGTCGCTGCCTTCCGCTTGTTGGGTCGACGAACCGTCAAAACCCCACTCAGGGCAGTCTTCCAGAGACAATCCATCAGGATCCCCCTCAATGATTTTTGTTTTGCCGCGAAGGTTGGGAACGGGCTCGTATCCATCGAGCCAGAGGTATTCGAGTTTCAATTTAGCCATGGTTTTTATCAGTAGACTGTTGGTTCTGGTTTGGGTGTGCGTGAATTTGGTTTCGCTCTTGCACTGTTTAGAGCAAGGGAGCCTATAGAGCATTGCAGCTTCCGTGCCAAGTGAGGATCTTTGCTAAATTACGTGAATTTTGCCTCAGAGAAAAAAGCATGGGTGGGCCCGAAAGGAGAGAAATTCACGCCTGAGAGCGCGGTTGCTTAAGTTCAAAGCAGTCGTAAAAAAAAGATCATAAAATTGTTTAAGAGTTCCTAATTATAGGTTTTAATAGGCATCTAAAGCATCCTGATTGAAATTATGGCGCGCAGCAACATCTACGTTGGTCTGGAGATTGGCACCTCGAAAATGTGTGTGGTGGTCGGTGAAGTAAAGCATGATGGCACCATCAAGATCCTGGGAGTAGGGACCGCGCCGTCCCGGGGCGTCCGTAAGGGAGAAATTTGTGACTTCGATACCGTCCAGACCTGCTTGCATGATGCTCTGGTAAGGGCGGAGGACAGGAGTGATGTGATGATTCGAAATGTTTTCCTGAGTGTGACCGGTTCACACGTTCAAGGAATCAATAATCGGGGAAGTTATGTGCTCCCTGAAGGTCAGGACGAATTGACAGAAGACGACCTTGAGGAGGTGAAAGAAATCGCCAGAGAAGTGGCCATCCCGCAGCAGAATGTTTTTCTTCACAGCATCATCCGTCATTATTACGTGGATGGTCAGGAGGGAGTTGTCAATCCTGTCGGCATGATGGGAAGCAAATTGGAAGCGGATTACCATATCATTCATGGTGTGAGGAGCAGGATTCAAAATTCTATTCGTTCGGTTCGAGAGATTCCGCTTGAGGTAGAGGATGTCGTTTTCGCTCCGATTGCATCGGCTCAGGTGGTTTTAAGCCGGGAGGTGAAGAATTCGGGGGCTCTGGTGATTGATATTGGAGGCGGGACATCGGATTACGTGGCTTATGCTGACGGGGTGGTGAGTGCCAGTGGCTGCGTCCCGATCGGAGGAGATCACATCACCAATGATCTTTCTGTGGTTTTGAACCTGCCACTTCGGGAAGCCGAGAAGCTGAAGATGAGAGAAGGGAGCGCGGAGCTTTTTGAGGGCCCGGAGGATATGCGAATGATACGGGTGGAAGGGGATCACACATTTACGGGGATGGATGTGGAGAGGCCTGTCGTCAATGAGGTGATTCATATGCGTGTTCGAGAGGTGATGGATCATGTCCATGCCAGAGTGGCGGCTACCGGTGCGCTCGACCGCATCGCTGGTGGTGTCTACCTCACCGGCGGCTCCAGCCTTCTTCGCGGCATTGACGCCGTCGCTGAGGATGTCTTCGCGATGCCGGTTCACCGGACCAATTCAGTGCCTGTCAGCGGCTTGAATGCAACCTTTGAGAACCCACAATACGCAACCGCGATAGGATTGATTCGTTATGCTCAGATCCTCGATGAGGAAGCTCCGATTGCTTCTCCAATCGCACGAATCAAGAATAGATTAAGCGGGATGTTTGGAAGCGTTCGCTTTGTTTTGGGGTAATAATGGCCCTACCCGCATTGATGCACTGATTATTTTTGACCCAACCGTAATAGCCATGATTGAATACAATCCCGAGAATGAAACAAAAGAGAGGCTTTCTGGGTCTTCTGGAATTTGCGTGGTTGGAATCGGGGGTGCGGGAGCAAACGTCCTCGATCGTATTGCTCTCGAGAATTTGGTAGATACAGAGCTGATAAGCATGAACACAGACGTTCGTGCTCTTTCCAATGCCGTATCGAGCAAAAAGCTGCAGTTGGGTGCCGATATAACACGCGGCCTGGGAGCAGGTGGTGACCCGGAGCTTGGCAGCGAAGCCGCGAAAAGCGAAGAGATTGCTATCAGGGAGGCGCTTACAGGCAAAAATATTGTTTTTATCTGCGTCGGACTTGGAGGAGGAACCGGTTCTGGAGCGGGGCCTTATGTGGTGAATATTGCCAAGGATCTCGGTGCTTTTGTTGTGGTATTAGCAACCATGCCTTTTTCTTTTGAGGGGCGGCGTCGTATCGAACAAGCAAAAAGTGCCCTGGAGGAGATGGAGGAATCGAGTGACGCCTTGATTGTCTTCGAAAATGATAAAATGGGCCAATTGGCTCTTAATAAGTCTGGGGTTCAGGAGGCCTTTGCCACGGCAGATAAGATTATCGGTCAGAGTATCCGCGCCGTGACGACCTTGGTTGCCCAACCGGGGCTGATTCGTATCGGGATGGATGACCTGATGTCCGTGCTGCGGAATAATGAGTCCCGCTGCTTGTTTGGCTATGGAACAGCCAAAGGCAAAAAACCGCTCGCAGGAAGCGCTCAAGGAGGCATTGAAAAGTCCTCTTCTTGATCGCGGGAAAATGCTGGAAGGAGCAAGCAGTGTGCTTGTCCACATCACAGGGGGCGACTCGATGACCTTGTATGAAGTCGAATTGCTCATGAATGCCTTGAAAAAGCATGTCAATGAGGGAGCGCATCTTCTGTTTGGTCTGGCGACGGATGAAAATTTTGGCGAGAGCCTTGCAGTGACATTGATCACATCGATTTCAAATATCGAAATTCCGTCAGTGGAAGATGAACGTCCTGTTTTGAGTGATTCAGGCGCTTGTGAAGAATCACTGGCAGAAAATGCCGATGAAAGATCGGAAAAAGATCGAGAGAGAGAGCCAGAATCGGAAGGCACAGAGGAGGTGGTTTCACAGGGTAGACAAGAGGCCCGCAACGAGCCTCAAGCGGAAATGGATTTGCTCAGCCTCGATCCGGGACAGTCTGAGAGGGATCAGAAACTTGAGATGCAGTCAGACTCCGGAGAAGGATCTCTTGAGAAGCCCGCTTCTGCAAAAAAAAGTAAGCCTTCCGAGGTAACCCCTGGATCAGAAACAAAGGCTGGAAATGACGAGAGTTCTGCCGCAGAGATTGAGGGAAAGCCGTCCAAAAGAAAAGTTAAGAAAGAGCCTGAAACCGACCGGCAGGGAGGCATGCGCCTGAATTTGCTTCCAAGGGTCTTCGGAGGAGGCAAACATAAGCAGAAAGAGCAGCAAGACACTCAGGGCGCATCAAAAGCAAAAAAGGACGCTTCAGAATCAGATCTTGGAATTATTGAGGCAGAAGAGAAGGTCGATGCTGCCGCCAAAAATACAGGCAAGAAGAAAAAAGCGGAAGAGGCACCCGAAGTTTCTACTTTTGTTGATCGCTCAAGGATTACGAGCAAGACAGACGCATCAGCAACAGAGGGGCCCGAAGCGGCGAGAGGAAGCAGTAAAAGTTCTGCTGAAAAAGTAAACGAACATCAGGCCGGAACCTCAGAGAGGATGACGGACGAGTCGAGATTTACGGAGGAAGAGAATGAGATTACGGATCAGGGAGCCCTTCCCTTGGACGGCGGAAAAACAGGAAGATTTCTCAAGGGCGAACCGACCATTGTCGATGGGGAGGACTTGGATGTTCCGACTTTTATGAGGAAAAAAGAATAAGCGGCTTTTCCGAAGTCGCATTGGCGCGGCTTTTTCAATAGCTTGCAGGTCCCAGGTTCGGACAGAATGCCGTTTTTTGTGTCTCGAGGTGTAAAGCAGAGTTGGGTTTCTTGAGTGATACAGCTTAAATGATTATTTCCAATGAACTTCAAATGTGCTTATACGCTCTGTCATGAGCAGACCGCGCAAGAAACTCGATACACACGGCCGGTCCGAACTCATCCTCGAGCACTTTCGCTCTGAACCTGAGGGCTGGCGACGTGATCGCCTTAACTGTATCCGCCTCGGCCTCCAAGGCGATAAGTCGCTGGTTGAGATTGGAAAAACCCTTGGTATCAACGCCAGCACGGTGGCCGACTGGTTCGGGCGCTTTCGTGAGGGTGGAATCGATCTGCTATTTACCAAGGATAAGGGAAATGGACCGGCGCCGGCCATGAGTGCCGCTAACTTTGAGCGCTTTCGTCAAGAGCTTGAGAAAGGCAAGTGGCGCATCGCCAGCGAGGCCTACGACTGGGCGAAGGAGGCGCTCGGAGTCACTTTCAAGATGCCGACCATTTACAAGTATCTGGGAAAGCGCGAGCGCGGCTGAAGGTGCCGCGCTCTTGCCACCGCAAGAGAAATATTGAAGCGGGTGTCGCCTTTAAGGAAAGACTCACCCAGCGCCTCATTGCCCTTGACCTTCCCCGTGACAGACCTGTGCGGCTCTGGATTTATGATGAAATGAGATATGGTCTCGCTCCGGTAACCAGACGGACGTGGGCACCCAGAGGAATCGAGATTGTGGCACCGGTGTACGAGAGAGATCAATGGGGCTACGGTTATGGTGGGCTTCAGGCAGGTGGTGGCGGAGCGGAGTTCCTCATAGCTCCGCGGATGAGCAAGGAAGTTGACCTTATTTTTCTGGAACAGATTTCGCAGCGTGATCCATGGGTTACCCTGGTGGTGATCGGCGACGGTGCGGGCTTCCATCATCGAGAGAAAAATACCGCGCTTCCTGACAACCTGCACATACTGGGGCTGCCGCCCTACAGCCCGGAACTCAACCCGGTGGAGCGTCTCTGGGACGTCGTCAAAGATGGGATCTGCAACACACAGTTCACGATACTCTCGAAGACTTTGAGGAAGCCATTGGAGAAAAACTGCGCGATTATTGGGAGAACGTGGAGAGGGTCTTTTCGCTTGTGGGCAGCAGCTGGCTGCCCGGCAGCTTAAAAGCTATCTCCAGCGGTGCCATTGCTCGTAATTAACTGTATAAATCGTATGGGAACGTGAAAAGAAGTTGCTCCAGGATGAAGGATCGTCTCTTGAGATCAGTGAGGGTTTCCATTAGGTTTATCAGGTTCTGTATAGAAGAGGGAGTTGTTAAGTAGAGGTAAGCGAGGAGAATGAAGTGATGGAATTTCCAGCCATAGAAGGATACACCCTGAAGTCGGTTATCGGAATCGGTTCTTCTGGTGCTGTTTACCTAGCTGAGAGGTCTGGAGGAGAAATTTGTGCAGTGAAAGTCCTGCATTCCCTGAGCATTAACCGGGAAGTGCTTGATTACTCTTTCAGAAAAATCGGAGATGTGCGGCGCCCTGAAAGTATTCTGAATGTCTACGAATACGACGTTGTTCAAGCTCCGCTTTTCATCTCGATGCCGTTTCTCGGAGAATTGGTTGAAGGAAGAAGGCCTATTCCTCATAGTTTAGAGTCGGTTTGTGGGAAAATTTCGGAGGCAGATGCCTGGGGACTCTTGGCCAAGATTGCCTCCGGGTTAGCGTTTCTGCATCGTGAGGGCGTGATTCATTGCAATATCAAGCCGTCAAATATTTTCTACATCGTAGAAGGCGGTGAGGTTGATGTGCGGATCGGCGATGTGTCTCTCGGCTGGCTGGGTGGCGTGCATCGCATGGACCTGGATAAGCTTCTCATCCATCTCGCTCCAGAGCAGATTGAGTCTCCTAGAGAAATTTTTGAAGGAGCGGGGCTGCGTTGGGATGTCTATGGGTTTGGGGTCCTCGCATATCAACTCATTACAGGTCGGCCTCCAAGGTGTGCGGGTTATGTGGAAGAGGCGCGTCAGGAGCAGGATCCGAACGGGGTCGGGTTGCCTTTTGTTCTGGATACCCAGCATTTCATGGGCAAGTTGGTAGATCAGGAGGTAATCCAATGGCCAGGAAAAGCTTCCTCACCTGGGGATGTCCGGCGACGGGCGGTGATCGAGCGTTGTCTCAAGATTGACTCGAAGGAGCGGTGGGTGGATTTGCGCGATATTGAGCGGGAGTTTATCGCGATCGACCAGTCTTTGGTAAGGGCGAGAATTGAAGCCAAGGCAAAGAACGAGAAGGCACGGCAGAGAAAAAAGTTGCTGCGGGCGAGGGTTATTCTCCTGGCTGCTGTTGTGGGATTCACGGCGGTTGCCATCTTTGGTTCCCGGAAAGCTGGGCAGCTTTCAGATATCAGGTCGGAAAGTAATCTCAGCGACGCAGCGCTTCTTAAGAAGATTGCTGAGCGTGATGGAAGGTTGGGGGATATGAAAGAGAAATTAGAGGCATCTCAATCCCATCATGCGGAGGCTCTCACGAACTACAAGGAGTCTCGCCAGCAGGCGGATGCATTGCTTTTCGCTCTTCTGGAGCCGAGAAACGAGAAGTTGGATATTCTCGATGAAGATAAGTTAGCCGGTGCTCTTGTTTTTTACCAAGGCAGGCTGGAAGACCGGCCGGTTGCCGATCTTTCGGTGCGGGGGGTTCACGATCTTTTTAATGTGGCTTTCTTGAAGCAAAAAACCAAAGATGTGCAGGGAGCGCTGCTCGCATACCGATCTGTTCAGCAGGCGACGGAAGCCCTTCGCAAAAAGCCAGTGCCAAAGGAAGCGCGTGTGGGGTGCCTGCAGCGGGCTGCTCGCGCGGGGCTCGAGGAACATGACTTGCTCATCACGCAGGGAGAAAGCGGTGAGGCGATGAAAGCGCTTCGGCGGAGCGAAGTGTTTTTGGGACAGCTGAAGAGTGAGGGAATTCGAGATCCAGAGTCCGCATACCAGGAAGCGAGTGTCAGTCTCCGCCTCGGTCAGAGGCTGAGGGAGCTTGGTCGTTATGAAGAGGCTGCGAAGACTCAGATGCATGTCTCGCGTATTTTAGAGGAGACTCAGGCTGCTCCCGGCGAGCAATCGCAAAGGTTTGCCTTCGTCATGGGGCAGAGCACGCATGAACTTGGTGTCGCGCGTCGCCTTCAAGGGCAGGTTACCGCGGCGGTAGATTTGCAGCTGAGCCTTGTGGAAAAGATACTCGCACTGGTTGAAAAAGGTGCCGCCACTTTTGAAGACAGGCGCCTGCTGGCCTTTGCTTATACCGAACTGGGAGAAATGGTCACGGCGATGGCCGGCCCGCAGGAAGGGCTTGAAGCACATGGTCAAGCCGTGATGCTTCTCAAGAGTTTACTGACTGAGCAATCTACTGACGAAGCGGCTCGCTACCATCTTGCACGCAACTATGGGGAGCTTGCGGCTTATGATCGTGATGCAGGACTCAAGGACGATGGGCTCAGAAAGCAGCAGATAGCTGCGGGAATTATGGAAACTTTGATTCAGGAAACGCCAGCAGGAAGGCGATCCTCGCAGCTTTTCAGACTTGAGTATGCTGATCAGAAAACCTCGTTAGCGGAGTTTTTAGGAGATGCAAAAAAATATGATGCTGCTGTCGCATCGGGCCTCGCTGCTTTGGAGATCCTCGAAGCAATAATGATTGAAAGGCCTGCTGACCAGAAAATGGAAGAGGTGAGGACAGGCGTTGGTCTCATCATGGCCAGAGTGCTCGGTATTTTAGGGCAGAATCATGAGAGGCTTGGTGACAAAGCCGTGGCGAAAGACTATTTTTCTCGGTCGATCAATGTTTGGAAAGCTCTCTCAGCGGCCGGGGAAGAATCCCGAATCCCCGCGGAAGAAATTGAGCGGGGTTTGTCTTGGAGTGAAAACCGACTGGAAAAACTCCGCAAGTAGCGACTGATCAGTGCCGCAGATTAGCCGGAAGAAACTCAAGTTTTGAGATCGATATGTTTCCACCGAAGCAGCATTCGACATCACTTCCCGGTTCGAAATCTCTATGAGAATATGCACCCGTGTAGCGAAAAAGGCGGCCACATTGGTGATTGCTGTCACTGATATCTTCAAAGGCTACTGGAAGTGGATGCATTGAGGGAAGGGTTATGTGCCTTTCGGGCTCTTCAGCTTTGGCGTCGATAGACGGGAGGTTCACATTGTAGCAGGAAAGAGGGCTCTTAAGGTCCTGGTCAGGGACAAGTTGTTTTAAGACGAGTTCTACCCTACTGGCTGATCTGATCCAGTTGAACGGAATTTCCTGTTTGAAATATTGAGAGAACGCGATGCCTGGAATTCCGTGATAGGCGCCTTCCCGCACTGCAGCTACCGTGCCGGAGATCGGGATGTCGTGGCCGAGATTTCCGCCGTGATTGATGCCCGAAAGTATGAGATCCGGTTTTATGGAAAGCCCGAACAAAGCTACCCGCACGCAGTCGGCGGGAGTTCCAGCGACCGCAAACATATTTTCGTGGTGTTGATCGACTTTGATTGGTGTCTCAGTTGTCACCTGATGACCAATTTGAGATTGTTGGCTGGAAGGAGCGACGGTGACGATGGTTTCTTGTGGAAGCGCGAACTGAACTGCGTTTTTTAGCGCCAGAAGGCCTTCAGATTGAAAGCCGTCATCGTTGGTTAGAAGGATCATTGTAATTGCTTGAGAGAAAACCGGCATCTGGAGGTGCGACAAGCTGAAAGTGCAAAATTCTTGCTTGTACTGCGAAGAAGTTCCTGGGAACTGGACTCACTGATACGAGGGAATAGTGGGGTGTATGCCTCATGCTGGAGCTTGAGTTTTTATCACACGCCTCGCAAGAATTCTTGGAGGAGGAGTCAGCCGAGAATTATACCAAAAGTTGCGCCTCTGCACCCTGAGTGAGTCGCGAGCAGGGGATCTGAGACTTCGCCTGATTTTTTGAGCTCCGTTAAAAAGCTCAGAAGAGCCGAGGGTTCTTGCCGCCGGGACCTCAGAACCTAGAACGCGGTGTTCTGGGGCTCGGATAGAATCTCAGATTGGATTGTCAAAGGGAGGTGTGGCGGACGACAGGGAATGAGGGAATGTGTTGGTCGAGAGGGATAAATTGGGGGTGGGTTACGATTTCAGGCGCTTTTTCAGGGCTGTTGGTCGCTTCATTGAGCCTGAAAACCCGCCTCAAAAGGGTTTGCGTGGTGATGGCAGATGAGGCTACCATGAAGGATATAGCCAGTTCATTTAAGCCTTCGCGAGGACCATTGCCCCCGAGCAGCAGACGATGCTGTTTGAGACGGTCAGAAATTCTATCTGAAGATAGCCACTATATTTTTGTACTAAAACTCAGTTCTTAAAAATCTGTCCCTTACGCGGTGCGATTCTGTGCGCTTGAAGTTCTCTGTTTTTCAATCCCCTCACTCATGTCAGTCAAAGGAAATTTCAGCCTGCTTCTTTTCGGAGTGAGTCTGTGGCTTTTCCAAACTTCCCTGCCCGGGCAGTTGGGGGTGACTCCGACCTTGAACGGAATGTATTTCAATAATCATCGAGCGCGGGCCATGGACGTTCAGGCGGAGGCGGATTACTCCCGGGGACGCTCCTCCTACCAATTTGATCGGGGTTATTATCGTGCTCCACTGGGGCCTTCCGATGTGGTTGGGCCCAGCGATGCGAATGCGATGAATTCCCAGGTGTATCAGGGAGCCGGTCCTGGGCAGCCATTTTCGTCAGTGACTGCTTATTCGCGGACGGATAGACAAAGCAGTAACAGGTATTTCGCCTCAGGTGGAGCAGACACTAGCGCGTATGGGGCTACGGGCCCTCATGTGGCGGATTATTTTAATAGTGGCTATTACAATTTCAAAGTTGCTGGAATTCCGTTTGTTCTCGGTGCTGGCGCACTTGTGGAATACAATGATAACCTTTTCATGACTGAGACTGACAAGGAAAGCGCTCTGGCGGGTGGAGTCTGGGGCTCGATTCAGGGAACCTACAATTTCTCCCAGCTTCAAAGCCTGTCTTTTTCGCTGACGGGTGGCTACACCTATTTCTGGGATCACCCGGAAGAAGACGGTGGCGAGGGGTATTACCGGTATCAGAGCGGTTGGAGAAACGGAGGAATCCCGGGGGGATTTCCGGGGGGATTTCCTTTTTCTCTCTTAAATTTATCGGACGGATCAGGCATTTCGCTCGACATTTTGGTAGGAGAGGTTGGACTGAGGATTTATGATCGATTCACGACTCGGAATATTTCCTTCGATGATTTCTCGTTTCAAACGAACGACATGTTCTCGCAGTTTTTAAATACGGCTGGTCTGGATGTGGCTTGGTCAGTCAATCAGGCAATCACCCTTACCACGGGCTACAGTCGTACGAATGAAATCTCTCTTGATGAAGACTTCGAGTATCTCGATAACGGCCGGCATACGCTTTACGGAGATTTAGGCTGGTCGCCGTCGCAGACCTGGACGGCAGGGGTCAACGTAACAAGTTCCTGGATCGATTATAATGACAATGAGCGATTCAACAATGAGCCTTTGAAAAGGGATGCCCGCACTTTTGATGTGGGGCTTTATGTCAATGGCCCGATTACAGTGACTGAGAACACAACGATTTCGATGGGGGCGGGAAGTCAGATGATTGATTTTGAAGAATCGCTGAATTCGGAAGGCGATCCTTTTGACGATTACTACTACTACCTCACCCTGACCAATCAGTTGAATACGAGGTTCAGTCATGATCTTACCTTCAGGCATCAAGCAGACTTGGGGGTAGCCTACGATTATGTCATGACCAATTCCTTGCGCTACGGATTTCAGGCGATTGGTTATCGTGGCAGTAGAATCTCGGGAAGTGCTTACTACACGTGGAAAGACAATTCCGGAGGGCTGGATGACGAGGATTTTGAACGCTTCGGATTCGATCTTTCTGCGGGTCACCAGGTTACAGAATGGCTCTACTTCGGGATGGGCTACAATTTTGAAAGAACCTTTGCGAGTGAGGGAGAAAATGGTTCTGACGACCATAGATTTTATGTAAACACCAGTTATCCGCTTTCTGATCGGATGACTTTAGGTATGGCTTATAACTTTTGGATGGTGGAGGGAGAAGGAGATATCACAGACTTTGAGCAGAACCGTACGATGCTGTATCTGAACTACGACTTCTAAGAGATTACTCGGAGTTTGAGAGAGCCGTTTTTCCCTCCAGTTGTTGGAGGGTCACTGCGAGGTGAAGCAAGAGCAGCATCAATAAGGAACAGATTTTGCTGGCTCCGTTACCGACACCATCCATCTTACACCTTTGTCCGAGTCAGGCTGAGGCGTCTCACTTCGGAACTCTCTGAGAACGCATGTGCCCTTGAGGAAACCTGGTTTCTATTGCCGCTTTTAGGTCAATGGAACTACCCGCCATTGCTTTTCGGATCTCGGGTGCCCTGGCGTGAGGCGGAAGTGAATGGGCATCTACGACGAACTACTAAAACGAGAATCTAGTGTCGTAAGGTCTCATCCAGAGGAGCTTGCGACGATGGGCTTTGGGCCCGCGAACGGTTTTCGGAACCTCTTACATCACCGGCCAATCCAGAGATTTGGCTTCGCCTCTATCCGCCTATCTGCGCTACCATTTTCATGCTTGCTCGGAGCTCGATTCAAGATGACAAAGCTCGACTTTCCTCCCAGTGAGGCATTCCCCTGATGGATGAAGGAGGCATTCTCCACAACTCATTGATAATGAAAGTTCATATAAGGAAAGCATGTTTCGATTGACGGTGTTAAGACGACTGACTCTCTCTTTCTCTCTCTGAGCTTTTTGCAGTTTTTCGAAAAAGGCTTCCGGGGGGGGCTTCCCTTTGCCATAATGAAGGTGGTGAAAGGGGCCTTGGGCGCGTTCAGAAAGCTCCGAATTGCCCGCAGTAAGGGCTGCTGGATCCTCAGATATCTTCTGGGATGTGAGGATCTGCAAAGCAAGGTAACCGTCCTCGCGCCCTTTACTTTTCTCAGGTAAAAAACACCCTGCAATTTATGTCGACAATCATCTCGCTGTTTTCTTGGTTTGGCGTCGATCATACAGTCAAGAGAGGACGGGCATTCGTCTTCAGGAATAAACGGGCCAGCGGCGTTGAATATTCCGCATGGGTGGGTTGGCACGAGAGCCGTTTTGTGTCTCGCTCCAGGGGAATTTTGAAGGAGGGGAAAAAAATGGGAAGGCGGCGCGCTGTCAAGTGCGAAATTCGCCTTCAAATGTGATTTATTGCGTGGCAATTTAAGACAGATTTACATAGCATTGGGGGTTGATTGGTCGAGTAAAAAGCGGGATACTGGGCCTCAATATTAGAGCTAAACTCTTTTTGGAAAGTGTAAGCATGGGCAGTTGTTTTCAACGACTGATCTCAATCGCCTTTTTGGGCTTGTTGGGATCCGGGACAATTGTGTCCTACGGCCAAGGTGCTTTCGGAGCTCCGGGGCAAGGTGCTTTCGGAGGACCCGGAGCGATCTTCCCTGTCGATGCTGGCTATCAGCCGTATGATCGCGCAGCCTTTGGAGAGCCTCCTGTTGGGATGCGAGCTGTGCCATCAGGCCCTGGCCAAAACGCGATGCCCCGGCAAGGTTACATGCCCGCCCCAGGATCTATGTCTGGCCCGGGTTACATGCCAGGCCCAGGATCGATGTCTGGACGAGAATCCATGCCTAGATCAGATTCTATGTCCGGCCCAGGTTCCAGTCCGATACCTATGCCACAGGATGATAATGCAGCGGTCGCTGCGCTGATCAACGAAATGGAAAAACTGGATCATTCCAGGCAGTTGCAGGGAGGAGACTACATCAGTTTTCGGATTGTCGAGGAGGGGAGTGCCAATGCCTTCAAGAGGCTTCGTATCAACGAATCGGGAACGGTGAATGTTCCTCATATCGGCTTGATGGTTGCAGCCGGAAAAACCTGTTATCAACTGGCAAGAGAGGTAAGCGCTGAGCTTGAAAGAGACTTTTTTAACCGTGCCACGGTGATCGTCGTTTTGGACTCAAGCTGGGAAGATAGAGCAAAAAATCATTGGGGAAGCACGGGGCAGGAGAGAGGCGCTGCCTTCATGGCCGATGCGGAGTTCATTACCCTTTTCGGCCAAGTCGGCCGACAAGGGCGAATGATCCTGCCGCGGAGGGGTTCTTTGACAATCAGCTCTGCGATTCTCCAGGCTGGTGGGTTTGCTCGTTTTGCCAATACGAGAAACGTCCGCGTTCTGAGAAGGATCAATGATACCGAAAGACGGACCATTATCGTCGACGTGGACAGCATCATGAGAAGGGGGTATCTTAATAAAGATATTGAGCTGAAGAAAGACGATGTGATCATCGTTTCCGAGAAACTCATCAACCTCTAGAAGACTCTCCAGGCGAGCCGAGCACTTTCCATTCAAAGTGAACCAACCGACAGCACAATCCGGATCTTATTATCCAACACAGGTCTCGAAGCTCAACTTGGCTTCGGCGAAGTTTCAGCGGTATAAGGGTCTTCTCCTACGCAGGTGGTGGATTTTGTTTCTGGCAGCCAGTATCGGAGTTTGTCTTCAGGCTTACAAGGCCTCGTCCCTGCCGACAACCTACGTGTCCTATGCGCGTCTCGTCACGGGGGGGAAAATTAACCTTGCGCAGGCCAGTCTTGTTCAGAATTCCCAAGCCGATTTCTTTGGGAATGCGAGGGAACTGCTTCTCAGTGGCAAAGTCAGGAAGCGGGCTGCTGAGCGGGTTGAGGCAACCTTTCCAGAGTTGAAAGCGGTTCCGGTAGCTCTACGGATTAATCGGAGCGGACAGTCCAGCATCTTGAACGTCTCGGCGACCGGTGGAGAGGGGCGCTACACGGTGGCTTATCTTGATGCGCTTCTTAATGAGTTTGTAAGCTTTCGAAGACAGATGCGAGATGAGAGCACCGACTCCGCGATCACGGTCATCATGGAGCGACTGCTTACGATTGAGGGGGAACTTGAGGACAGGGAATCTGATCTCGTCGACTTCCTCGCGGAGAATAATGTTTTGGTGCTTCAGGAGGGAGGAAATCGTGCTGCCTCGTATCTTTCTTCGCTGAAGGAACAGAAATCAAAATTGGAAGCGGAGCTCTCATACTTAGGGTTCCTTGGCTTGGATCAGGATATTCAGCGGCGGAGTCAGAGAGCGAGCGCCCTTGCTGGAAGAGGAGTTGCGGCTACCAAAGATCAGTCAAAAGAAGACCAGGTCTTTGATGAGGAAATGAGGGCTTACAATCGCCTCGGATCAGGGGAAGAGAGTTACATGCAAACGAAGCAGGCGATTCAATTGCTCATGCTGGATAAGACTCGGAAGGGAAGAAATTTGAAAAGGCGACATCCTGAGATGATGGCAATCGATGAGGCCATTTCAAAAGAGGTAGATCTTCTAGAGATTCATGAAGATCGGGCAAAAGAAGAAGCCAAGCATCGGGAAGAGAATATGAGAATGAGGCTCGCACATCTGGATAACCAGATCATCGAGTGGGAGGCGAGAGCGCTCGATATGAGCGATCGAATTGGGCAGCACAACAATCTGAAGTCAGTGATCACTCGGGTCCAGGATCAGTACAATCAGATGTTATCCACCTTGGATAAAGTGGACACCAGCAAGAGTCTTGCACAGGATTTTGTCTCTATTCTGGAGAAAGCATCCTCCGCGGTGCCTCGGGAGCCTGATATTTGGAAGCCTGTGATAAGTGGACTCTTCACAGGCTTGGTGCTTGGACTGATTATCGTGTTTCTATTTGATAAGCTGGATGATCGGATGACCTCTTTCAGTGAATTTCAGACCCAGTTTTCTGAGGATATCTTAGGGCAAATTCCCCAGCAGAATTCTCACGGCCAGCTCCCCCTTCTGGAACCTAATGACGGCAGGCACCTTTACGGCGAGGCGTTCAGAAACTTGCGATCCTCCCTCATATTCAAAGATTGGGGAGGGAGTCCGCCAAAAACCATTTGTGTCTGTAGTGCGGTTCCTAACGAAGGTAAAACGACAGTCGCTGCCAACCTCGCGATCACGATGGCTTTGGCTGGCGCTCGGGTGCTTGTGGTGGACGCTGACCTTCGGCGGGGTGCCATGGCGGGTCTGCTGGAGAAGTCATCCTCTCCAGGGTTCAGTGACGTCCTGATGGGTAAGGTCGGCTGGGAGTCGGCGGTGACAGAAACGCAAGTTGATAATCTGGCATTCCTGCCGCGTGGTGAGGCGATCGATCAGACTTCGGAATACGTGCTTTCTGACCGTTGTACAAGATTCCTTGAAATAGTCGGAGGAATTTACGATTACGTGATTTTCGATACCGCACCCGTGTTGGTTGCCGATGACACCGCAAGTTTTGCGCCGAAGTGTGATGCCACGCTCTTTGTGGTTCGCCTCTCTTCCACAATGGCAAGGTTGGCGGCCAAGGCGATGGGAGTCCTCTATGATCGGCAGGTCAATGTCGGTGGCGTGGTTCTTAACCGCGCGAGCACCAGCTTGAAGGAATATTCGTATTACAACTACGCAAGTTACTACACCGCTCGTCCCGCAGCGCCAGCCGCGGAGGAGGAACCTGAGGTGGCTCCTGTCATTGATGTGGACAGCTCAGCTGCTCTTGCTGAGAACGACGCTACACCTCCGGTAACCAAAATATAGGATGGTAAGTTTGGCTTGTGGGATCGCTTGCCGGAAATTTCTGGAGCGAGTTCTGCTGACCTGGTGCGAGTGGATTCGATTTTCCTCCAAGAAAACAAGGCGGGTCCATGAGTTTGCTTGGGGTGACGGAATCGCAGGAAAGAGGCTGTGAGATTGCTCGATAGGTCGACTATTCATTGCGTGATTTGTGTGTGCTTCTTGGTTGCGGCAGGCGCAGTCGAAAGTTTGAACGCGGCTCCTTGCGACCTGCGGCGCTTCAGTTTTGAGGAGCCTTGTATGGGCACTCTCTTTCGGCTGCAGTTTTTTGCTGAGGGAGAGGAAGGCGCGAGGCGGGTCGCGGAACTTGCTTTTGCTGAGGCCCACAGACTGGATCGAATGCTTTCGGATTACCATCCCGGCTCGGATCTCATGCGTTTGTGTGCAGCGCCAGCTGGCGTGGCGTATGACGTTCCGGCAGAGCTCTATGATTTACTTGGCGAAGCAAAGAAGCTGTATGACCTCTCTGATGGTGCTTTCGATATCACGCTCGGACATTTGACCAAAGAGTGGCGGAGAGCGATCAGGAAAAAAAATTTTCCAAGTGCTCGAATGCTGAGGCGTGGCTTGGAAGCGAAAGGTGGGTCTCTGATCTCTCTGGGAGAAGACGAGCAGGCGGTTGTCCTTGGGAAGCCAGGGATGCTTTTAGATTTGGGGGGAATTGCCAAAGGCTATGTTGCAGATCGTATGTTGGAAATAATTGTGGCTTCTGGCTATCCGTCAGCAGTCGTATCCGCAGGGGGAGATTTACGGGCCGGAGAGGCTCCACCAGGAACCGACGGTTGGGAAGTCAATCTTCGACCGTTTGGTGGTGGTGATGAGACCGCGATCATCCGAGTATCAGCGGAGTGCCTGGCAGTCTCTACCTCAGGATCGGTACATCAGTATGCAGAGATTGATGGGCGGCGCTATTCTCATATTCTAAACCCTGCAACTGGGTTGGGAATTGATCCGGGATTGGCGTGTACAGTCCTTGCGAAAAATGGCTGTCTAAGTGACTCCTTGGCAACAACATTTTGTATTCTGGGTATCGATAAGGGACTTAAACTTGCTGAAGAACTGGGCGTCGAAGTCCTTTTTGCACGTTGTGATGTTCTTCCTAATCAAAACGAAAGCAGGAAAGTCTTTTTGATCTCCAGTCCAAAATTTCATGGAACAAGGGTTTCAGAGAAAGACAAGACAAGTGTGGAAGGCTTCCCGTGGTTAGGCGGGAATCGCTGATTGCTTTATGGGTTGATCATGACGAGGATGCGCGGCACAAATTTTTGAATTCATGGAAGAGAACGAAATTTCACCACAGAAACCTGATGGTTCTGAGGAAGCGAAAGAGGTGGTGGCGGCCAGAAGGCGCCGCGCGCCTGGAGTTGTCATTGGCAGTGATGCTGATGAGGGAGTTGGAGCCGTGGCGCAAGAGCCTGAACAGTCTGAACCAAAGAAGAGGAGAACGGTTGCAAAGAAGGCAAGCGCGGAGCCTGATGAGAAGATGAGGAGCGATGAAGCAGTCCCACCCGCTCCATCCCCAGAGAAGGGGTTGAAGCTGGATGAATCAGAGGCGGAAAAGGCAGAAAAAGAGGAAGAAGGAGAAAAGCCAGCAAAAAAACGCCGACGTAGCCGTCGCTCCGGATCCAAGACTGTCCCGGATGAGCGCTCCGGTCCGGTTGGTTCGGCTTTGATCAACGTAGATCAAGAAGAGTTATCAGAGAAATCCTGGGAACTCTTCCGTCGTGAAATACAAGAGAACGGAATGGAAATTATTGATGATCGAGAAGCGAGAAAATTAGCGGCCCGATCTATGGATATAGTGAAAATGTATCTTGAGGAAAGGGCCCGCCTGAACCCGTCGTTTTAGGGGGTAGAAGTGATGAGTGGCCTCTCAGAGTGATCTGGTGTCGGTCATGGTGCTTCGACTGAGGAAAGGAGGAAGTGCAGGCCTGAAAATCTATCACTTAAGGCCAAGCATTTTTTATCCTAAAAACGGCCATGGGGTGTAGCAACGTGTCCTCCAGAGGAGCTTGCGATGATGGATCGTGGGTCTACGGGCGGCTTGCGGAACCCTTTACGCCAGAGGCTAATCCTAAAATTTTGCTTTACCTCTATCCGCTCATCTACGCTTGTCTGCGCTGCCGTTTTCACACACGCTTGAAGCTTGGTTCAAGCTGACAAGACGTCGCCTTTCTTACTTTTCAGCACGCACCCCGAAGGTGAAGGAGGCATTCTTACTCGCCCACTGATGCTACCTGCGCATCACAGATTGGGTGATTTCGATTCCTGTTTCTAGGCTTATGAGTAGATGTCGCCTCCCTGATCGGCGAATTCCTTGGATTTTTCCTCCATGCCTTTTTGCAGAGCCTCCGTGTCGGTGAGTCCCTGTTCTTCGGCGTATTGTCGTACCTCATCTGAGATCTTCATCGAACAGAAAGTAGGCCCGCACATCGAGCAGAAGTGGGCTGTTTTGGCACCGTCCTGAGGGAGGGTTTCGTCATGGAACTCCCGAGCTTTCTCAGGGTCAAGCCCGAGGTTGAACTGGTCTTCCCAACGGAATTCAAAGCGTGCTTTGGATAAGGCGTTATCACGGTATTGGGCGGCAGGGTGACCCTTGGCCAGATCGGCTGCATGAGCGGCGATCTTGTAGGTCACGACTCCCTCGCGCACGTCGTCACGATTGGGAAGGCCGAGGTGTTCCTTCGGAGTGACATAGCAGAGCATGGCACAGCCATGCCATCCGATGAGGGCGGCCCCGATCCCGGATGTGATGTGGTCGTAGCCGGGAGCGATGTCGGTGGTGAGTGGCCCCAGCGTATAGAAGGGAGCCTCGTGGCACCAGTTGAGTTGCTTTTCCATATTCTCCTGAATCATATGCATAGGGACATGGCCGGGTCCCTCATTCATGACTTGGACTCCTTTTTCCCATGCCGTTTTTGTCAGATCACCCTGGACTTCCAGCTCTCCGAACTGGGGTAGATCGTTCGCATCAGCGATCGATCCGGGCCTGAGGCCATCCCCTATTGAGAAGGAGACGTCGTATTCGGCCATGATGTCGCAGATGTCCTCCCAGTGAGTATAAAGAAAGTTTTCCTTGTGGTGCGAGAGACACCATTTGGCCATGATCGAGCCGCCTCTGGAGACGATGCCGGTCATGCGGGTGGCGGTGGTGGGAATGAAGCGCAGGAGGACGCCTGCGTGGATGGTGAAATAGTCGACCCCTTGTTCGGCCTGCTCGACAAGCGTGTCCCGAAAGACTTCCCAGCAGAGATCTTCGACGCGTCCGTTGACTTTCTCGAGCGCTTGGTAAATGGGAACCGTTCCGATGGGAACAGGGGAGTTTCTGAGGATCCATTCGCGGGTGGCGTGGATGTTTTTTCCTGTGGAAAGATCCATCACCGTGTCGGCACCCCAGCGGGTCGCCCAGCGCAATTTTTCGACTTCTTCATCGATGGTGGACGCGACCGCTGAATTCCCGATGTTGGCGTTGATTTTCACGAGGAAGTTCCGGCCGATAATCATCGGCTCCGATTCCGGGTGATTGATGTTAGCGGGGATGATGGCACGTCCACGGGCGACTTCATCGCGCACAAACTCAGCGGTGATGTGTCTGGGAACGGAAGCGCCGTGCGGCTGTCCCGGATGGATGAAGTTGAGGGCGTTCCGCGGTGCAGACCCGCCGTCATGAATCGCCTTGAAGGCTTCTTCGCGGCCGAGATTTTCTCGGATAGCGATAAACTCCATCTCCGGGGTAATGATTCCTTGCTTGGCATACCACATCTGGGTGACGGGATGACCGCCGGAAGCCTTGAGGGGTTTTCGTTTGAGGCCGGGGTATTCTTTGAGGCGGTTTTTTTCTTCTTTTTTGTCGTTGAACCGTGTTGCGTGTTCGTCAGAGAGGTAACCGTTGTCTTCGGGTGTCACCTTTCGGCCGTCATATTCGGCAACATCACCTCTGGCGAGAATCCATTCGTTGCGCAGGGCGGGCAGGCCTTTTTCGACGTCGCCCTGGAAGTCAGGATCGCCCCACGGGCCAGAGCAGTCGTAGATGCGGACGGGTGCGTTCTTTTCTACCCTTCCATTCGGATGTTGGGACTCGGAAAGCGCAATCTCCCTGAGCGGAACCTTGATGCTCGGGTGCTTGGTCCCTGAGATGTAAACGCGGGTGCTTGCTGGGAAGGGCTTGAGAGAATCGGATTCCTTGGGCTTGATCATAGTAGAGGTCGCTGGGTCATGGAGGATCCTGCGACAGGCGTGTCCAAGATGTCCGGAGTTGCCAAAGACTCCCTGCGGCGGCATTACCCGCATCAGGTTCAAAGGGTCCCTGCTGATTAAAGGCAGGTCTCAGTCCATGAAGAACACCCCTGTCGAAGAAGGAGGAGTCTAGGGTGAAGGTTGTGCTTCGGCAAGGGGTTTCAACTGCCCTGTGCTCAGGCTGCCATCGCAGCGAAATGGGAACAATTGATTTTTCGAATAAGAAGAACGTAGAACAGGCGATCAGGGGCTTTGACTCCCGTGGGTGATCAGGGATGGTAGGGGGTGAAGGGGTTTCTTTTGAGAGGTTTGAAAAAGCGGGCGAATTTGGCGTTTCTCTATCTGCCGTTTGTAGTGCTTCTGGTGGTACCGTTTCTTGTCGGAGAGGAATTTCCTGTTTCACCATTTCCGATGTACAACCAGTGGAATGAGGCATCGTATTTGATTTATTTTCAGGACAATGCGGGCGAGCCAGTAGCCATTCAGGTGATGACGGGTTATAAAGCAGGGCGTTATCGTAAAATGTTCGACCGCCAGCAGCGAATTATCAGGGATGAGCTTGCTACAGAGGGCATCAAGAAGAGGCTTTCTGACTTTGGACCGGAGGAATGGAAACCATGCGGCATCTGGTTGCTCGAGTGGCTAGACCGAAACTGTGATGAAGGGAGATTGCGGTTACTGGAGAGTCTGCGCCCATTAGCAGTGATCCGCAGAGATCTTACTTTGAAGAATGGGGTCATTGATCAGGTCGACACACTGGTCGTCACTGATGAAGACCGGGAAGGCTGGCAGCTGAGAGAAAAAGAGGAGGAGCTGCGGTGATGAAGTCAGGTTGGTTTCGGCCAGTCAGTTATGCTGGATGGGAGATCGCGTGGATGCGGGTGTTTCTGGCGATCGCAGTCTATCTGGCATTCGGTAAGATCCAGACATTTCCTGCGGCGGAAGTTGAGATCGGCTTGGGGAGGTGGATGAATCTTTCTTTGTTTCACCAACCGGGGTGGGGTTTGGGGAAAGGGGTTCTCGGTCTGCTGCCGAGAAATTTATTTCAAATCATCGTTCTGATTGGGATGCTAGTCTATGCCTCGGGGAGGCTTGGTTGGTTGGTGTTGCCTGTGGTGACTTTTCTGTTCATCGGTACTGCAACCTTGAATACCTCGCAGGGAAGTATTCAACACCATCTTCAGGCAGGGGCGATGCTTCTGGTTGTCCTTTCTCTTTGGTATGTGGGCTGCGCGATCTGGAATAAGACAGTTCCACTGCGGGCGCTTTCTCTTGAGAAAGTGCATCGATTCGTTCCCTTTTTCGCCATTCAGGTGCTCGCTGCGACTTACGTCGTGGCAGGAATCTCCAAGTTGGAGAAATCCGGGATCGGTTGGATAGCCGATACAAGGTTTGCGCCGGTAGCGCTCAGGAAGACGGCAGACCAGCACTTTTTTTCAGTGACTGATCATTTGCCAGAGCGGGCCTCCGGCCTTTTTGACGGATTGCCTGTTCTTGTACGAGGGTTTTTTCTTGAGTGTCCTTGGGCAGCAGGCCCCTTACTTGGGCCGGGACTTTTTCTGGAACTTTTTGCCTTTCTTGCCCTTGCCGGAAGACGTGCAGCGCTCGTGGTCGGGCTGTTGATCATAGGATTTCACTATGCGGTCAGTGAAGTGATGAACCTGCGCTTTGAGATGAACACCCACTTATTGCTTATTTTTATGGTCAATGTCCCCTTCTGGGTGGGTCTTGGGTGGAGGAAAGGGGTTGCGCGTTTCGGGTAAAGAAAGGTTGGCGAGATCTTGAGTAGGCGGCGGCGACAACAGGCAGGAATGCGTCTAAAACTTTTAGACAGAGAGATATTTAGGATTTATTAAATATTGTGGTAAGTTATGATGAAGAATCAGGCATGAATCGGGCATTCTTGCCGGTGGATTTTTATGTCTGTAAAATACCAACCTGAAGCCTGAGAGCTTTCCTTGTAAGCTGTTTGACTGAAAAAGCTATGACGATAGGAGCAGCAGCTTTTGAGAGTGATTGGATGGTGGAAGGGATGGCCCCCAGGATGTATGGTCACATTCTGAGTGCTTCTGGTCAGCTGCCCGATGCCATGCTGATGGGAGAGAGCGTGGAAGAGGATGAATTTTCACATATTACCGTACTGCGTGAGGAGGTGGCGGAATTCCTTGAAGTGCGAGAGGGGATGCTGATTCTCGACGGCACTCTTGGAGGCGGCGGCCATGCTGAGGCGCTTCTTGAGCGAGGCGCCATGGTGGTTGGAGTGGATCAGGATGAGGAGGCTTTAGAAGCGGCTTGCGAGCGGCTTGAGCCTTTCGGAGAGCGTTTTTTAGCACTCGGAGAGAACTTCCGTGATTTGGGGGAAATTCTTGAAGAGGCCAGCGTGCAACTTGATGGCGTGGTGCTTGATCTAGGAGTTTCCTCATGGCAGTTGGATTCTCCTGCACGGGGATTTTCTTTTCGTCATAACGCTCCCCTCGATCTGCGGATGGATCGTTCAAGTGGACTTACGGCAGCAGAGTTTCTTGCCGAGGTGGAAGAGTCTGATTTGGCTGATATATTCTGGAAGTATGGTGACGAGCGGGCCTCTCGGAAGATTGCCAAAGCGATCATGGCGAGGAGAGCCAAGGAACCGATTGAGACGACTTATGATTTGGCGGAAACCATCGAAAAAGTGGTTCCTCGGAGAGGTCGAGTCCATCCTGCGACAAAAGCGTTTCAGGCATTGCGTATTTTCATCAATGACGAGCTGGGCGCGCTTGAAGAGGCCTTGACCTGGATTCCTCGGCACCTCAAGCCGGGTGGTCGGGTGGCAATTGTCTCATTTCACTCTCTGGAGGATGGTATGGTGAAGCGGTGGATGAGAGGGCTGTCGAGTGAATGGATTGATCGCCCTGAATGGTCGGAGCCTCGCAGGAATCCCAGTTGTGTTTTACGGGAAGTCTTCAAGAAGGGAATTGTGCCTTCAAAAGAGGAAATTGAGAGAAACCCACGAAGTCGAAGTGCGCGTTTACGAGTAGCAGAGAGAAGGAGGAAAGCATGAGTGCGAGGATGACAAAGCCTCATAAGACTGAAACGGCACGACGCTGGGGAGGCGGGGCCTTGTTGCGCCTGCTTGTGGTAGGGTTGGTTTTTGGCAGTGTCGGCTTCGGTTATGTTGCGGTGAAGAATCAGCAGGCTCGATATGGCAAGCAGAAGGAGAAGCTGAAGCAAGCTTTGCTGGAGGCCAGAGAAGAGATTCGCCTTGCCGACGGGCGCATAGCAATCCTCTTGGAGCGAAAGCGGCTGGAGGAGAGGCTGGCACGCGCTGGGTCGAGTCTGCGACCAATTTCGTCTGGAGAAATCATTGAGCTGGTAGTCGAGGGCGAGGTGTCGGAGCAGGCTGCCGATGTGGTTCACGAGGCGGAGGAGGTGAGACGATGAGTGACCGGGCTCTAGGTTTAAGAATCCTTGCCTTGTCGTGTGGGTTTGTGCTCGTCTTCAGTATTATTTCCTGGCGCTTGGTATACCTTCAGTTGACCTGTCACCAGCGTCGCAGCAGCGAAGTTGAGAGCCAGCACGTAAAGCTTGAGGCCCTGCCTGCGCGGCGTGGTTCGCTGGTGGATAGGAACGGGGAGCTGCTTGCCTCGGACAAGCCGGTGAGAGACGTGGTGGTCGACTGCAAGCATCTCAACCATCTGCCATTTGTGCTGCGGGTGGTAGCTGAGTTAGAATCCCTGACTGAGCGGGAGGTGACGGAAAAGTATTCTGAGCAGCAATTACGCAAGATTTATCTGGGCCACGTGGCTGAAGTTTTAGGCGTTCCGCTTGGGCTTCCTAAGCAGGAGGTTCTTGCGAAGCTGAGTTATAAGAGAGGCGCTGTGATGCGACCAAAGCTTAAAGGTGAGGTCGTCCTCGCCCGTGGCTTGGAAGAAGAGGTTGGCGAACAGTTTCAGCAAAACCTCTACTCCCGGTTTGTGAGGGGCGTGGAATGCCGCAAAGCGATGTCCCGGCATTACGCGACCGAAAGACTTGGTCATGTGATAGGTTTTATAGACCATGCGCACGTGGGTGCCGAGGGGGTTGAACGTGCTCTGAATAGCCTGCTCATGGGGAAGGATGGTTATAGAGAGGTGTCGCGGGATAGAAATGGGGACGAGATACTTGCTTTCCGTGGTGATGTGGCGGAGCCCCGGCACGGTTGCTCAGTGCGATTGACGATCGATATGCGCATTCAGGAAATCACCGAGCAGGCATTGGATGCCGTTTATGCCAGAGTGAATCCGGAAAAAGCGATGGCGGTGGTTGTCCGTCCGGCGACGGGTGAAATCCTGAGTCTGGTAAACCGCCCGGATTTTGACAGGAAGAAAAAAGAGCAAAACCTGAGAAACTATGTGGTTGAAGCGGTTTACGAGCCAGGTTCAACTTTTAAGATTGTTCCGGTGGGGGGGGTTCTTGATCGCAGATTGGTTTCTTTGAAGACAAAAATTTATTGTCATCAGGGTTATTTGCAGGATGCCGGTATGCCTAAGGCCTTGCGCGACCACCACCCTTATGGGGAATTGACAGTAGCGAAGATTATTTCGAAAAGTTCGAATATTGGGACCTACAAGCTTTCCTCGAAGCTCGGCAGGCAAGGGCTCTATGGCTACATTCAGGCTTTTGGATTTGGGAGGAAGACGGGCGTCGAGCTCTCTGGCGAAATTTCAGGCATTGTGCATCCCGCGAAACGATGGAGTGGGACGTCAATGTCGAGAATCGGCATGGGATATGAAGTGGCAGTCACCCCCTTGCAAATGGCGATGGCGATGGGATCCGTTGCCAACGGTGGCCGCCTGTTGCGTCCCAGCATTGTTTCTGGTGTCTACGATCCCGACGGAAAAGTAGTCAGCAGGTTCCGGCCCGAGGTCGTCTCTGAGCCGATTTCCCCACAAGCCTCACAGCTCCTCAGGATGGCGCTGGCGGAAGCCACCGATGATGGCGGAACGGGTGTTCAGGCCAGAGTGGAGAATTGGACGGTAGCTGGTAAGACCGGGACGGCGCAGCGATACGATGAACGGTTGGGGCGTTATGTGAAGGGCAAGTATGTGGTTTCCTTTGCCGGTTATGCACCTCGGGAGAATCCGGAGTTAGTGGTGGTGGTGGTGGTGGACGACCCGAAGAATGAAAAGCGTTTTGGCGGAACTGTGGCAGCTCCTGTATTTTCGAAGATTATCGGTCCATCGCTCGATTACCTCGCTATCCAGGGGGAGATAGGGAAAAGCGGCCCTCTTTTGTCATCGTCGCATGCCGACAAGCAAGTTTCAGGAGGGAGGCGAAAATGAGGCTCGAAGAAGCCATTAATGGCCTCGAAGAAATAGCTCTTCGGGGTGATTCTTCCACTGAGGTATTGGGAATTCAGCACGATTCCAGAAGAGTCAAGCCGGGGGATATCTTTGTCGCGGTGAAAGGCGAGCAGGCGGACGGGTTTGAATTCGTTGAGTCAGCCATTGAGGCCGGGGCTGTCGCAGTTTTACACGGCAGTAATACGGGTCGACAGACTTTTTCTGTTGCTGAGCTTGTTGCGGATAATCCGAGGGAGGTCATGGCACTGCTCGCTGACCGTATTTATGGGAGCCCTTCATCGAGGATGAAGTTGGTAGGTATTACCGGGACAAATGGCAAAACGACCACAGCATTTCTTGTCCATTATCTTCTGCAGGCAGCCTGGAGGCGGGTTGGTCTCGTGGGCACGGTGCATTATTTTGATGGGGTGGAAGCGTCACCCGCTTCGCGAACGACTCCGGAATCGACCGATCTTCAGAGAATGCTTGCGGAGATGGAAGCGAATGCCTGTCGTGGCGCGGTGATGGAGGTTTCGTCGCATGCTCTTGACCAGGGGCGTGTAGCTGGTGTGTGTTTCGATGTGGGAGTGTTTACTAATTTGACTCCTGAGCACCTTGATTATCATGGAAACATGGAACGCTACTTTGCCTCCAAGCGACTCCTTTTCCGGCAAGTGGCCAAGCTGGGGAAGAAAAAACCAACCATCGTGGTCAATGCCGATGACTCCTGGGGGAGGCGCTTGATCAAGGAGTTCTCGGGCGAATCAGTGGAAGTTGTCAGTTACGGGCTGGGAGCGATGGCGGACGTTCGGGCATCGAGTCCGAGTTACACGTTGACTGGAACCGAGTTCAGCCTGACCGCTGCAGGAAGAGAGTTTTTTGTCAGGGTTCCTCTGGTCGGTGTCTTCAATGTCTACAACGTGCTCGCGGCGGTTGCATCGGCACGGGCCATGGGTTTGAACGTTCGTGAATCGGTACGTAATCTGGCATCCGCTCCTCAAGTTCCCGGACGACTTGAACTGATTTCTGAAAGCAGCCCTTTCCAGGTTTTTGTCGATTACGCCCACACGGAAGATGCTTTAGAAAATGCCCTGCGCACGGTGGCCTCCCTCGGAAAAGGTCGCCTGATCACCGTGTTTGGTTGTGGAGGGGATCGCGATACTTCGAAACGAGCTCCGATGGCCAAGGCAGCTGAGAAATACAGCGATTTTTGTATCGTCACATCTGACAATCCGCGTGGCGAAGCTCCTCAGCAGATTTTTGATGACGTTGTCCGAGGGTTCGCAAGCAGCGCGTATTCCGTGGTCGAGGATCGACGCAAAGCGATCAGTGAAGCCTTCAAGCGGGCCTCTCCGGGTGACGCGGTGGTTATCGCCGGAAAAGGGCATGAGGATTATCAGATCCTGGGTGAGCGCACGATCGAATTCAATGACCGTCGGGAGGCGACGTTCCTGCTTCGAGATATGGGTCTGGCACGTACCGTTCACGAGATAGACGGGCACGATGACGACAGAAATTCGTCGTCTCGCCGAGAAGAAGAGTCCTGCCAGGGGGATCGGAAAAAGAGGGTGGCTGTGGACTACGGGAAAGATAAAAGGAGGGAGCGACGATGATCGCCACGACTCTTACAGACCTTGCAGCGCAGTGTGGTGGCGAGGTGCTCGGTGGTGAACCGTTCAATGTTTTCGATGCGGTCTCGACAGATACGCGGTCGCTCATGGGAGGGGAGCTTTTTGTGGCTTTAGCAGGCGAGCGCTTTGATGCGCATCATTTTCTCGATGCGGCGATTGAGGAGGGCGCGGCTGGCCTCCTCATCTCGGATGCAAGTGCCTGGCAGGGCAGCAGAGAGGACCGAGGAGAAAAAAGACCAGCTGTGATCCTGGTTGATGACACTCTGTTGGCGCTTCAGCGTCTCGCTGCTTTTCAGCGAGGAATGCTTGAAATGCCTGTGATTGTCGTCACGGGAAGCAGCGGAAAAACCTCGACCAAGGACATGCTTGCCGCCGTTCTTGGACGAAGATACAAGGTCAGTGCCACTCGCGGAAATCTGAATAATCACATCGGACTGCCCCTGAGTATTCTGGAGGTATCCGCAGAACACTCTGCGGCGGTCTGGGAGATCGGCATGAACCATCGTGGAGAAATTGCCCCGCTTGCTGCCATCGCGCGCCCCGATGTTGCGGTGGTAACGAATGTTGGTGTCGCTCATATTGAGCATCTTGGTTCACGAGAAGAAATCTGCGAGGAGAAGGGTGATTTGATCGCGGCCCTTCGCGAAGGAGGGACTGCAATCTTCCCCGCTGCGGATGAATTTGCGGATAGGCTTGCGCAGCGGACGGCGTGCCGGGTAATCCGACCAAGCTTTGGCGAGGGTGAGGTTGCGGCGAGCGAGGTTGTTTCGCGGAGCGATGGAACGATGGCATTTGTTTTGGAGTGTGGCGGCGAGACAGCGCAAGTCAGGCTGCCGGTTCTGGGGCGGCACATGGTGGCGAATGCGCTTCTTGCCGCCGCGGTTGGATATCTTCAAGGAATTCCGGTAGAGGAGATCGCTGAGGCCCTGGGTGGTGTCTCTCTGGGAGGAGGACGGCTGCAGCGTCATGAAGTAAATGGGGTCGTTCTTATAGATGACAGTTACAATGCGAATCCCGAATCCATGGCAGCTGCCTTACAAACGCTTGGAGCACAGCCTTGTGCAGGGCGTAGAATTGCGGTGCTTGGAGGCATGGCAGAACTCGGGGACTTCCGGGAACGGGAACATCGGAGGATTGGTGCGCTGGCGGCAAAAAGAGCAATCGACCTGATTCTGACAGTCGGGGACGAGGCGATCTGGATCGGGGAAGAGGCTGAGCAGACAGAGCAGACAGAGCTCGCAGAGCGTGGAAAAAGGTTGGAGCACATGCACTTTGACACGCACTCCGCATGTGTTGAACGTCTCAAGCAGATCGTGAGCGAAGGGGATTGTATTCTCTTCAAAGGAAGCCGGAGCGCGCGAATGGAATTGGTTCTTGAAGGCTTTAACGAGCCATTGATTCTTCGATAGATGATTTATTTTCTTTACCAGCAACTCGTCGAATTTCTTGATCCTGAGAGTGGAATCAGTTCCTTTGTGAACGTCTTTCGTTATGTGACTTTCCGCGCCGGAGCGGCCTGTGTGACCGGATTTTTACTCTCTGTTATCTTCGGAGGTCGCGTCATTCGCGCCTTGATATCTCTGAAGGTGGGTCAGCCGATTCGTTCGGCTGAGGAAGTGCACCAACTCAACGAACTGCATGGCGGGAAAGCAGGCACCCCGACCATGGGAGGAATCCTTTTCCTGGGAGCCACTGTCGCCTCGGTAATTCTCTGGACGCGGCTGAACGAGCCCTTTGTCTGGGTGATCCTCGGTGTGACTGTGAGTCTTGGTGGTTTGGGCGCTTACGATGACTTTTTGAAGGTTTCGAGAAAAAATGCAGTGGGACTCAGTGCCCGTGGCAAGTTGTTGGCTCAGGTGCTTGTAGCCGGCGCGGCAGGAGTCTATCTCTGCTATTTTGCGGGAGAATCGACGGGGGTCTATATGCGCCAGCTCTTTTTCCCCGGTATTAAGAGCCCGATCGTCCTGGATATGGGTTGGCTGATGCCGGTTCTCTTTGTCCTAGTGATTGTAGGCAGTTCCAATGCAGTGAACCTGACAGATGGGCTGGATGGCCTTGCAACTGGCTGCTCGATTACGACGGCAGCTGCTCTTGGCGTTTACGCATATGTGACTGGACACGTTTTTTTTGCCAAGGAATACCTCTTTTTGCCCTATCACCCGGGGTGTCCTGAAGTGTTCATTCTCTGCATGGCATTTATCGGATCAGCTCTCGGCTTTCTTTGGTTTAATTGCCATCCAGCTCAAGTCTTTATGGGTGATACCGGTTCGTTGGCGATTGGGGGACTTCTGGCCACCTCTGCAATTTGCTGTAAGCAGGAGCTCCTTCTGCCTCTTATTGCTGGTGTTTTCGTGATGGAGGCATGTTCGGTCATACTTCAGGTTGCCAGTTTCAAAACCACCGGAAAGCGCATTTTCAAGATGTCGCCTATTCACCATCATTTTGAGCTTGGTGGCTGGAAAGAGACTCAGGTAATCAGTCGCTTCTGGATTCTTTCGCTGATCTTCGCGCTTGCCGGACTTGTCTTTCTCAAAGTTCGTTGAACCATTGCCGCCGTCATGAAGAACTCATCCCAAACAATAAAACCCGAGGATACCATTGCGGTTCTCGGACTGGGCGGGAGCGGCCGTGCCGCTGCGAAGTTGGCTGCTGTACACGGTCATCGCGTGCTGGGATTTGATGAAGGAGACGCTGGTGGTGCGGTTGGTTTATCCAATGGCAAAGAAATGCCATGTTTTCATGGAGCCGAAGCCTCGCAGGCGGCGAGAGAATGGGCCCCGGTGACCGACCTTCTGATCCTCAGTCCGGGCGTTCCACCGGAATCGCCGCTTTATCTTTCTTTTCTCGATGCAGGGGTCCCTGTCATAGCTGAAATTGAGTTCGCATACAGATATTGTGGCCTGCCTGTGCTGGCGATCACAGGGACAAACGGAAAAACGACAACGACCGGGCTGGCGGCACACATTCTCAGGCATTGTGGGTATCCGAGTAGAGCTTGCGGGAACTATGGGTTGCCGTTTTCACAGGTGGTCATGCCAGAGGGAACTGACCGTATTGCCACAGTAGAGGTCAGTTCTTTTCAGCTTGAGGGTGTCACATCTTTTCGTCCTCGAGTGGCGGTCTGGATGAATTTTGCGGAAGATCACTTGGATCGTTACACGGGCATCGAGGAATACCATGCCGCGAAGATGAGGATTTTTGAATTTCAGGGAGCAGGGGATCATGCCGTTGTCCGGGAGGGTGAAGAGCTCGGCCTGAGAGGTGGAGGGGCGGAGATCCACTGCTTCTCCTCCATGCCCGGATCCAAAGCCGAGATGACTCTTGGTGCGGATGGCGATCAGATTCTTCATCGCGGTGAGGAGGTCGCTCGTCTTTCGCGAAGCCGACTTCGAGGCCGGCACAATGCCGAAAACCTCATGGCAGCAATGCTGGGGGTGCATCTTGTCGCAGGGGTTGCCTTTGAGGAAATGGAAGCCGCCATCGCAACCTTCCAGCCGCCGTCTCATCGCTGTGAGTTGGTAGCGGAAATTGATGGCGTAGACTATATCAATGATTCGAAAGCAACCAATATCCACGCTCTTCAGTCTTCTCTGAGAGCCTTTTCCAAGCCGATTGTGCTTATTGTGGGGGGGGAAAGAGAAAGGGCTCGATTTCAGTTCGTTACCAGAGCTTCTGGATCACGGTGTCAGGCACGTGGTGACGCTCGGCGAAACAGGCAAGGCCCTGTGTGATCTGATTGTCGGTTCAGGTTTTTCAGCAGTCGAAATAGCGGAAGATATGGCAGCAGCTGTTTTTGCTGCGCGTTCTGCAGCACGACCTGGTGATATCGTTCTGCTATCTCCTGGAACTTCTTCTTTTGATATGTTCAAAAATTACATGGAACGTGGCAAAACCTTTTGTGGTGCTGTCGAGAGTCTTTGAATTGGAGTAAAAGAGAGCGTTCATTAAAAAATTCACCAACGATTACCGCCTACCTCATCGTCCCTCATGGCCAGAAATACGAAAAGCACAAAAAGCAGAAGCTGGAGTCTTTTCAGTAAAGCCACCAAGAGCCGCAGGGGCCGAAAGGGGAAGCGTTTGAGTGCTTATGTGTCGCGGGAGCACGATTGGCAGACTGATGTACCGAATCTCAAACTCTCGAGGGCTTTTGGCTTTGTTCTCGCTCTTCACATTGTGGCTGTCGGAGGCATCCTGGGATACGAGATTTTTAAAAAAGATCGTCCCAGCCCTCGCGTGGATGCTGTAGCGGCTGGTGCCGATGTGGAGACGCAAGGTGGAGATGCCGCTCCTACGGGTGGGGTCCAGACGTATGATTATCGTGTTGTCGCCGGAGATTCTATATCGATCATTGCAGAAAAAGCAGGATCAAGCGTGGAAGAGATCAGGCGCATCAATGATATTTTTGGCGATCAGCTCGACGAGGGTCTTATTCTTCAAGTGCCCGTGAGAGAAGAGGGTGAGGCGTCTGTTTCTCGCCCAGGCCGCCCGCAGAGTTTGGATGAGGCGCGTCAGGCTGGAAGCCGGGAATCTACGGTCTCTGAAGCCCCTTCGAAATCTAGGAGAGCCCGAGTAACAGTGGCGGAGATCGCTTCATCATCACAGGCTTCATCGGAGACCTCGGTGCTTCGGGCGATCCCTTACAGAGGTGGAGACAAAAAAGCAGCGTCGCTCTCCTCGCAGCGACCGCCACCGCAGCATCCTGCAGCCGCTCCAACGGGCAGCGTCTCCTTCGTCGAGTATACCGTGCAGCAGGGGGATACTCTTTACAGTCTCGGAAGGAGGCATGGTGTCACACCGGAGGTCATTCGCTCTACCAATGGCATGCCTGATAACACCATTAAAATAGGCCAGGTGCTCAGAATTCCTGATTGATGGAATGAGTCTGTATCAGAGCGGGAAGCCGAGCAGCTTCTTTAAAGCTTAACAAAAAAACGACCATGGAACGACAGAGCGCTTACATCCTTGTTCTTTCCGTTGTTTTTTTGGCCGTAGTCGGTGTTGTGATGCTTTCGAGCACGGGTGCTTACGCGCCAGAGCTTCCTAAGGATGATCCTTATTACGCGGTCAAGCGTCAGGGGATCTGGCTCATTGCTGGTGTCTTCGTTTGTATTCTCGGTGCAGTTGTCGACCACCGATTCTGGGGGAAGCTTTGGGTCCTGTGGTATGTGATCGCATGCGTTCTTCTGGCGCTTTGTTTTGTTGACGAAGTCGGAGTGAGAAAGAATGGCGCAAGCCGATGGATTGATGTCGGAGCTTTTCGTTTCCAGCCATCTGAGTTGGCTCGGTTGGCCATTGTCGTCGCGCTGGCAACCTGGTTCGGAAAGTTCCAGGAGCGTACACATTCCTGGCTCTACGGTTTCCTCTTCCCACTCCTCATCCTGATACCACCGCTCGCTCTTATCACGTGTGAAGTGGATCTTGGTTGTGCTGTGCTGGTCGGGACGACAACTTTGATTATCATGTTCGTCGGAGGCACGAGGCTTTTAGGGCTGGTGGGAATAGGAGTTATGGGGATGGGTGGTTTGGCTGCGCTGATCTATGTTGTTCCGGATCGCTTGGAGCGTGTACGTGCGTTCATGAAGCTCGATGAGCGGGCCGTCCAGCTCGGAGATGGATACCAGCAGTGGCGTGCCCAGCTTGCCTTTGGCTCGGGAGGGGTTGAGGGTCTCGGGCTGGGAGGGTCGATCCAGAAAATGCAATATCTTCCCTATGCGCATACCGACTTCATCATGCCCATCATCGGAGAGGAGCTCGGCCTGCGTTTTTCCCTGCTCATTGTTGGGGCATTTGTGGTGCTGGCAGTTTATGGCTTACTGATCGCCAGTCGCGCTCCTGATCTTTACGGCAAGCTCTTAGGCGTCGGGATTGTCAGTCTCCTCATCAATCAGGCTGTGATCAACCTGGGCGTCACAACGGCACTGCTTCCGAATAAGGGCATTCCACTTCCATTCATCAGCTATGGAGGGTCGAATCTTGTTTGTTGTCTCGCTGGAATTGGAATTCTGATCAATATCTACCGGAAAGGTATAGCCACGCCCGCATCTCCCGCGATAGCCATTGCCAGGGCGAAAGTCAGTCAACGGCTCTGAGGGTTCTGGCACCACCATGATGAGCAAAGATCCTGTCATCTGGTTAAACGGGGAATCTCTTCCCGCATCCAGAGCTACCCTTTCGCCATTCGATCAAGGGTTGCTTCTTGGCGATGGGGTTTTTGAGACTCTGCGGGCGTATTCCGGAGAGCCCTTTGCGGTTGCTGAGCATTGTGAGCGGCTGGCTCATGCTGCGACGGTCTTTGGGTTTTTGGTGCCTGATCGCGACACGCTTGAGGGGGCCATGCAGGAGGTCTTGCGGGCCAATCAATTGCTTTCCCATAAAGAGGATGCCCGAATAAGGATCACGGTGACAGGCGGCTCGAAGCAATCAGGCGTGATGACGGCTCCGGAGTGCCCGACCGTGATGGTGACAGCGGAGCCGATCGCTTCGATAAATCCAACCGCCTCGGTGCTTGTCGTCCCCTTCACCCGAAACCCGCGTTCTGCTACAGCTGGGATCAAGACGACCTCTTACGCCGAAAACTCGCTTGCTCTTCGCTATGTGCGGCAGCGTCGATACGATGAGGCGATCATGGCGGATACGGAGGGGCATCTTTGCGAGGCTGCGACGAGTAATGTTTTCATTCTCCTCGAGGGTCGCCTCTTGACGCCGCCTTTGAGCACTGGGTGTCTCCCCGGTGTAACCCGTGGCCTTGTTCTTGCAGCCGCCCGCCGAAAAGGCATTGAGGTCCTTGAGGAGAAAGTAGCTGTCACCGCCCTTGAGCGGTCCGAGGGGGCTTTTCTCACCTCCAGCCTGCGTGAGCTCCAACCTGTTGTCAGAGTGGGGGAGACTGATATCCCCACGTGTGCTGACCTGTGTGCCAATCTTGCGATCCGATGATGCCTGGCAACGTTCTGATAATCTAATCGACAGGGCAGCCAGAGCCTCCTTACTTGCATCTCAGTAGCTTCCGCTCACTGTAACAGTTTATTCACATGGATTTTCCCGCCAGCTTCGCTTCGCAGATTTCCAAGGCCGATGGCCTTGTTGAGGCTCTGCCATACATGCAGAAGTTTCGCGATCAGACTTTTCTTATCAAAGTGGGAGGGAGTGCGATGGAAGACCCCGCGTTGGTAGACCAGCTTCTGCGCGATATCGTCTTCCTCGAAGCGGTTGGAATCAACCCGGTCATTGTGCATGGCGGGGGAAAGGCGATCTCTCGAGCCATGGAAGCCTCCGGACTGGAAGCTCAGTTCGTGGGAGGATTTCGTGTCACCAGCGCGGAGTCTATTCGTATCGTCGAAGAAATTCTTTCCACGGTCATTAACCCACGAATCGTCGACGCAATCAATGCGCACGGAGGGCAGGCGATTGGTGTTCCCGGCTACGACGTGTTTCGTGCCGAGCGCTTCCATGCTAAGGATCCGTCCACCGGCGAATCCATCGATATCGGCTTTGTGGGGCAGGTCAGCTATTCTGAGACCGCAGTGATTGAAGAGGCGATCGGGAGACACATTGTCCCGGTGGTATCCCCAGTGGCCAAGGAAGTTGCCTCGACCGATCATCTTAATGTCAACGCCGACCTTGCGGCCAGTGCTCTCGCCCGGCAGCTTCAGGCATCTAAGCTCATTTATCTCAGTGATGTTGCAGGGGTTCTCAAGGAAAAAGACGACCCGGAGTCGTTGATTTCAAGCCTGACCACGGCGGCAGTCGAAGCTTTGATCGCAGCAGGAGTGGTGGCAGGAGGCATGATTCCGAAGGTGCGTTCAGCGGTTGATGCACTGCAGGCAGGGGTAGGCAAGATTCATCTGATCGACGGAAGAATTCCCCACTCGCTCATCCTCGAGGTATTTACTGACCTTGGGATCGGCACCGAGATTGTTCCATGATCGAGAGCCTGCGAATTCATCGAATCTGGAAGGCATCTAGGGCCCCGCATTGCGGGTGATTGTTCGAAGAAAATGCAGTGGAGCTTAGGCGAGACGTTGGCAACCTCGAGACCAGAATGGAGGAGGCCCCGGCCGGGTGGTTTTAAGATTTTGGAGCCAGATTCCATGAATCCGAATCCCTGAGTTTTCAGGGTTGATGGCCCACGTTACTCCTCAGGATGTAAATTGCTCGGTCTTGATATTTTTTCTGGCCATGAGCTGAGAATTCGACCAAGTTACACAGTATGAATTCTGATCGCCTTTCGAAACCCCTGCATCGTCTGCTTCTGTTAGCCTTGTGCCTTCTCGGCCTCGCAGGGGGAACTGGATATGCCCAGGTTCAGATCAGTGCCGTGGAAGTTGATGATGTGGAAGTGACGATGCTGAAGACCCCTAAATTCGATGTGAATACGGGAAAAATAAAGGAGACTCCCCGGCGGCGAGAGTGGCTTGAGCTGGAGGTGGAATTCAGCGTCGAAGGAAAGTCTCCCACAGGTTATGTCGATAATCTGCTCTTCAAATATTACATTGTTCTCGATGACGAAAAGAAGACGATGGTCATTGCCGATGTGACACACGTGAACGTGCCACTTGGGGAGAAGATCTACTCGTCGGTCTACATTTCCCCAAGTTCGCTCGACAAACTTTTGGGAAAAGAGAAAGGGAAAGAAGGTTCCGTGGAGGGATATGCTGTAGAAATACTGCATCTTGGGCAATCTTTTGGTGGCAGGGCAAAGCCATCCTCTCCGGGACGTTGGTGGCAGGCGAGGCCAGCTACTTCGGGGCTCCTGGTCAGCAAAGAAAAGACTCCATTTGCGCCTCTTTGGTGGGATAGGTTTGCGGAAATTCAGCCGCAGCGGCAGTAAAAACTACTGATGAAATGCCGGCAGCGAGAGTGCTTGAGGCAGTAAGCGTTGAATTATCGCAGATGACCGCAGCACCAGTCACCGTCATTTCGAGAGAAAATCGAGGCGCAGAATTACTTCTAAGTCATGGCAGATAAGCGATCCGTTTTCTCCCTCAATCTTGGTTCCCAAAGGGTTGGTGCCGCGACCTTCAGTTTAGGGAAAGGGGGTGTCCTTGTAATCAAGGACTTCAACTTTACAGAAATCCTTGGGGATCCGGCTGCTGATGCATCACGTGTCAAGCAGTTGGAAGTAGCTGTGGATGAGCTTGTCGGTCAGATGAAGCTTGCCAAGTCACCTATTCACTGGGCAATGGCGGGGCAATCGGTTTTTACTCGCTTCGTGAAGCTGCCTCCCCTCGGCAACGAGAACGTGGACAAGTTGGTCGCCTTTGAAGCACAACAGAACGTGCCGTTTCCGATGAACGAGGTGGTATGGGACTATCAATTCGTCGGCGAGAGCAAGTCTGAAGGCGTCGAGGTTGTTCTGGTAGCTATTAAGGAGGACGCCCTCAACGAGTACAATGATGTCGTGGAGGACAGTTCGATGCGAACTGAGATTGTCGACGTTGCTCCTCTGGCTCTCTACAATGCCTTTCGTTACAACTATGCGGATGTCGAGAAGCCATCTCTGGTGATTGATATAGGCGCGCGTTCGACCAACTTGATTTTCTTTGACGGGCAACGGGCGTTTACAAGAAACATTCCAGTGGGTGGCGCGATGATCACCTCGAATATCGCCAAGGAGTTTCGTCTTCCTTTCGCTAAGGCAGAGGAGAAAAAAATTAAGTCCGGATTCGTGGCGCTCGGCGGCGCTTACGCCGACCATGAGGATCCCGAGATCGCGGCTATGTCCAAGGTCATTCGAAACACTCTCAGCCGTCTCCAGGCAGAGATTGGGAGGACTACGAGCTTCTATAAAAGCCAGCAGGGGGGACGTGCTCCGGAGTTGATTTATCTGGCGGGAGGATGTTCGGGGCTTCCATACATCAAGGAGTTTTTCAAAGAGAAGCAGCATATTCCCATCGAATACTTCAATGCCTTGAGAAATATCAGCCTGGCTCCGGAACTTGATTCCGAGAAGGCTGCCCGGAACGCGCATTCCCTGGGCGAACTGGTAGGGCTAGCGCTGCGGGGGATTGGCAGCTGTCCCATGGAGTTGGATCTTGTTCCGGATGACGTGATGCGTCGGCGGGATATTACAAAGAGAAAGCCTTATCTTATACTTTTTACCTTTTCTCTTTTTGCTCTTTTGATCGCTGGGGTTGTCTACTTTAAGAAAGGCGCCCAGATCGCGGAGGAACGGTCGACAGAGGCCAGAATGGAGCATGCCCAACTTGGGAAGGTCGATCGTGACATCATGGCAGTTGCGAAGGAAAAAGAGGATGTCGACCTTCTCTATCTTCCTCTTCGAGAAGCGGTAGGAGACCGCTCGATCTGGCTTCAGATTCTTTCGGACATGAACTCACGCTTGATCAATGATCTGATCTGGTTGGTGGAAATCGAACCCCTTTCAGGCGAGAACTCGGTGACTCCTGCGCTCTCGGCAAGCAGAAGCTCGCAGGGGGCACCTTCCGAAATGGGAGCGCCGAGTAGGGAGCGAGGTGGGCGGGCGGCTGAAAGCTACGTTGACACCCTCAGAGTAAGAGGGCTTTATCGCCAGAATCAGAGTGGTGAGGCAGTGGTTTACGGCTTGCTAGGGCGGCTAGCTGAGTCGGAATTTTTTGATCTTGCAGACTACGAAAAAAAGAAGTCTGAGATCGTTGTGGTCGTGGAGACTGGAGTTTCCGGCGAGCCTCGTTGGGCCCATGCGTTTGAATTCAAGCTGCCTCTTAAAAGGCGAATCCGAATGCACGGTGAGAAAAAGAAATAGAAGCAGACGATCATATGGACTGGATTGAGCAAAATAAGTTTCTCACGGGTTGGATTGTCACCACCGTTGTAGGTTGCTTGATTCTTGGCCTGCTTCTGTTCAAGGCAAAGGGGGGGTATGAAGAGGACTACGGAAGCTTTGTCGGGCTGAAAGATCAGATTTTCGAATTGGAAAATAAACCTCTTTACCCAAGTAAAGAAAATCTAGAAAAAAAAGCTGAAGCCGTCGAGGTCTATCAGAAATCTGTGGATGCTCTGCACGCAGAACTTGCCGTTTTTCAGCGTCCGCTGCGCGAGGTAGAGCAGACCAAGTTTCAAGCGAAGTTGAAAGGGCGAATCCAGCAGGTTGTGAAGGAAGCGCGACGAAGGGGGGTAAGCCTTCCCGATGGGTTCTCATTTGGAATGCCAGGCTACGTCAATGCGCTTCCATCAATGGAAGCCTGCCCGCTGCTTGACTATCAGCTTGATGCCATTTCCTCACTTTGTGCTGTGCTTATCGAAAAAGGAGTCGTATCTATCGAGAGCATTGATCGATCGGAGTTGTCCGTCGAGGTCCCTGAGAGCGGGCCGGGAAAGAAAGTCCAGGCAACTGAAGAGAAGCCGATCATCGAGAGATTTCCATTTGAGATAGTGATCAAGACCAAGCCCGATGGATTGAGGGAGTTCTTGAATGTGATCAGCAATCCGGTTCCTGGAAAACCCTTCCATATCGTGAGGTTCGTCCGGATTGCCAACGAGAAACAGGTTGGTCCTCTACGTTCTCCAATGCGCCTGAATAACCCATCAGTGCCTGTTGAAGATGATGATATGTTTGCTCAGGAGGAACCCCTCGAAAATGAAACTGACACCAATTCTGATACTGCAGAAAGTCAGTTTAGTGAAGTTTTTCCGCTCAGTGAGGAGCCCTCATTGGGCGAGAATGCGGGTGCTGAGCCCATTGATTCTGAGTTTATTATGGGTAAAGAAAAAATCGAGGTATATATGAAAATTGAACTGCTGCGGTTTCAGCTTCCTGTTGTGAAGAAAGATACCGACCCTGAAGAGGCATCTAACGCAGCAGCACCCTGAAAGAGCCGTAAGCTCGAAGACGAACCATGAATATTTGGCTGGAAAAAAACTATGACCGGATCCTACTGTCAGCGGTTTGTGTTGCGGCGCTTTGGTTTTCCATGGTGATGGTCAGGAACAGCGCTTCTTTTAAAGAGCGCTTCGTCCAAGATCGCCCTCAGAAGAGGACTGATATCGGAGAGACAAAGACAGAGGAAGTCAAGACAGTCGCCCAAGCGATGAGTCAGAAGCTGACCTGGGGGGTGAATTTAATGCCTCCAAACAAGCCTGTCTACCTGAACGTCTCCGTCCCTCTGGTTGAAAGTAAAGGAAAGGTCTTCGACATGGCAGTCGATAATGGTTCGTTGCTGAGATCGCCGGTTCCTAATACCTGGCTCTTAAAGAATAACGTGAGATTTCTTCGCGAGGATTGCCTGAGTTTAGATCCCGATAAAGACGGTTTCTCTAATCTGGAAGAATGGAAAGGTGTCAGCGATCCCAAAGATGCCGGGAGTCACCCTCCGTTTACAGACAAGCTTGTGATGGTTGAGCGCTTTGAAGTTCCATACAAACTCGTTTTTGGTGCAGCAATTGAGCCACAGTTTCAGATTCAAAGGGTGGAGCCAAAGCCGAAGCGTAGCTGGTTTGTGGAGAGGGATGGTAATTTTGAAGAGGAGGAGAGGTTTACGCTGATCGACTACACCCAGAAGATGGTCGAGGATCCAAATCTGGGGAAAAAAGATGCTTCAGAGCTTCTGCTGATGGACAACCTTTGGCAGGAGGAGTTTGTGCTCGTGAAGGGACAAATAAAAAATCTCCCGACTTATTACGCTATTTTTGAGTACAGGCTTCAGGGGAAGGCTCAGTTCCAAGTGAAAAAAGGAGACAATTTCAAGCTTCCCAACGACCCAACGATAAGCTATATATTGAGTGAGGTTACCGAAGACGGTGCCGAAATAAGGAAAACCGGAGAAGAAAATGGCGCAGAAAGCATCATGATTTCCCGAGTTCGTTGACAGTGATTCGGTAGTAGTTAAGCGAGTTGTCCAAGGCAATGTCCGTAAGAAAAAAAAGATTACGAGAAAAAACGAAAGTGCTCTTTTTAAAGAGCATGGCGTTAGCTTTGGCCTTTGGACCGTTTGCTGTGCAAGCTGGGCCGGAAGCGACGGGGGGTGAGAACGGCTTGCGAGGTGTCGCGGAGGCAGAGATAGCCAGGCGCCAAGCGATCATTGACGAAGCATTCGCCGCGATTTCGCGGGGAGATGCGCTCGCTGCCGAGAAAGATTTCGAGGGCGCGATACGGGAATACCGTGACGCCGTGGACATGCTTCCTCGAGCGCCCATGACTCAGGAAGCGAGAGATGTGGCATTTTCTCGCTACGCGAATGCCAGTATTGATCTCGCTCGGCAACGCGCTGACAATGGGCGCTATGCGGATGCTGTTGCTCTCCTTGGAGGAGTTACTGAGGTTCAGGATGATCATGAAGAGGCGAACCTTCTTCTGTCGGAGATCGCTGATCCGGAAATTTACAATCCGGCCATGAGCGCTGCGCATGTGGCAGATGTGCAGAAGGTGACGGAGTTACTCAGGCTCGCCGAAAGTTACTATGAGTTCGGTCAGTATGAGGAGGCTGAAACCAAAGTTGAGGAAGTCCTGCGCATTGATCGGACTAATTCGGCAGCCCGCAGACTTATGATCCGGGTTGATAGTGAAAAAAATCGTTACTACCAGGACGCGCGGACTCATACGAGAGCCAGCATGCTGAGAGCGGTAGATGCCACCTGGGAATCTAACGTGCCGATCAAAAACATTGGAAGCATCGTGGGAGAAGCGATCGAGGGGGAGCGGTCTCGAGGCAAGAAGGCGGTCGGAGCAAAAATTAAAAGCATCGTGATCCCGAAGTTAAAGTTTGTCGATGCGACGGTTGATGAGGCAATCGAGTTTCTTCGCATCCGAAGTAGTGACCTTGATATTCTCGAGACAAATCCTGAGGAAAAGGGAGTCAATATTGTTGTGAAGGCTAAAGTCGACGGTCCAGATACCCCAAGGATATCACTCGATCTGAAGAACATTCCTTTGTCAGAGGCTCTGCGTTACATCACCGACATGGCTGGTCTCAAATATAAAGTGGAACAGTTTGCTGTTCAAATAGTTCCTGTTACAGACATTACGAATGATCTCTACACTCGGGTTTTCCGGGTGCCCCCTGATTTCCTGTCAAGTGGAGGGGGAGATGAAAGTGGAGGTGATGCAGTGGTAGATCCATTTGCGCCAGCCCCGGCGGCCGGCGGGGGCAGTTCGATCAGTAAAAGGAAGTCAGCACGGGAAATTCTCGAAGAGAGAGGGGTCACTTTCCCTGAGGGAACCTCAGCCTTTTTTAATCCAGTATCATCGCAGCTGATCATCAGGAACAATCAGAGCAATATCGAACTGATTGAAGCATTTGTGCAGGATATTCGTGAGCAGGTGCAGCGTCAGATTCAAATCTCTACGAAGTTTGTCGAGGTGAAGCAGACGAATCTTGACGAACTCGGTTTCGATTGGCTGATGGGGCCATTCAATATAGGGGGAGATAAAACATTCGGTTCGGGTGGTGTCACGGGAAATGGCACGGCATCCGTGCCGGGCGATTTTCCTTTCAACAGTCCGAATGGTGGAGCGATCGGCGGAAATCCGCTGACCAAAGGACTTCGCTTCGGGAGTGATGCGATCAATTTAAATGCAGTGGACGGCCTGCTTAGCGCTGCGACAGCTGGGACAACTGGAAGTTCTCTTTCTCCGGGAATTTTTGGCCTCTCAGGCGTCTTTACGGATCCTCAGTTTCAGGTGGTGATTCGTGCTTTGGCTCAAAAATCGGGAGTCGATCTCATGAGCGCCCCAACTGTGGTGACACGAAGTGGTCAACGCGCCAAGATTGAGGTGATTCGGGAGTTTATTTATCCCACCGAGTTCGACCCGCCAGAAATACCCGACACTGTAGGCGCATCGGCAGCTGCCGGTGGCGGAGACGGGGAGGATATTTTTACCGCGGCCACCGGAACTACCCCGGTGACCCCAGCTACGCCTACCGGATTCGAAATGCGTGCGGTCGGGGTCTCTATGGAAGTAGACCCGGTGATAGGACCTGATGGATTCACCATTGATTTGAATCTTTCTCCTGAAGTCGTCGAATTTGAGGGATTTATAAACTACGGCTCGCCGATTAAGCAAGCTTCCGTGGGAGCGGACGGTGTTCCTTCGACGATAGAAATCACATCCAACAGGATCGAGCAGCCGATCTTTGCAGTCCGGAAAGTAACGACTTCCGTCACCGTCTGGGACGGTCAGACCGTGGCTATCGGAGGACTCATCCGTGAAGATGTGCAATCTGTGTGGAAGATAAAGTACCCTTTCTTGGCGATATCCCGGGAATAGGCCGCTGTTCCAGACCAAGGCAGACCAGCATATTAAGCGCAATCTGATGATTTTTGTTTCAACCCGGATGATTGACCCTTCGGGAACACCCATTCGAACCCACGATGAACTTCATGGTCTTAGTCAATAGTTTAGGCAAAGAAAAAAAGAGGCAGTCTCTCATTTTCTCTTTCCTTGAAGCATATTTAGAGAAGACCAAGGTTTTTATTAGAATTCTTCAGCCATGATACTTAAAAGTCGCATCACGCGTGCTCAGCGAATCCAGGAACTCGTCTTGGCCGTTGCGGTAACTGCCGGTTTGATGCCTTTGGCAACGATGTCTGCGGGATCCTCCGGAACGGAGGGAGGAGCCATGGTTCGGGGTATTGTCGAACGCGAAATCGCGAGACGACAGGTCATGGCCGACGATGCCATTATTGCGATAGAAGAGGGAGATGCCCTCTCTTCTGAAAACGAATTTAAAGAGGCGATCGAAAAGTACCAAGAGGCAATCAAAGCGCTTCCCGAGTCTGAAATGACCGCGGATAGGAGGCAGTTAGCCCTCAGCAGGTATGTTGAGGCAGCGATCGACTATGCGAAGCAGCATGCTGATGCCGGGCGCTACAAAGATGCCAGAAAGTGGCTGCTTGATGCACAAGAGATTGATCCCCAAAGCGTACGTGCTCAGTCGCTGATTGAGGATCTGGATGATCCCGAGATCTACAGTCCTGCCATGACAGAAAGTTACGTGAGTGACGTGGAAAAAGTCAATGAAGGTCTCCAGCTAGCTATCGGTCATTACGATCTGGGTCAGTTTGATAAGGCGGGAGAGGTCCTCGAAGGAGTACTCAGGCGTGACCCCTACAACTCGGCTGCGCGCAGAATGATGACGAAGCTAGAGAAGGAAAAAATGCGCTACCACAAAGACTCTCGTGCTCAAACTCGCAGTCAGATGCTCTCGAAAGTCAGTGCGGCATGGGAGACAGTCGTGCCTGCTGCCAACCTCGCTGAATTAGTTGCCTCGGCCACTGTAGGAGGGGTAAGCCCAGATGGTACGCAGTATGTCAGTCAGAAATTGAGTTCAATCTTTCTTCCTGAGCTGAAATTAAATGATGTCACAGTGGACGAAGCGATTGATCTTCTCCGGTTAAAGAGTGTGGAGCTTGATACCATGGAAGCGGATCCGAGTGAAAAAGGAGTGAATATTATCTTCAAACAAGGAACAGTGGGAGAGAATGCGCCAAGAATTTCTCTTGATCTGGTTGGCTTGCCTCTGGCTGAAGCGCTACGGTATGTGACAGATAATGCTGGATTTAAATTTAAGATTGAGCCGTATGCCGTTGTTATCGTTCCATTGACTGATGTAACCGCCGATCTCTATACAAGGGTGTTTCGTGTGCCTCCTGATTTTCTCAGTAGCGCTGGTGCAGAAGGCGGCGGAGCGGCGGCTCCAGTGGACCCTTTTGCGGCTCCGGCTGCTGGAGGTGGAGAAATGGGCTCAATCAGTCCGAGAAAATCTGCTAAGGAAATTCTCGAAGCCCGGGGAATTACTTTTCCGGAGGGATCCTCCGCCTTCTTCAACCCCACAACTTCGCAGTTAATCGTGAGGAACACCCAGGGGAATATTGATCTTATCGATGCTTATGTTCAGGATTTGATCGAACAGGTCCAGAGGCAAATTCATATTTCGACCAAATTCGTTGAAGTAACGGAGTCCGATCTTGACGAGTTGGGCTTTGATTGGCTTCTTGGTGCTTTTAATATCGGGGGTTCAAAAACCTTCGGCTCGGGAGGAGTAACCGGAAACGCAGCGGCAAGCGTGCCGGGTGATTTTCCTCTCAACAATCCGAATGGTGGAGCGATCGGCGGTAACCCTCTGACGAAAGGATTGAGGTTCGGAACAAATGCGCTTCCTGTTAATGGGATTGATACTCTTATCAGAGGGGGTATTACTGGTGACGGAACGCAGGTTTCGCCGGGCATTTTTGGTTTGTCTGGAGTGTTTACAGACCCTCAGTTTCAAGTTGTAGTCCGAGCACTCTCCCAGAGCAAAGGCGTTGATTTGATGAGTGCTCCAAGTGTGGTTACGCGAAGTGGGCAGCGGGCGAAGATCGAGGTAGTTCGAGAGTTTATTTATCCGACGGAGTTCGATCCACCGGAAATCCCTGACACTTTTTCTAGTACCGTTGTAGCGGGTACGGGAGCAGGAACAGGAGCAGCATCTTCCTTCCCAGTGACTCCAACCACTCCAACAGGATTCGAAATGCGAAGTGTGGGGGGTGACCATGGAAGTTGATCCAGTGATCGGCAATGATGGGTATACAATCGACCTAAATCTTGCTCCAGAAGTTGTTGAGTTTGAGGGGTTTATTAACTATGGATCGCCCATCCGTTCAAATGGTGTGGATGGAGCTGGAAATCCTGTTCAGATTGAATTAACCGAGAACCGGATTGAGCAGCCGATCTTTGCTACGAGGAAAGTGACCACCGCAGTGACGATTTGGGATGGCCAGACTGTGGCGATCGGTGGGTTGATGCGGGAGGA
>CALSSN010000010.1 GCA_943789025.1 uncultured Verrucomicrobiales bacterium
CTCTCCCTTTCTTTCTTGATCGGCAGAGCATGGACCCTAGAACGGGTCATCGAAACCACCATCCCGGCCTTCGTCGTAGGCGGGGTTCTCGCTGTCATCCGGGACGGATGTAGCGCTTGAGGTGGCAGCAGCCTGCGCGCCGCCGCCACTCCCCGAGCCCGAAGTGATCTTCCAGGCGTTGAGATTGTTAAAGTACCGCCCGTTGTACTCGCGCCCTCGGATGTCAAAGCTGACGGTGACCGTGCTCCCAACAGCGATGCTGTCGAGCAGTGACATGCGATCTTTCACACACTCGAAAGCAATGTCTTGGGGGAATTTTCCGTCCTCCACGCTGAGGACAAATTCACGTTTGCTGAAGCCGCTCTGGAACGTCTGTGGTTCCATGATCAACTTGACGGTTCCGGTCATTTCGTATCCCATGCCACTCATCCAAGCAGAGCTTTGAAATTTTTCCACTGCTCATTTGAGCACAGGAGCATTTTCTGGAGGAGTCGGTAAAAGCTGGAGGAGGGGCAGCCTGAGGGGTAGTCTCCCCATTTGCCAGGCGATGTGCTTGATCCTTTTGATCATCTGGAGGATATCATCGGTATGTCCGAAGTGTCCAGGCGGTCGGCTAGGGGTTCAAGGCAGAGAGATGTCCCCCTCTCGACCGTGCCGATTGATTTTTGTCCGCTGCCTGCCGGGGTGCTCAGGGATATGAATGAGTGCGGGCTTCGCCTGAGGTTGCGGGCGAGAGATTTTGGAGGCAATCAGAGGGCTCTTGGAGGGGGGCTTCTCGGGATGGGTTTGGCGATCACGGCATTCATGGTCTTCTGGATGCAGCCATGGACCTGGAACTTCAGCGGTGGAACGCTTGACCTGTTCGGAATTGTTTTTTCACTCCTTGGTCTGCCCGGATTGGTGGTTGGCCTGGGGATGTGCCTCCTGGGGCTTGGAGTCTTATCCCAAGTTTCTTAATCAGGAGGCCAAATTCATCAAATTGAAGGTTTTTTCGCCTTTTTTGGGTCTCGGCGTTTACGTAACTCATTGATTATCAATGATAGTGTTTTTCAGGAGGGCTCTTGTAGTGCCTAATTCTTTCTTGTGGGTGTTGACTTCTGTCTGGCACCCTGCACCTTCGATCTGTGTTTTTTCGAACCAAGAAGATCAAAGGGACGCCGCTAGTACAGCTTGTGGAATCCTATCGCAACGCGGAGGGCTCGCCCCGCCAGAGAGTAGTGGCTTCACTGGGGGATGCGGAGATCCCGGTGGAGGAAAAGGCTCTGATCGCGGGTGAGGTCACCCGGCGATTGCGCGGCGGGGACGACGGGCAGCAGGATTGGTTTGAGCCCGAGCTCTCCAGCGAAGCGGTCGAATGGGTGACCCGGATCGTGCAGCTCGCAGGGCGCTCGAAAGGGGGGCGCAAGGAGGTGGGGCGCTCGGTGGTCGACGGAGTCCTGCTCGATGCGATCGAGACCGAGGATGTGGTGCAGCTCGGGCCTCAGCTCGTCGCTATGAAAGCCTGGGAGGCACTGGGTTTTACTCCGATGCTTCGGGATCTGGGGCTCAACGAGAGTCGGATTGCCACCGCCCAGCTGATGGTCGCCAACCGACTCATCGAACCGCTCAGTGAGTGGGCTCTCATTGATTGGTCGCATCGCACCGCGCTCCCTGAGCTCCTCGACATGCGCATCACCAAGAGCACCAAGGATCGGCTCTACCAGACCAGCGACGATCTACTGGCCCGCCGCACGGACATCGAGAAGCAGTTGCGCGAACGGGAGCGTGAACTCTTCAGCCTCGGCCGGAGCATCATCCTCTACGACGTGACCAATACTCATTTCGAAGGTGTCTGCAAAGCAAACCCGAAAGCCAGACACGGTAAGAACAAACAGAAGCGCAACGACTGCCGGCAGGTCGCTATCGGTATGGCCTTCGACGAGCACGGTCTGCCGCTGGCACACGAGGTGTTCGAGGGCAATATCGCGGATACCCGAACGCTCGGGGCTCTGCTCAAGCGGCTTACACCGGAGGATTGCGATACCCTCAAGCCGGTGGTGGTGCTGGATGCCGGCTTCGCATCACAAGCTAACATCGAGCTACTCCGGGAGCGCGGCTACTCCTACCTCATCAACATGACACGGGGTAACCGCTCTAAATACGCGGAGTCCTTCAGGCAGGGAGACTTCGAAGAGTTGCCCGGAAGAACGCCCGAAGAGAAGGTGGAAATCAAGAGGATCATCGACCCTGAGGACGAGATGAGTCGACTGGTGCTCTGCCGCAGTGCCCAGCGCCGACTCAAGGAGGAGGCGATGATCTCGAGGGCTGAGGAGCGCTTCCTTACTGATCTGCATTCGCTGCGTGAACGGATCGCAAAGGGGCGCCTCAAAACGCCCTCGGTCATTGAGCGCAAGATCGGCGCCTTGCAGAAAAAACACCCACGGGTGCAGCGTTTTTACACGCTCAGCAGCCAGCAGGGCGGGCTGCTTGCCACGCGTGATGACATGGCAATGGAGGACGCGATCGGGCTCTGTGGCGACTACGTCTTGAAGACCGACCAGGACATGGATGCTGCCACACTGTGGGGGCTCTACATGACGCTGCTAAAAGCCGAGCGGGGCTTCCAGATGCTCAAGGGTTCACTCGGACTGCGGCCCAATTACCACCAACTCGAGGGGCGCGTGGACGGGCACATTTTTATCAGCGTGCTGGCTTACCATCTGTTGAGCTGGGTGGATTACCACCTTGACCAAGCCGGAGATCGCCGGGAGTGGCGCACGCTGCGTCGTCTTCTGGGCACTCACTCGCTGGTGACTACGCGCCTGCCTCTTGAAGACGGGCGTATTTTAAGTCTGCGTCAGGCCAGTGTTCCTGACGCCGAGCAGGCCCTGGTCTACAAGATCCTTGGCATCGACTGGAAGAAGGCCTGTCCACCGAGGAAGACGGAATTGAAAAGTTCTTCCCCGACGCTGACGACTTTGTAGTGCCTTTGCCCCCCGAGCTCAGGTTCCAGGCGGGATACAGGGTGTTGGGTAGAAACTTGGGTTATTCGGGGAGTCGAGGCTCGAGATCGGCCTGACCGAGGGCGCTCTGATTTACCGCGAGCAACTCGGGAAACTCTTCTGGACGCGCAATATCAGCCGGCAGGGTATTCGGTCCATGACTGTGGCGGAGAGAGCGGGCTTGGGAGGCATACGGGTGGCCACTGGGAGAAAAGAGATCACGCTGGGCAAAGGGTATCCTGTGGATCTGCTCAAAGGGGTAGCCTGGGAACTCGGTCGCTGGCTGGATGGGGTGGAACTCTGGGTGGGAGCGCGGCGCTCATGAAGGTGCGGCGGCTTCCGAGAAGGCGGAAGGGAGAGCAGCAACGGGGCCGGTTCATTACCAAGCTCCCAGTTCTGTGGTTGAAGTAGCCAGACGGCGGGACGGAATTCTTTTCAAGGCTCCCGCCAGAGGAATTTGGAAGGGAAGCTACGGGCTGTTTTTGATGGGCGGGGCTTTTTTCCTTGATTGCTCTTGTTCTCTTCAGTTTTGTTTTTTTCGATCAGTCTGGGGGCGGGTTCGGAGCCGTGGGTGATGTTGGGGCCTCTTTCTTGCCGTTGGAATCGGATTGGCCATACTCGGTGTGCACCTGGGAACGCGGCGAGCGGAGATCGAAGTCGCTGTCGGGACCCTGAGGGTCAGTCACGGAAGCGTGCTTTTCGCTGACAAGACGCACATCTGGAGAAGGCCAGAGATTTCCTCGTTACGGGTCGAGTTCAGCGGCCTGACGGTCAACAACCATCGAGTCAACGAACTGCGCGTTTACGATGGGGAAGGCAAAAAAGGAGATAGGCTGCCTGGCTTGGTTGCCCGAGGAGGACCTGCAATGGATTCGCTCCGAGCTTACGAGGGCGCTGTGGGGAGAAGGCGCGTGAGTAAAAAGTTATCTGGCGGTAACAGGCTGGAGCTGTGCTGTGTGCCCAGATTACAACCCTCGGTCAGGTAGCCTGTTTCACCGCGAGCCATCACCACCTTGCCGGTGCGTACGGTTTCGACGATGTCGAACCTTCCGAGCAGGCGGACGGCGGCATCGACTTTCCTCTGAGTCAACCGTGGAGCATGGCAATCATCGACTCCTCAGTCAGGTCGATGGTCTTTCCCGCCGAAGTGTTCGATGATTTGCAGTGCGTCGGTGCGTTCATCGCGGCCGACGAGCATCTTGATAAGAACCAGTTCGCGCACGACCGAGTCATGCGGTGTATGCTCGAAGCAGTGGATGACGTCGATGAGCTTGTTCACCTGCAGGATGATCTGGCCGAGCCCCGACGGGTCGCCGCTGATCCCGATGGTCCATCCGTGAGAACTTTGGGTTTCTGCCTTGCGAGACGACGAGGGAGTCGATGTTGTAGGCTCGTCTGGCGAAGACCTGCGCAATCCGCATCAAGACACCCGGCTGGTTGTTTACGTAGACACTGAGTGTGTGCACGTTGACGATATCCGGCTGCACGGCGGGCTCTCTGTCGGTGGTGGTGATGGTGCGGGACATGGGAAGGAAGAAAGAGTAGGAGTTGGTTGGTTGCGGGTAGAGCCGAGGCACGGCTTAGGTCGAGCCGACGGGCTTTTTCCATTTTCTGCTTGGGCGCCTCGGTGATCATCGCCTCGAGGGCTGCTCCGGCGGGGATCATGGGGAAGACATTCTCTTTCTTGATGCACTCGGCGTGAATGAGACAAGGGCCGTCCTGATAATCGAGCGCCTCCTGGAGTTTCCGCCGGATATCTGCCGGGCGCTTGATATGGACCGCCTTGGCGCCATAAGATTCTGCCAGTTTGACGAAGTCTGGGTTGCCTTCAAGGTCGACGCCGCTTTCCCGTTCGTCGAAGAAAAGCTCCTGCCACTGCCGGACCATGCCGAGGTAGTGGTTGTTGAGAACGAGGATTTTGATTGGGAGTTTGTGGATGACTGCGGTAGCAATCTCGCAAAGTGTCATCTGGAAGCCGCCGTCTCCGGAGATAGAGACCACGATGTCATCGGGACGGGCGAACTGGGCGCCGATGGCGGCAGGGAAGCCGAAACCCATGGTGCCGGCACCGCCCGAACTCAGCCAGTTGTAGCAGGCGTCATTTCGGTAGAACTGAGCCGCCCACATCTGGTGCTGCCCGACATCTGTGGAGACGACAGCCTTTCCCTCGGTAAGTTGGTAAAGTTCGTCGATCACCTGCTGCATGCGCAGGCCCGCCTTGCTTCTTATAACCGAGGGGAAACTTCTTTTTGTAGGTATCGAGGTGGGCGTTCCAGTCGTCGTGTTGCTGTGGCTCGAGCTCTGCGATGAGTGCTGTGAGTGCGGCCTTGGCATCGCCGATGATCTCGACGTCCGGACCGATCATCTTTCCCATCTCAGAGGGGTCGATGTCGATGTGGATGATTTTGGCATTGGCACCGAATTTGTCGGCCTGCCCGATAATGCGGTCGTCAAAGCGCGAGCCGACATTGAGGATGAGATCGCATTCGCAGACCGCTTTGTTGGCGTAGGCGGTGCCGTGCATGCCGAGCATGCCAAGCGAGAGGCGGTGGGTCTCCGGGAAGACACCTTTGCCAAGCAGAGTACTGGTAACCGGACAATCGAGAGTCTCAGCCACATGCATAAGCTCATCAGCAGCTCGTGCGATCATGCAGCCCTGACCGGCGAGGATCAGTGGTTTCTTGGCCTGAGCGATGAGCTGGGCTGCTTCGGTGATTGCTGGAGAGGAAATTTCGAAGGCCTTCTCCGGCTGGTAGCCGGGGAGGTCGATTTCCGCTTCCATCTCACCGGTAAAAGGTGACTGGGAAATATTTTTCGGAACGTCGATAAGGACCGGGCCGGGGCGACCGGTGGTGGCGATGTGGTAGGCTTCGCGCGTGATACGCGGGAGGTCGTTGGTCTCGCGGACGAGGAAGTTGTGCTTCACCACCGGGATACTCATCCCGAAGACGTCGGCTTCCTGAAAAGCGTCTTTCCCCAGCATCCAGGTCACTTGTTGCCCGGTGATGATGATCATGGGAACCGAATCCATGTGGGCGGTCATGATGCCGGTGATGGTATTTCCAGCACCCGGTCCGGAGGTCACGAGGACGCAGGCGGGCCTGCCTGTGGCGCGGGCATAGCCGTCGGCCATGTGGCAGGCACCCTGTTCATGACGGCTGAGGACAAATTTGATTTTGCTCTCGACAGTTTCCAGAGCGTCGAAGATTGGGAGGGCCGCTCCTCCCGAGTAGCCGAAGACATATTCGATGCCGAGGTCATCAAGGGTTTGGATGAGAGCTTGGGCTCCGTCTAATTCCTGCTGAATTTTCATAAAATTAATTATTTTCCCTAAAGTAGCTTCATAAAATGAAGATTTGCAATCAAAAATTAGCTTTTTTTGGTTAAGTTGCTATCTTAAGAGGGTCAGCATCATCAAAAAGAAGCATTTTTTGTTAAAGAAGCCACTTTCCAGTATGTTTGGCATCCACAAAATGCCGAAATACCCTCGTAATCACTGACTCGCTAGATATGCGAGAAGGTCGAGAATGTCATCCTGCGTGAGGGTGTTGAGCAGACCCGGGGGCATGAAAGATACCGGCGCGGGGCTTATGCTTTCGATGGTGTTCTTTTTGACCCGGCTTTTGCCGCCGGGATCCATCGGGTTGGTAGCGATTATCAGCTGGTTGCCCACCATGTTGACGGTACGGCCGGTCAGTTTGCTGCCATCTTTCATGCTATAAATCAGCAGCCCGTATTGCTCGTTGATGACTTTGCTTGGGTTGAGAATGTTATCGAGCAGGTCGTGAGGACTGTAGCGTCCGCCGGCACTGGTCAGATCTGGGCCGGAAAGGCCTCCTTCTCCCTGGAAGTTGTGGCAGGCGATACAGGCGGTCGCGGTGAACAGCATACGACCGTTTTCGAGATCCCGCGTATCCTTCAAGCCTTGCTCGAGAGCGGGCGCGAGATCTTCGAGTGTCCAGTTCTTGACGAAGCTGCGTGAGGTTACCGGCGTGACAGAGGGCGGTTTATTTGCGGCCGCGATGCGGTCGGCAAACTTTGTGCGCTGATCGTCTGTCAGCATGGCCACGACCGCTTGCAGGGTTTTGACGCGTAGCGGTCCGACCTTCGATCCACCTTTCCAGTTTGGAACCCGTTCGATCGCAAGCATGAGGAGCCGTTCGCGGAGTTCTGGTGTCCAGCCGGCATACTCTGCCGATCCGATGAGAGCTCGGGTATAGTGCACCTGTTCCTCTTGCGTGCGACTGGCTGCCAGCAGGTCGAGTGCGGGATGAATAAAGGTCCGGCTCCTTAAGGCTGCACACATGGCGACGAGTTCCTCGTTGACCCGGCGGTCCGCGCTGGGGAGCGAGGGCTCGAGTCGCGCGATGAGTTGCGCCGCGGTCTCTGGTGGATAGGCGCCATGTCGGATGGCCGAAATGGTCAGGATGCGCAGATACCAGCACTGGGCGTCGAGGCTCAGCTTGCTGAAATCATGGCGAGCCAGAGCTGCCAGCAAGGCTGGCTGCATGGTTGCATCACCATCGGTAGAACGCGCAAGAGAGAGCAGCGCCTGAAGCGCAATACGCGGGCGCTTTTCTTCGAGCGCTTGTTGCCTCCAGGTGTTGACCGGTTGCCACTCTACCGCCGCACGAGCGGCTCCGCGGATGGCGCGATCAGCGTGGCCGAGATGTTGCCAGGCAAGGCCAAGCGCTTTGGGATCGGGACTGCCGTGAAATGCCTCAAGCTCGCGCCGCAATTTCTGTGAGGCAGCGGTGGGTGCATCGAGGAAGGGTGCAGCCGTGGGCTTGGTCTCTTCTTCACCCTTGTAAGTGACGCGGTAGAGTGCCGCCTGGGTGCTGCGCCCTCCGGTGAGGAAATAGAGAGCCCCGTCACTGGGTGAGACAGCGAGATCCGCAATCGGCAGGCCCTGCGCACTGAGGAAGGTTTCGACTTCTCCCGAGTAGGTGGCGCCTTGAGGGCTGAGGTGGACGGCGAACATGCGTCCATAGCTCCAATCACAGGCGAAGAGCGCTTTTTGATAGCGGCCGGGAAATTTTGCGCCGTAGCCGAAGCAGACTCCTGTGGGGGATCCCGGCCCGATATTTTTGATCGGCGGTTGGATGTCCTCCCATTTTGGCCCCCAGTTCCAAACCATCGCGCCACCTCGCCCACCCCAACCGCTGTCGGTGCCGCTGAGAATCTGGCGGATGGCAGTGGGTCGGTAGTTTGGCAAGCCTATATCAAATTCCAGATCGCTGTCGAAGGTGAAGAGATCGCCGTGGTGGTTGAAGGCGATATCGTAGCTGTTGCGCAAGCCTATACAGAGGTACTCCGCATTCTTGCCATCGAGATCAGTCCGCATCACCCAGCCGCCGGAATAAGGCTCCTTCTGGAACTGCTGCCCCCAGCTGTCGCGGTTCCAGTGTTTCGGTGTGCGTCCTTTCTCGGAGGGCAGTTGATTACGGTCGCCGCTGACAATGTAGAGGGAGGCGCCATCTGGTCCGGGAATGACGGCGTGCCTGCCATGCTCTTTCCAAGGTTTGAAACTGTCGGGAACTGCGGGGAATTCGAGGAGGCGCTCGACGGCATCGAGTTGGTCATCGCCATCTGTGTCCTTCAGTCGTAGCAGGACATCGGGTTCGCTCTGCTGCATGACGTAGAGTGCGCCATTGATGAAGGACAGTCCTTGTGAGTTGCCCCAAATGTCCGATGCCAGCTCCACCTTGCAGGCATCCGATGCTCCGCCCAGAGCTGGCGGTGTGATTCGAAATAATCTGGGTCCTTGGTCGGAGGCGTAGATCCGTCCCTGGTCATCGAAACACATGGCAACCCACGAGCCTTGCGCGCGTGGCACCGAGTAGAGGCGCTCGACGGCGAATCCTTCTTGGATTTCGATTGCGGAGGCAGGCGTGGCTTCTTCCACTGCTTCCAGGTGGCTGCAAAGAGAGGCCAGAACAATGACAATGAGGGCTCGGTTCATGGAGAGAAAAGTTGCCGGGGACCATCCGGGCAGGCAGGGATGGGTCAATGCATTTCAAGCGCCCTCCGTGAAAAAGGGCAGGCAGACGGCTTCTTTTTGGTTGTTGCAGGAAATCCTGGTTCGTGGCCCTGAGCAAAGATTACTGACAATTCTTATAGGCGCTGTGTCTTGAAGACTGGAAGCGAGAAATTCCTTCGTCTTTTTTATGAGGTAAAAAACTTATCTTTAGTAGGTAGATTTTTAACCTTATTAAGCTATCCTACGAAATGGAATGCGAGGACACGCGCCCAAGCGTCTCGGCTTGAATGACTTAGATTAAAGCCGTGACTTGGCATAAAATCTGCATCTCTTGAAGACCCAACAGCAATTCAACATTAAAAAAACATGAAAAAAATCGAAGCAATTATCAAGCCTTTCAAACTGGAAGAAGTTAAAGAAGCTCTCTCAGAGGTGGGAGTTCAGGGAATGACAGTGACCGAAGTCAAAGGTTTCGGTCGGCAGAAAGGGCACACCGAGATTTATCGCGGGAGTGAATATACAGTCGACTTTCTTCCCAAGGTGAAGATCGAAATCGTGGCGGACGACGACCGCGCGGAAGTGATCGCAGATGCCATTGTGAAAACTGCTAACACAGGGAAGATAGGAGACGGAAAAGTCTTTGTTTCTCCTGTCGACGAAGCAATCCGCATCAGAACCGGCGAAAAAGGGGCCTCTGCTGTTTCGGGAGAGACCGCTTAACTGGCGGGCACTTTCCCTCGAGAGAAAAGCGCTCTGCGGGAGTCAGGGTCACGCGGCTCTGATCTTTAAAGACGGCATCCGGTTTCCGGATGCCGTTTTTTTACTCTTGAATCCTCGGTTAGCGGGCCCACTTACCTCCGCGACTGAGAATGGGGAGGGCGCCATCTCCAATCCAGCGATAATCAGTCTTTCCCACGGCACCAATCAGAGACACGCCCAGATGTCTTTTCCAAGCTGCACTCATCGCTTCGCCAGTGTGACAGCCCCAGCTTTTACAGAATGCATTTTGAGCGAATGCGTTCCTGTGAATCCGTGGGATATCCCGCACGTGAATCCACGCTTTGCTGGCACCGCTCACCTGGTTGCTGTAATCAAACATCAGGCAATATTTGTTCGAGTGCCCAAAAAACTCAAAGTTGACGACTTTCTCTCGCTGTCGATTCCGGCCGTTGTTAATGTAGCCGATGACCTCACTTCCGGTGGAAAACCAGATCAGCTGGCACTTGGTGAGACGCTGCACGGAGAGAATGTTTGAGAGATGAGGTTTGTTCTCTTCATTCGCTCTGGTGGAGTAGGAAGGTTTGTGTACCATCCAGGTAACGTGGGCACGCGGACCATAGCGTTTCTGAATTTCCTGGATCCGTACTCGCGCAGGTCGAACAAAATTACCCCACCACTTGTCATGCCGGTCACGGGGAACCCGGAGGTCCTCCCACATGCGAAGTGCCGGCCCGCCGCTGACGATGATGAACTCGCCCGAGTCCCCCTGCCCGCGAGCCGAGGGCAATACGAAGGCCAGCACGAAGACAAAAAACAGGCTGTGGGAAGCGCTACGTTTTGACATTTTGAGGCAGAGCGGGGGGTTTGAAAGGAGGAGGAGTCGGCTATGTTCCTGTGGGCTGGGGAGAGCTGAAGAATAAAAGCTCAGACTAAGCCCAGTTTCATTTTCCCCTCTTCACTGATCATGTCCTGATTCCATGCCGGATCCCAGACCAGGTCCACCTCAGCATTGGCAATGCCGTCCACCATCATGATTTTTGACTGCGCATCGGCGGCGATCGTCGGTCCCATCCCGCAACCGGGAGCGGTCAAAGTCATCTTAATGGCAGCCTTTTTTCCGTTTTCCTCTTCGTCGAGAACACAGTCATAAACCAACCCGAGATCGACGATGTTGACTGGAATCTCTGGATCGAATACCGCTCTGAGAGCCTCCCAGACTTCCCGCTCAAGGCCATCGATGTTCTCGGGAATGTTGGAGGACCCTCCGGAGGCAGTCTCGGCTTTCTTTTTTTCTGCATCCGGATCGATGCCGAGAGCATCTGCGTCCTTGGCTGAGATGCGAGCGAGACCGTTCTCCGTCGCCACGGTGTAGGTTCCTCCGAGCGACTGTGTGATGATAACTTTTGTCCCGGCCGGAAGCGTGATCTCGTCCCCACTTGGGATCTGGATCGCATTGAGGGCGCGGCTAATTTGAATTTCGTTGTGATCTGGCATGATGATAAGCAAGGAAGCGCAGGATCGCCTTGGAAGCTAGGACTCTTGAGAATCTTCCACGGGCACGATCCTGATTTGACCCCCTGCGGGGAATGCAGGGGAAGAGAAGCTGTCGGAGAGACTGTCCTTTCGAACTTCCTTTTCCCCCTCTTCAGAGGCAGGGGAGGGAAGGGTATCGGCAGATAAAGCATCGCGCAAGGCGCCCTCGACCATCTGCCCGCAATGAATTTTCATGGGAGGAAGCGCTCCCAGAGGTTTGGAAAGATCCCCTGCATTCATCGCGAGCGCCTCTGTCACGGTTCTTCCTGCGATCATCTCGGTCGCCACACTGGCAACAGCGAGCGCAGTCTGACAGCCAAAACTCTGGAAGGTGGCACGATCGATCACTTTCTCGCCTTCCTCGCCTTCACGGAACTTGACCCACATCCGTACCATGTCCCCACAATCCGGGTTCCCCACCGTCCCCACAGCATCGGCATCGGCCATCTCCCCTTGGTTGCTTGGATTCGCTACGGCCTCTTCGAGTTTTTTTTCATCCATTTTTTTTCTTCTTTTTCTCCGTGCCTCGTTTTATTTTCCATCGATTTCAACCCGGTAGCGTAGAAGCGTCGAATCAATCCGCTCACTGTAGGCATCAATCCCGCCATCGAGCGCCCTGACCGCATCGAACCCGTGGCCGATGAGATAAGCTGCCGCATCGAGAGCCCGCCCGCCGGTATGGTCGTAGATCACGATCTCGGCAGCCTTGTCCCAGTGGGAAAATGCCTCTTGGAGCAGTTCCTGACTGAAGAGCTCTGCATCTTGCATCTTTACTGCCTCAAATTCTTCCCGTGTCCGAATGTCGAGCAGACGCGGTGGAACGGCTTCTTTCAGCCTTTGTGCGAGCTCCTCCGGTTGGATGAGGATTGCAGAGTCTCCATCATGACTCTCCCGGATATGCGTAAGCACTTCATCCACGGCAAGCCCGTCATTCCGGGCGCAAAGCTCGGCGATTGTTTCTTCGGGAGAAAAGGCACAGCTCTGGCACCCGCCGATATGATATTTGGCAAACAGCGCCCTCCTCGCGCCCGGGTAGGCCTTGAGGAGCTCCGTCATTGCTGTCTCCGGTCCCACCGTGTCTTCTGTCTGTAGCATACTTACTTCACCTTAACCTCCAGCCACCGCGGCGCAAGGTGGCGGCAGAAAACTGCATCAATATCTTGAAATGCACACAGCGATGGATTGGGTTAGGCTTTCCCTCGCAGCATCGCAGTAACCGATGAAAAAAGGCCAACCAAAGATCTTCCTTCTCCCCAATCTGATGACCGCTGGAAATCTGTTCTGTGGTTTCATCGCCATCGTTCAGGTCTTTCGGGGGATGCAGGCTCCAGAAGAAGTTCATTCGTATTACTATGTGGCCATCGGCCTGATCCTTGGCGCCTGTGTCTTTGATCTTCTCGATGGGCGCGTCGCTCGCATGGGCAATCAGATTTCGCCTTTCGGAAGAGAGTTTGATTCGCTGGCTGATTTGATCTCTTTCGGCGTTGCACCAGCGCTACTCGTTTATGACATCGTGCTCGACGGGTTGGGAGATAGAATCGGTTGGATGATTGCTTTCGCCTACCTTCTCGCCGGCGCCATGCGCCTCGCCCGCTTCAATGTGATGGCGGAGGACAAGGAAAGCGAGAGTAGTGGAGATTTTACCGGTCTTCCTATCCCGGCCGCGGCTGGTGTCATCGTCAGTCTCACCCTGTTTCTCCTCTGGCTTGATGAGGGACAACGCGAAATCGGGCGATGGAAATATGTGCTTCCCTTTCTCATGCTGCTACTTTCCTACCTTATGGCCAGTACGATCAGTTACCCGAGCTTTAAAGCGATTACCTGGAAGACTCGGCGAACCATGCCTTGGGTAGTCGGCGCGATCCTTGTTCTCGTCATGACGGTGATGAACTGGGAGTGGATGCCAGCCATTCTGTTTATCATTTATCTGATCTACGGCATCGCCAGACCCTGGGTCTCACGCCGATGGCGTGCTGAGATCGAACAGGACGATAAACTTGTCCCCGTGGAGAATCAGAAGGACCCGGCCGCAGAGACAGGCGAAGTCCCAACGAAAGAAGGATTTCTCAGAAACCAAACGCAGGGACAAGCCGACTCGCTTTAAATCCAGGTGAATCCGGATTGGAGAAGATTACGAGGAAAACGACACTCTTCTCTCGACCGGTAGCCGCGCCAGCCAACCATGCCAGACTTTTACCAGCATTCCGTCGTCAGCACCCTTCACTGCCTGAAGGAAATCAATCTGCCTGAGCAAGAGAAGATGCTTGCGGAGCAGGCAGAGAAACGGCCCATCACTCTCGTTCTTCCAGCTCTTTACTCGGAACTTGAGTCCCCGGCTCTCCCTCATATTCTCACCGAGCTGAAAGGCGTCCCCTACATTAAGGAAATCGTCTTTTCCATGAACCGGATGGATGCCGCCCAGTTCGCCAATGCCAAGAAGTTCTTCAGCGAGGCTCTCAGCTCTGACCAGCACTGGCGTATTCTCTGGAATGATGGCCCACGCGTGAAAGCCATCTATGACCAGCTCGCGGCGGCGGAACTGACGCACTACACTCCGGGCAAAGGCTACAATGTGTGGATGGCCTACGGTTATGCGATCGCTCGGGAAGAAACCCGAATCATCGCCGCGCATGACAGTGACATCCTTTCCTACGACCGAGAGATGCTCTTCCGGCTCTGCCTGCCGACTGCGCACCACTCGATGGCCTACGAGTATGTAAAGAGTTATTACGGCAGAGTCAGTGATCGGATGTATGGCCGGGTCACGCGCCTCTTCGTCGGTCCTCTCCTTCGGGCCATGATCAAGGTTCTGGGCAACCACCCGCTCCTCGAATTCCTCAGTAACTTCCGCTATCCACTTTCCGGTGAATTCTCGATCGACATCGATCTCGCTGAAATCATTCGTATCCCCGGCGACTGGGGATTGGAAGTCGGCATGCTTTGTGAAATCTACCGTAGTGCGGCTACTCGGAAAGTCTGTCAGGTCGACTTGGGGAACAATTTCGAACATAAGCACCAGCATCTCGGTTACGACAAAGCTACTGTCGAAAAAACTCCGGTTCCCAAGCAAGGCCTCATGAAGATGTCTCACGACATCGCCTTGAACCTCCTCCACAACATCACCTCAGAAGGGGTCCTGATAGGCGACCGAGAACTCAAGGCCATTCGCCTCACCTATGAGCGCCTGGCCAAGGAGATCATCAAACGCCACCACGACGATTCCATCTTTAATGGCCTCGATTATCACCGCCATGAGGAGGCGGAAGCAGTGGAGGCATATTACGCGTCTTTCGACTCAGCCTCGGAAATTTTCCGAAACCGGCAGTATTCCTCGCCACTGATTCCGAACTGGAACCGTGTCAATTCTGCTCTTCCCGACCTCGGGAATCAGCTGCTCCAGGCGGTCGAGGACGACGACAGATGAGGCGCCCGACCTTTGACATCTCAGGACATCGCCCAAGGTTCTTCTTCCTCACCCATCGATTGCAAAAATTTATGAAAAACAGCACCTCCTACCTTTCCGTTTTCACCGCATTTCTCGTCAGTCTCGGCAGCATTCACGATGCCGGAGCTCATTGTCAGATCCCTTGCGGGATCTACGATGATCCCGCCCGCTTTGTAGCCCTCATGGAACATGTCACTACGATTGAAAAATCGATGCTACAGATCTCCAAGCTCTCCTCCGGTGCGGATTCAAATCAGATCGTTCGTTGGACGAACAACAAGGAGCATCATGCCGATGCCCTGGCGCATATTGTTACATACTACTTCATGGCACAGCGCATCAAGCCCGCGCCCGAGGGGGACAGTGCCGCCGCTGCCGCTTACGCGAAGCACCTGAGCCTGCTCCACCACATGCTGGTCCACGCCATGAAGTGTAAACAGACAATTGATCCCGAGCATTGCGCGAAGCTTGAGGGTCTCATCACCGAGTTCCAGGCGAGCTACCTCGGCAAGTAGAATAAGCACATACTGGGTGTGGCGTGATAAATACACCCGAGATTTCTACGCCGATTGCGAGTTTGGCTATGATGAATGCGGCAGTGGGGGATGCCCGAAGCCCTGCGGGCGCGCATCAAACTTCAACTTCTTAGATAAAAAAGCTGTCCCCGATGATTTCCAAATCGATCCATTTCACCGTTGCCGAAAAAGACTCCCTGTCCTTCCGGTCAGCTCTTCAACAGGTTGAAGAAGCCTCCCAATCCGAGTCCGGGTGCGTGTATTACGCGGCATTTACCGAGAAGGACAACACCTCCGAATTCACCGTGCTGGAGATCTGGGACAGTGAGGATTCTTTCGAGGCCCATCGCCAGTCCAAGCATCTGAAAGACTTCAAAAAGGCATGCGGTGACATGATTATCGCCAAAACTGCCCGCGACCTCATGCCTCTTCAGGAAGGGGCCGAATCTGCACCCGGCAGGAAATGAAAACTCAAGCGATGAGGGAATCTGTAGCAAGCGGATATCCCACGCTTCTGGTCTGTCTCCGGCATGTAATAAGAAACGAAGATGAGCTTCTCCGTGCCTGGGCTGCAGTCTTGCGCTAAACTTCCTCATCACAAGCCCGGTCGTCTCGCCGGCTGGAAGACCGGGTAGAGCCAGTCACTCATGGAAAATTTTGATTTTATCGTCGTCGGAACCGGAATCGCTGGGCTCAGTGTCGCTCTCAAGGCGGCGGAGCACGGCGACGTCTGTGTTCTTACTAAGCGCAGTGCCAAGGAATCCAACACCGCCTGGGCCCAGGGGGGCATCGCCTGCGTGCAGAGTGATGACGACTCCTTCGACCGCCACGTCGCCGACACCCTCGACGCGGGTGCCGGCCTCTGTGATGAAGACGTGGTAAGGACCATTGTCTCAGAAGGGCCCGACCGCATCGACGAGCTTATCGAATTGGGAGTGGCTTTCGACCGGCAGGAGGACGGCGCCTTTGATCTCACTCGTGAAGGAGGGCACACCCGCCGCCGAGTCATGCATTCGCGTGACACCACTGGCCAGGAAGTTTCGCAGAAGCTCATCGCAGCCGCTCATGCGCACCCGCGCATTACGCTCCGCGAGGAGCACTTCGCCATTGATCTCATCACAACGGGTAAACTCGAATACGCCTCCCATGACCGCTGCGTCGGTCTCTATGTCCTCAATCAGCGGAAGGGAGAAGTGGTGACCATGCGTTCAGACCGGATCTTCCTCTGCACGGGCGGCGGCGGGCGAGTTTACCAGTTCACAACGAATCCGGAGGTCGCGACCGGAGATGGTGTCGCCATGGCATGGCGTGCAGGCGCCGTCATTTCCGATATGGAGTTCATCCAATTTCATCCCACATGCCTGTACCATCCATTGGTGAAAAATTTTCTTATCTCCGAAGCACTTCGTGGAGAAGGTGCCATTCTCGTTGACAAGGACGGCAAGGAATTCATGCAGAAATATGATGCCCGCGAATCTCTCGCTCCGCGGGATATTGTCGCTCGGGCGATCGACCAGGAGATTAAGCGTACCGGTGGTCCCTGTGTTTATCTCGACATTTCTCATCAAGAGAAGGAATTCATCACCCACCGGTTTCCCAACATCTACGAAACCTGTCTACATCTTGGGATCGATGCCGCATCTGATCCCATCCCGGTTGTCCCCGCCGCCCATTACCAATGCGGCGGCATTCGTACCGATGTCAATGGGGCATCAAGCATTCGTGGGCTCTATGCGGTAGGTGAAGTTGGTCGCACCGGACTCCATGGTGCCAACCGCCTCGCCTCCAATTCGCTTCTGGAGGGAGCTGTTGTAGCCCATCGCGCGGTTGCCCACGCCACCGAGCGCTTCCGCACCGACGGCTCCATGCCCCCGAAGAGCTACGACCTGCCGACCTGGCAGAGCGGTGATGTAGCCGATGTCGACGAACTCGTGGTCATCTATCACAACTGGGATGAGATCCGCCGCTTGATGTGGGATTACGTTTCAATCGTGCGTACGGACAAGCGTCTACAACGTGCCGCGCGGCGACTTCGTAACTTGCGTCGCGAGGTCAATGAGTTTTACTGGGGGTATCGAATAACCACTGAAATTCTTGAGCTCCGAAACCTCATCGAGACTGCCTCACTGATTGTTGATTCCGCGGTAGCAAGGCGCGAAAGCCGAGGCCTCCATTACACCTTGGATCATCCGGGAAAACACCAGTCTACGCGAAGTTCAGAGTTCTCTCGCTTCTAGGCTGCGCGCGGGCGATTCTCTTGCCTTGCGTGAATTCGAAGCTACGATCCCACCCCTCCCTTATGGTCAGCTTGCGGAAAGTTCTGATTCTGATCCTTCTTTTCTTTTCCTATGGGGCAGGTGTCCGAGCGCAGTCGCTCAATTCGGGGCAACTCCCTGCTGCAAACCGGCCGAGCTACAGGCTGCCGACAATCGTCGCACCCACCCGCCCGCGCAACATTTACACACGTTTCCCGTGGAAGCTTGATATCACCGCCACCATTTTCTGGGTCGGCGAAGCGCCGAGTCAGAACAACCCGGTGCCTAATGATAAGAGCTCGTGGGACGTCGCCTGGGAAAAGAACTTTGGCGGCTATGACGATCCGGATGTTTCAAAGCGCACTCGAGACTACTGCCCGGCGGGATTTGTTCCTCAAGAGAACCCATTCTACGTTGCCTTGCCTTACAACGACATTGCCAGCTGGAACAAGCACAAACCGGAAGCCTCCCGCGTGATTCCGTGGTTTCGGAAGCGTTACACGGGTTCGGGAAAGACCGTTCTCAAGGGGCAATGGCTGGCCATTCGATATGCCGGTCGGACCTGTTTTGCCCAGTGGGAGGATTGCGGGCCCTTTGTGACGGATGACTATAATTATGTCTTTGGAAGATCCCGCCCGAAGAATCCGAAAAACAACGGGGCAGGCATCGACATCTCGCCTGCCTGTCGCGATTATCTTCGCCTTCGAAGTGGTGCACAGGTGGACTGGCGCTTTGTCGATCTGGAAGAAATCCCCTACGGCCCGTGGTGCAAATACGGCCGGAAAAATCCCTTCCTCCGCAAGGCAGTCAAAAAAGAAACGGACCAGCAGCAACGGCTGGAAGAGCTCAGGCGCATGCGTGACCAGTGGTTCCAGAAGTATGGCGGTTCCAACAACGGCCTGAGGTAGAATGTTGTCTTGCGGATGTCAGGTATCCGGTTACAGGATTGCTCCGGCCAGCGAAAGCACGAGAAAAAAGCCGCACATATCGACACTGGTAGTCAAAATCGGCCCAGAGGCGAGGGCAGGATCCAGCCCTAACCTCCGCAATGCCAAGGGTATGATTCCACCCAGAAGAATGGCGAGAAACGTGTTGATGCTCAGGGACAGGCCGATCACCACAGCGAGGCGAATTTCGCTGGAGTAGAGGTAAGCCATACCGGCAAGAATCAGCCCGAGGGTCAAGCCGACCACGATCCCGAGCATTGCTTCCTTCATGAAAACCCAGAGCGCTTCAGACGGTCGGATCAATCCCAGTGCGAGTTCTCGAATGCTTACCGCCATTGCCTGGTTCCCCGAGTTCCCGCTCAACCCTGCCACGATCGTTAAGAAGGCAGCAAGAATCGCGTGCTCGCGGATCGTTTCTTCGTTCTGGATGATGACGATCGATGCCGCCACCAGCAGAAACATGGACGGCACAAGCCAGGTAAGCCTCCGCCCGATTCGCGACCAGATAGGCATCGTGCGCAACTCCTCACCGCCTACGATTCCGCTCGCTTTCAGGTAGGTCTGGCGGGAACGCTTTTCGGCTGCCTCGTTCACCGCCGCCTTCCGGATCACCCCGACAAGAATGCCCGAAGCATCCACCACGGGCATTCCGATGAAGCGATTTTCCTCAAAAATGTCGACAAGCTCTTCCAGCGGAGTGTCCACCTGAGCACGCAGTGGATCATCGATCATCAACCCACCCACTGCAGAATCAGGGGTGGCGAGAAGAACATCACGCATCTTGAGCACCCCCCGCAGGGCACCCGATTCGGAGGTGATGTAGGCGTATTGGATGCCGTAATCGGAATAGACCTCCCGGTTGTCCTTCAAATCCTCCAGCACCTCAGCCACCGTGTGGCTCACCGGAAAGGACAGAAATTCGGTCAGCATGATTCCGCCCGCCGTGTCCTCAGAATAATGCAGCAATCGCCTCGCCACTGCCGCTTCTTTGGGGGCCATGGCATCAAGAATCGCCTCCGCCTCGTCCTCATCTACTTCTGCGAGAATATCCGCCAGTTCATCGCCGGGAAGCGCATCCACAATTGCCGCGGCACCCTCGGGGGAGAGATCTTCGATCAGGTCGGCAGCTTGCTCGTCTGGAAGATCCACCAGCACCCCAGCGGCCTCCACAGGGCTCAGAATGCTGAGAAGACGGTTGTTGGCATCTTCATCGAGGTGGCCAATGGTCCGGGCTGTTTGGGCCGGGGAAAGTTTATCTAGAAAGGCCACTAATTTTTTGGCCTCTCCATCTTTGAGGAGTTCTGCAAGCCGAATCCATGGACGTGCAATGGGCATGCTGAGACTATGGCTGCACTGGGGGGAATGTCACGCAGGACCACTACCGTTCATCCAGGTGCGGAAAAACAATGAGAATCTCTTAAAATTCTATTTGCGATTTCTCCGAGTCTGCCCACTTTTACCTCCGCTAAATTTTCGGATGCTTCGAGTCTTTACCTGATGAGTGGGTCGCTCAGAACCCCAGCATCCGATAGGAGACCAAAAAACTACGAGATGATCAGCGTTCAGAACCTCACCAAACGATTCGGCACCAAGCTTGCCGTCAACGATATCTCATTCCAGGTCGGAGTAGGCGAGGTCTTGGGATTTCTCGGTCCCAATGGCGCCGGAAAGTCGACCACGATGCGGATGATCACCGGTTATTTCGAGCCGACCGCTGGCCATGTGAGTATTGATGGCATCAACATGAGCGACGAGCCGAGCAGGGCGAAGGAGAAGATCGGCTATCTTCCGGAGAACGCTCCTCTCTACGACGACATGACGGTTTTGAGTTTCCTCAAGTTTGCCGCAGACCTCCGGGGTCTCTCCGGATCCGCAAAAACTACTGCTGTCGACAAGGCATTGGAAACCTGCTTCCTCAAACCAGTCCGTAACCAGAGTATCGATACCCTTTCGAAAGGCTACCGCCACCGGACCTGTCTCGCCCAGTCCATTATTCATGATCCCGAGATTCTTATTCTCGACGAACCCACTGATGGGCTCGACCCGAACCAGAAAGCGGAAGTTCGTAATCTTATCCGTCGCTTGGGTGAGACCCGCACCATCATATTCTCAACCCATATCCTCGAGGAGGTGGAGGCGGCCTGCACCAGAGCCATCATCATCGACAAGGGGAAGATCGTCGCCGACGGCACTCCCGAGGAGCTGAAGACAAAAGCAGTGGATGCGGGTGCCATCGAAGTTCGTATCGACGCTCCCTCATCTGCCGCCGCTGTCGAAGCGGAACTCGGCAAACTCGCCTCGGCAAAAAGGGTCTCCAGCAAGAACCTGGGAGAAGAGGGCGGGGCCTTCACCGGTTGTGTCATCCCGAAAGGAAAAGAAAAGGCCGGAAAGCTCGCAAGCGAGATTTTTGAGCTCTGCATGTCTAAGGGTTTTAGCCTCACAGAACTGCACCAGAATCCGGGGCGACTTGATGACGTCTTTCGTGCCATCACCCGGACAGGTGAATAACCCGCGACCTTGAGCAGCCCGCCACTGAGGCGAATTACCTTTTCAAAACCTATCCGTCCCACTCAGTCATGGAAATCGCAGTCCGAAATATCAAAGCCGTTACCAAGCGCGAACTCGTTGCCTACTTCACTTCACCCATCGCCTACGTCATCATCGTCATTTTTCTTCTCGTTTCGACTGGCTTCTCATTCTGGGTCGGTGATCTCTGGGATTTTGGCGATGCTTCGCTCACATGGACCTTTTTCTTTTTTCTGCCGTGGTTTTTTGTCGTTCTTGCCCCGGCCGTGGGCATGCGCCTCTGGGCTGACGAGCACCGTCAAGGTACGATCGAACTCATGCTTACGATGCCTATTCACCCGTGGCATGCCATTGTAGGCAAGTTCCTAGCCTCCAGCGTGGTATGGGCGATTGCTCTGCTGCTCACGTGGCCGATTGTCTGGACGGTTCAGTATCTTGGTGACCCTGACATGGGTCCGATTCTTAGTGGGTATCTCGGCGCGTTCCTCTTCGCTTCTTCCTGTGTCGCCATCAGCATGGCAATCTCAGCTTTCACCCGAAGTCAGATTACCTGCCTTCTCATCTCCGTCGCAGTTTGCCTCGGTCTCACTCTTCTCGGATACCCTCAGATCGTTGATCAGTTCATGAAGATGCTGCCGGCCAACGTCGTCGACGGGATCGCGGACCTCAGCCTGATGTCTCACTTTCTCGACATGACCAAAGGGGTGCTCGTGTTTCGGGACATTCTTTATTTCCTGAGCGTTATCGTGGTCTCGCTCTTGGTTACCAACATCGCAATCCGGGCCAAACGCGCCTGAAGCTTTCCCGTGCAAGCGGCTTACTCCCTTCACTGCCCTTCTAACCACCCATTTTTCCAAGAAACATCATGAGCCAGCACGCTGCCTCCGGAACTGCTAAATCAACCAGCGCCGCTTTCGTTGCCTTTGCGGGAATCACGGTCGTCATCCTGATTGCCATCGTCCTCAACTACCTGGTTGGTGCGCTCGGCCTCTTCAACTTCCGGGTCGACCTGACCGAGGACCGTCTTTTCACGCTTTCCGAAGGCACAAAGAATATTCTCCAGAAAATTCCTGAGGATATTCCGGTCGCCATTCGGTTTTACGTCACCGAGGACTCGAGAACGGTCCCCCGCCCACTCAAAAATTATGCGCGAGACGTCGAGGATCTGCTCTATGAATTCAAGAAGGCATCAGGTGGCCGAGTGACCCTCGAGCGATTCGATCCGGAACCGGATACTGATGCCGAGGACTCCGCTGCGCTCGACCAGGTTCGTCCCCAGTCGATCAATCTCACCGACCAGATTTATTTCGGACTTGCCGTCCAATGTCTCGACCGCAAGGAGACGCTCGCTTTTCTCGACCCGTCGCGCGAGAGCCTGCTGGAATACGACATTGCCCGGGCGATCTCGCAGGTTACTGCCGAAGAGAAACCCGTGGTGGGCATTCTCTCGCCTCTGCCTATCTCCGGACCTGCCATGCAGCTGCCCCCCCAGCTCATGGGAGGTCAGCCGCAGCAGCAACCGTGGATCTTCCACAGCGAGCTTGCCCGTGACTACGAAGTGCGCAACATCGACTACACCAGCAACGCACCAATCGATGAAGCGGTCACGATTCTCTTTGTCGTCCACCCCACAGACGCCACGGAAGCTCTTCAGTATCGCATCGACCAGTATCTCATGCGCGGTGGGAAGGCCTTCGTCTTCCTTGATCCTCACAGTGTCACCGCGCGCTTCGCGTCGCCCCGGCCCAACCCGATGATGGGGCAACAAGGACCTCCCCCAGTCGGGCAGTCTTCCAGCCTTCCCACCCTGCTGGCCCACTGGGGTGTCGCCTTCGATCCTGAGCGCGTTCTCATCGACATGAATTACCGCACCCAGTTGCAGGGCGGAAGGAGGGCTGGAGGTGTCCTCTCGCTGACTTCTGAAGCACTCGCTGGCGAGGACCTTCTCACCAGCCGCCTAAGTGATGTTCTTCTTGTCTTTCCCGGTGCTTTCACCGGCGCCCCTGCCGAGGGGCTGCAGATGGACGTCCTTGTGAAGAGCTCTGGAAATTCTCAACTCGTCAATCGTTTCGATGCAGAGAACGACGACCAGAAGCTTCTCAGCAACTTCGTTGCCTCGAACACCGAACACCCTCTGGCCATCAGACTGCGGGGCAAATTTACTTCCGCTTTCAAGAGCGACCCCTCCATACCAGCCCCTGAAAAAGGTGAAGAAGAAGAGAAAGTTGAAAATAACCACCTCTCCGAGGCATCTGCGGAGTCGAGCATCATTCTCATCGCCGACACCGACTGGGCCTATGACCAGTTCTCAGTGCAGGTCCAGAATTTCATGGGCATGCAGATGGCTCAACCGATCAACGACAACCTCAGCCTCGTCCTGAACGTTACCGAGCAGCTCGCTGGCGACCCGGAGCTGATCCGTGTGCGCTCCCGCTCCAGCTCGCGGCGACCATTCACTCGGATCAACGAGATGATGGCTCAGGCGGAGACCGCTTATTCAGCTGAGATCGCCAACCTTGAAAATGAGTTCCAGATGGCCCAGCGGAAGCTCAATGAACTCCAGACCCAGAAGGACCCATCGCAGCAGATGATTCTTTCACCGGAGCAACAGGAAGAAATCGAAAAGCTTGAGTCGACCCGGGTGGAGACCTCCCGACGGCTTCGCGAGGTTCGAAAAGATCTCAACAAAGACATCGATAAGCTGGAAGCACGCATCACTCTTGCCAATGTCCTTGCCATCCCCCTCGTTGTGGCTTGGATCGGTATCGCCCTCGCCGTCTACCGGAAAGTCCGCAACTCAGCCAAGTAAACCTGCAACCCTGTGACATCGTCGAAGAGCCCGCAGCGGCCATCCCAACGACCTTCAAAAAAGAGATGAAGACGAAGCAACTCATCGCCTTGCTCATCACCCTCGGTATTCTCGGAGCCCTTGCCCTAGTTGTCCGGAGTCAGAAAGAAAGCCGAATCGGTGACCGGGGGACGTCTACGGCCTACCGTGACCTCGTCTTCCCGAATCTCGACGTCAATGAGGTAGCACATGTCACCATCACGAAGCCTGAGGGGACGGTGCATCTCAGTCGAGGTGACTCTGGGTGGACGCTCACGGAACGCGATGACTACCCCGCCGACTTCGGTAAGCTCCGCGCACTTATCCAGACTCTGGGAAGATTGAAAATCGCACAGGGGATGACTGTGCCGGAATCCGCTACCGGCCGTCTCGGTCTTCTTGACCCTACTCGTGCGGGTGCGGCGGATGCCACCACCACCACCACCAACAGCGCCGCCACCCGGGTCGACCTGCTTGGGAAAGAGGGGGATACGCCGATAGCCAGCCTCCTCATCGGGAACACCCCGAACTCAGGCGGCAGCACGGCAGGGAATGGAAAGATCGTCAAGGCGGTATCCGACGAAGGGATGGCCTGGATTGTCAGTGAAACTTTCAGCGAGGCGTCCTCGGATCCGAAGGACTGGATCAGCAAAGACTTCTTTGAAGTCGCCAAACTACGCGCAGTCGCTCTCATGGCTCCAGTGGTCGAAGATTCCTGGTCTGCCGCGCGGGAAAAAGAAGACGGCGACTTCCTCATCGATGATCCGGGAGTGGGCATGGAAAGTGACCCGTCGAAAGTCAGTGCCTTCAAATACCTCCTCACCTCACCGGGTTTTCAGGACCTTCTTACCAACGAGGAGGCTGCTGCTGTCGATTTTTCCAAGAATGCTTACAAGGCAAAACTGGTGACCTTCGACGGCTTCACTTATCACCTGGAAATTCTGCCCGAGAGCAGTGATGCTCCCGCCGCGGGGCAAGGTGCAAGAACAACGCCTTCCTACCTGCTCAAGGTCGATGTGACCGGCACATTTAACGAGAAGCGTGAGCCGGTGGACGGAGAGGGCGAAGAAGCCCGTAAAAACGCTGAGGAAGCCTTTGCCAGAGAGATCGAAGAGCTCAAGAAAAAGCTGGCCGACGAACAGCGGCTGAGAGGTCACATCTACAAGGTTTCCGAATATACTCTGAGCGCATTGATCAAGAAAAAGTCGGAATTGCTCAAGGCGACCCCGCAACCAGAACCGGCACCCGAGGCACTACCCGCGCCTGCTCCACCGCAACCTGCGCAGGAAGAACCGCTTGCCGAAAAAGAAACCGCCAGAGCTTATCCATCTGAGGCTGAGGAAGCTGAGGAAGCTGAGGAGGAAGGCTGAGGAGGAAGCGGCTGAGGAGGAAGTGGCTGAGGAGAAGGCGGCGGCTGAAAACCCTGGAGGGGCGCCTGTCGAAGCTGCTGTGGACGATGGTGAGGCAGCTGCCACGAGCGCACCAAAGAATGGCAAGTCGGAAGAGCAGCCCCCTGCATCCGAGGCTGAGGCCGAGTCCATCAGCGACGAATAGAAAAGGTGAGCGCGCGCTTGCCTGTGCCCTGAAGTAGCCGCTAGTCTGCTGCCATGATGAGCTTTCGGGCATCCGTCCCCCGTGTGACAGGGGTTCTCCACCTCCTTCCTCTTCCGGGATCACCTCGCTGGAGAGGCGATCCGGAAGCCATTTCCGCCGCGGCCTGCCGTGATGCGGAAGCCTACATCGAGGGCGGCGCCGATGCCCTCATCCTTGAAAACTTTGGCGATGCTCCTTTCACTCGAAATCGAGTTGATCCCGAGGTTGTCGCCTCCATGGCGCGGGTCGCCGCGGCGCTCCTGCCGCTCCTCGGCAATGTCCCGCTAGGCTTTAATGTTCTTCGCAATGACGCGCGATCCGCGCTGGGCCTCGCTGCCAGCTGTGGAGGAAGCTTCCTTCGATCCAACATTCTCACCGGCTCCGCCATCACAGACCAAGGCCTCATCGAGGGCGATGCCTACTCACTGCTGCGCGAGCGCCAGCGCCTTGGCATGGCGGAGAGCACGCAGATCTGGGCCGACATCCATGTCAAACACGCCGTGCCCTTAGGTGGCGGGTCGATCGCGGATGCCGCTCGTGACACCATCGGTCGGGGTGGAGCCGACGTGCTTATCGTCTCGGGCACCGCGACCGGGTCACCGGTGGATTTGGCCGTCCTCGCCGAGGTCCGAGAGGCTATCCCTGAGGCTCCCCTGCTCGTTGGAAGTGGTGCCGACGACCAGAATGTCCGCGATCTTCTTCAGCACGCTGATGGGGTCATCGTTGGCACCTCTGCCAAAGAAGACGGCGTGTTGTCTGCTCCGGTCGATCCAAGCCGCGTGCGCAGGATCACCGAAGCGGCGGGAAATTAGGGAAGGTCTGATCCATTGCTCCAGCCGCCACTTGGAATGGAATAGGATTGAAATCAGCATCGCTGCGCCCTGGGCTCACTGAAGAAGCCCTTCGGGTTGTTGCCCGCATCCGGTGTGGCTTTGTTGCTCGTTGGTTATGGATATGGATGTTCATCCACGTCCGCCTCGCGCCGTGCCACACAGAATCCGGACAACAATGACGGGCACCGCCATGAATCAGACCCTCCTTAGGTTTACCCTTTGAAAACAAAAAACTTCCTGCAGGCGTAGTTCACGAGCACAGCCGTGACGAGGAGGCTGAATTGGGAAGCGACCGTGCTGATACCGAACCATTTGATCAACAAGGGACCAGCGGCAAGGCCCGCAACAGCGGCGAAGAGCGACACCACGGAAAAGTAGAGGAATTCTTTCCACCTGGAATGACGTCCTCCTTCGAAGACAAAAGCGAGATTCGTGAAGTAAGCGACAAAGTTTCCAACGACCCAACCGAGCATGTTCGCATAGGTGGAATTGCGTGCCCGCAGTGCATCCTCGATCGGTTTGCCATCGACCACCATCCCGTCCATGGCAGGAAAAATCGTGTAGACCGAAGCCACCCAGATTCCCTGCGAAGCCACGGTAGCGATCACACCACAGAAGCCGTATTTGAGAAACTGGAGAACTGGGTGAGCATCCTTAGCTTTCACCGCACGGTAGATTGTCGGGAAGTCGTTTTCTCGGCAGAAACCCAACGCCTGCTTCAAAAGTTCGATCGGGGATAAGGTCATGGCAGGGGAGGCTAGGTGGAAACCGAATAAGGTCAAGTCTCTCTGCAAAAGATGGCTGTATCGGGCTCTAACTCAGTAACCGACTCCTGCCTTCCACTTTTCGAGTTCTGCGGTAATCACTTTCTTCTTCATGCGAGAAGAAAGCTCCCAGACTACCGGCATTTCTGGATCCACCAATGGCATCAGCCGATCGAAGGCCACCCCACCACTTGCTGTTCCGGGAACAAAGTGGTCACGGTGAGGCCATTGGACGTCGTGGAGGTGGCAGCCGATAAGATAAGGCTGCATCGATTTCAGCCATTGAAAGTGGTCGCAATAACCGATATTTGCCCGTCTCTGGACGTGCCCGAAATCATGCCAGTAACCGATCGCAGGATTCTCCCCGAAGTGCTCTTGAAGTGATACCATCTCGCGCTCGCTGGGCACTTGCTCGAAGTGACTTCGGCTTTCCACAGCGAGCTGAACTCCATACTTTGAGGCCTCATCACTGAGCTCTTCCAGCACTGCAATTGCCCGTCGGTAAGCCGATCCAGCCAGCTTCTCCCGCCTTGTGATCGACTCGAGTTTTTGTTTCACGAATGCACGTGAATGGATTTTCCCCTCTCTCATGAGCGCCTCAAGGTTCGGAGTCGTCGCTCGCATGGGAACCCTCCCCATATGGAGAACAAGATAGCTGCCACCGAGATCGTGGGCGGTCTGGAGCGACTGACGGGTCAGTTTGAGTGCCCGTTCACGTTCGCAACTCCGGTGGGAAGTAAACTCGTAGCAGTCCGGTGCGTCGACGAGCACTTCGACTGGTGATGGACAGAAATTATGAACGCCGGAGATCGCTACAATTTTTTCTTCTGTGGCACGCCGGAGCCCCGGAAGAAGTGTTATGGGCAGCCCGTGGCTTATTTCGACCGTGTCGAACCCCATCTCCAGAAGCTCGCGGATCATGGCGTAGCCGTCGGAATGACGCCTGCTGTTCCAGCATGTGGAGATCGAGATCATTGGATTGCTGCTTTTCAATTACGCGGTTCCCATGCGCATTGCAAACCCCTCGGGAGGAGAGAGGTAGAATCGGCAGGCACTGGGGGCGGATTGCAATCAGAGAAAGATATCGGGAGTCGCCCAGAAATCAGCAGACCCGAGAGGAGTCTGGTCGGTCTTCGGTTGAACCAGAAGCCGAACAAAGCCAGGTACCGCGTCAAGGATAACCAAAGAGAAGGATCAGAGCAGGGAGGGCTTTCCTGGGCACACCATGTAAGCGGCGAAACTTAAGCCCGGAGAAGGGTAATCCGCTTCTGCGGATTCCGCGAATTTTCGCTTTCTGTGGCGATCTCTGGATCCTCCCGATAGGCTTCATGGACGAGCCGACGGAAGTAGGCATTGAGCGGCCGCGTTCTCTGCGGTTTCCCGGAAAATCTGACTTTCTCCACGAGTTCTTCGATCTGTTTAAGAAACTTTTCTTCCTGCATCATCCGGTAGTGGCCTGCATCAACCCGGACACGCCCGACATGACCCAGACGCGCATGGAGCAACCGATTTACCAGATACTGGATATCGTCGAGACGCTCACCTCTCTTGCCGATGAGGAGCTCGGCTTCATTGGTAAAGATCTGGAGGGTGACAACGTCGCCCTCCTGCTCGCGATCAATTTTGACCACAAATCCCAGCAGCCCGAGGAGGCCGTCCAGAATCTCCGATGCCACCTCGCCAATGTCAGACGTCTCATCCACGGGGAAACTATCTACCAGAGCCCCGTCTGTGACAATCGTAAAGCATGCGGAATCGTTCAGGGGGAGAAAGAAAAGGGAGAAACGAGAATCGCAGCACTTGCGGCATTACTCACCTTTTAGAAGCACGACAAAGAGGAGCTTTCCGCGCCTCCAAGCCGGCCCCTCGATAAAGAGAGGTGAATCCGGGCGCAGAATCACATCCGTCTTCATGATCACCTCTTTATCCTGCCAGAGCTGGAGCCCGAGGTTTACGCCGCCTCCCTTGACTGGCCCCTTCGAGTCAAGCTTGAGAAAGAGGTCTTTCGAGGGGACCAGCCACGACTCATATTGCTTGAAGACGCCTTGGGTGTGTTCGCCGAGGAAATAAAAATTTCGTCCTGTGAAGACCCTGCCAAGACGAGAGCGAAGATCCTTCTCCAACTCAGCGCCCAGAGACACCACGGGGAAAGATGGTCCCTTGGCAACATTCTTCTCTCCCTCGCTCAGACCTCCCTCGATTGCGTAAACCAGGCCTCCCCAGACCTCGGCGTCGGTTTCAGCCTTGGGTCCACCCCTCGCAGCGATGCCTTGCGCGCAGAGAAGAAAGGGCCAAAGAAAAAAGGCAGCCAGAAAAAAGGCGGGTAAGTGATAATTGTTTCGCTGCATAGGAGCCATGGCATTCAGAGGAGGGAAACGCAGGGAAAAAAGATTAGAAAAAATTCGGAGGCTGGCCTGGCACACCGCTGAGCATGGCGACGGAAATGCGACCGCCACGATCGCGGATTTCGACAGGAGTTCCGACATGACTCGGCCGGTAACTGGCCGCAGAATGTCCCGCGATCTCCCGCTCGGAAGGAATTCGCGGCAGCCCAGTGAGGCGGATTACGGTGGCCTGCGCCGCATCGGAGAAAAAGGCATCCGCTTCGACGACGGCGGCTGGCGTGTAGGTCGTGCCCACGCTGGTTTGCCCCCCAGGACCAGCCCATGCCAGACCCCTCTCGCCAGTGTCCCGGTCCTGGAGTCCAAGCGCTACCGCGACCACCAACGAAGCCGCGGCGACCGCCCATGGAAAAGCAAACCATCGCATCCCGCGAGGCTCGGGCAGTTCCTTGCCTCGAGAGTTGGTCCGGTTTGCTTCCGCATATTGCTCCTCCTCAATCTGGTGCCGGATCCGAGTATTAAAAAAGTCTGGCGAAGGTGGCTCGAGATCGGCGGGAAACCCGCGCCGCATTTCGTCTCCAAGTTTTCGAAGAGACTCAAGCTCGGCTCGGAACATAGGATCAGTCTCGAGCAGTCTTTCGGCAGCAACTTTCTCGGGTTCATCGAGCTCACCATCGATGAGTTTGTGGAGGAGCAATGATTTTTCAGAGGGAGTCATAGGTTTCTTGGAGTAAGGATTGAAGTTTTTTCCTGGCGTAAAAAAGGCGGGACATCACCGTCCCGGTGGAGGCATCGGTGACCTCTGCGATCTCTTCATAGCTGAGACCATTGACCTCACGAAGAAGAACGACCACGCGGTGATCTTCGGAGAGTTTGTTGATCGCGGTTGCGATCTCCGCGCCCAGCTCGCGATGGTCGGCAGCGCGGTCGGGGAGCTCGGCAACTTGCGGCGCGGTGGGAGCGTGCACGGCGACGGAGTCCGCGTGCAGCTGTTCCTCAAATTCCTCACTGTCCCGCAGGCGACGCTTCCGCATCCAGTCATAACAGACATTGTGAGTGATCCTGTAGAGCCAGGTGTAAAATCGCGATTCTTCCTTAAACGCGGGAAGTGCTTTCCACGCCTTGATGAATGCTTCCTGTGAAAGGTCCCAGGCATCGGCATCACTTTTTACCATATTCATCGCCAGCGCATAGACTTTGCCTCGATAACGTGTCACCAGCTCGTCGAAGGCGGCAGTGTCTCCCCCGGCAGCCAGCGAAACAAGTTCGCTGTCAGCGGGTTGGTGACTCGTCGTCTCAAGGTTGATAGGCATGAGGAAGATCTGGGCAGAGGAAACCTGCATCTGGATAAATAGGACGCACCGGAGGCCTCACTTATTCAAAAATTAACAAAGAAAAGAGAGAATGTTCTGCCACGAACTACCTTTTGTCGAGAGGTGGCGGGCGGCGGCTTTTCAAGCCCCAGGCAAAATAGACAATCAGCGAGCCAATGGTCGCGAAGGAAACAAGCGAGGCCAGGAAGGAAGTCCCCCAATGATGCCAGAACAGGCTGAATCGATAGATGTCTGGATCCCTGCCGAGAAGAGGGAGTGCCGAGGGAATGCCTTGCGCGGTGGAAACGAGGAGTCCTACCGACCAGAAATACCAACGCCAGCGGTCGAAGTCTCGCGCCGCATAAGGGTGAGGGAGAAGAACCCTGCGGGACTGGCACCAGCTTCGATAGGCAAACAGAGCGAAGAGGATTCCGAGACTGCTCGTTGCCAGATTCAGAAGAAGGAACGTGGAGATTGTTCCTTGGAGAGGGGCCCAGGCCGGCAGCCCATAGACTTTGCGAAAGGCATGGAAGGAATAGACGAAATGCCCGTTTGCTTCGGTGACCGAGTCCCACAAGAGATGACAGCAGCTTCCGAGAAGGATTCCGACGAGGACTGAGGCAAAGGCGCCGGGGTAAAGCGGTAAGCGATTGAGTGCTCGGCTGTCACTGAAATACTGACGGTGCGGATTGGGAAAGGTAAAAAACAGTGGACGTCGAAGAAGATGGTAGAGGAAAAGCAGAACAATCCCGAGAGGCAGAACTGTTGTCACCATCCCTGACCACGAATGCGCGCGGTCCGAGAGTGCGGCGCGATTCGTCCACTCACCGAGGTCCGGAACAATCGTCCCGACACAAAGAGCTGGCAGGTCGATGACTCTTTTGCGCACGAGGCTGCGAAAGATCGGAACAATGCTCGGGTGCGCAATAGTAAGAGCCATGAGGAAAAGAACTGTAAAAACGAAAGACTAAGGCCTCGGGCACCGAAAAGAAAGCGGGCGGATGGCATTCATTGATCAAGGCAGCGTAAGCGCCTGCCCGTTGCAGGAGGCATCGAGCCTGGCGAGAAAGGGGACAGCTCGAACCGCCCAGGTGTCAGGGTTCTCGTAATCACCTGCACTTGCGCCGAAACACGAGCGCAGCATGCCGGTATCAATCACGCCCGGATTGAGAGTGGCACACGCGAGCCCCGCAGGAAGTTCCTGAGCGAACGCCGAGGAAAGCCCTTCAATAGCAAACTTGCTGGCACAGTAGGGAGCCACCTGGGGAGAGGTGGATCGCCCCCATCCTGAGCTGAAATTCACGAAAACCCCAGTGTCACGTTCACCCATGGCAGGAAAAAATTGACGGATCACCGACACGGTTCCCTGGACGTTCGTAGCGAAAACCTGAGCGATTTCTGCGTCACTCAGTTCCCAGAGAGGAGATGATCTGTTGATGATGCCAGCGTTGTTGAGGACAAGATCGGGTGCTCCGATCTCACGGATGACCTGGGTGGCAAAATGCTTAACCTGAAAAGCATCTGCTACATCACAGGGGAGGAGCAGGGGGTTTCCCGGGAGTTCGTCCGCCAAGCCTGCGAGAGCCTCTTCAGACCTTGCGCAGCCACTCAGCCTCCAGCCCGCATGGGAAAACCCCCGTGCCAGAGCCGCGCCAAGTCCTCGAGAACAGCCGGTGATACATACGTGACGAGAAGAGGATTTCATGAGAAGAAAAGAGAAGGTAACAACGCCCGTAATGTGATTACGAGCGTAAGCTCATCGAAATCAAACGCCATACAAGGACTCAGCACCATGACAACTTCAAAACACATCACAGAAGCCTGCACCCTTCAGCTTGACCCAGAAAAACGCCAGTTTCCCGAGTTCAGCCTTTCCCGACTTCTCAAAACGGTCTTTGAACCGACCGAAGGGAAGCGGATCTGTATTCTCATCGACGTGGAGAAAGGGCCCGAGGAAGTTGTGGGTTACGCCTTTCTCCAGAATCCGGACTACAGCATCCAGCGGCATGCCTACAATGACTTCTACAAAACCCTTCAGGAGGGGGTTCTTGAAGAGCTCGGAATGACCGGAGGCGAAATCTTCGCCTTCCCGATGACTTTTGGAAGCAATCTCGACATGAAAGACACCGCCTGGGACATGGAAGGCAACGCGATCAGCCTCGAGCGCGATGTTTACACGCGTTACGATATCATTCTCTGTATTTCCACCTTCTCTGCGACTGCCCCCCTCACTGCGCACGCAAAAAGCTTTCGGTTTTCGGGGAGCTACCATGCACGGGGTCAACCCGACGATCCTCAGCACCGGCCTCGCTGTCGATTATGAGGAAGTCAGTGCCGACGCAGAAAAGCTTCGCCTCGCCCTCACCGGAGCTGATTCGATCGAGATCGACTTCGCCCTGGAGGACGGCGCTATCCTTCGAGCTGAGCTTGATCTGGGCGGTCAGGAAGCGCAGAAATCCCATGGGCTCTGCCGCGGCGACAGGCCGGACATCGCAAACCTTCCAGCCGGCGAAGTCTACTTTGTCCCGCGCTCGGCGAATGGGGAATTTCCTCTCAAATACGAGGATGGAACTCTTGGTCGCCTCACTGTGGTGGATGGAAAGATCATCCAATCCGAACTGATCGACGGGAGCCAGGAGACGATCGACGAGCACAACCAGAGCCTCGCTGATGATCCGATGACGGGAGTCCTCGGGGAACTCGGGTTCGGCACTCAGGTGCTTCCTGTTTCGTATTCCGACATCCAGGATGAGAAAGTCCTTGGCACCTGTCACCTTGCCACTGGGCGCGACGATCACCTCGGAGGACATATTGTTCCCTCGATGTTTAAAAAACACGAGAATGCCACCCATGATGACATTCTCTTTGCCCCTCACAAGACCCCTAATTTCGACATCAGAGAAGTTCGAATGAAACGCGGAGACCAGGAAGAATCCCTGATCCGGCATTTCCGACCGACCGAATACCTGCTCGCTGCTCTTCGGGCGTGAGTTCCCGAAGCTCTCCGCTTTGAAATAAGAAAGGCTTCTCCCATGGGTGAAAATGTCTACGAGACGGAGGACACCGTCGCTCAGTATCTGCATTTCCATTTTGGAGAGGGAGAAGGCAGTCGTGCGGCGAATTTTCTCGCAGACGGCAGAGGCTTCATTTTCCCGGTTGAGACAGTCAATCGGCTTCTCGACCTGGACGCTTCCTCCGCGAGCATGCGAGCCCTTGATCTCGGATGTGCAGTCGGGCGCAGCGCTTTCGAACTCTCCCGAAAAGTGACATCTGTTGTCGGATCCGACCTCTCCTATGCCTTGATCGCTGCGGCAAAGAATATCGCTTCAGGAGAGCCCGTGAGCTATCGTCTTGCTCATGATGGGGGCGCGGCGACCAACCATGACGTGCGCCTGCCTGGCGGCGTTCGGCCGGAGCGGATTGATTTTCGAGTCTGTGATGCGCTCAAGGAAAGCGGGCGCTATCATTTTATCCACGCCGCAAATCTTCTATGCCGTGTTCCCGACCCCGCGGCATTCCTCAAACGCCTCCCCTTGATGCTGGAGCCTGGCGGTCAACTGGCGCTCGCCACCCCCGCCTCGTGGCTCGAGCAGTTCACTCCCCGTGACAACTGGCCTGCCATGCCTGTCCTCGATTTCTTGAAAGAGCATCTTGAACCGCACCTCGAGCTGACCCGCGAGGTCGATATCCCATTCGTCATTCGCGAGCACGAACGGAAGTTCCAGCTCGGCATCTCTCTCGGCACCTCATGGCGCGTCCGCCACTGATCACGAGGCTACCAGCGTCTCGATAGTCTCTTCGAGTTGTCGCATTCGCTTGGGATCAGACATCGGCTTGCCGGTTTCATCCCAGATATAAATTGTGTCCACGGCTGCACCCAGTTCGGTATTAATCCGTGCGTGGCAGACCTCACAGTGAAATCCCGCAATCGACGAAAAGACGTCGTGGAGCAGTCCGATTCGGTCTGTGGCCTGAATTTCGACGAGTGTGTGGCGCCCGTTCGGGTCGTTGCGAACGGTAACTCTGCTGGGGATAACCATCTCCTGGTGCACGACAACTCTCGTGGACTCCACCGCTTTCTTGATCAGAGGTTGGAAGGAAAACCTTTTCTTCTTGATCGACCGCGCGAGCACTTTCTCCACGGCATCCATGGTGGCGGTATTATCGACCAGGGAGTAATCGGAGCGGCACACTCGGAAGAGGTCGAGAACAACATCATCTTTCCGCCTGAAAAGGTCGGCAGCGATGATGTTGATTCCGTTTGCGGCGAGAGCACCGGAAACCCTGGCCAGAAGGAAGCTCTGGTTCCAGCTCACAAGCCGTAAGGTTGTCCATCCCTTGTCTGGCTTGGGCTCCCATTCAAGCACAGGGAGGAGCATATCGATGGGAGTTTCCACCTCATGAGAAAGCTTTTGAAAGAATTTTCGGAAATGTTTGATATGAGAAATGACAATCTTGGAAGATCGAAAATTGAAATAGCGCGGTGGCATTCCTGAGAAATGGGCTTCGATCTCCTGTGCATAGCCATCGCCCAGCTTCGCGTAAACGTGCTCTTTCAGCTCTTTGAGTCTGGTGCCTGTCTCGGCGATAAACTTTTCGCCATCGTTAAGATAATCGCGCGTGGTCCGATAAAGTTGCAGGATGAGCGACTCTTTCCAGCCGGTCCATCCCTCGTCACTGGTTCCTTTCGAGTCGACATAGGTGAAGAGAAGCAGAAGATCGAGGCGGTCCTTCGATGCGCAGATATTTCCGAACTCAATCACAACCTGAGTGTCGTCGATGTTTTTTGTCGTGGCGGTTCTGTAGAGGGTCAGGTGGTGATCAACGAGAAACAGGATCATGCTCCGGCGCTGGGGACTTACCCGAAATCGGTTGCAGACTTTCGCCGCAAGTAGCGCGCTCGCGTCCTCGTGGTGACGCATGTTCGCCGCCCTGCCTGTATCGTGCATGATGAGAGCGAGGTAGAGAGTGAATGAATCCTCCAGGTGATGGAATATGTCGCGGCAGATGGCAACCCCAGGACCCTCTCCTCCCACCAGGCCATCAAGCTCGTCGATTGTGTTGAGAGTGTGCTCGTCCGCCGTGTAGCGGTGGAAAAACTCATGCTGAACGAGACAGGTCAGTGCCCCGAATTCGGGGAGATATCGCCCGAGAAAACCCACCCGGTGCATCTGCCGAAGGCTCCAGCCTACGCTTCCCTTATGCGATAGAATCGCTTCGAAAGTTTCTCTGTTATGGGCGTTGTAGCGGAATGCTTTGTTGATAATGGAAAAGCTGGCCTGAACGAGATCAAGCAGCTCCGGGCTCATCCGCAGTCCGCGGACCTGGGAGTGTAGGAAAAGACGTATCAGTCGCCTTGGATCCTCATCGAAGACATCGGGTCTGGACGCGTAGATGCGATTGTTGTCGGTGTAGAAGCCGTCGAAATATTCTCTCCCCCGGAAGGGTCGCGCCAGCAATCCGATCCTCTGGATTCCCTTCGGGTTACTTCTATTCTCGAGCTTGAAGCGGTCGAGAATCTCATTGCAGCGCATCAGCATGTTGCTCGTGTGCTGGTAGTAGTCCTTCATGAAGGACTCGCAGCGCCTGAGAATGGTTCGTTCCCGATAGCCCATTGCGGTGGCAACAACCCCCTGAAGCCGCAAGGTCAGAATGTCGGTTGCATGCTTCTCTGCGTAGTGAAGGTGATTTCTGACCGTGAGGAGAAAATGGTAAGCCTTCTCCATCTCCTGCAGCCCGGATTCGCTGAGCAATCCCTCTTCCTCGAGCGTGACGAGGTTGGTAGAGCGCAGCTTGACGTAAGTCAGCCAGGCAATGTTGTGATACTCTCTCAGGCCACCTTGCCCTTCTTTGACGTTGGGCTCCTGAAGATACAAGGTCTTTGACTTGGCATGCTGACGCGCCCGGTCTTTAAGCCGGTCCTGGAGATAATCATCGCCTAAGGGAATGACACATTTGCGGTAGAAGACGTCCTTGAATTTGGCAAAGAGTTCGTCATTTCCAGCGAGAAAACGCGATTCGATCATCGCGGTAAAATTCTGGAAGTCGAGCTTTGCCTGCGCCAGGCACTCCTTGGTGGAGCGGACCGAGTGACCGACATCGAATCCGATGTCCCAGAGCAGGTAGAGAACTTTCTCGATCGCGTCGTTCGTCTCTTTGCTCAGCGCCCGTGTGGAAGTGGTCGAAAGGAACAGGATGTCGATGTCACTTCCAGGATTAAGAACCCCTCGCCCGTAACCACCGACCGCGAGGAGAGCGATCGGAGGAATCGCCCCTTTCGCAGATAATTTCCGGAACGCGTCGTCGAAGATCCGCTTGAGAACGAGATCGATAAGCTCGGCACGGCGACTCGCGATTTCGAAGCCACTCACCCCCGACCGATGCGCGAGCTTGATCCTGTGGTTTTCGATCTTGAGGAATCGCTTGAAGATAAGCAGTTGCTGCGGACGACTCTTTGCGTCCAAGTCCTCGAGCGATATAGCCTCGTCGGCATGAGCGACGACCTTGCGGTTGCTTTTCGGCACGTCTTTAAGGATTTGGTTGCTCTGGTTCAATAAACGATGGCAGCCTTGATAGGGGCATTCTCGCCAAGCAGCTTGCGGCCCTCCAGAAATGCCAACTCGATAAGAAACGAAACTCCAACCACCTCACCGCCGACCTCTTCCACAAGTTTCTTAGCTGCTGAAGCAGTTCCCCCGGTGGCGAGGAGGTCATCAATAATGAGAACCTTCTGCCCTGGTTCGACTGCATCCACATGAATTTCCATATCGTCTTGCCCATACTCCAGAGCGTAGGAACGCGCTTTCGTTTTGAATGGAAGTTTCCCCTTTTTACGAATCGGAACGAATCCGGCATTGAGACGTTCGGCCACCTGAGTGGCGAAAATAAACCCACGGGCATCAATGCCAACCACTTTATCCACCTGCGTGTCGCGGAAAGGGTCGGCCAGCACATCTCCGATGAGCGAGAAAAGCTCCGGGTTCCCGAGCAGAGGCGTAATATCCTTGAAGATGATCCCCGGCTTGGGAAAGTCGGGGACATCTCGAATCGCCCCTGCTAGTTTTTCGATGGCATCCTGTATCATGGAGTGGTCGTTTGGCCTAGGGAGCGTAACATCGCACCGGGCATGACGCATCATGCGAATCTTCCGAATCTCTATCCAATGGAACTTACCGCTGAAATTGCATCAGGATCTCTCTTTGGAGCACTCCTCTGCTTCCTGACAGCTAGTGCTTTGGCTGTCATCGAGGTCTTGAGGGGCACGCGCCATGCCCGGATTCCTACCATGCTCCTCATGGCAGGTGGCTTTGTTCTCGAGACTCTCTACCTGCAATACCAGGGGGGGATGCGGGGTCGTTGTCCCATCACAACCCTTCCCGAAATTCTAATTTTTCTCGGTTGGAGCACGGTGCTTATCTATTTTGTGGTGGGCCCGACCTACCGGCTTTCTCTTCTTGGCGTCTTCACCGCTCCGCTTATGGCTACCTTTGTCGCCATTGGACTGCTGAGCGGTGCCGTCTCTCAAACTCCTTCCCTGCCAAGTTCACCTGTTGACCCATGGCTGGAAACCCATGCCTCACTCTCTCTGATCTCCTACGGTGCTTTCGCTCTCGCTTTCGTCGCAGCCACCATGTTTCTTATCCAGGATCGGCTGCTTAAATCAAAGTCGCTCAACCAGCTCTTTTATAATCTCCCCCCTGTATGTTATCTCGCGAATGCTGTAAGGAGGCTGGTTGTTGTGGGGTTTCTTCTTCTCACCATTGGGATTGCTGCTGCCTTTTTTATCCGTGAGTTCCCGGGATGGTGGAAGATCGTTCTCGCATCCTCAGTCTGGATCGCCTACGGATCGCTGCTCATAGCTGATCTCCGGAGGCGCCTTTCGCCAGGATCTTTCTGTAAAACTTCACTCTGGATCTTTGCCCTGCCTGTGATCACTCTTGGCCTGCTTGGCAGAAGATAAAAGTCATCTGATATGTCTCTCGTCTGCGTCGGCATCAATCACCAACTCGCCCCGGTAGAATTGCGGGAGCGTCTCGCTGTGCCTGAGTCGGCGGTCCCTGATGTTCTCGGTCGGATCACGGGATCCGCCCGGGTAGAAGAATGTGTGGTCATATCGACCTGCAATCGAGTTGAGATCTACGCTGCCTCTCCTCGAAGCGGAAAAAACTCCTCCGAGGAAGTGGCTGATTTCCTCCGGCAGAGTGTCTCCACCGGAAGCCCGCCCAGCGCAGAGATTCCTCTCTACAAACACGAGGGCTTCGAGGCAGCGCGGCATCTCTTTCGCGTGGCGTCAGGGCTTGATTCAATGGTGCTTGGAGAGACTGAAATCTTCGGCCAGGTTAAAAAAGCTTACGCGCTGGCACAACAGCAGGGAGCCACGCAAGGCGCTCTTAACAGGCTCTTTCAGAACGCTTTTCGCGTCGGAAAACGCGTCCGCTCTGACACCGATATCCAGCGGGGATCGACCTCAGTCGGCTCGGTCGCTGTCGACTTGGCCGAGAAAATCTTCGGCCAGCTCGACAGCTGTCGTGTTCTCATCCTCGGGGCGGGAGAGATCAGCCGCACCATGACCCAGAGCCTTTCATCACGCGGGGTCAAAAGCATTACGGTCGCAAATCGCTCGATCGAAAAAGCCATCGCACTGGCCGAACCCATGGGAGGAAAAACGCTTTCCTTTCACGAATGGTCGACCAGTCTGCCCACAGTCGATATTGTTCTCTCATCCACGGCAGCAGAGGGCTATGTGGTCAGTCCGGAACATATAGGATCGGCGATGCATGAACGCAGGGGCAATCCTCTTTTTCTTATCGACATTGCGGTCCCCAGAGACATCAACCCAGCCATCGGTAAGATCGATAACGTCTACCTTTATGATATCGACGCACTCCATGACATTGCCTCCAATGCCAGGCGGCGGAGGGAGAAGCAGATTGCTCTTTGCGAAGAAGTCATTACGGAAGAGGCCCGGGAATTTCTGGCCAAGACGTTTCAGGACCCTTTTTCGCCCCCTCCCGCAGTCAATGATTCAGGGAACAAGTCATCATGAGTCGTGAAGTTCTGAGAATAGGCACGCGCGGGAGTGCTCTCGCTCTGGTTCAGGCGGAGATGACAGGATGCGCTCTTGCTGTCGCTCACCCGAATCTGAAGCTGGAACGCGTCGTCGTGAAGACCATCGGCGACAAACGCCCGGACCTGCGTTTTTCCGAGTTCGGGGCCGGAGGGGAAGGAATTGTCGATAAGGGAATTTTCACCAAAGAACTCGAAGAAGCGCTCGCAGAGGGCACGGTGGACATCGCCGTCCACTCGCTCAAGGATGTGCCTACTGAGCTGGCAGAGGGCTACTCGCTCCCTTGCGTATTGCCTCGTGCTTCTATCGAGGATGTGCTCATCAGTCACAGCCAGGGAGGCATCGATGGGCTTCCTGAAAATGCCAGGATCGGTACCAGCAGCGTCCGTAGGATCCGTCAGCTCCTTTTTCTCCGGCCAGATCTTGAGCCGGTGGAGATTCGCGGCAATGTCCCAACCCGCATCCGGAAGCTCAACCAACGCGAAGACGACCTCGACGCCATCCTGCTCGCCCGAGCGGGACTCGAGCGACTTGGCATTTTCGGAGATGAGGCCGGTCTAGATTACAGCATCCTCGACCCGGTTTCTTTCCTGCCCGCAGCAGCGCAGGGTGCGGTCGGAATCGAGATTCATTCCCGATCGGGCAATCGCGTTACCGATCTTCTCACCGCCATTCACTGTCAGGATACTGGTGACAGAGTCGCTGCAGAACGCGCTTTTCTTGCCGCTCTCGGCGCCGGGTGTGAGACTCCGGTCGGCTTGTTTTCGACTCTGCATGAGGACGGCGGACAGATCACCCTTCATGCCCGTGTCTTCTCGGATGGCAGCACTTCTTCAGACCCTCCCGTGGAGGGACAAAGCACCGGCCTCCGTACGGCTCCCGAGGCGCTTGCCTCTGACCTGCTCACCCTTCTCTTCCCATGAATTCTCTCAGTAAAAAAGGCATCTGTTACCTCATCGGCGCCGGTCCTGGCGACCTCGGACTCATGACTCTGCGTGGACGCGAGTGCGTGGAAAAAGCCGATATCATCGTCTACGACTACCTCTGTAACCCGCAGATTCTCGGGTGGGCAAAGCCCGAGGCGGAGAAGATTTATGTGGGGAAAAAAGCCGGTGATCACACTCTCAGCCAGGAGGAGATAAACGCCCTCATCGTCGAGCGTACGGTAGCTGGAAAGATTGTGGCGCGCCTGAAAGGGGGCGATCCCCTGATCTTCGGGCGTGGAGGCGAAGAGGCTCAGGAACTCCGAGCCGCGGGCGTTGCCTTCGAGCTCGTTCCGGGGATCAGCTCGACCATCGCCGGCCCCGCCTACGCCGGCATTCCGGTCACCCACCGTGCCTGCAACACACAACTTACCATCTTCACCGGCCACGAGGACCCCACGAAAGGAGATTCCACCGTCGACTATGGTCAAATTGCCCGAGCACCAGGCACCAAGGTCATGCTGATGGGTGTCTCGCGACTGAGGAAGATCACTGCAGAGCTGATCGAGCAGGGCATGTCTGCGGACGAACCGGCTGCCCTCGTCCGCTGGGCAACCACAGGGCGCCAGCAGACGCTTGTGGCTACCGTTGGCACACTTGCTGAACAGGCGGAGAAAGCGGATTTCAAGGCCCCCTGCGTCTGTGTCATGGGGGAAGTTGTCAACTACCGTCAGGAGATCAACTGGTTCGAGGAGCGCCCGTTGTTCGGAAAACGCATCGTCGTCACACGCACGCGAAAACAGGCGAGCACCCTCTCGAAACTCCTCATCGATCTCGGTGCCGATGTCATCGAACTTCCAACTATTAGGATCGATCCCGCACCGGATAAGGAAGACTTCTTCCGTCTCGTCCACGAGGCCCACTCCTACGACTGGCTCATTTTTACCAGCCCGAATGCCGTGGAGGCTTTTTTCGATGCCTTTTATCAGATCTTTGATGATGCACGTTCGATCGGCTACACCAGAATCGCTGTCGTCGGTCCAGGGACGGAAAAGATGGTCAACCGCTATCACTTCGCGGTCGATCTCATGCCCGAAGAGGGAGACTATATTGCGGAAGGCCTCACCCGCGCCTTCGACCGGGAAGGGGTTTCACTCGACAACCTGAAGTGTCTTTGGGTCAAAGGCGAGCAGACACGCGAGGTGATTGATCAATACATGAAGGAAAAAAGCGCCATTCTCGACCAGGCGATTGCCTACCGTACCGTGCCCGAAACCGATGATCCCACCGGAAGTCAGGCGAGGTTCAAGGAAGAAGGCGCTGATATTATCACCTTCACCAGCGCTCTTACCGTCGAGTGCTTTCTCGATCTCGGGCTCTCTGTCCCCGAGGGCTGCCTCATCGCAAGCATGGGACCGATTACTTCGGAGCAGATTCGTGAAAACAGTTACGAGGTCGATATCGAGCCTGCCCAGAGCACGATTCCCCAATTCGTCGACGCCATCGTCGACCATTTTGAGTAGCCGGCAGCAGACCGAAACGCTCAACGCTGGGGAACCGACTGCAGTCCAGAGATCGCTCTGCGTGAGCCCTTCTGCATGACGCGGCGTGTGATCACATTGCCGTTTTGCGGTTCACGACCCTGAAGCTCATGCCACGGGCGAAGCCGCCGCCCCCGGGGCGGAAGTGCTGGACCCGGAGGAGAAAAAGAAAAACGAGGACTGGTTGGAGGGGTTTTAGTCTTCGGTAGTGACAGTTTTAGCTATGCGACGTGATGAGAAAGGGGAATTTGTGAGTGTCGAACAGCGCCGGATCCAAGTAGGTTCTCCGTAGCGTTCCCGTGCCAGAGGTTCCAGAGCCTCGCCGACAGACGGGTCTTCCAGAACCGCAAACACGGTTGATCCAGAGCCTGACATAAGTGCCGCTCTAACGCCTGACTGAGCTGCAAGCCACGCTTTGATTTCAGGGAGGACGAGGTGCTTCGCGAAGACTGGTCGCTCAAGGTCGTTGCTCATGATGCCCCACGGCATTGCCTGAGGTGCATAGTTGATTCCTGGCAGTTCCTTCGATTCCTTCCACCTTCGGTAGGCCCACGGTGTGGAGACACCGAAAGCTGGCCTGATCAGGAGCAGAGGAAGAGATGGCATGGGTTCTGCTACGGGCGTGACCACTTCGCCCCGCCCCTGACAGTCGCAAACGCCGCCATTGAGGAAAAAGACGACATCCGATCCGATTGACGCAGCAAGAGCGGCGAGCTTTTCGGCTTTGAGCGGGTCCCCGTAGTTCGCATTGAGAGCACTTAGAGCAGTTGCTGCGTTTCCGCTTCCGCCCGCCAGTCCGGCTCCCGAGGGAATCTTTTTGTCCAGATGGATGGCTACACCGTCGGCAGATCCGGTTGCCTGGAAGAACGCCTCTGCGGCTTTCCAGACAAGGTTGTCGTTCCCGGTTGGAAGCTCCGGATCTGAAACAGGTGATGCGGATGCCTGCCTCTTTGGGGGTGACGGTTACTTGGTCGTAGATATCCACCGGACACATTCGGGTCTCGATCTCGTGAAACCCATCCTCGCGGCACCCGAGGATGCGGAGCCAGAGATTCACTTTTGCCGGGGAGAGGTAAGTCGACATCCGTGATTCTAATCGTGGGTGCCTTCTTTTGCCACCCGAGAGCGTAGTCTCCGCGTGTCCTTTTTGCCTGCGGAAGGATAGGTTGAACTGCAGGCAGGCGAGAGGCGGCGTTGCGAGATGAGGTCACAGCGATTCAAGAACTAAGGGGTGGCACCCTCTCCAGATCTCTTGCCTCCTTCCGCCCCCGCCGCTATTCTCTTATTTTTATGGCGTCCGACGGAGGCAAGATGACCCCAATGATGAAGCAGTACCACTCCCTGCGGAGTGAACTGCCTGAAGACGTTCTGCTGTTTTTTCGCCTCGGTGATTTTTACGAGATGTTTTTTGAGGATGCGCAGCAAGCCTCCTCGATTCTCGATGTGGCGCTTACCAAGCGCAATGGAGTTCCCATGTGCGGCTTTCCATTCCACGCTGCGGAATCCTACATCGCCAAAATAATCAAGGCCGGAAGGAGGGTCGCCATCGGTGAACAAGTGGGCGAAGCGGTGCAGGGGAAAATTGTCAAACGCGAGATCCGCCAGATCGTCAGTGCCGGCACGGTCGACGATATCAACCTTCTGGAGGCCGAACGGGCAAACTACCTTGCTGCGGTCAGCTGCGATCGCGGGCGTTTTGGCCTTGCGGTGCTCGACCTGACCACCGGCGAGTTCCGGGCTGCTGAATTCGCTGATCTTACTGCGCTCGACGATGAACTTGCTGCTCTCTCCGCGGCCGAAATTCTTCATGCCGACAACGACGAAAAAACCTTCCCTCACCTTATCGGAACTCCGCGAGCCGTTTCGTGTGACGGCTACACCTTTCTCTATGACCATGCTCGTCAGGTGCTCGTCGAGCACTTCAAAGTGCATTCACTCGACGGCTTCGGCTGCTCTGGCTTTGGTCCTGCAGTCGGTGCGGCTGGTGCGATCCTCAGTTACGTGACCCAGCAACTTCGGCGCGACGCCTCTCACGTCCGCTCACTGCGGGCCTATGCTCCGGAGGACTTTGTCCAGATTGACGCATCTTCCCGCGCCAATCTCGACCTCGTCGACTCGCGCGCAGGGCAGAAGTTTTCTCTTCTCGCCGCCCTTGATCGCACAAAGACCCCGATGGGAGCACGCCTCCTGCGGCGTTGGATTCTGCACCCGCTCCGCCAGGTCGAAGCTCTCGTCGCCCGCCAGGAAGTCATCGCTTCCTGTCTCGAGGCTCCCATCGCCCTCGACCAGCTTCGCAATTCCTTCGAAGGCATCCGCGACATCGAGCGCTGCCTCTCCCGCCTCAGTCAAGGCTCCGGCACCCCGCGTGATCTTCTCTCACTCGCCCTCTCTCTTGGCCGCGTCCCGGCTCTCCGGGAGCAACTCGTCACTTTGCGTCAGGTCCCTTCTCCCCTTGCTCTCGAGCTTGCTGAATTTCTGCCCGACTTCACCGCTCTGGTCACCCTCATCAGTGAAGCTCTCGTCGATGAGCCTCCCGCCCTCCTGCGGGACGGGGGCGTCTTCCGCGAGGGCTATAACAGCGCACTCGATGAACTCCGAAGTGCGTCCTCCGAAGGGAAAAAATGGATCTCCGACCTCCAGACCAGCGAAGCAGAATCAACTGGAATCAAATCGCTCAAGGTTAAATACAATGCAGTCTTCGGCTACTTCATCGAGGTCACCAAAACCAACCTGTCTCTGGTTCCCGAAAGCTATCAGAGGAAGCAGACCACCGCGAATGCGGAGCGCTTCATCACACCTGAGCTCAAGGAAGTAGAATCAAAAATTCTTGGCGCCGACGAGCGTGCCAAGGCGCTCGAAACGACGCTCTTCACCGATCTCCGCAAGCAGGTTCTGGAACAGCTGTCAGCTATCCAGGAAGCCGCCGCAGCGCTCGCTACCGTGGATGTTCTCTGTGGTTTGGCGGAGACCGCTCGCCTCTATAGCTACTGCCGACCCCTTCTCAATGAATCTCTTAATCTCGTCATCAAGGACGGTCGCCACCCGGTCGTCGAGCAGGACGATGGTGCCGACCCGTTCGTTCCCAACGACCTTCATCTGGAACCTGAACGCTCGCGTCTCATTCTTCTGACCGGCCCGAACATGGCCGGCAAATCCACCTACATCCGGCAGGTTGCTCTGATCACTCTGATGGCACAGATGGGCAGTTTCGTTCCTGCCGCGAGCGCAGAAATAGGCCTCGCTGATAGGATATTCACCCGGGTCGGTGCCAGTGACGATCTCGCTCGCGGGCAGTCGACGTTCATGGTTGAAATGAACGAGACCGCCCTCATCGTCAATACCGCTACCGAGCGCAGTCTTGTGATACTCGATGAGATCGGACGCGGCACCGCAACTTTCGACGGCCTTTCGATCGCCTGGAGTGTGGCTGAGCACCTTCACGATAGCATTCGCGCGCGCTCTCTCTTCGCCACCCACTACCACGAACTGACTGCGCTCACTCACGAGTGCGAGGGCGTTCGGAATTACAATGTCGCCGTCCGCGAGTGGAACGAGCAGATTATTTTCCTGCGCAAAATCGTCGCCGGAGCTGCCGACCGCTCGTATGGCATCCAGGTTGCCCGCCTCGCCGGCCTCCCCGACAGCATCATCATCCGTGCCAGACAACTGCTGGCCACCCTCGAGGAAGAGGCCGCGGCCACTGCGGTTTCAGCCACTGCTTCCCGAGCGAAAGCCGATACAAAACACGCACCCGCGGCCGTCGTTGAAGCTGGCACGGCTGCTGTGAAAAAAGCAAAGCCGAGTGAGCACAAGGACGACGAAAAGGACGGTCATGACGAAGTCCAACTTTCACTATTCTCTTAAAGCTCGCGAAAGTTCAGCAGAACTTTGCCGCCGAGGCTCCCATCGCGCACACGACCGAGGGCGGCTTTTATCTCGGTGAAGGGAAAGCGAGCTGCCACTGGCAGCATGATTTCCCCTGCCAGCATCGCCTCTGCCACTGCGCTGAGAACTTCGTGGTATTCTTCCGAGCTGTGTTCACGGATCCATCGAGTCAGCCAGAACCCCTCAAGACGGAGTCCTTTGAAGAGCAGGAGTCCAGTCGGAACCTTGAGTGGCTTCCTCCCCATCGCGCCATAAGTCAGCATGGTGGCTTGCTCCCCCAGCAGGTTCATCACCCGCAGCGCACTGTCCCCGCCCACCCCATTGAATCCGAGAGACCCCCGCAGCTTGCCGAGCACCTCCTTCGCCTGCTCCAGACCTTCCTTTGAATCGAGAAAGACCCGGTTGGCCGCCGCCCCGGCGGCAACGCATTGTTCCCGTCCTTGCTCGCTGCGGACCAGGCTCACCACCTCGAGGCCGAAGCGCCGACCCAAACCGATCACCGCAAGTCCCACACTCGAATTGCCGAGGTTCTGGATCACCATGGAACCCGCCGTCGGCTTGCCATAGCGGTGCAACATTATCCAGGCGGTCGGAGGGTTTACTTTGAGCATGGCCCCTTGTTCGGGATCGAGCTCGGAAGGCAGGACAAATACTTGGTCTCTGTCGAGGACTTGTTGCTGCTGCCAGCATCCTGCACCTGAGAGGACCGCCACTCGGTCGCCGACATGTATGTCGTGCACCTCCTGTCCGACCTGCAGGACCTCCCCGCTGCCTTCCATCCCTGCTGGTGCGGGGAAGGACTTTGGCTTTAACCCGTAAGTGCCCTCCACGTAGTTGAAGTCGGCAGGATTTATCGGGGCGTGGAGTAAGCGTATGAGAATTTCACCCGAGTTGGGAGTGGCCACAGCGCAGTCTTCCAGCTCCAGCCGATCCACCGGATCCCCGAATTCATGGAAAACAACCCGCTGCCTTTTCATCATCTGAAACCTTCCCTCATGCGACCACTTCTGTCCAGGATCGACCCTGCGTTCCAGACCTCAAATCCCGGAGTGGGCAAACCCCTTGCTGGCTGGAATCGATTCCAGGGAGGGTCTGATTCATGGCGGTGCCCGTCCTTGTTGTCCGGATTCTGTGCGGAACTGCGCGAGGCGGAAGTGGATGAACGTCCACGACTAACGAGCGACAAAGCCACACCGGATGCGGGCAGCAACTTTCAAGGGCTTTTTGAGTGAGTCCAGAGCGCAGCGATGCTGATCTCAATCCAATTTCATTCCAAGTGGCGGGTGGAGTAATTGATCAGACCTTCCCTGGCGACCAGTTCACGAAAGGAACCGCGTCCCGCTGCCTGCCGAAAGTTGATTTTCCGCACTGGTCATTCCGACAGGGTCGGTTATTTTAAGGACATGCCTATTAATAGTGACAGCTTCATTGAACTTAGCCTCATCGGCCTCGCCATCGCGGTTCTGGTCATCGTGGTCATCGTCGTCTCGATGTTTTTCAAGACGTGGCTGCGGGCCAAACTTTCCAATGCCCCAGTTGCTTGGGGAAACCTGATCGGGATGTTTCTCCGGAAAGTGCCTTTTGGGAAGATCGTCGACGCTCGCATCACCGCGGTGAAAGCTGGTCTCCCTTACACTGCGGAAGAGCTCGAAGCTCACTACCTCGCTGGTGGTGACGTGGATGACGTCGTGCTCGCGCTGATCGCTGCTGACAAAGCCGGCATCCCTCTCGCCTTCGATCGTGCCTGCGCCATCGATCTGGCTGTCAAAGGGACCACCAAAACCGTTCTCGAAGCGGTTCGGACTTCCATCAACCCGAAGGTCATCGATTGCCCGGATTCGCATGCCGGCGGCCCGACCAAGATCACCGCGGTAGCCCGCGACGGCATCGCGGTGAATGTTCGTGCTCGGGTCACCGTGCGTACTGCACTCGATTCCTTCATAGGGGGTGCCACGGAAGAGACTGTCATCGCCCGCGTCGGCGAAGGGATCGTCACCTCTGTAGGATCCGCCGAGAGCTACAAGGCGGTGCTGGAAAATCCCGACTCAATTTCAAAGCTGGTCCTCTCTAAGGGAGTCGACGCTTCCACCGCATTCGAGATCCTCTCGATCGACATCGCTGATGTCGATGTAGCGGATAACGTGGGAGCCCGTCTCCAGACCGAGCAGGCGGAAGCCGACAAGCGTGTGGCCCAGGCGAAGGCGGAAATGCGTCGTGCCGCAGCCGTTGCCGCTGAGCAGGAAATGAGCGCCCGCACTCAGGAAATGCGGGCCAAAGTGGTTGAAGCCGAGGCCCAGGTTCCGCAGGCCATCGCTGACGCTTTTCGCTCGGGTAATTTCGGTATCATGGACTATACGCGTTATCGCAACATCATTGCTGACACCGACATGCGCTCGTCGATCGCCACCGACGGGGACACTGCGGGGAACGATAAGGGCGATTAGAAGTCATGGTTTTGCACCCTCATCTGGCCGCGATTGACGGTGAGGTCTTCACGGTCCTCATTTTTCTGCTCCTTTCCCTCTTCAGTTGGCTCAAAACAAAATTCTTCCCGCCAGAAAAAGAGAAAAAGAAAAAATCTGACGAAGCCGATCCACTGCGCGAAATTATCTGGCGCCGTCAGATGGGTGAGGAAAGTGTCCGCATGCCCTGGCAATCTCAGGCACGAGAAGCCCCACCCGAACCACCACGACGTCAAACCCAGCGACCTTCGCCTCCGCCGGTCCCGCCTCCTTTCGCCAGTCCGCCGAGGAGGCACCAGGCGCTGAATCCGATCATCAATCGGGAACCGACGTATCCTACCCCGCCGCCGGTCCCGCCGCCATCGGCCATCCAGGTTGCTTTGGAGACTGAGCGACCGGAAATTTCAGCCGAGGAAGCCGAACTTGCCCGCCTTTTTGAGGGGGTTTCTAAGAGCCAGCATCGTGGAAAGCGCAGGCACCTTCGCGGACTTACTGCCATGCTGCGCCAACCTGCCTCCACCCGCAATGCCATCCTGCTCAGTGAGATTCTGAGTCCGCCGGTAGCGCTGCGCAATGAGCATTGCCTCCACCCGTGAAGCTTCCACCCCATTGCATGCCCCGATTCTGCTCCGCTTTTTTGCTGGCGGCGCATTTCCTTGCCCTTCCGCTCGGCCTTTCCGCCGAGGAGAATCCGTCCAGTAGTCCTCCTGAACGCCGTCTGCTTGGTCGCTCAGGCGAGGAAAACCTCGAAGGAAAAGTCGTCCTCATCCACGTCGGTCAGGAAGACCTGATCAATAAACAGGCCTTTCGCTTCTGGAAACGCACCCTCAAGCGAGCCAACGAAGATGGTGCGCGTGCGGTCATCCTTGAACTCGACACCCCCGGCGGTCTCGCTTTCGACACTCGTGACTTCATCACCGATGAATTGGCCAAGCTCAAACTGCCGGTCATCGCATGGGTCGAACGCGAGGCTCTCAGTGCCGGGGCCTTGATCGCGTTCGCTACCGACCGGATTTACATGGCGCCAGAAACCACCATCGGTTCGGCAGCCATTGTCAACAGCATGGGCCCGGCGATCGAAGAGCATATGCGCGCCAAACTGGAAAGTGCTTTTGCGGCGTCCATGCGGGCGATCGCAGCAAAGAAGGGGCACCGCTTTGATGTTCTGCGGGCTATGATGATGATCGACGAGGAAGAAGATCGGAGCTTCGGCAGCGTCACCGTGCACAAGGGCGACCTGCTCAACCTCACTGCCAATGAGGCGATGCAGGAAATCGACGGCAAGCCACTTCTCGCTGCCGGCATTGCGGAAAGTCTGGAGGAAGTTCTTGCGGCTGAAGGGCTGAGTGAATCACCTTTGATCCTCCCCGAACCGACCGGCTTTGAGAGATTCGCTTGGTGGATCGCCGCTCTCTCGCCGCTTCTCATTGCGGTCGGTATCGGCGGTGCGTGGCTTGAGATCAAGTCACCGGGATTCGGGATTTTCGGCTTTACCTCGCTGGCGGTTTTCAGTCTCTTTTTCTTTGGGAACAACCTGGCTGGTAATCTGGCTGGATACGAATTGATGGCGATCTTTTTACTGGGTATTCTTCTCATTCTGCTCGAAATTCTTCTTCTTCCAGGCTTCGTCGCGGGAATTGTCGGTATCTGTCTCGTCGTAGGTTCCCTCTGGTTCGCCATGGCCGACCGCCTCGACTTCGAACGGATGAGCGAAACCGGAGAATGGCTTGTCGACCTCGATCAACTACTCATCAAGCCTGGTGCCATGCTCGCCCTCGGTCTGCTCGGGGCAGTCACACTGATGTATCTGCTTGGACGCTATCTCGACAAGATCCCTCTCCTCCGAGCTTTGGTTGCTGAAGAGAACCTGGCCGCTGGTTCGCCGGAAGAGGCTGACCACCCTGCCAGCCTGCTCGGCGCGACCGCCACCGCCCTCACGGATCTTCGACCAACAGGAACCATCGTGCTCGCTGATAATTACAAGCATGACGCCATCTCTCACCACGGCCTGGTCAAACAAGGCACGCGGGTGCGCATTCTTGAAGAGGGCATGACCTACGTCGTCGAGCCGCTCGTTGATGTCTGATTCCTCCTCGTGGCCCGGTGGTTGCAAAGCGGGTCAGGCAAAGTTAAACATAAACGTTTGTTCTCCAAATAAAGACAATTTTCTTATGAGTGCAGAGACCACATCCAAATCCAATATTCCGGTTGTCGCAGGCGCAGTCCTGCTTCCCTTCATCCTGGTCACGAGTCTTTTCTCGCTCTGGGGCTTTGCCAATGACATCACCAACCCGATGGTGGCTGCCTTCAAGAATATCCTGTTGATAAGCAACTTTGAAAGCTCGCTCGTCCAGTTCGCATTCTACGGCGGCTACTGCTTCATGGCCATTCCTGCGGCGCTTTTCATCAAGAGATTTTCCTACAAATCTGGCATTCTGACCGGGCTCACTCTCTACGCCTGCGGGTGTCTCCTCTTCATTCCATCCGGCCATGCGATGGCCTTCTGGGCCTTTCTCGGTTCCTATTTCATCATGACTTGCGGACTCTCGTTCCTCGAGACGAGCGCAAATCCCTACATCCTTTCCATGGGTGATGAAGCGACTGCGACCCGGCGGCTCAACTTCGCCCAGGCCTTCAACCCGCTCGGATCTTTGACCGGCATGTTCGTGGCCAAGGAGTTTATTCTTGCCAAGCTCAATGCAGCCAGCGAGGAAGAGCGCCGGGCGCTGCAGGAAAGTGACCCAGCGGCCTTTGAAAAAATCCAACAAAGCGACCTCAGTATTATTACCGGGCCGTACACGGTTCTCGGTCTGGTTATACTCGGCGTCCTCGTGATTTTTGCTCTGGCCAAACTTCCCAAAGTCTCAGGCGAGGGTGACCGCAGCCTCAAAACCAGTGCTACGCTCGGACGTCTTTTCCGCAACAAGCGCTACCTTGAGGGGGTCGTCGCCCAGGCTTTTTATGTTGGGGCACAGATCATGTGCTGGACCTTCATCATTCAATACGGTGTCAACGAACTCAAGCTGAGCAAAGCAGATGCCCAAGGCTACAACATTATTGCCATGGTCATCTTTGTCTCGTCGCGCTTCATCTGCACCTATCTTCTGAAGTACTTCAGCCCGGGCAAGCTGCTTTGCGGGCTGGCCATTGGCGGGGCCCTGCTGACGCTGGGCACCATTTTCATAGAAGGCATGCTCGGTCTTTACTGCCTGATTGGCGTCTCGGCCTGCATGTCGCTGATGTTCCCGACCATTTACGGGATTGCGCTCGACGGGCTCGGCGACGATGCCAAGCTCGGCTCCGCTGGACTGATCATGGCGATCGGTGGCGGTTGCCTGATGCCGCCCATGCAAGGGTGGATCATGGACCAGAACATTGAAATACTCTCAAGCACGCGGATTTCGTTTTTCCTCCCCTTTATCTGCTTTGTCGTCATCGCCATTTATGGCCTGCGCACCTACCTGATTCATCATGAACATGGAGAGAACGCCTTAACCACTGGCCGCTGAAGAGAAGGAATCCTGCTGATGAAAGGCTCGATGTAATAGCTGGCGAAAACCCGACTTCCACAACTTCGAAGCAATTGGTGCGAAGGCTCTGAATCGCCAGGTGCCTTGGAGAAAAAGGCCTCAGGTGCTCCCTCCTTGCGTATCCTCCGGCCCTGTGCGAGCGCATCTACCATGCCCGTTCATGATGTCCTCATTGTTGGCGCCGGCCACAATGGTCTCGTCTGTGCCTGCTATCTTGCTCAGGCAGGAAAACGCGTCCTCGTTCTGGAACGGCGTGATGTCGTTGGCGGTGCTGTCTGCACCGAGGAAATAATCCCCGGCTTTCGCTTTGATGTCGGCTCGTCGGCGCACATCATGATCAAGTCGACTCCGATCATCGGAGAACTCGGGCTTGAGGAACAAGGGCTCGATTACATCGAGATGGACCCGTGGGCGTTCTATCCACTCCCAGACGGTGGAGGCGGCATCTGCTTTTACCGGGATGTGGAAAAGACCGTCGAGAGCATCCGGAAGGTCTCGCCGAGAGACGCGGAAGCCTATCGCCGCTACGTGGAGCACTGGACGGAGATCAACGAGGGGGTCTGGGAAGTCTTTCTGAAGCCTCCTACTCCAGGCAAGCTGATCGGGACCATTTTCAAACGGAATCTCCTGCGCCCGAAATCGCGCAAAATCTGGTCTTCGATGGACACCGTGCGCCAACTCATGATGCCCTACGGCCGGCTTATCGACGAGACTTTTGAGAGTGCCGAGCTGCGTTCCGCGATGGCCTGGCTGGCAGCCCAAAGCGGCCCTCCGCCGAGTGAGCTCGCCTCGGGAGATCTGTTTGGTTGGAATGCCATGATCCACAAGATTGGTGCCTGGCGCGCCCGGGGAGGTTCCGGGTCATTGACCGTGGCTTTGAAAAAGAAGCTCGAAGCGCTCGGTGGAGAGGTTCTCACCGGAGCTAAGGTCACCCGTATCGGGAAACAGGGAGGTATTTTCGAAGTCGAGACTGAATCATCAGGCACACAGCAGGCGAAAACTGTGGTCGCTGCCTGCCACGTCCACGAGACCTTTCTCGACCTCCTCGATGACGACCTCTGTCCCGAAGGGCTCAAGAAACGGGTCAGTAACGTCAATGTCGGAAACGGCTTCGGCATGGTCGTCCGCCACGCAGTCGAGGAGCTCCCGCAGTATCCCGGGGTCCCTGTGGATCCTGCAACCGGCGCGGGCGACTGTCACCACGGACTCCAACTCCTTTGCCCGTCGACCGGCTATCTTGAGAAAGCCTACCTCGACTTCGCTGCCGGAAAACCATCGGAAAATCCGGTCGTCCTCGCCATGACCTTCAGTTCGATCGATCCCTCCCTCGCACCCGCGGGGAAGCACACGCTTTTCAGTTGGACCCAGTATCAACCCTATGAGCTCGCTGACGGCGGTGCCGCTCGGTGGGATGAGATCGCTGAAGAGTATGCCGACCGCATCTACGACGTCGTCTGCCGGTATGCGCCCAACATGCGAGGCAAGGAGATCGGCCGCTACATCCAGACCCCGCTGGAGATCGAACGTAAGCTGGCTCTACGTCGTGGCAATGTCATGCATGTGGATATGAGCATCGACCAGATGTTTGCCTTCCGTCCGCTTCCTGAGCTCTCTACCTACCGCACTCCGATCGATGGACTGTATCTTACCGGTGCCTCGACCCATCCCGGCGGGGGTGTTTTCGGCGCCAGCGGACGGAACACCGCCATGGTGGTAAAAAAAGACCTTTAGGGTCTTGTCTTTATTGCCCCTGATGGTCTTTTTTTTCGACAAAAAAAGCCATCGAGGCGGTGAATGCATGGAGGAAGGTTTCACCCCCGACCGGAGCAATTTCGCCATTGCAAAAAAACCCGGCGAGGGGTTTTTTGCCGAGATATTCCGTAACCGTTCCGGCATCGTGCCCTGCCTCCTCAAAAAGCTGTTTACCCCGTCCCGTGCAGGTAAAGAGTAATCCCCCCAGCACCCGCTTCCCATCGGCTGCCACTCCCCGGCAGACCTCTTGCATCTCCTCACTCGCCGACTGCTTGTCTCGCAGCTGAAACTGCAGGGTCTGGCCGATCTCAGGTTCCGCAGCGATCGCGATCGATCCGCTCTGCGGGTCGCCTCCAAGGATACTACTGATGAGAAAATCTCCTTTCTGGTGTTCTTCTTTGTATTCGGTCATGGCGATCCCGACCAGGATATTGCCATTGGCAGCCTCCCGCTCCTCGTCAGTGAGCTCCGCATAAGTCTTTTCCAACAGGTCGCAGACATTCTGGTTTGCCAGCGACTCAATCACATTTCCATCCACTCCGGTGATGGTTCGCGGTTCGCCGATCGGGCGACACCCTTGACTCACCGCGCCGAGAATGCCTACCCGTCCGCGCAAGCGAATGAGCAGCGTCGCTTCATCCTCCAGAATCCCCGATTCGGTGAAAAGAAAGATTTCCTCCAAGCTTCTTCCACCGCTGGCAACCCCACCGTAGACTGGTATTCCTGAAAACCTCTCCCGCCACTCACTGAGCAGGTCCTCAGTCGGCTGGAAGGGATGCACCAGAGCGATGTAACTGTCTCCCGGAAGCGCTTGGCTGTCTCCTGCTAGGCCCACTTCCGTGCCGCCGAACCTCAGAAAAAGCAGACTGCAGCCCTCTGAATCCTCAAGCTCACGGGAGTCACTGATCATGCCGTCTGCCGAACATCCAAAGACCTTCGGGCAGCGCGCGTGAATCTGCAGAATTTCGCAGAATTCTCGGACGGATTCCCGCCATCCTTTCGACACAAATGCGATGACGGCATCAAATCCACCGTTCGCATCATCCCGAGCAGAACGCGAGGCTGCCTCGACACCGGCTTCGGTGAAAGCCCCTTTGATGAGTCTCGAGACGATCGCGTGTTTAGACATGGAATCTACGTGATGGGAAAATAGAGAAATAGGTTTGAGTAAAGAAGTCGGTACCAGGGACAGGAATCGAACCTGCACGGGTTGCCCCACTTGATCCTAAATCAAGCGCGTCTACCAATTTCGCCACCCTGGCATCTGCCGAGGATGCTACCCCTCTTCGCGTTAGGATCAAGTCCCAGAGAACTTTTGCAGCTCGCTATTTGATGAGAAGCTCGGCAACTTTCTCTGCCAGGGCCTCTCCGTGCAGGCTTGTCGCCGCAACCCTGCCATCCTTATCGATGAGAAAGGTTGCCGGGATGCTTGAGATTCCGAAACTACGGGCCAGTTCACCCTCCCATCCAGTCCCGTCACAGGCCTGCACCCAGGTCATTCCGCGTTCTCTGCAGAAGTCTTTCATCGCCTCGATGTCTTCATCCAGCGACACCCCGACGACCTCAAATCCCTGGGCGTGGTATTTTTTGTGAGTCGAGATCACGTGTGGGAGCTCAGCCAGACACGGGCCACACCAGGTCGCCCAGAAATCCACCAGCACCACCTTACCAAGATAATTTTCAAGATCGAAGGCCTCTCCCTCGACATCCGTGAAGGCCAGCTTCATGGCATCTCCAAGCTGCGGAACGGCCAACTCCCTGCGCAAGGATTCAAAGAACACGGCGACTCGCTCTGCCTCCGCATGCCCTGCGATGTCATCGGTCACCTGGTCGAGAAGCGCCTCGGCCAGACCTTTGTTCCCGTCATCCAGGTGAAGTTTGAAGAGGGGTTCTACCACCCGGCCGATGAGTTGTCGCAGGTCAGCGTCTGCACCCTTGGGAAGTAAATCATAGCGACGGCTCAGAACCGTTACGTGCTTTGCGTTTTCTTCCAGAAATTGGTAAGATGCGGCGAGAAACTCCAGTGCTTCCAGTCGCGCCTCATCGGCAAGCTCCCCCGTAAGAAAGGTCTCGAGTGCGGCAGCCTTTTGCAGCTCGAAGTCGTCGACAATCTCTTTTGGCGTTTCGGCAGAGAGCCAGCAAGCGGGCGCCATAGACAGCCCAGCAAGGAGGATTAGGTAAAATTTCTTAGCCATTGTCTTCCAGAGGTAGACCATTCTTCACGAGATACCGTTCGGAATTAAATCATCCGCATTGTTTCCATCTTTGCGGGCCTGCAATGTCTGGGATTCAAGAATTACTGGCGCTCAGATCTCCTTGGTCACCCGGTGCGCTTCCGGGTAAGCCAACCTGCGGCATACGCGACCCACCACGGGACATTGACGAGAAAGATAAGCACGGTCATCTCGAAAACTTTGAAGTTCAGTCCCATGACGACGTCGATCCCGATGTGCATGGCAATCAGAGACAGTCCGACCCAGCACCCCCATGCCCTCCCGAGAAGGGCACAGAGCGCACCCAGCTCAAGGAGCAATCCGGGTGAAAAAAGCAGCCGCGCCAGCATGGGGTGCTCCAGAAGAGCTGCGACGTATGCGACCTCTCCGCCACCTTCTTTAAGCTGGCTGTAAAAATTCTGACGGTCTGTCTTGATCAAGTCTTTGGCGAGGTAGGGGGTGTTCCAGAGCCACATTCCACCAGAGTTCAAAAGTTTGGTGATCCCCGCGGTCACATAACAGGCAACGATCACTACCTGACTGTAATAAAGTGCCCACCGTTCGACTCTCAGGTGCGTCACCAACCATCCGGGGAGGCAGCAGCAGCGGGTATCTCCAGTCCCCCGGAACGGCAGCGCTTGCAGGAAGCACCAGACTGTCACCACTGCCTGCGCCAACAGGACGAGTGACACCATCTGGTAGCTGTGACTGATCCCTCCCTGGGAGTTTGCCAGGGTCTTGGTAGCGATACTGAACCATGCCAGATAGGGGAGAGTTAAAACCGGAAGAAAACCGATCACGTAGAGTGCCAATGCCGCGATGCCAATCCCAGAGAAGGTGCCGTAGAGCTTGGGATCAGCGAAGAACGTGAAATCGAAGCCCCACTCAGCCAATCCATTCGGCCGAGGCTGGGAGGCAAACCTCTCTTTCAGGGGCGGGAAGGTCTCGAAAAAAATAACAAGCGCAAAAAAAAGCCGCATCAAAGCTGCCTCCCACCAGCGTAGGTCCCAGGGCACCGCCTTAGAGCACAGCCACTTCCAGCCACTGGCCATCATTTTCATATATCCGGCAGGAACTGCTCTCCTGTCCCCTCGCTCATGCGCTGTCCCCTTGATCATGGTTGCTTTCTTTTTTCCTCGAAGAGAACCGTTTTCTTCTCATGAATGCCCTCGCCCAGGACAAGATCCACCTCTCCGAGCACCAAAGCCAACCTTTCAGGCATCTCTGCAGATGTCCCCATGTGTTGTTCCCGCCCACGTAGGAAAGCGAGGGTTTCAGAGGCGACTTTGCTGATCTCGGTAGTCGTCAGGTCACGGAAGGATTTTCCCGATTCACGCGCCCTTTCTCGCAAATTAGTCTGGAAAATCTTCTTCGCCTTTGCCGCTCGGACGCCGACAAGATACTGCATGGCGATCGGACGGGGTAAGCCCTCTTCGTCCAGGGAATCTGCATCTCCGAGAAAGATATATTCCGTCGTCCCGGGGTCCGGGTCAGAGTACATGGGAAAATCCGAAAAGGGATAAAATTCTCCCACCACGAGCATAAAAACCACCAGGCAAGGCAAAGCGAGCAGCGGTTGCTTGCAAGCTCTTCGGGCTTGATCGAACATGGTGAGAACCTGCAAGCAGACTCCCACTCTGTCATCCTCTCATGTTGCGGTTCTCCGCGATCTTTTCTGCCTCTGACTGGGGGAGTGTTGCTGCCTGTGGGAACCTGTGGCCAGAATCCTGAAACCACCGCAGGTGGGCAGTGATTTTTCGAGGTAACTGCTCCGATTTTTGACTTTTCCATAAAACGTATCAACATATCAAGATATATGAATTTGTTCTTTGAATCCTGATCAATCTGGCAGCATAGTGAGAATGGACGCATGTTCCGTGCACCTTCTTTTCTCCAACTGCCATGCCTCAGCCCGACGCCACCGAAGAACTTAAGGCCGCCCTGGCCCAGCGCATTCTAGTGCTCGACGGAGCCATGGGCACGACCATTCGTAGTTACGGACTCGACGAAGCTGCCGCCCGAGGGGAGCGCTTCGCTGGAAATGAAGAGGACATCCTCAACAATGGCGATATTCTCAGTCTGACGCAGCCCGAGGTCATCGGCGATATCCACAAACGTTTCCTCGAGGCTGGCTCGGATATTATCGAGACGAATACCTTTTCGGGCACGTCAATCGCTCAGAGCGAATTTTTTGTTCCAGACCCCCGCAAGACGGGTGGCAAGAAAGACGCTGAGTTCTTCGATAGCCAGGTCTTCTCCAATCAGCGCCTTACGGAGCTTGTCCACGAGATCAACGTCGAGGGCGCCCAGCTGTGTCGGAAGTGGGCTGAACGCATTGGTGAAGACACCGGTCGCAAGCGCTACGTGGCCGGTGCTATCGGACCGATGACTATTGGCCTGACCAACATCGCCGATGCCAATGATCCGGCTTTCCGGGTTGCCACCTTCGACCAGGTGCGTGCCGACTACGCCCGTCAGGTCCGCTCGCTCGTTGCGGGCGGAGTCGACATCCTCTTTGTCGAGACCATCTTCGATGCCCTTAATGCCAAGGCTGCTCTCGTCGCCATCCAGGACGTCTTCGCCGAGGATGAGTTCACCTTGCCAATCATTGTCTCTGCGGCGGTCGGGCAGGGAGGTGAGACGATGACCTCGGCTCTGAAGATCGAGGCTCTGGTGAATGCCGCCAGCCATGTCGATCCGATTGCTATTGGTCTCAACTGCTCGCTCGGGCCCGAGCCTATGCGCCCTCATCTTGAAGAGCTTTCTTCCGTCTGCGGCACCTATGTCTCGTGCTACCCGAATGCCGGCATGCCCGATCCGCTTTCACCTACCGGATTTCCTTTTGATCCCGACGACATGTTCAGTCACCTCGGTAATTTCGCCGAGGCTGGTCTCCTCAACTTTGCCGGTGGATGCTGCGGAAACACTCCCGAGCACGTTGCGGCTATCGCAAAATCGGTCGAGCGCTTCGCCCCGCGCCAGATTCCGGAGATTCTCCCTGCAATGCGCCTCTCCGGTTCAGATGCCTACAACCACACTGCGGACAAAGGCTTTCTCATGATCGGCGAACGGACCAATGTCGCTGGATCTCCGCGTTTTGCCAAATTGGTGAAAGCGGACAAGTATGAAGACGCTGTCGAAGTCGCTCGTCAGCAGGTGGATAATGGGGCCAACGTTATCGACGTCTGTATGGACGAAGGCCTCATCGACGGAATCGATGCCATGAGCCGGTTCCTGACCCTCCTGCAAGGTGAACCCGATGTGACCAAGGTGCCTATCATGGTTGACTCTTCGAAATTCGAAGTCATCGAAGCTGGCCTCCAGCGCTTGCAGGGAAAAGGGGTGGTGAACTCGATCTCGCTCAAGGAGGGCGAAGACAAGTTTCGTGACTGCGGCCGCGTCGTGAAAAAATATGGTGCTGCCGTTGTGGTGATGGCTTTTGACGAAAATGGCCAGGCAGCCACCTACGAGGACAAAATACGTATTTGCGAGCGGGCCTATAGAATTTTAGTCGACGAAGTCGGTCTCGACCCGCAGGACATTATCTTCGACCCGAATATCCTCACCGTCGCCACCGGCATTGAAGAGCACAACAACTACGCGGTCGACTTTATCAATGCCACGAAGTGGATCAAAAAAAACCTCCCGGGCGCCAAAATCTCCGGTGGTGTCTCCAATATTTCTTTCAGTTTTCGCGGCAACAATCCGGTTCGTGAAGCTATGCACTCGGCCTTTCTCTACCACGCGACGAAAGCCGGAATGGATATGGGGATTGTCAATGCTGGCATGCTCGAGGTCTACGACGAGATCCCCGAAGAACTGCTCATCCGGGTGGAGGATGTTCTGCTCAATCGGAACGACGAGGCCACCGAGGCACTCGTCGACTACGCAGAACAGTTCAAGGGCAAGGCGGGTAAAAAGACGGAGGTGGATCTCAGTTGGCGTGAGGACAGTGTCGAGAAACGCCTCGAGCATGCGCTGCTGCGTGGAATCACCACCTTCATCGTTGAGGATACCACCGAGGCGCTGGAGAAATACAAGAAACCTCTCAAGGTGATCGAAGGGCCACTGATGGATGGTATGGGCATCGTCGGCGATCTCTTCGGTGCAGGGAAGATGTTTCTCCCCCAGGTTGTGAAATCAGCGCGGGTCATGAAACAGAGTGTGGCATACCTCGAACCGTTCATGGAAGAGGAAAAGGAGGCCCGCATACTCGAGGCGATCGAGGCATTTAAGACCTCGGAACCCGAGCTCAGTGAACCTCAAGCCAGACTCAAGGCTGAGAAGTCCTTCCATGCCGGCCGCGTCCTCCTCGCCACCGTCAAAGGGGATGTGCACGACATCGGCAAGAACATTGTGGGTGTTGTCCTCGCCTGCAATGGTTTCGAAGTCATCGATATGGGCGTGATGGTGCCCTGCGACAAGATCCTTGGCAAAGCGTTGGAGATCGGTGCTGACATCATCGGCCTGTCCGGCCTGATCACTCCTTCACTCGACGAGATGATTCACGTGGCGAAGGAAATGGAAAAGGGTGGCTTCACCACTCCTCTGCTTATCGGAGGAGCCACGACCAGCGCCAAGCACACCGCCATCAAGATGGCCCCACATTATAGCGGCCCTTTGGTTCATGTTCTTGATGCATCGCGCTCGGTTCCGGTTACCACCACCCTGCTCAGCGAGGATGGCAAGACTGACTTCGTGGCCAAAAACGAAGCGCTCCACGCCAAGCACCGTGAAGGCTACGGTGAGGCAAAAAAAGCCACGCTCTCGCTTGCCGCTGCCCGTGCCAACCCGCCAATCATCGACTGGGCAAGCTATTCTCCACCCCAGCCAGAGTTCACCGGCACCCGTGTGATCGAGAACCAGTCGCTCCGCGAACTCGCCCGCTATATTGACTGGACTCCGTTCTTCCATAGTTGGGAACTGCGTGGCGTCTGGCTTCCTGAAGAAACGCGGTTCAAGACCAAGAACGATGCGGTCGCTGAGGAGGCGGCCAAACTCTATGTCGAGGCGCAGGAGATACTCGAAGAAATCATCGCCGGCGAACGCCTCACCGCGAAGGGGGTCTTTGGCTTCTTTCCTGCGAATAAGGCTGATGACAATCCTGATGATATCATCGTCTGGGAGGACGCGACCCGCGTCACCGAGCGCTGCCGCTTTCATTCGCTCCGCCAGCAGATTGAGAAATCCTCCGGAAAGCCGAACGAAGCTCTCGCCGACTATGTGGCGCCGAAAGAAGCAGAGAGCTCTTTCAGCCAGGATCATATCGGCGGGTTTGTGGTCGGTATCCACGGAGCCGACGAGTGGGCTGCTGAGCTTGAGGCCGCCCATGACCCCTACCGTGCCATCATGGCCAAGGCCGTCGCTGACCGTCTTGCTGAGGCTTTTACCGAACTCCTTCACCACCGAGCTCGCGTCGCCTGGGGATACGAGCGGCCGAACGAATTCAACAACGAGCAACTGATCAAAGAGCTCTACCACGGCATCCGACCGGCTCCAGGGTATCCCTCGCAACCTGACCACACGGAAAAGGAAATCCTCTTTGACCTCCTTGAGGCTCCTGAAAAGACCGGTGTCACCCTCACCGAATCGATGGCCATGCACCCGGGCGCTGCGGTCAGCGGGATTTATTTTTCTCACCCAGAAAGTCACTACTTCATGATCTCCGACCTGCAGAGAGACCAGGTCGAGGATTACGCGGCACGGAAGGGCGTGAGTTATGAGGAATGTGAAAAATGGCTGGCTCCCTGGATTGGATATTGAAGAGCCTGGCGCTATTCATTGTCTGATAATTTCCGCGGGAAAACTTCTTGAGGTGGGAGACGGGGCGAAGCGCGTCCGCTGTTTCTAAGAGCAGAAGACCCAGGATAAAACCGGAGGGATTGAGAGAGCGCAGGTCGGGTTTCTGAGCTTTTGCAAACATGACTCATGTCCGTGCGGTAACTCTGCGGCGGTTGCGGTGTGTCATCCTTTCCGTGGCGTATGAGTCTTTGATGCTGGGAGAAAATCGCAAGCGGTGGCGCGTAGAGGGTGCGCGCGCGCTCCACGGGAAGTCACGAATTGACGGATCAGAGCGCCGAAAGTGGCATGAGGCGTCTTTTCTGCAGTCTTGGCACGACCCTTGCTAAAGAGAGAGGGAAGAGCTGGGAGAAAAAAACCTCTTGCTTGAACTTAACAACAACAAAACACAATGAAAAAAAGTAAATTACTGTTAGCCCTCGTGGGAATTGCATCAGCATGGACGCTGCTCCAGAGCGGGGGTGTGTTGCATGCGCAGGAAGTCGCTGAAGCCGCCGAAGTCATCGCTGAGACAGGGGTGGAAGAGGTGGACGAAAACAAAGCTGATTACGACGCGCTGGTCGCTGGCCAGGGTGATGCCGCTTACGCCTTTGACTTCTTTACTACGTCCATGCTTTGGACGGTCATTGCGGCTGCCATGGTGTTCATCATGCACCTTGGATTCGCGACGTTGGAAGCCGGCCTGACCCAGAAAAAGAATACGGTTAACATTCTCTTCAAGAACGTCTGGATCATCTGCGTTGGTCTTCTTACCTACGCAGCCGTCGGGTTCAACACGCACTACCCGTGTGGGAGCTGGCAGATTACTAATATCCTGGGAATCAACGGGCCGATTGGTGACCTCAACGCCGATGGCGGCGACACCTTCGGCTACGGGGGCGTCAGTCTTTGTATGACAGGCTTTGGAGATTTCATCTTCCAAGCGATGTTTGCTGCGACTGCTGCGACCATTGTTTCCGGTGCGGTGGCTGAGCGCGTGAAGCTGGGAGCGTTCATGATTTACAGCACGCTTCTGGTCGCTTTCGGATACACCATCGCCGGTTCATGGCACTGGGGCGAGGGGTTCCTCAATAAGATGGAAGTGCCCTTCTACGACTTTGCAGGATCGACCGTGGTGCACGGCTTCGGTGGTGCTGCCGCTCTGGCCGCAGTGATCCTGTTAGGGGCTCGGAAAGGAAAGTACACGAAGGATGGAATCAAGCCAATCCTCGGACATAGCATGCCATTGGCGACCGTTGGCGTCTTCCTCCTCTTCTTTGGGTGGTTCGGGTTCAATGGTGGATCGGTGCTTTCTGCAAATCCCGGGCCGCTGGGTCTCGTCTTTACCACCACAGCTCTGGCAGCTGCAGCAGGTGGGGTCGCTTCTATCCTGACAGCGATGCTCGTCTTGAAAAAGCCAGATCTCTCGATGGCCCTCAACGGTCTGCTTGCTGGGCTCGTTTCCATCACAGCGGGTGCCGATGCAGTCAGCGTCTGGTCCTCAGTGATCATGGGAGCGATCGGGGGCGTGATCGTGGTGTTCTCGATCCTGTTTTTTGATAAAATCAGGATTGATGATCCGGTCGGTGCTATTTCAGTGCACGGAGTAGTCGGAATCTGGGGAACGATTGCCGTGGCGCTCTTTGGCGAAGCCAGTTTGATGTCTCAGATCATCGGAGTGGTTGCCGTTTACGCATTCGCTTTCGTCTTCTCCTTCGTGGTGTTTCTCGTCATCAAGATGGTCATGGGGATTCGCGTGACAGAAGAGGAGGAATATGCAGGTCTCGACGTGGCCGAACATGGCGTTCCTGCTTACAACGACTGAATCCGGTGACAGGAATCATTTCAGCGAACTTTCGCTGATACCGAGGACGACGAGGCCTGAACCTGCCTCGTCGTCCTCAACTTTTTTAAGAGATAATGGCACGCTAATTGCTCCGGGAAGGGTGGGGAGAGGAATTGTCCTCAACCCACAATCCATAAAGGTTCAAATGAAATTCAGAAATCCACTTATTGTGGGCTCGCTGCTCAGCATTTTTGCTGGCGGCAGCCTTTTCGCGCAGGAGGCCGGTGAGGCCGCTGCAGATGTCGCAGAAGTTGCGGGCACCCTGGACACCGGGGATACCGCCTGGATGCTCACCTCCACGGTGCTCGTCCTGCTCATGACCCTCCCGGGCCTAGCACTTTTTTACGGCGGGTTGGTCCGCTCGAAGAACGTGCTCTCGCTCCTGGTACAGTGCTTTGTGCTCGCTGCGGTCATGTCGATCTTGTGGATATTCTTTGGCTACGGGATCGCGGCCGGCGATGGAGGAAAGTTCTTCGGAATGCCTGGGGACAAGTTGTTCCTCGGTCATATGGCGGAAGACACCTTGAGCTCTGTTTGCACGACGATTCCAGAGAGCGTCTTCGTGACCTTCCAGATGACTTTCATTATCATCACCCCGGCTCTCATGGTGGGAGCTTTTGCTGAGAGGATGAAGTTTCGCGCGATACTCGTGTTCTCGGTGGTTTGGACGATTCTGTCTTATCTTCCCGTCTGGCACATGGCCTGGGGTGACGGCATCTTTGCCGACTGGGGTGTTCTCGATTTCGCGGGCGGCACCGTCGTCCATATCAACGCGGGGGTTGCGGCACTCGTAGCTTGTATCCTGCTTGGAAAGCGTAAGGGCTATCCAGGGCCGGAGATGATGCCGCACAATGTTCCCTTCGTGGTGATCGGAGCTTCGCTTCTCTGGGTGGGGTGGTTCGGCTTCAATGCCGGCTCGGCTGGAGGAGCCAGCGGCGGTGCCGGCTTCGCCATGATCACGACCCAGATCGCTGCTGCTGCTGCGGTCATTGGCTGGTTGCTCATCGAGCGCATCAAGACGGGCAAGGCCACCGCGGTGGGTGCCGCTACTGGTGCGGTCGCTGGTCTCGTTGCGATCACCCCGGCTTCTGGATCGACCACCGTGATGGGGGCTCTCATCATCGGCCTCGCTTCGGGGATCATTTGCTACGTCACCGCCACATCATTGAAGCGTGCCCTCGGTTACGACGATAGTCTGGACGTCTTCGGCGTCCACGGCGTGGGCGGGATCGTCGGTGCCGTCCTCACCGGTGTCTTCCTTCGTGATCCCGATATCGTCGTCAGCACGCAGGTCGTGGCGCAGGTGAAGAGTGTGGTGTTGACTATTGTCTGGTCGGCTGTGGCTGCCACAATCGCCTTCTATGTCGCGAAAATGACAGGCGGAACGCGTGTCTCAGAAGAAATCGAGTCCCGTGGGCTCGATCTCGCCGAACACGGCGAGCACGGTTATAACGGTCTCTAGGAGTTTTCCTTGAGCTGTTCATATTCAAGCGCCCCTTTCGGATTTTCCGAGAGGGGCGTTTTCGTTTTTTATCTGGACACCCTGTTGCTGTTCGTTTTTATATAGATGAGTTTCACTCTGAGTGTCTTTGAGCTGGAGCAAAATTACAGGTTCAAATGAAAACGACAAAAATGCGAATTGCCGCGGCTCTGGGCCTCCTTATTTCACCCCTCACTTTGAAGGCAGAAGATGGCGGAGCTACAGTCGATACGGCTTTGCCGGCGATCGATGCAGGGGACACTTCTTTGATGATTGTGGCCACCGTGTTGGTATTGCTCATGACGCTCCCCGGTCTGGCGCTCTTTTATGGCGGGCTGGTGCGCTCGAAGAATGTACTTTCAGTTTTGATGCATTGCATCGCCATTGCCTGTATCGCGTCGGTGATGTGGGTGGGGTTTCTCTACAGTTTTGCTTTCGAGGGAGATTCCCCATGGTTCGGTAATCTGAGCAAGGCGTTCCTCAAGGGAGTCAGTTCGGAGAGTATGGTAGGAACCATTCCGGAGACCGTCTTCATCATGTTCCAGATGACCTTCGCCATTATCACCCCTGGCCTGATCGTCGGGGCCTTCGTGGAGAGGATGAAATTTACTGCGGTTCTTCTCTTCAGTGCCCTCTGGCTGGTGCTCGTTTATGCGCCGGTAGTCCACTGGGTCTGGGCCGGTTCCGGATGGATGTTTAACAATGGAACCATTGACCTGGCGGGAGGTATTGTGGTGCACGCCACGGCGGGTATTTCGGCCCTCGTGCTGGCGAAGATGCTCGGGCCACGCCGGGAGTTCCCTGACCGATTGGAGCCGCCGCACAACCCAGGCATGGTCTTTATCGGGGCCGCATTGCTCTGGGTAGGATGGTTTGGCTTCAACGCAGGAAGCCAGCTTGCCTCGAACAATGCAGCGGGCATGACCATGCTTGTGACCCACATTTCCGCGGCAGTGGCCTCCCTGACCTGGATGGCGGTGGAGTGGCTGCGAAATGGAAAGCCAGGGCTGGTCGGTCTTGTCACCGGCACCATCGCTGGTCTTGCTTCAATCACACCGGCTTCTGGGGTAGTAGGTCCGATGGGCGCCATTGTCATTGGCTTCGCGGCAGGAATTTTATGTTATTTCATGTGTGATATGGTGAAAAGAGTTCTTAAAATTGATGACAGTCTGGATGTTTTTGCAGTGCACGGGGTTGGCGGAATCCTGGGAACGCTTCTTGCAGCGTTTCTCGGCCTTGCTGTCTTCGGCGGCCAGGGTATCAATGCGGACAGTCCGGTCGCGCAGTTCCTGATTCAGCTGAAAGGCCTTCTCGTGACTTGTGTCTGGTCTGCTGTGGCCACAGTGATCATTGTGTTTGTGTGTCGTCTTATCACCGGTTTGCGTGTGGGTGATGAGGAGGAGATCAAAGGCCTTGATTTTGCCGAGCACGGTGAGAGCGCCTACCATCCATAGCCTTGAGGCCCTGCCCACTTTCGGGTTGGCCCCGGACGGCCCCGTGTGTTGGATGGATGCAATCAGGAGAGTGCGTCGGCACGTTGTTATTTGAGAAAAGTCCAGTAGCTTAAGCCATGCCTTACGACTATGACGAAATGCTCAAGGCAAAAGAAAAGCGGTTCATGTGGATTGGCTTGGGTGTGGCTTTAATCATGGCGGTGGTGGCTGTGTTGATTATCAACCGCATCCGCCCGAAGGAGCGAGACTTGTTGCAGGACGAGGCTTTTCGACAAGGTTATTACGACCCAGAAGTCATCGGCGAGAAGAAAAAGTGAGCGAATTGCCAGAGGTTTCCTGAGTGATTCTGTCGAGAAGCAGGAGGCAGAGAGTGGAACTGGACGAGGGCCTCAGGCCTTATTTGAGGATCGCGGGTTGCCATTCGGAGTATTGAGGGGTAATTCAGCGAACTATGAGTGCCGATATACGCATCAATCTGAACACCTCAAAAGGGAGCATTGCGGCTACCCTTTTCGCCTCCAAGGTCCCGGTGACCTGCGCGAATTTTCTCAACCTTATCGCCCACGGTTATTACGATGGAATCAGTTTCCATCGGGTGATACCTAACTTTATGGTTCAGGGAGGAGATCCCACAGGAACCGGTTCGGGTGGTCCGGGATATCGATTCGAGGATGAGTTCAAGCCGGATTTGAAGCATGACCGGCCAGGGATCTTCTCAATGGCCAATGCCGGCCCGAACACGAATGGCAGCCAGTTTTTCATCACCCATCTTCCGACTCCCCATCTCGATCATCGTCATTCTGTCTTCGGCCGGGTTGACGCAGGCCAGGAGGTGGTCAATACGATTGCTCAGGGTGACACCATTGTGAACATCGAGATCCTTGACGATAAAGAGGACCTCTTTTCCGAGCAGGCCGACCGGATAGCGGCATGGAATAAGGAACTCGCATAGAAACAGAAGACAGTCGCATCGATTGTGAGCGGCACAAGAGAACTTGGAGATGAACGATTGGATTGAGAAGTATCTGGAGTCTCAGCAGCGCTTGTTGGCCAGCATTGATTCGGCGCAGATTGCGGGTCTTGTGCGGGTTCTGGCAAAAGCGTGGAGAGAGGAGAAGCAGGTTTTCGTCTTTGGTAACGGCGGGAGCGCTGCCAACTGCTCTCATTTTGCTGTCGATTTAGGGAAAAGTAGTTCGGACGTTCTCAAGAAGCGGTTTAAAGTGCTCTCCCTGAATGACAATGTTGCTTGGTTGACTGCTTTGGGGAACGATTATTCCTACGAGGATATTTTTTCCGGGCAGCTTCAAAATTACGGTCAACCTGGAGATGTGGCTCTTTCGATCAGCGTGAGCGGTGCTTCGCCTAATCTGCTTAAAGGGTTGACCTGGGCGAGGGACAACGGGCTCGAAACTATTGCGATAGTCGGCGGCAAGCGTGGCCCGATGGCGGATCTTGTCGATCATGCGATTGTTCTGGATGATGTCCATTACGGGCGTGTGGAGGATGCCCAGATGACTATTTTACACATGCTTTGTTACGTCTTCATGGAAGTCGAACAGGCTGCTGAGGAATAGCCGGCTTTCCGGAATCCATGGCAGAGTAAGGCTTTCCGGATCATGAAAAAGGCCGTTGTCATCCCGTCTTTCCAAGCAGAGGCAACTCTTGCCGGGGTGGTCAATGCCCTGCCTCCGGAGTTGTTCACTGAGGGTGGAATCGCGATTATCGTCAATGATGCCAGCCCGGACGCTACCGGTAAGGTGGCCGACAGGCTTGCGGAAGAGTATGAAGGAGTCTTCGCTTTGCACCACGAGCAGAACAGGGGATATGGTGGTGGGTTGAAGACAGGGATGCGCTACGGGATGGAGCAAGGAGCTGAGATCTTTGCCATTGTCCATGCGGACGGCCAGTACGCTCCTGCGATGGTATTGCAGCTGTGTGCGCCCATCGCCCGCGGAGTCGCCGAGATCGTTCAAGGGTCACGGATGAAGGGTGGCGGAGCACGGCGCGGTGAGCACCCGATGCCGCTTTCCCGCTTCCTTCCGAACAGGCTTCTCACCATGTTCGAGAATCTTGTGGTAGGGACGAGTCTGGCAGAATTTCATAGCGGCTACATGGTGTATTCAAAGAAACTGCTTGAGCGGGTGCCATTTGAAGCAATCCAGAATAACTACAATTTTGACGCGGAAATGATCATTCTCGCTCACATGGTGGGTATTCGAACTGTAGAGGTCTCGATTCCGACACGGTATGACGATGAGGCCTCCAGCCTCAATCCGATTCCCTACGGCTTGAATGTGCTGCGCATGATGTGGAGGGTGACAACCGGTCATTATATTGAACTGCTCGACAAGCATTCGCAGCAAGAGCCCAGGTAGAAAGAGATAAAATGATGTTAAGGAGAGAGATCATCAAATGGTGGCGCGGGCTCTCTGGCGGAGGAAAAATTGCCCTGTGCCTTCTGCTTGTAATCGCCGCGGCCAGTTTTTATGGGTTTCTCCACTGGGAGCCCGGACTGGAGAAGGCAAAACAGCGCATCATTGATCGGATCGCGTCGGGAAAGCCCGTTCCCTACCATTATTATTTTCCGGTCTGGGGCTTTTACGGGGTAGTGATCAATTGCAGCCTTGCTCTGGTGATGACCGGCCTGGTGGCCTGGTGGGGGCGATTGGATCGACGGAAAGCAAAGCTGAACCCGTGCGCTCCGATCTTGGAGCGGATGGGGAAGACGGCTTTCTACTCTGCCTTGCTGGCGATGGTTGTGGCAGCATATCTGAATGCGCCACGCCTTCGTTTCAGTCTCTGGGGGGATGAAGATCACACGGTGAAGGATTTCGCGGTGGGGAATTACCGTTACAATGATCAAGGCAGCCTCATTTTTCGGCCGGTAAGTTGGCGAAGCGTATTTTTCAACTACAAGGAGCCGAATAATCATATCCTCTTCACTGCCGCTGTGAAGCTTTCGCATGATCTTTTGTTTCGCCCTTCGAACGATCCGCGGCGAACCTATTTCAGCGAGTGGATCATTCGTCTGCCTGCTTTTCTTGCTGGCTTGTTATCGATTCCCGTCCTCGCCTGGCTTGTGCATTTGATGGGGTTTCCTCGAGCCGCGAGCTGGGTGCCCTGGCTGTTGATCGGTCATGCTTGGTTCACCCGCTACGGGAGCGATGCGAGAGGGTATGCCTTGCTGTTACTTCTCGTTCCCCTTCTGGCAGCTCTCGGCTTGGTCGCGGTAAAAACCGGGCTCTGGCGATGGTGGATCGGCGTCGGAGTGACATCGGCTGCAGCGCTTCTCGCCTACCCTGGAGCGCTCTATTGGGTGGTGCTGATCCAGATGGTGATCTTTTGTCTGCTGTTCAAGGAACGAGAGGGCAGGATCGAAAGAATCGGTCGCTGGATGATCGTTCAAGTGATCGCCGGAATGTTTTTTCTGCAGTTGTTTATTCCATGTCTGCCGCAGATGGCCACTTATATGAAAGATCAGTTCGCCACGGAGACAGGGTGCGATACGAGATGGGTGATCAATGAACTGGCCTATCTGGCGACTGGGGATGCTTGGTTTCCGTGGGAAATAGCAAACCCGTTTTCCCAGACCCTCAGGGAGCAGCTTGGCACGAAGCCGCTCCGGGTCGGATTGGGTCTTGGAGTGCTCACGGTGATTTTAATCACTGGGATGGCGCGGATGTTTCGTCGCCCGGAGGCGCGTCTGTGGGCATCTGCGTTCCTTCTCGGTGCGATCGTCGCGGTGTTGCATGCCATCTCCGGGGACCGGTTTCTCTACTCATGGTATCTGATGCCGACATTTCCGATGATCTCGGTGCTGTTGAGTGTCGGCGTTTCTGGGGTAAGCAGTCTGGTCCAAGGGTGGCGGGGAGCGGGCATCGGAGTGGTTCTTGTCGTGTTGATCTGGCAGCCCTCCGGGCTGAGGAATCAACTGCTTCGCGCTCACCCCGTTGAACCTTTGCGCGAGTCGGTCGAGGTCTACCGTGAGATCTTGAATCCTGCTCACCCCGACTATGGCAAAGAGGTGATGAGTGTTGCTGTTCAGATGTTTACTGAGGCCTATGACCCGGGTGCTTTTCGAGTCAGGAATAAGGCCGGATTGTTGGAGAAAATGGCAGCATCCGATGCGACGGGGGTGCCGCTTTATGTCAATACCGCGCTCATTGGCTTGGGAGTGCAGCACCTGCCGGAGATTTTCGCGGTGCTTCACGATCCGCAGAGGTTTGAGACGATTGGACCGGTCTGGGGACTCTGGGCGCCATGCTCTCGGACAGTTTTCAGATACCTTGGCAGTGGAGGAAGAGAGGAGAATCTTACAGATCCCGAAGACAGTTCTGCTGTGATTGAGACAGCTCCTGATGAAAAATCTCGTGTTCACGAGGGTATATGATTGAACAGGGTGCCGATTTTAGGCAGTCTAAGATGGCCTGAGTGAGGCGCAGCAAAGTTTTCCGATGAGTTCAGAAATCAACATATCAAGATTCCGTTATGACGGGTCCCGGCCTTTCTCGATTTCCGGAACTCCCAGTTGTGTTGATTCGCATTACCAGAGCAAACAGGAATACAGTGATCTGATTAAAGGTTTTCGAAAGAGTATTGATGCTTTGCAGCAAGTGATGTATGCGCACGACCGCTACGCCATGCTGCTGGTTTTTCAGGCCATGGATGCGGCGGGAAAAGACGGCACAATCCGGCACGTCTTGAGCGGCGTGAATCCCCATGGTGTCGATGTTCATGCCTTCAAGCGCCCGAGCGGATTGGAACTGGACCACAATTATCTGTGGCGAACAGACATGCGCATGCCACGGCGCGGCAGCATTGGAATTTTCAACCGATCGTATTATGAGGAGGTGCTCGTGTGTCGGGTTCACCCAGAAATTGTCAGTGATTTTCAGAGAGTTCCCGAGGAGTTTACTGACGATTATTCCAGAATGTGGAAGCAGCGGTATGCAGACATTCTTGGCATGGAGGCATACAACCACCATAACGGAACACGCATCGTGAAGTTCTTTCTCAATCTCTCCAAGGATGAGCAGGCGAGGCGATTCCTGAGCCGTATCGATCGTAACGAGAAGAACTGGAAGTTTGAGGATGGTGACCTGCGGGAGAGGATGTTCTGGGATGATTACCAGGAAGCCTACGAGGACTGCATCAACGCGACCGCAACAGACGAGTGTCCTTGGTATGTGGTGCCGGCAGATGACAAGAAAAACATGCGTCTTATCGTGTCGCAGATCATCCTTGAGCACCTGCAGGCGCTGGGAATGGATTACCCGAAGGTGAGCGGCGATCGTAAGAAGACGCTCGGTGAGTACCGGATCCAGCTGGAAAGTGAGCTGGAATAGATTCGGGGACCGATGGTGTGTTCCGCGAGGGTCATCTCGTCGAGCATGGCCACTGCATCACCGACCTGGTCAACGAGCATTCAAGGCGTCGCATCTGGCAGGATTCATGCGATTCATATAGTTAATTCCGAGTAATAACACCGCTGGAGATAGCGTTTAAGCTACCGGGCAGCCAGCTGCTGCCCACAAGCGAAAAGACCCTGTCCACGTTCTCCCAATAATCGCGCAGTTTTTCTCCAATGGCTTCCTCAAGGTCTTCGAGAGTATCGTGAACTGTGTTGCAGATCCCATCTTTGACGACGTCCCAGAGACGTTCTACCGGGTTGAGTTCCGGGCTGTAGGGCGGCAGCGCCAGTATGTGCAGGTTGTCAAGAAGCGCGGTATTTCTCTCTCGATGATGGAAGCCCGCACCGTCGCTGATCACCACCTGGGTGGCCCATGGATCACGCTTACAAATCTGTTCCAGACAAATAAGGTCAACTTCCTTGCTCATCCGCGGAGCTATGAGGAACTCCGCTCCGCCATCGCCTGCCTGGAGCCCACCATAACCGTAGCCCGATTGATATCCCGGGCGGTGGTGGGGTGGCTTGGCTGATCCCCCGGGGTTCCATCAAGCGCGAGAAGGAGCAGCGAGCAAAGCCGTGCTCATACGGGCATATCGCAATGTGTCTTTTCCCCTGATCGCTCAAGGAATGAGCAACGTTGTCCTCACCGGGTAAGAATGAAGGATTAAGGTTGGGAGCCGACCAGTTCCTGAGCTTTCTTCCTGAGTGAATCGGGAAGGCCAGGGACAGCGAGTGCCTGCTGGAGGAGATCAATCCGCTGGGCCTTTCCTTCAGGGCTGGGAGGGAGGTCTTTAGCGATCTGAATGATTGCCGCAGCGGCCTCTTTTGCCACGTCTTCCCGTGCAAGAAGTTTTCCGAGCGTCTCGATTGTTTCTGGTGAGGGGAGAGTGGCGAGGCTGGAAATCAGCATTTTTGTATTGGTCGATGCCTCGGCCGAAGCAAGAGCAGTAAGAGCTGCTGCGAGCCGTTTTTCGGGACTTGCAAAATCCGGGGTGCGCACGAGACGGGCGATACCGGCGAGAACCTGTGAGCGTTCCTGATCTGTGTATTCAGTAGATCGGAGAATTTCCAGAAGCTTGGGCGTGGCTTCAAAAGATTGCCAATCTGAGAGTGAGCGGAGAACGGCCGACCGGATTTCCGCGGTCTCTGAGGTGAGAAGGTTGGAGACGTGGGCAAAGGCGGTATCGGTTCCTAGAATAGCGAGAAGTCCGAGGCCGACGGCTTTGGTTTTGATATCTGCTTCACTGGTGGAGGCAATGATGGCATCGACGGCTTTTTCGGGTGCATCAGTTGTCTGGCAGAGTTTTTTGAGGACCAGATTAAGGCGTGGGAATGCCGGTGACTCGGGGTCTCCGAGTTTTTCTGTAAGGTCGGAGATGTCCTCGGGCTGCGCGAGTTGGGAGACAGATTCGAGAGCCGCCCTTGCTAAGGCCGGCTCGGGTGAGGAAAGCAAAGCAAGGGCAGGGTTGAGCAGGTCAGAATGTGAGCGGTATCCCGCAGCACGGAGGGCTTCCGCCCGGAGCAGAGGGTCATCGGAAGGGGTTTCGATGCGGACTTTCAGTGTCGCCTCGACTTCTTTTCCGGGAAAACGGGCCAGTGCCTGGCGCGCTGCGTCGGGTGCCGAGCCGGTGCCACTTGCTGCCAGAGAGAGAAGCAGATCGAGGTCCGCAGCTTCGCCGATCTTTCCAAGGATGCTGATTGCCTGGCTGGACACATGGACATCGTTGTTGCTCGTAAGCTGTCGGATTTCCGGAAGTGCTTCGCGGGTTCTCCGGGTCTCGAATTGTCTCAGAATTGCCAAGGTCGTGGAGGGATTGCTCGAGGTAATCGAGGTCTCGCGGAGGAGTGCGGTCACTCCGCTTTCCGTGGCGATCTCTCCTGCGGCACGGACAGCGGCTTCCTGCATGACTGCATCCTCTCCTGTGAGGAGCGACCTCAGCAGATCGATCGCAGACTCGGGATCGCAGGTAACGTGTCCCGTGACGGCCGCAGCCCGCACGTAGGCAGGGAGGGATGGTTCCTGGAGCGATTGGTAGACAGAGGCGGCCAGTGCTTTATCGCCATTTTCTTCAGAGATACTGGCCAGTAAGAGAAGCCGGACCGCAATCTCTGGATCGGGCTTTTTGTTCTCTGCTTCACCGGTATGGAGAAGCGTTCCGAGCTCCTCCACCGCTCGGCTGCCGCCGACCAGAACCAGCGCTTTGAGTGCCGCTTCGCGAAGGACGGGATTTTCTGATTCAAGAAAAGGAAGCATGCACTCATCATCCTCTGGCTGCCCGATCTGCCCGAGTGAGTGAAGGATTCCTGCGGCTAGCCGCGGAGGGGTTTCTTGAGACAGGGCAGCTCTGAGGGCCTCGGCTGCCGCCGGGGAGCCGATGGCTGAAAGTGCAGCTCGGGCTTCCTCCCGGAGGGAAGTCAGATCGTTCGCGAGATAGGGAGCGATCGAGGCAATAGACTGGTCATCGCCTATTCTGGCGAGGGTTCTCAGGAGATGCGGAGCCGTGGTAGCCGAGGGATTGCTGGCCAGGGCAGAACTGACAGCGGCCGAGCAGGCAGTGCGAAGGTTTTCACTTCCCGGACGCGATGCGTGGGAGGAGATAGCTTGCAGATCGGAGAGGGCCTTATTCTGCTCGCTCGACCCGCTTTTCTCGATACGCGGGAGCAGGTAGCTGAGAGCGAGGGAATACTGTGCGTTGAGACTTGGCTCGGTAACAGGCCCGCCAGCAAGCTTTTCGATCAGGGCATCGGTGAGGTCAGGAAGAGGGAGTTGAGGCGGGGCAGTGGCTTCAATGACGGCGGTCGCTTTTGCTTGCGAGTTGTCCGCGAGTGTCTGGTTGCCCGGTGAAGGCTCAGCGAGAGTTTGAGGAAGAAGCGAGGGATAGAGCAAGAGAGCACCAAGGAGAAGAGCGTGGTGAACCGAGAGTAGCAGGCGCCGAAACATGAAAAACCATAAAGACTCTCTGCAGCTGGGCAACCTGTCCTTTCGTTGGAGGATGCGACGCGCGTGCGAAGGGCTTGCATGCGCGAATTTAGGGAACCCAACCCAGACAACTCAAGTGCGATCAGTGTCGGCGGAATGCCTCAGGCATCGACGAGTAGGCGCATCGGATTCTCGATGCAATCCTTGATCCGGATGAGAAAAGTAACCGCCTCTTTGCCGTCGACAATGCGATGATCGTAGGAGAGGGCAAGGTTCATCATCGGCCGAATGGCCACCTCGCCATCCAAGGCAATCGGTCGCTGTTGGATGGTGTGCATGCCGAGAATCCCGCTCTGCGGAGGATTGAGAATCGGAGTGCTCAGAAGCGATCCATAAACTCCGCCATTGGAGATGGTGAAGACGCCGCCCTGGAGGTCTGAGATGGCGATGTTCCCATCACGTGCGCGGGTTGCGTAGTCGATGATATCCTGTTCGATTCTGGCGAAGGATTTTTTTTCGCAGTCACGGAGGACCGGCACGATGAGCCCTTTTTCGCTACCGATGGCAACACCAATGTCAAAGAAGTGATTGGTGATGACCTCATCTCCTTCGATGCGGGCGTTGATCGAAGGGACAGTCTTCAGTGCCTCTACAGTCGCCTTCACGAAGAATGACATGAAGCCGAGTTTGACGCCATGTCGGGCGATGAAATCTTCTTGAAGTTCTTTGCGCAGGCGCATCACACCGGACATGTCGACTTCATTGAAGGTGGTCAGAATGGCCGCGGTCTGTTGGGCGCTGACGAGCTGGTTGGCAATCTTCCGGCGTAGCGGAGACATCCGTTTCCGGGTCGTGCGCGCAGCGTCTTTGCCAGGCAGTGCGGGAGGGACCTGCGGAGCGGGTGTCACCGATGCCGCTGCATTGGCTGCGGTTTCCACATCGGCTTTGGTGATAGTCCCGCCCTTGCCGCTTCCGCTCACTTCATGCAGGCCGATGCCCTTTTCTTCGGCGAGCTTTTTCGCTACAGGAGAAGCAGTGATATCACTTTTTTCCGCTGCAGGTGCACTTTTCTCTGGAGACGAGGGAGGAGCCGGTTCCTCCACAGGGGCAGCCATCATCGGGGGCTTTTTTTCCTGAGGGGTGGTGTCTCCTGAGCTGGCAGGTGTTGTCGAATCCCCTTCGAGGATCCGCGCAATGACGGTGCCGACCTCGACCTCGGTTCCTTCAGGAGTGAGATCAGTGAGAGTGCCAGCAGCTTCGGCAGTGACCTCCTGCGACACCTTATCGGTTTCCAGGGTGACAAGGAGGTCTCCAATGGCAACCGAGGCGCCCTCTTGTTGGTGCCATTGACCGATCTCGGCACTGGCTACGGATTCGCCGACGGCTGGAATTTTGACCTCGAAGCTCATAGTGGAATCGTTGGAAATGGTAGGTGCTGGGTGATGTGGTGAGGGCTAGACGCAGAAGGCATCCTCGACAAGCTTTCGTTGTTCCCTGACATGGATGGCCTTTGCGCCTGCGGCAGGGCTTGAACTACGCTCTCTCCCTGCATAGCGGACGCGGGCGCGGACGGCTTTTTCAAGACGCGGTGCGACGTAGGACCAGGCCCCCATGTTGAGGGGTTCTTCCTGGCACCAGACATATTTCTTGTTCGTTCTTGGGTAGAGCGAGATGATTTCCTGGATCAGATTCCAGTGGAAGGGATAGAGCTGCTCAATCCTGATGAGTGCGGCATTGCGAAGTTTGTTGGTGTTGCGGAAATCAAGCAGGTCGTAGTAAACTTTCCCGGTGCAGAAAATGATTCGGGTGACCCGGCTGCGGTCCTCGACAAGCTGGTTGTCATCGATCACCTCCTGGAAAAATGTTCCCTCTGCCATTTCGCTCGCGGAGGAGACGCATTGCGGGTGTCGGAGGAGGCTTTTCGGCGTCATCAGAATGAGCGGCTTTCTGAAATTCCGGCGCACCTGGCGACGCAGAGCATGAAAGTACTGGGCGGGAGTCGTCAGATTGCCTACCTGAATATTCGACTCGGCACAGAGCTGAAGGAAGCGCTCGAGCCGTGCACTCGAGTGTTCCGGGCCCATTCCTTCGTAGCCGTGTGGTAAAAGCATGACGAGGTTGCTGGGTTGCTGCCATTTGGATTCTGCGGAAGCCAGGAACTGGTCGATAATCACCTGGGCACCATTGGCAAAGTCTCCGAACTGAGCCTCCCAACAGATGAGCATGTCGGGTACCATCAAGGTGTAGCCATAATCGAAGCCGAGGACAGCGGCTTCGGAGAGGAGAGAGTTGTAGCAACAGAAATCAGCCTGGTCCTCGGAGAGGTGCTTGAGGGGAATGTAACGATCTCGGTCCTCGGTGTCGTAGAGGACGGCATGGCGTTGCGAGAAAGTGCCGCGACGAACATCCTGCCCGGAGAGGCGGACGGGGCTTTTTTCCACGAGGAGGCTTGCGAAAGCGAGCGCCTCTGCGTGTGCCCAGTCGAAGTTCTCGCCGCTTTCGACCGCGCGTTCTCTGGCTCCGAGAAAGCGTTTCTTGAGCGCTGGATTGACTTGAAAGTCTTCAGGGATGGCCAGGAGGCTGCGCCCGAGAGAGAAAAGCAGGTCTTGGTCGATGCCGGTAGGATCCGGGCCGTAGGTGAATTCTGTTTGCTCGATTGCGGTGGATCCCGAGAACTGGCCGCCGCGTGAGGGATCGTTCTCAAGTTCCTTGAGTGCTGTGTATTCCCTTTCGAGTTTCGTGTTGATCTCGGCGATCATGGTGGCTACGCCGTCTGCGGAAAGAACCCCTTGATCGACCAGAGAGTCTGCGAAGAGCGTGCCCACCGAGGGGTGCGCATGGATCTTCCGCGAGGTCATGGGTTGGGTGAAGGCCGGCTCATCACCTTCATTGTGTCCCTGGCGGCGGTAGCAGACCAGGTCGATCACCACGTCCCGTCCGAATTCCTGCCGGAAGTCGAGGGCGAGTTCTGCAGCAAAGAGCACCTCCATCGGGTGGTCGCCGTTGACGTGAATCACCGGGGCCTCGATCATTTTAGCAACGTCGGTGCAGTAGTTGGAGGAGCGAGCGTCCTCCGGCTGGGTGGTGAAGCCGATCTGGTTGTTGATGATGATGTGGATGGTGCCTCCGGTGCGGTATCCCGGGAGTTGGGAAAGATTGAGTACTTCGGCAACCGATCCCTGGCCTGCGAAGGCGGCATCACCGTGGAGGAGAAGGGGCAGGACAGCTTTCCGTTTGGCGGTGTCTCCAAGGATGCGCTGACGTGCGCGGGCCTTGCCTTCGACGACGGCGTTGACCGCTTCGAGATGGGAGGGGTTTGCGGCGAGATGAATCCCGATCTCATGGCCGCTTTCGCTTGGACGCCTGGTCTCGAATCCCAGGTGGTATTTGACGTCTCCGTCTCCGGCCACCGTGTCTGGGACGTAGTTTTCCGAAAATTCATGGAGCAGCACTTCTAGGGGTTTCTGCAGGAAGTTGGCGAGAATACTGAGGCGCCCGCGGTGCGCCATCCCCATCACAAGCTCTTGAATCCCTTTTACCGGAGCAGCTTCGAAGAGACTTTGAAGGACGACCATGATCGATTCTCCGCCCTCGAGAGAGAAACGCTTCTGTCCGATGTATTTTTTATGGAGAAATGCCTCAAAGAGTTCTGCTTCCAGGATCCATCGGAGGGCCTGAGTCTGTTCTTCCGGCGCGCGTGGAGGAATTTCGGAGCGGCCTTCGATCCGGTTGCGAAGGTAGTTGCGCACTTCCCGGTTATGAATGTGCATGAATTCGAATCCAATGCGATCGCAGTAGGTCGAACGCAGCGAGGCGATCATCTGCCGAAGAGGCATCGCTTCGCCTCCGAGATAGAAGTTGGTGAGGACCTCTTTCTCAAGATCGGTTTCTTCGAAGCCAAGGGCATCGGGCTCCAGTGTGGGTTGGGCAGGGGGAGTGTCTGCGAGCGGGTTGATCCACGCAGCAGTATGCCCGATGGTCCGGAAGGCGTAGACCATGCTGACAACTTTGGTGCGGAGGGTAAGTTCGTCACCGGTGGGAGCTTTCGTCGTTGCCTCGGCGGGCTGTTTCTCTTTGCCGATCTTGTTCGGGGGTTCCGGCATTCGGGTCAACCCCAGCTCAAATCCTTCGAAGAAGGCAGCCCATGCCTGATCAACAGACTGGGGATTTTCCTTCCAGCTGCTGTAATGCTCTTCCATGAGAGTTGCGTTGGCTCGGGAAGGGATAGTGGAGTGCATCTTAAACTGAGTGTCCGTCTTAGGTGAGATTATGGCGCAGCTTCGCAGAGAAGCTATCCGAAAGCATGGTCGAAAGGAATTTTTATTACCCTGCAAGACCGGAGATACTTGTCATCTGCCTCGTGAGACGGTAAACAAAGAGGGGATATGCTCTTCGGCGACGGCTTCTCCGTCCGATCCCAAAACAATCTGACTTTCTGGAACCACTCCCTTGAGAACTGCCAGCCCGATGATTATTGCGGAGAACCTGACCAAGCGCTATGTCGGCAAGGCAGCAGTGGACGGCATCAGCTTTGAAGTGGGGAAAGGTGAAGTAGTAGGATTTTTAGGGCAGAATGGCGCAGGGAAGACCTCGACGCTGAGAATGCTCACTGGCTTCATGCCTCCGACTTCAGGGTCGGCAATTGTGGCTGGCTACGATATTTTTCACGATTCCCTCCAGGCACGTCGAAACATTGGTTACATGCCGGAAAATGTGCCTCTCTACGAAGAAATGCGGGTGAAAGAATACCTGCATTTCATCGCCAGGCTTCATGGGATGGGAGGCAAGCAGATGCGGATGCGCACGGGTAGGGTTATGGAGCTCTGCCGGATTGCCGATGTCCGAAGAAGGGGGATTGGCAAGCTTTCCAAGGGCTACCGGCAGCGGGTAGGTATGGCCGCTGCGCTCATCCACGAGCCTCGTCTCCTGATTATGGACGAGCCGACGAATGGCCTGGATCCGAACCAGATTCGTCAGGTGCGGATGCTGATTCGTGATCTTGGCGAAGAGCATACGATCTTTCTTTCTACCCACATACTTTCTGAGGTGGAGGCTGTTTGTGGACGAGTCATCATCATCGATAAGGGGCGTATCAAGGCCGAGGATGCGCCACAGAACCTGGTCGATGCCCTTCGCACGGCTGGAACGCTCTTTGTCGAGGTCGAAGCTGATCCGGAGCAGGTGGAGGCAGCTTTCCGAGAGATCGAAGGCGTCAGGAAAGTTCATAGCAGGAAGCTTACAGATGGGTGGTCGAAGACAAGGGTTGTGGCAGAGTCAAAGACGGATGTGCGGCGCGCAGTACATTCCGCTGTCATAGCTCAGGGGTGGCCCCTGCGTGAGCTCGTTCTGCGGAAAGCATCTCTGGAAGACGCCTTTGTCGAACTTACAGACGTTGATCATGCAGGTTAAACGGCAAACAATAAGAATGAGAGAATCAGAGACCAGCCCTCCTTCAGCAAGACAGCGATTCTGACCAAGCAAAGACTTTCATGCGTATCCTGACCATTCTCTTCGGTAAAGAGATGAGAGCCTTCTTTCTCTCGCCGGTAGCCTATGTCGTCATCGCGTTGGTGATGGTGCTGACAGGCTTTTCTTTCAAGGCGGCATTGACGATCCTTGAGCGGACCTCAAGCGAGGGGAGTCTGGTGATCTGGACGTATTCCTCTTACTGGTTCTGGCTTTCGTTTTTCCCAATTTTTCCTTTGGTGACCATGCGGCTTTTCTCAGAAGAGAGGAAGTTGGGAACCCTCGAGACTCTCATGACCGCGCCGGTGAGAACCTGGCAGGTACTGGCGGCAAAATACGGCGCAGCTCTCGTCTTTTATGCGGTCATCTGGTTGCCCAGCGCACTTTACTTTTTCCTCTTCCTCGGGATCACGGGTCTCGATATGGTCATCCCGCGGGGTGAGCTGATCGGCAGTCTGCTGATCCTTTTCCTCTCAGGGGCTTTGTATCTGGCCGTCGGGTGCTTTGCTTCGGCTTTGACTTCCAATCAGATAGTCGCTGGGGTCATGGCTTTTACTCTTTGCCTGATGCATTTTCTGCTCGGCGTATTTTCGCTCAACCTCGCGAACAACCTCCCTACCGAAATCATGGAGATTGTCACCTACATTGCTCCGCACGCCCATTTTCAAAGGTTCACGAGAGGGCTCGTCGACACACGGCCAATTGTTTATTACCTGAGCCTCGCGACCTTCTTTCTTTTTCTCACCCACCAAGCTCTTGAGTATAGGAGGTGGAGAGCTTAAGCCGGGAATCAAGGAAGGGCGTGCGTGAAAGCAGAAAATTAATGACTCATTTTTAGTTTCAGGGATGCAGGAAACAATTCCAGAGGATGCGCGAAAGCATCCGGAAGACAGTTCAGGAGAAAAGTGCAACCGGCTCTCCCGTCCGGCGAAACGTCTCGGCATAGGCTTCAACGTTGCTCTTCAGATCCTCTTCGTGCTGCTACTTATAGCGAGCGTCAATTACCTCGGCTTTCGTCACTACAAGCGTTGGGACCTCACGAAAGGGGAGAATTACACGCTCTCCACGACAACGACCAATTTTCTGCAGAATTCTGACGTGTCCTTGGAACTCGTGGTCGCTTTTGTGAGGAGTTCTGCACTGGCTTCTGATGTGCTCAACCTGGTTGAGGAATACAAGCGGCAGAACCCTGAGCGGATCGAGTTGACCTTTATTGACCCCGCTAGGGATCCGAACAAGTTGGAAGCAGCAAAGCTCAAGTATGGGCTCGATCTGACCGAGAACGTGGTCATCGTCGCCTCAGGCGAGAGCTCGAAGACAGTGCATGAGTCCGAGATGGTGGCTACACCGACGCAACGCGGGCAATCTGGGGATGATGTCGAGTTTTACGGTGAGGATATCCTGACCTCGGCCATGATCTCAGTCACCGAGGGATCCCAGAGGAAGCTCTACATCCTTGCAGGGAAAGGGCAGTTGAGACAGAGCCCTAGGGGCTCGGCATACAACGTCCTCGAATCTTTTGCTCGGCGCCAGAATGCAACGCTTGAGCCGCTTCGGTTGGATGATCTCGATTCTTTTCCGGACGATGCAGATGGGGTCATTCTGCTCAATGCGGTTTATGACCTGACCGATCGCGAAATAGGCCTGCTGGAAGAGTACTGGCAGCGTCGCCGGGGAGGAGTTCTGGTGCTTTTGAATCCGCAGGGAACGACGCCGAGACTGAACGGATTTCTAGATAAAAATGGGATCAGCCCGCGTGGCGACAGAGTTCTTTATGCTGAGAGTACGGGTGCCGGCCCGAGGACGCAGTTTCTCGTCCAGAGTACTTTTGTTCCGGGCTCAAGAATCACGGAAGCTTTCTGGGGTTTGAATACTACCTTTGGTGGTCAGACTTGCTCGTTGCGAGTCAAGGAAGGGGACGAAGAACTTCAGCGGAAGACGATCGAGGTCAAACCTTTGCTCGAAGCGGCGACCCGGTTTTGGGGTGAGACAAGTTTTCTGGAGAAGCTGCCATCGCTGGATCCGGCGGACAATGCGCCGCCCGTGTTCGTGGCGGCATCGGCTGAGTTAGGGGCTCTTGCGGATGAGAGGCTCCGCATCGACAGCTCCCGGATGGTGGTTGTTGGAAATGCCACACTGGCTGACCCGGACATGCAGATCGCTTCGAATTACGATTTTATCTGCGCATCACTCAACTGGTTGCTTGATCGGGAGGAGCTCATGGGAATCGCTCCGAAGATTAAAACCCGGCATCATATCAGTTTAAGCCCGGAACAGCACCAGCGCATCTTCTGGATCTGTGCAATCACCCTTCCCGCTGCGGTGGCCGGGTTCGGCTTGTTTGTCTGGGCGGTCAGAAGGGTTTAACCTGAGCAGCGGGTAAGGCAGAGAAGAGCAGGGAGAGAAAACCATGCGAAGCGCGACCACGATTGCCCTTTTTCTCCTCGTCGCCGGGGTGGGTGCATTTATTTTTTTAAAAGAGAGTAAGACCGATTCGACCACCCGCATAGCAAACCGCTCGAGCCTGCTCCTTGAGTTGGATCCGGAAGAGATTGTCGCCTTGGATTTAAAGACTCATCGATGCGCGATTGTTTTGACCCGGAAGGAAGGCGAGGAGGAGCTGTGGTTGGCTGGTGGGGACGTGGAAGACCGGCTACGGCCTGATTGGATCAAAGGGTTTCTTGATGCGGTTGTGTCGATTGAAGTCCTTGATGCGATGGAGGTTGGGGAAAATGGTAACGGGGAGATTGAGCTTTCTCAGGCCGGATTCGGCGAAAAGGCGGGGCGCCTGGTCGTGACGAGGCGGGGCGGGAAAAAGGATGTCATTGAGTTGGGGGTCGGCGGTGCCTTGGAAGGGACGCTCTACCTGCGAAGGCCAGAGAACAGAGAAGTGGTGCTCCTGGTTCGGTCACCTCTCAGGGATTTTACGCACGGCAATTCTGAAGAAATCCGGGATACCCGCCTCTGGGTGCAGGATCCTGCCGCGTTGCTCGGTTTTGTTTATTCCGGACTTGATGGGGAGGCGACTTTTCTGCGAGAAAGCGCCGACGATTATTGGAAAATCGAAAAGCCGCTGAAGACAGAAGCAGCCGATGCGACAGTCCAGAGGATGTTGGATCTGCTTGCTGAGATTCGTGCCGACGGGTTTCCGGAGGAGTTTCCTGAGTTGCCCAGTGTCGTCTCAGAGGGAGAGGTTATCTCCTTCAGGCTTCTTTTGCCGAGAGAGACGAAGACAATGAGGGAAGAGGTGAGTGCCGATGAGGAAGAGGGATTGACCCTGAGTTTCTGGAGGACTGATGCCAACGGGGTCGAGGAAAAAATCAAGGCAGGAGATACGGACGAGCAAGCTGAAACGCCAGCGAGGACGGTTTATGCCAAAGCATCGGATCGGGCCGCTGTCATGACCTTTGATCCTAGAGTCTGGGAGGCGCTGAATTACGGGATCAACGACCTGCGGAACCGCACTCTGGCACGGCTCAACCCCGAGGCGATTGCCGCTATCAGGATCGCAGTTTCAGGCGCGCCCAGGGTGGAGCTTGAGCGGCGAGGTGAACGCTGGCTACTTCATCGTGCAGGCAAGCGTGTGAAGGCGAATGGGGAGCGGGTTGACAGGCTGATCAAGACAATCACCGAAGCCGATATCCTCGATTTTGTCTCTGATTCTGCATCGTCTCTCGCAGATTACGGACTCGAAGACCCCTTACTCTCGATTACCTTGGCGGGCTCGCCCGAAGCAGAGGGAGAAACACTCGATTTCGGAACGAACGAAAAAGCGATCTTTGCGCATTGGCGAGATGATCCCTTTGTCTATCAGGTCAGTGCAGAAGTTCTGAGTGAGATCCCAGCGGAGGAGGTAAAGTGGAAGAATCTTACGGTGTTGCAGTTCAGCATCTTTTCGCTCCGCAGTCTGCGCATCAGCCCGGGAAGCTCCCCTTCGATTGATTTGAACTACGACTACCGCCTCGCCAGCTGGCAGGGCCGGAGGGCCGGGGAGGATATTACCGAACTCATCGATCCGGCGCGAGCCGAGATGCTGGTGGCTGGGATTGGCTCCCTGATAGCCGTCGACTGGTTGGCAGACAGCTCGGTCGGGTTCGCTGCCCTCGAGACTCCCGAGCTGGTGGTAGATGTGTCACTTCAACCACCGATGGAATCTCCAGCCGCAGCGAACAGAGGTCTTCTCGACCTGCGATTGTCTTTCGCCCCCGCAGGTGCTGAGGGGGCGGATTCTCCTTTTTATTACGGTGCAGTGGATGGGGTTTCAGAGGTTTTTCTTGTCCGAAAGGAATTGGTGGATCTGATAGCAACACCTCCGTTGAAAGAGACACCATAGAGGAGGAAAAGCGAAGATCGCTTTGCGTTATCTTCTGCCTGAACGTTAATGGTTTTGCATAAAATGAGAATTTTGTCCCGCTTTTTTACCTTCGTTTTTCTGACTGCTTCTGCTGTGTTTTCGAGTTTCTGGACGGAGGATGCCCGTGGCGAACCGGCGGTCGTGGAGGCTTCGGACCGGTTTGCGGGAATTGTTCAAGTTGAGAATGCAGCGATCGAACCGGATTACCGCACCCCGTGGCACGGGGGTGTCCCGGGAGGGGGGAGCGGAACAGGGTGGCTGGTTGGCGAGAATCTCTTCATGACCAATGCTCATGTGGTCAGTAACGCGAATCGTCTCATCATTCGCAAAGTAGGAAACCCCGAGCCGCTCGCGGCAAAGTTGCTTCATATTGCCCACGATTGTGATCTCGCCCTTCTCAGTCTGGTGGATCCGACACCCTTTGAGGGCGTCGCTCCGCTCCCCCTTGGCGGGGTTCCACGTCTTGATACCGAGGTCATCGCTGTGGGGTTTCCGATCGGAGGAGACCGCCTTTCTGTGACTCGGGGTGTGGTTTCACGCATTGATTTTCGCACCTACTCTCACAGCGGAGTGGACCAGCACCTTGCCATCCAGATTGATGCTGCCATCAACCCGGGCAACAGCGGGGGGCCGGTTATCCAGGGTGAAAGCGTGGTGGGTGTCGCCTTTCAGGGACTCTCCGGCGGTAGCACCCAGAATGTGGGCTACATGATTCCCATGCCAGTGGTGAAACGTTTTCTCACGGATGTCGAGGATGGGAGCTACGACCACTATGTCGATCTCGCGATCTCCACCTTGCCTATTCAGAACCCTGCCCAGATCAAAGCGCTGGGCCTTCCTGGCGGGGAACTTGGCGTTATGGTTACCAGCGTAGAAGGCTCAGGATCCTCCAGTGGGGTTCTTGAAGTCGGGGATGTCCTTCTCGAGATCGAGGGGAGCCCGGTGCTCAGCAATGGCCTCATCGAGGTGGAGGGTGACCTGGTCAATCTGAATGAGATCGTGGAACGCCGTTTCGCAGGTGACGAAGTCATGGTCAAGGTCTGGCGAGACCGTAAGGAAAAAGAACTGACCATCACCTTGAAGCGCTTTTTGCCCTACCTCATCATGGCTAAACAGTATGGTAAGCGCCCGAAATATGTCATCTATGCCGGCCTGGTCTTTCAGCCACTTGATCGTCAGCTTATAGAAGCATATGGAATTGATGACGAGGTAGTTGCTTACTTTTTCAGTAATTTCACAACAGACGAAATTTATCGGGAGCGGCCCGAGCCGGTTGTGCTCACCAGTGTGCTTCCAGACGCTGTTAACACCCATCTGCGCGAGTTCACCCACAACATTGTCGACGAAGTGGATGGCCGCATGATCACCTGCCTGGATGATCTTTACCACGCTCTCTACCACCCGGACGAGAAGGCTGGTGAGTTTGCAGAGATCAAGCTCGTTGAAGAGGGGCGGCCGCTCGTTCTTGAGCGCGAGCGCGTCAAGGTGGCTCGGGAGCGTATCCTGCGTATCTATGACGTCCCGGAGGATCATTATCTCGGTGGGGAAGGGTAAAGGTATTTTGGCGAGCACGACGAACCAGCCAGTTTCGAGCGGTCCTTGCCGATGGATTCTGCGAGGCACGAATAAGAAAAAGCTTGCGGAACTCCTCGCCGACCCCGCTGCGAAGGATCTTCCGGAGGTGATTTTTTACCTCCTGGCGGGACGACTAATCGAAGGGGATACGGATCTCGGAAGGCACCTGGAACCTCTCCTGAAGAACCTTTCTGATCCATTGGAACTTCCAGATATGGCGTCCGCCGTGGAGCGTCTGATCACCGCCATCGAAGGAGGAGAAAAGATCACGCTTTTTGGCGATTACGATGTCGATGGCGTCACCGCAGTATCTTTGATGCTCGAGGTTCTCGCCGCATACGGCGTGGAGGCGGGCTCCACCCTGCCCCGGCGGAAGTCGGAAGGATATGGATTGAGCGAATCCGGAGTGGCTCGGTGCCTCGAGGAAAACGCGGGAACCAGTCTCCTGATCGCCATCGACTGTGGCACGAATAACCGGGAACAGGCAGCGCTTCTGGCGGCTGCTGGGATCGATCTCATCGTGCTTGATCACCACGAGACCTCAGTCGATAAAATGGTCGATTGCGTCGCAGTGGTCAATCCTAAGCGCCCGGATGGTGGCAGGCATGCGTATCTCTGCAGCGTGGGAATTGTCTTCAAGGTCGCTCATGCGTTGCTTCGGGAGCGCCCGGTGGCGAGTGGCGTGTACGACCTTCGGGACGGTCTCGACCTGGTGGCTCTCGGCACCGTGGCAGATGTGGTTCCCCTCGTCGGTGAAAACCGGATTCTCGTGAAACGTGGGCTCGATCGTATGATGAAGCGTGCGCGGCCTGGTCTCCTTGCTTTGCGTCAGGTTGCGGGGGTCCGGCAGGAGGCAGTGGGGAAGGCGAGCAGTATCGGGTTCCTTCTTGGCCCCCGGATCAATGCAGCCGGTCGCCTCGGCAATGCCACCGACGCTCTTGATCTGCTCCGCGCGGAGGATGCCACGCTCGCTGGTGAGCTGGCTGGAACGCTCGATCGTCTCAACCGCGAGCGCCGTCAGATCGAGGATGACATTCTCACCGAGGCCGAGGAGATGGCGGAGGAACACCTTTCGCGACGGGATGACCCGGCTCTGGTGCTCGGAGGTGATGGCTGGCATGCCGGCGTGGTGGGCATCGTAGCAGCACGGATTGTGAGAAAGTTTCACCGCCCGGCACTTGTCATCGGCTTCGATGAAGCGGGCCTCGGGAAGGGCAGCGGTCGGAGCGTCACGGGTTTTGATCTTGTTGCCGCCGTGGACGCGTCGCGCCACTACCTGGCGGCCGGTGGCGGGCACGCACAGGCGGTGGGTCTCACGGTCCAGAGGGAGCATTTTGAGGCATTTCGTGAGGCATTTCTCGAAGCCGTGGTCGCGGCCATCACGAGCGATCAACTCGAGCGGAAGATCTATCTCGATGCGGAGTTGGAGCTGGAAAAAATTGACTTTCCATTCCTCGCGGCTTTGGAGTGTCTGGCACCATTCGGGAGTTCCAACCCGGAGCCTCTCTTCCTTGCTACGGGTGTTCGGCCTGCGGCAGAACCGCGGTGGCTCAAGGAGAAGCATCTCAAGGTTAAGCTCCTCCAGAATGGAGCACGGCACGAGGCGATTTATTTCAACTGCCCGCCTGACCTGCCCCCTCCACCATGGGACATTGCTTTTTCTCCCGGAGAAAACCACTACCAGGGCCGGACCTCCATCCAGCTCATGCTGCGAGGGATCCGCGCCGCCTCCGGAGTCGAAAGAGAGAGGGATTCTAAGGAATTTTGATGCCGATCTTTTTAAATTTTGCTCGGAGGTCTGCCTCAATCTCGGTTGGGGTTCTTTCGTCGAGGAGGATGCCCAGGTGGACGTGCGCGGCTCGCTCCATCTCCTCCTCGGGAAGGGGGAGAACAGGTTTTTCAGGTGGAGTTAATTTGACTGGATAGCTGAAGGTGCCGTCCCGGTTGTCAACAACTTCCGGCTGGGCGAGGAAGACTCGGAACTCCTTCTCGTAGCGTTCATAATCTTTGTTGAAGGCTTCCCAATCGTTCTTCAGTTTGCCCACCTCTCGTAAGAAGCCTTGCATTCTTTTGCCGTCGCCGTCGCCATCGAGGTGCATGAAATAGTAAGTGAGCAGCAGGGAACTGCCGTAGAGACTTTTCTGTGCGGAGTAGCTCGTTGAGACCGCTGCCCATTCTCTATGGGTCATGGTGAGAAGGGCCTCGATCGGATACAAGCTGGTCTGGCTGTGGCGGTAAAAGTCCTCGAGGTGATCCTTCAAGCCGGCCTGGATCCTGTCGACTCGGAATTTTCCGTGGTTGTAAGGAGTGACTTCGGTGAACTCGGCGGACCCTTCGATGAACCATTTGGGAAGGTAACGGAGCCAGAAATGCATCGCCTGGTGAGTGATTTCATGGATGAGGGTATTGACTTCATAGCCCTCCGCGCGCGTCAAGCGTCCCCCCAGCCGCTTGACGCCGAGGCTCTCGAAGGGAACCATGAATTTTTTTTCGCTGGGTATGTAGACGCCACCGGAATTTGCAGGCCCGCCGGCCGCCTGGTAGGCGGAGCGGGTCTGGTAAAGTTCGGCCAGGTAGTGGCTTCCTTCGGGCGGAGTCGGTTGGATCGTCCACGGCAGGGAGTCGACCAGTTTCAGCGTCGCTTCAAAGACCCGGGCAATGTCCTTGACCAGACTCCGTGTCAGCTCGGCCTGCGAGTGAAACTCGAAGTGGTCAGTTCGGTAAACCCGCCAACCTGCTCTCCCGGCGTCGGCTACTTCGGCGACTTCCAGAGTGCGGGTTTCAACTTCCACAATTTCAGGCCACTTCAAGGGGCGGGGGAGCTTTTCCCACCAATCCCGGGCGATGAGAGTGTCGTCGTCGGCAAGCCGTTTGAGAGGGACTTCGACCCTCCGGTCACCCACCATGAAAAGAGCACTGTCCTCGCGCACTTCACGAAGCTCCATCTCGACAGTGCGCCCGTCATAGCTCGTCCAGTTGCGCTTCAAGCCTGGCTTGGCAGTGGCCTGAAGATAGCCTGTGCAGAGAAGCAACAGCAGCAGGCCAGCCATTCCGGGATTCATAAGGATTCAGGCTAGGAGAGTAAAAACCATTTTACAAGTCCAGGGACCTCTCTTTAGTTGCGCGCCCGCGAGCCAGATAAATCGCCGTAGGTCTCCGGGCCCCCGATTGCATGTCGGGAGTGCTCGCCCCGGAGGAAACCCGGCAAACACATACTAAAAATACCATGGCCTTCCGCCTAGCACCATTCGAGATGCCCAACCGCCTCGCCAAGAACGAGGATACCGCTACCAGCACCTACGCGCAGTTTGTCGCAGAACCCTTTGATCGAGGCTACGGCCATACGGTCGGGAACTCCCTCCGTCGCGTTCTTCTTTCCGGCCTCGAGGGCGCCGCGATCACCTCGGTGAAAATCGCCGGGGCACCCCACGAGTTTACATCACTTCCCGGAATCGTGGAGGACGTCACCCAGATTGTTCTCAACCTGAAGAAGGTCCGCTTCAGCCACGACGAAGAGAAAGAGCCCCAGGCCCTTCTCCTTTCAGCTAACAAAGAAGGAGTAGTTACGGCAGGGGACATCACTGAGAATGCCCACTTCAAGGTCATCAATGAGGACCAGGTCATCTGCACGATTGACCGGAAAACGAAGTTCGAATGTGAGATGGAAGTCCGCGTCGGCCGTGGTTTTCGCCACCGGGGAGGAGAACAAGGGGAGTGGATACGCCAATTGGTATCATCCCAGTCGATTCGATCTTCTCGCCTGTCGTCCGAGTCAAGTATGCTGTGCAGAATACCCGGGTTGGTAACCGCACGGACTACGACAAGCTTCTGCTGGATATCTGGACAGATGGCCGCGTCGAGCCTCATGATGCTTTGACCCAGGCGTCCGGAATTCTTCGGCATCACCTGGATGTGTTTGTCGGCTACGACGATGAGCTCGTCGAGTTTGATTCTGCTCCTGAGGCGCAGAGCGAGGAAAATGCAGAGCTCAAGAAGCTGCTCAATATGAGCGTCAACGAAATCGAGCTCTCTGTGCGCGCTGCAAACTGCTTGAACAATGCCAATATCAGCTCGGTCGGAGAACTAGCTCTGAAAACGGAAGCTGAGATGCTCAAATACCGGAACTTCGGGAAGAAGTCGCTCAATGAGATCAAGGACAAGCTCTCTGATCTCGGCCTTGCGCTGGGCATGAATCTTGACCCCTCGCTCCTCGACCTCAAGGCCGGGATGACCAGTATTCTGGCTACTGAAGAAGTGGTAGAAGAAGGTCCAGGGCTTGCTCAACTGATCCAGCAGAACCTGGATGACGAGTAGTAGAGTGGTTAGAAACGAAGGCTAGAAAACAAACTGATCATGAGACATCGCCGAAAGACAGCAAAGCTCCAACGTGACACTGCGCACAGGAACTCGCTTTTCTCCAACCAGCTTGGCAGCCTCGTCGAGCATCGCCGGATCCGGACAACGCTGGCCAAGGCCAAGGCCCTCAAGCCGCTTGCCGACCGCTTGGTCACCCTCGGCAAGCGCGGGGATCTTCACGCCCGTCGCCAGCTGATCGCCCTGCTTAAGAAACAGGAATTCGCTGGCAAAGTGATCGACCAGATCGCGCCTGCGCATTCTGACCGTCAGGGTGGCTACACCCGGATTACCAAGCTGGGCCCACGGATGAGCGATGCCGCTCCCATGGCATTCATCGAGTGGGGTGGACATGCCCCTCGAGTCTGATGAGGATGCTGTGGCTGCCGCCGTTGCCGAGGACGAAAGTTAGGATTCAGGAGAAGCAGCCTTTTTCTGCGAGTCTCCGCCGGATTGGCAGAGACTGGCGAGCCATGCGTCCCGCCTCGGGTGGAGCGGATGTTCTCGTACCGGGACTGAGCTTCGACATGGTGAGTGCGAAGGAAGTTTTTCTCTTCACTCCGATCCAAAGCTCAATTACCCTCCGTATATGATCGCGAACAGAGTCCCGCTTCTCTCCCTTCTCGCATGCACCCTGCTGTCCTGCAGTTCGGGGGTTGCGGAGGAGTCTTCTGGTGATCCGGATGCCTTTGCCAGAGAAGCAGAACTTGCAGCTTCGGCTTCCGAAGGCGCCGCGGGGATCGGGATCGAGGGTGCCGCAGCAGGGTGGTGGTTTTTACGCAATGAGCTCGAGCACCTCGCACAAGGGCGATTCTGGGAGAGAGATTTTGCAGAGTCGACGTGTGACAGGAACTAATCCGGTCCCGGTGATCGTGCAGTATCATGAGGAGCTGGAAGCTCTAGGGGTGCGTCCTTATTCTCTGTCCGGTACCCCCAAAGGCGTCGATTTACCCGGAGAAGTTCTCAGGCGAGGTAGCCATGAATGGCGACCGGCCTGCGGAAGGGGCCGTGCACACCCTGGCTCCCTTTCTGCAAACCCTTACCGAGGCTGGTGTCGAGGTGCTGGATCTTGAGGCGACCTTCAATGAGCTGCGCGCAGGATCTGAGGACCAGCTTTACTGTGCGCAGGATTCGCACTGGTCGCCGGTGACCTGCCGCCACGTCGCCCGGCTGCTTGCCGAGCTTTGCCGGGATGAGCCTTCCGTCGCCGCAGCGAAGGCCGCGTTCAGCGCAGAAATTCTGCGGACTCAGGGAGAAACTCTTCACTTCCATGGTGATCTTCTCACCGAGGAAGAAAAAGGCGCCGAGGCGAAAGAAGAGCTGCCGGTCAGCCACGTTGGAACTGGATCAGCTGAGAGCCCGGAACCTCTCGCCACCGACCCGGAGAGCCCGGTGCTTGTTGTCGGTGACAGTCATACTCTGGTTTTTAATGAAGGCGCCAGTCTCGGGGATGCACGATGTGGGGGCTGGGTTGGTTGATCACCTCGCCGCTGAACTCGGATTCCCTGTCGACCGGGAGGCTTCGAAAGGGAGCGGAGGCGACAGCGCGAGGGCTAATGTGGCGCGACGCTCGAAGTCGGAAGTGGATCTTTGGGAAAAAAAGAAGGTTGTGCTCTGGGTGTTTTCTGCCAGGGAAGTTTACCCGCGGGAAGTGGCGGCCGATTCCGGCCAACGTTGACTGATCGAAGCAAGACGGCGAACCCGAAACGAGGCGGAACCTGGTTACTTTTTCTGCCCGTAGTAGGCGTCCTTTCCGTGTTTACGAAAGTAATGACGGTCGAGCAGGTGCTTCGGAATCGCGGGAGCTTCGGGGTTGAGGCCGAGCGTCGCGGCAGCCATCTCGGCGCAGATCTCCAGCGCGAGTGCGGTCTCTACCGCTTCCGAGGCAGTGTTCCCCCAGACGAATGGCCCGTGGTTGCGTACCAGCGCGGCCGGCACTGCCAGTGGATCAATCCCATGACTGAAGAAGGTTCCGACGATTGCTTCGCCGGTGGCCCACTCATACTCGCCTCCGACCTCTTCGGCATTCATGGGATTCGGTCACGGGGACGGCTCCGTGGAAGTAGTCGGCGTGGGTGGTTCCGAGGCACGGGAGGCTCTTCCCCGCCTGAGCGAAGGCCACAGCCCGTCGGGGAGGTGGGTGTGTACGATGGAGCGGATCCCATCGAAATTCCGGAACAGGCACCGGTGGGTAGGCGTGTCCGAGGACGCGGCAGAGCGTGCCTTCCACTGTCTCCCCGGCAAAGTTTACCACCACCATCTGCTCTGGCGTCAGCGCTTCGTAGTCGACGCCACTGGGTTTGATGGCAAAGACGGCTCGCTCCGGATCCGCTACGCTGACATTACCGAACCTTATGTCGACGAGACCTGTCGCCGGGAGCTGGAGGTTGCGCCTTGCAGCATTCTTCCTTTGATTTTTTGAAAGTCGCTCATTCTGGATGGTATTTTGCCGCCTGTTGCTCTTTGATGGTGAGCAGCTCCTTCATCACGGCCCCCAGATCGCCATCGTCAGAAACCCCACCGAAGGCATCGTGGAGCGATCGGTAGATGGCGTAGAGCCGCTCATAGACGGCCTTGTTCTCGGCGATCGGTTGGTAGCTGGTCTCCTGCAGTCCGGTCATGGCGGCCTGCGCGGATTTGAAATTCCTGTGCTCGCCGGTGATGACGGCGGCGGGCGATGGCAGCACCGAGTGCGCAGCTTTGCGAGGATCGGGAGATACGCATTTCGCAGCCAGTCACGTCGGCGTAAATCTGCATGAGGCATCGGGTTTTTCCCTGCGATTCCCGCCCGAGCAGACGATCCGGTTCGATGGGAACGCCATAGTCGCGGAGGCGTTCGATGATCACGCGTGCACCGAAAGCAGTGGCCGCGATGAGTGCGCGGTAGATCTCGGCTCGCGTGGTGTGGAGGGTCTGGCCGACGAGCAGCCCGGTCAGCCTCTGGTCGACGAGAATCGTGCGGTTGCCATTGTTCCAGTCGAGCGCCATGAGGCCGGACTGACCGGGGAGGAGGCATTCTGCTTCTTTCGTCATTTCAGCATGATGAGAGGAAGCGCCGTCGCAGACCCCCTTCCACCCACCATTTAAAAATATCGCCGACGGCCGACTGTCCGGCTTCGATGCCGTAAAACCCGGGCAGAATAGCGCCCTCGACGATGCCGCAGATTCCCGGGATGTCCCCGACCTCGCTGGCGGCCGAGACCCACAGCGCAGTCGCAGGTGGAAGTTCCGATGACTTTGACCAGCGTCCCCTCTGCCACGCCGCATCCGATCGCGCCGTAGTGGACGTCGAACGCGCCGACTGCGATTTTGATTCCTGCGGGGAGACCGAGTTTTTCAGCCCATTTCGCGCACAGCAGTCCGGCGGTGTCACCTGCGTCGTGGGCTTTTTTCGTAGAGCCGCGGCCGAAGCGCCGCCAGAGCAGGATCGAGCGCGGTGAGGAATTCCTCGTCAGGGAGCCCACCCCAGTCGGCGGCATAGAGAGCTTTGTGTCCGGCAGCACAGACCCCTCGGATCACGTTCTCGGGTGCTGTCACACCAGCAAGGACGGCCGGGATGAAATCGCAGAGCTCCACCCAGCTGTGCGCTGCATGGAAGACCTCGGGATCGACATGCAGGCAATGCCAAAGTTTGGCCCAGAACCACTCGGAGGAATACGTTCCCCCGATTCGGTCAAGGTAGTGCGGGCGAATTTCACGGGCGATCCGGGTGATCGATTCCGCTTCTGTGATCGAAGTGTGGTCTTTCCAGAGCCAGCACTGAGCATTCGGATTGTCTGAAAATTCCGGTTTCAGAGCTAGTGGAAAGTTATCGGAATCAATTGGAATCGGGCTGGAGCCGGTCGAGTCCACGCCGATTCCAACCACCTGATGGCGGGAGAATTTCTGGTCTTTGTCGTTGCGTTCCGCCTCACTTAAAGCCCCCCTTGACGGCTGCTTCCAAGCCATCCAGGTAGTCGCCAGGGTGCTGGCGGGCGAGGTTATGGTCGCTTGAATCAAGAAGGATTCCTTCCTCCCCGCTCGGGTAGTCGAACACACACTCGCCGAGCTCTGCCCCGTCATCGCTCCGCACTACCACAGCGCGTACTGAATTTGAGCCGTAGTCGATTCCGATGGTGCAGGTCGTGGACATTTTTGGTTTTTTTGAGTGTGCGCTGTGACGGCGTTTCTGGGTTTCAGCAGGTTGGTCGTTCCGAATCTGCAGGGAGCTCAAAACGATGTCTCAGATTGCTTGCGATTCAAGCTTCTGCAGGGTAAACCCAAAGAGGGTCTGATTCATGGCGGTGCCCGTCATTGTTGTCCGGATTCTGTGTGGCACGGTTCTGTGGGAGGACGGCCCCCTGAAATATGGGGGCCTCCTACCCAACGAGCAACAAAGCCCCACCGACTGCTGGCTGCTCCCGCCTGACTCAAAGTGTGCTGCCCCGGCACCGGAAAAACAACGGTGGAGGTGAGGGAATGTGAGTGGCCACATCACAAAAACCGCCTGTTTGGACCCTTCCAACAACGTTTCGAAACGGACCGAGCACTCGAAGCCGAGACCGGAGGCAAATTATCTCAGTATGAAATGTCCGCGCTAGAGGCTATCCAAAAACCAAAAACATACCATGATTATGCATGTTGAAACTGAGCGAAGAGCAGTTGGATTTGTTGTGTGAATGACTCCCCGATGACCCGCTTCGCCCCAGGGAAGGTAGACCAAGGACTGACAGGCGCCAAGCCTCTGTATCAGGTGGGAAAAGTCCACTGTCATGTTTCAAGGATTTCTTTATCTGACTTGCTCTCTTTTGCTGATGAAAAGAGCCT